>NZ_JABDVY010000003.1:0-600292 GCF_019685025.1 Rhizobium sp. NZLR8 | reverse complement strand
GCACTGAGCGAGGGCCTTGGCGAAGGGGCGACGCTGGGCGCCGACAAGGGCTACGACGCGGAAGCCTTCGTCGAGGAGTTGAAGGCTCGCAAGATCGTGCCGCATGTGGCGATCAATGGGACGGTGAACGGCCGAGGGCAAGCTCTATCTCTTTGTAGCAATTGACCGAACATCCAAGTTCGCGTTCGCAGAACTCTATACCAAAGCCGGCAAGATGAATGCTGCCCAGTTCTTGCGCAATCTGATCGCGGCAGTGCCTTACACCATTCACATCGTTTTGACCGACAATGGCATTCAGTTCACCAACCGAGCTTGTGATCGAAATGCCTTAGAGCACATCTTCGACTGGGTCTGCGACGATCACAGCATCGAGCATCGCCTGACCAAGGTGAAACACCCCTGGACCAGCGGACAGGTCGAGCGGATGAACCGAACGATCAAGGAAGGTGAAGCGGAACAGGAATCGATCCAGTGGATCGATTTCCCGCTGAACGTCAAGCGCTTCCACTACGACGATCATGCGCAATTGAAAAATCATCTGGCCGATTTTATCGACGCCTACAATTTCGGGCGCAGACTCAAGACGCTTAACGGCCTCACGCCTTACGAGTTCATCTGCAAACAATGGACTTTGGAGCCGGATCGATTCATCATCGATCCGATCCATCAAATGCCGGGACTAAACACCTAGAGACTATCAAGCTGTAGATTCTGGCTCAGTACGTCCAAAAAGCTCCGGATCTTGGCCGGAGGCAATCTGTTCTCCTGCCAAAGAGCATGAATCGGGACCGGTGCAGGCTCGTATTCCTTCAGAAGGACCTCGAGTTTGCCCTCATCAACAAGATGTTTGACCTGCCATAAGGGCGAGTAACCCACACCGAGACCCGCGACTGCGGCTGCATAAAGCGCGGTCATGGAGTTTGATTTGAATGATCCGCCTACCTTTATCGTCCTTCGCTTGCCGTCATCCTGAAAGACCCATTCACCGGGACTCCGATCAACAGTACGCACAAGGCAATCGTGGGCCGCGAGATCTTTCGGCGAAGCTGGCCGGCCCCGTGCCAAGAGATAGCCAGGTGATGCGAATACGACACGTCGCAAAGCACCCAGTCGTTTGGCCTGAAGACTTGAATCTGGCAGATCGCCAATTCGGACAACGAGATCGAGGCGTTCATCACTAAGATCGACGAAACGGTCGGAGAGCTGAAGATCTACATCCACATCCCGAAACCGCCGCATATAGTCCGCAATCATTGGAACAATAAAGTCCGGCCCGAACAGGACGGGCGCACCTATCCGCAACAGTCCCTTCGGCTCAAGCCGGCGGTCGGTTGCTTCGAGCACGCCCTCCCTTATTGCCTCAACGGCTGGCTTGATCCTGCGATAGAACGCATCGCCCGCTTCGCTCGGTACCAAACGCCTCGTGGACCGATGAATTAGCACCACCCCCACCTCCTGCTCCAATGCAGCCAATGAACGGCTGATAGATTGAAGAGGTTTTCCAAGCTCGCGGGCTGCTGCAGTCAGGCTATGGTATTCGACGATCGCGACGTACGCCTCGAGATCATGGAGTTGTTTCATTTATTATCTCATTTATTATGATAGTCTATCTCTGATTCAGACTATTATCACAGTTTTGGTAATTCGCTACCTTCGCACATACGCAAAAACCGGAGGAGTAGTCGAATGCCCGAAAGCAATCCCAAAGTGCTGGTGATAGGAGCCACCGGAAAATTCGCACGGCTGGTAATGCCCGCTCTAGCACGCCGAAACGTCACGGTTCGGGCGCTAGTACGATATCTCGCAAAAGATGTGCAGACCCAGGTGGGCGCCACGGTTGATGTTATTGAGGGTGACTTGCGCAATGCAGAAAGTCTTGACCGGGCATGTGATGGCGTCGATGGCGTTTTTTATATCGGACCAGCATTTGCGCCGGACGAAGCCGCGATGGGTGTCTCAATGATCGAGGCCGCTGAGCGCAGCGGAGTGCGCAAATTTGTTTTCTCATCGGTTATTCAGCCAACAAATACGCGGCTCAAGAACCACGCGAGCAAAATACCTGTGGAAGAAGCGCTCTATTCATCGCGTCTACAGTACACGATCCTTCACCCCGCGAACTTCATGCAGAACATCGCCCTCGCGTGGCCGAACGTGCTGGAGACGAGTACATTTTCCGAGCCATTCCCCAAGACCGCGCGCATTGCGCGTGTTGATTATCGAGACGTTGCCGACGTCGCTGCCGAGGCTCTGACTAGCGATCGACTGGCTTTCGCCACTCTCGAGCTTTGCTCTGAAGGACTTTACCACAGAGGTGATATTGCCGAAATGATGTCGGAAGCGCTTGGACGTCACGTCGAGGCTCTGGAACCTTCCTTTGCCGAGTGGGCATCGAGCGGGAATTTGCCGTACAACGACCATCAGCTGCATCTCCTTTCAAAGGTTCACGAGCATTATGCAAGGTTTGGGCTCGGCGGTAACAGTCTTACGCTAAGGGCGGCTTTGGGCGGCGAGCCGCGTTCCTTGCACCAGTTCATTGGCGACCTCAAGGCGGGACAATATTGATATGGCCAATTGGAACAAACGTGGTATCGCGATGACCGATCGGCGCAATAAAAATCCCAGATGGAAGAAGCTGCCAGCAGGCTACTCCAAACTTCTAATCCCGTTCGTTCTATCCCTAATGATGTCTGCAATAGTCTCGGCTGTGGCAACTGGCATGAGTGCTGGAAGCGCTTTTTTCGCGCACTGGCCCGGCGCATGGGCGGTGTCGTGGCTCGTAGCCTTCCCGAGCCTCCTCATGCTGATGCCGCTTGCACGTTGGATCGTTGGTGTCTTAGTCGAGCCCTTGCGCTGAATCGTCCTCTTTAATAGGTCAAGAGCGGCAGCGCGCTTCTGAGGATCTTCGCTCTTCCGGATACCGCGCCTGGAGCATTGTGGACCCCGCAACGATGGCCAAGGCCCAGTCCTCGAGCGTGGCTACTGCCAACTTCTTCTCGAGTAGGGGATCACGAGCGGCTGGTGTCATGCCGAAAGATTGCACCGCCGGTCGCCGAAGGGTTAACTTTACGGTGCTCATGGCTGTCGCCCCGGCGAAGCTTGCGTGTCAGCAGCGAGCACGGCATAGCGAAGCGCTGTGACAAGCCGTTAAGCTTCTGCCGTTAAGCTTCTGAAGCGAACGGAGCTTTTCGAACCCACCTGGCATAAATGAGCTCTTCAACAATCGCCTCGGCACCGGCCTCGTAGCTGATCGTCTCGGCCGGCACCGGCGGATCGACCCGAAGAGTGGCTGGCCTGGCGGGATCGGATGTCATCCGAGGTAATCGTATGACCGTCCAATTGAGGGTAGATTGCCGCAGCAGCCGCAGATGCCCCTCGCCGTCAAGAACCAGTCCGGGTATGTGCTGCATAGGAGCGGCACGCCGTTCAGCCATGTGGGGATGCTCCCTGCCAACCTCAATGTCGTCGCGCACAGCCGATCCCGTGACGGAAACGATGCGCGTGATCTCGAGCGCAGTCATCTCCGGGATCAGGTTCCTGACGGCGGCAGAGGTGACGTCCGCGATCTGTGCACCGGCACTTCCGAGCGTGGAAATCACCGCGTCGGCACCTGTGAGTAAGGCTCGAATCGCAGAAGGGTCATGGGCATCGCCATATACCGCCGTATAGTCGCTTTCAGCCGCGGCGAGTCCGTGGCTATGGACGAGGGCCCGAACCTGCATCTTCTGCCGGATAAGGTTTGCGACGATGCGGCTGCCCAAGCGGCCGCTGCCACCTAGTATCGCTACACAGGTCATGACGGTGATCGATCCGAAAGAAAGCTCGCAATCGGGCCGATAAGGTGCCGCCCAGCTTCCTCAGCAACGTTGTGACCGACATCGTCGAGCGTAATGAGACGGTGGTCCGTGAACACCTCCGTCCAGCGTGGAAGCAGCGGCGTGCAACCAGGGTCCTTCATTCCCCAGATCAGGAGTATTGGCCGGTCCTTTAAGGTGTGACGCCGCGCCCAGATCTCAGCCAGCCAAGAGCTTTCCCCGACGATGGCGCGCGGGAAAACCCATGTGCCCTTGCGCTCGGCCGCCGTTGGAAACGGCGCCAGATATTGCGCGTGGACCTCTGGACCCAGCCTCGAGGAATCTCCGAACGAGGCTTTAAGAAGCACGCGAGGAAACAAATTGAGGTGCTTGCACAGCATCCGTCCGAACGCACTTCCGATAATATGGCTGAAGCGTCGAACGGCCGGATACTCCCGCACATCGAAGAACCAGCTATTCGATGCGATGATCCGACTCACTCTCGATGGATTGGCGACCGCGTAGCTGAGCGCGATCGGACCGCCCCAATCCTGAAAGACGAGGGTAATGTTCTTGAGATCGAGCCCTTCGATGAATCGACCAAGATTGGCCGAGTGGAATTGAGGGAGATAGGACAGGTGAGGCGGCTTGTCGGAAAGGCCGAACCCGAGATAATCGAGCGCAATGCAGCGATGAGTCGAAGAAAAATGACGGATGAGGTGGCGGTATTCAAACGACCAGCTGGGATTGCCGTGCGCGAATAGGAGAATATCACCCTCGCCCTCATCAATATAGTGCATCCTTCCATCGGGAAGATCGAACCACTTTGAGGTGAATGGATAGGCTTCACGGTCAACCCATGCCGGCATCGAAAGTGCTGGCATCGAAAGGGCGGGACCGCTAAACTCGGCGGGTACTGTTGGTTCTTCGGAGGTCATCATTGGAGGATATTAGCGAGCTGCACCCAGGTGCCTCAACGCACCGCGAGGTTCCCTTATTGGTCTCAGAGCCAGAGTCCTCCGAGCACGACCCCGCATCCTGCCCGCTTGATGTCGCGATCAACACCATCGGCGGACGGTGGAAGCTCCATATTTTGCGCGTACTAGTGCTTTCCGGACCGCGTCGATACAATGCGCTGCTCGTGGCGATCGAAGGCATCAGTGCCAAGGAGTTGACCCGGAATCTGAGAGAGCTCGAAACGGCAGCACTCGTGGCGCAAATCGATGTTGAAAGCCGGAAGGCATATACCTTGACGCCGTTAGGCATTGAGATCGAAGCGCCGTTTCGGGCCCTTGGGATATTCGGAGTAGCACTGGCGAAACAGCGGGATAGCCGCCGTCGCAACAAGTTGAATGAGACTGGCTTTTTCCAGCGTTAGCACCATCTGGTGGACAGACGGTGCGGTCACCTCAAAGTGGCCATGCATATCGGCTTCTGCGAGAGGGCGTTTGAAGATCCTGGTGTAGGCATAAATGGAGGCCAGATATTGGCCCTGCAGCTGCGTGAACTGTGGCACGCTGGGGCGAGGCTCGTTGCCAAACGTTTGATTCATTTGCGTTTAACCTGTATTTCATCGCATCAGAAGGCTCAAATGACATTCTTTAGCTCCGAAGAGGAACATGCGATGCGCACACCGACCGATCCGGCTGTCCGCTACGGGGATATGCCTGAGGTCGAGCGTCCGGTTGGGCGCTCCATCATGCGGGGGCTGATGAACCGCTGCCCGGCTTGCGGCAGCGGCAAGCTCTTTCGCGCCTTTCTGAAGCCGGTCGATCATTGCGCAGCCTGCGGCGAGGCGATGTATCACCAACGCGCGGACGACCTGCCGCCCTATATCGTCATCCTCGTTCTCGGCCACGTCGTGGTCGGTGGCTATATGCTGACCGACATGACCTTCGTGCTGCCGGTATGGGCGCATCTTGCCATCTGGGCGCCGATCACCGTCATCACCGCGCTTGCCTCGATCCAGCCGATCAAGGGCGGCGTCATCGGCCTGCAATGGGCGTTGCGCATGCACGGTTTCGGTGGAGAGAGTGACGGTTCCGACGATTATGACATCCCCGGCCGGTCGGATTAGCGCCTTCACCTTCCAGACATATTTGACGTGTAGTGCCAGCGCTCCACCGATCACCACCCGAACGCGGCGGCCGACGATCCTCAACGATTTGACATGGTAAGCTTTTCTTGTCTGAACAGGCTTTACATTCCGCAGGTGGTCACTCACATCGGACATATTGCGAAACGCTGCCCGTCACCCGGATTTGGCACGTCTGTGTCTATCTGTGTGAGGTGACCGGCCGATTCGCGCGCGTAGCTTTCTAAGGATGGATAAATGTCTCAGCCGAGAAACGGCACACCGGGCGATGTCGAAGAAATCCATTGGCCTTCTCTGGTGGCAGCCATCTCGTCCATTTCTGCCGTTGGCATAGCAATCGGCCTCGGACTTCCGCTTCTCAGCATCATCCTCGAAAAACGCGGCATCTCGTCCACCCTGATCGGGCTCAACACGGCAATGGCCGGGGTCGCGGCGATGGCCGCCGCGCCGATCACCACTAGGCTCGCCCATAAATACGGCGTTGCGCCGACAATGCTCTGGGCCGTGCTGATTTCGGCGCTGAGCGCGCTCGGTTTTTATTATGCCCAGGATTTCTGGATGTGGTTTCCACTGCGTTTCGCTTTCCATGGCGCGACGACGACGCTGTTCATCCTCTCCGAATTCTGGATCAATGCCGCTTCGCCGCCTTCCAAACGCGGCTTCGTGCTCGGCATCTACGCGACCGTGCTTTCCCTCGGCTTCGCGGCCGGGCCGCTGCTGTTCTCGATTCTCGGCAGCGACGGCATCTTCCCCTTCCTGATCGGCGCCTGCGCCATCCTGCTGGCCGCCATTCCGATCTTCATAGCCCGCGACGAAAGCCCGGTGCTCGAGGAAAAACCGGAGTTGCATTTCATGCGCTACGTTTTCCTGGTGCCGACGGCGACGGCGGCGGTCTTCATCTTCGGCGCGGTCGAAGCGGGCGGCCTGTCGCTTTTCCCGATCTTTGCTGTGCGGGCCCATTTTACCGAATCGCAGGCAGCACTTCTGCTCACCATGATGGGCGTCGGCAACGTCATCTTTCAGATCCCGCTCGGCCTGCTCTCCGACCGCATCGCCGATAAGCGGCCGCTTCTGGCCGGCATGGCGCTGATGGGGTTCATCGGCGCGATGGTGTTGCCGGTGCTGCTCGACAACTGGCTGCTGATGGCCGGGCTGCTGCTTTTCTGGGGCGGCTGCGTCTCCGGTCTCTATACGGTCGGGCTTAGCCACCTCGGCTCGCGGCTGACGGGCTCCGACCTTGCGGCGGCCAATGCCGCCTTCATCTTCTGTTACGCTATGGGAACCGTCGCCGGGCCGCAGGCGATCGGCGCAGCGATCGATGTCGCCGGAAATAACGGTTTTGCCTGGGCGATTGCCGCGTTCTTCGGTCTCTACGCCCTACTTTCCGGCATCAGACTGATGTTCATTCGAAAACGGACTTGACTTTTCGGGCGAGATTCGTAGTTTCGCGCCAGAATTTGCCGTGGAGCCCATCCGGTTTCCACGGCTTTCATTTTCCTTAAAGGCAGGACGACCATGGCCAAGGCTACAACAATCAAGATCAAGCTGCTGTCGACAGCCGACACCGGTTTCTTCTATGTCACGACGAAGAACAGCCGTACGATGACGGACAAGATGACGAAGACGAAGTACGACCCGGTTGCACGGAAGCACGTCGAGTTCAAGGAAACCAAGATCAAGTAGTCACTTGATCTCAGGATTTCAAAAAAGCGCGCGCCCTCGGGTTGCGCGTTTTTTGTTGTCCAGGTGATCGCCTTTAAAGATGATAGCGCAAACAGAAAAACGCCGCCCTTCCATCTTCGGGAAGTGGCGGCGTTTTCTTGAAAGGGGGTCGGCCAGCATGCAAAACGGCACGAGGAACCGCTATAACTTGCCTACTAGCCGACCGACCCCACGACCCAGGAGATGCGGCGGACCTGAGCATCATGGGGTATCGACAACTCCTCAACGGGAGCGCTTCTCTTATGAGCCGATAATTTGCGCAAAAATGAAAGAAAATCAACAAATTCTTAATGATGATTTTTGCGGACTTGATTCTATGGTTAAAAGTCCAGTTTTGGTGCATACAAAGATTGGTCGGCTCTGCTTGGGCTCGAAGCGTAGGCATCCACGCTTCGAAGAAATTCTACACTATAACGTAATAACTTACCCATCCCCTCCCCTTAGGTGAGGTGGCTCCATCGCACTGTATTTCGCCCTATCGGCATGGGGAATTTTTTATAGTCGCTATTTCATTTTTAGCTATGGCCGCACACTTTCAAGACTATCGGGCAGCGGCGCATCGGCAGCAAAGCCGGAAATCCATTTTTGGGCTATTTGGCGGCAAAATTTTCACCCCGCGCCATGCGGGCGGGCATTAAAAATCGGTAATAATTCGCTTACCACTGTGGAAAACCCGTAGACGGCACAGAAGGCGACAGATGATTCGTCAGGCGGCTGCGGCGACAACGCGGTTGCGGCCGGTATTCTTGGCCTCGTAAAGAGCCAGATCGGCCTGCTTCATCAGCTGGTCCGGAGTCAGCACCGCTGCAATACGCGAGGCGATGCCGAAGGACGCGGTGACGTTCAGCGCCTCACCGGCGTGTTTCAGCATGAAGGGAGCGCTTTCGATCGCCGTGCGCAGGCGCTCGGCGACAGCGGCGGCTATCTCAGGCGAGGTGTCGGGCATTACAACGACGAATTCCTCCCCGCCGTAGCGGCAGGCAAGGTCGGCACCGCGAATGGTCGAACGGACGCGATTTGCAAATTCCCGCAGCACTTCGTCGCCGCCGTCATGGCCATAGGTATCGTTGACCTGCTTGAAGCGGTCGATATCGGTGATCAGCACCGAAAGCGGCCGGCCGCGCGCCATTGAACGGTTGAAGAGCACGTTCAGATGATTGTCGAGATAGCGCCGGTTATAGAGGCCGGTCAGCGGATCGGTTACCGCAAGCTCGATCGTCTGCTTGACGCTGGCGCGCAGACGGTCGTTGTAGCGCTTGCGGCGGATCTGCGTCAGGCTGCGGGCAACCAGCTCGTTGGGATCGACCGGGCGGATGATGTAGTCGTTGACGCCGAGATCGAGCGCGCGCACGACCATCTCGTCAGCGCCCTGCTCGGTGATGATCAGGATCGGCAGGAAGCGCGTGCGCTCCAGCGAGCGCAGCTGCGAGCAGAGGCGAAGCGGATCGTAATCGTCGAAATTGGCGTTGACGATGACGAGATCGAACGCGCTTTCGGCCGCCTCGAAGAGGGCGGCCTGCGGATCGGAGAGGGCAAGCACGTCGGCAACGGGCTTCAGCGCTCTGATAAGGCGCTCCTGCGAATTGGCGCGGCCGTCGACGAGCAGGACCTGAGCGGTCTCGTCGGCGCGGCCCTCGACTGCCCGCGTGAGGTCGTCGATGCCCATCGTATGGGCGGTGTCGGCGCGAATGCGCAGCTCGTCGCTCAACGTCTTCAACCGCAGCAGGCTCTTCACCCGTGAGATCAGCTGCAGATCGTTGACCGGCTTGGTGAGGAAATCGTCGGCGCCAGCCTTCAGACCGCGGACGCGATCGGCCGGCTGGTCGAGCGCGGTGACCATGACGACGGGAATATGCGCGGTCTTCTGGCTGGCTTTCAGCCGCTCGCAGACCTCGAAACCATCTATGCCGGGCATCATGATATCGAGCAGGATGAGATCGACCTGGTTGCGCTCGCAGATCGCCAACGCCGTGTAGCCGTCGGCCGCGGTCATGACGTCGAAATACTCCGCGAGCAGCCGCGCTTCGAGCAGCTTCACATTGGCCGGAATATCGTCCACCACCAGTATTCGCGCAGTCATAGGTGTCTTTCCGATGCGTCAGGCATCGCCCAGATAGGTCTTGATCGTCTCGATGAATTTCGGAACCGAGATCGGCTTGGAAACATAGGCCTCACAGCCGCCCTGGCGGATCCGCTCCTCGTCGCCCTTCATCGCGAAAGCCGTGACGGCAATGACGGGAATGACGTGCAGCTCGTCGTCTTCCTTCAGCCATTTCGTGACTTCGAGGCCGGAAACCTCGGGAAGCTGAATATCCATCAGGATGAGGTCGGGGCGATGCTTGCGCGCCAGATCGAGCGCCTCCATGCCATTTCTGGTCTGGATCGTGGTGTACCCGGACGCCTCGATGAGGTCGCGAAAGAGCTTCATGTTGAGCTCGTTATCTTCTACAATCATCACCTGTTTGGGCATGACAAGCTGTCCCTACGTCCGTTCAAGCAGCGGTTGGTCCCATGAGAAAGGCACATGCGGACAATAGCTCCGTGAAACCGATAGCGCACGCTAGCGGTATTTGGTTGAAGAAAAGGTAACTTACCCCTCGAAATGCAAAGCAACTTCAAGACTTCGAAACAACAGGCCGCCGACCCGCACGCAACCGCGATCGCCGTGCTCGGTTGGCTCGCCGGCGATCCCGACATGTTCGGCCGATTCCTCGCCCTGACGGGTGTCGCGCCCGGCCAGGTGCGCAACGCCGTCGACGACCCGGGATTCCTTGCCGGCATGATGGATTTCCTGATGAACCACGAACCGACGGCGATGGCTTTCTGCGCTGCGAGCGGCATCAGCCCGGAGACGGTGACCGCCGCCTGGCGGCATTTCTCTTCGCCGGGTCTCGATTCCGGAGAATACTGACCGTGGCCTGCACTCCGGACCTCGATGTCTCGCATATCCGCCTCGGCGAACGCCCGTTGATCGTCTGCGACGTCGACGACGTCGTGCTGCAGTTCATCGGTCCTTTCCAGCTTTTCCTTCAAAGCCAGGGACACGCGTTTCTGCCGCGATCGTTTAAGCTTCACGGCAACATCGTCTCGCAGGAGGATGGCGCGGAGATCGAGGATCCGCAGGTCAGCCGGCTGATCGAGGAATTCTTCGAGGCGCAGGAGCTGTGGCAGACGCCGCTCGACCGCGTCGTCGAAACGCTCGACCGGCTTTCGCAGGAGGCCGACGTGCTTTTCCTGACGGCGATGCAGCCGCGGTTCCAGGATCAGCGCCGCCGCCTGCTCGACAGGCTGGGCCTGCTTTTTCCGCTGCTTGCCACCGAGCAGCCGAAGGGGCCGATCGTTCACGCCTTGCATGCCAGCCGCTCCCTTCCCGTCGTCTTCATCGATGATATGGCGCGCAATCTGCATTCCGTCAGGGATCACGTCGCCGATTGCCTGCTGATTCATCTGATGCCGAACTCGCCCGTCCATCGTTTCGCACCGGCTGCCGCTGACGACATCAGCCGCGCCAGCGACTGGACGCATGCGGCCGAATTGATCGAGGCGCATTTTCTTTCCGGCGCTCTCATGCGCGCAGTTCCAGCCGCATGAGCGGACGGCCATCCTTGCGCCGTGCCACCATCTCGAATCCGGCCGCATCGAAGATCGCCGTCGAGCCGACGCAGAGGGTCACGGATTTCGACTGCTTCACATGATCGATCGGACAGGCTTCGAGCAGCCGCGCTCCCTGGCGCCGCGCATGGTCGATCGCAAGGGAAAGCAGGCGATGGCTCATTCCCTTGCCACGCAGTCCGGGCAGCAGGAAGAAGCAGCTGACGGCCCAGATGGATGGATCATGCGCATCACCCTCCTCCAGCGGCCGCGAGACGGTGCGCGGCGAATTGAACTGCGGCACGTCATGGCGCGGCCCGACCTGCACCCAGGCAACCGGTGCGCCATCCGCATAACAGAGAATGCCCGGCGGCGGCCCCGCCTTGATCCGGTCCTGCATATGCGCCTTGCGCTCCTCGGTCGCCATCTTCGTTCTTATCGCATGCGGCAGGCGCAGCGCGACGCACCAGCAATTATAGAAGGCACCTTACGGCCCGAACAGGATTTCGAAGTCGCCCCAGCGTTCTGGCGTTACCGGCTCGAAACGAAGATCGTTATCCAAAGGCAAAGCTCCCGCCTCTCTTGAGACTCGGAAGCTTAGGGCGTAATGTTGCGGCGTTCAATCTTTGTTCTCATGATGACGCCCACGCCCGACAAGACACCCGGCTTCTGTCGCGACTGCCTTGCCGAGCAGAAGGGCGAGGCGCGCCGTTGTGTGTCCTGCGGCAGCCCCCGCCTGGTGCGCCATCGCGAGCTCTACGCATTGACGCTTGCGCATATTGATTGCGACGCCTTTTACGCGGCCGTCGAGAAACGCGACAATCCGGAACTTGCCGACAAGCCGGTGATCATCGGCGGCGGCAAACGCGGCGTCGTCTCCACCGCCTGTTATATCGCCCGCATCCACGGCGTGCGTTCGGCGATGCCGATGTTCAAAGCGCTGGAAGCATGCCCCGAGGCGATCGTCATCAGGCCCGACATGGAGAAATATGTCCGGGTCGGGCGCCAGGTGCGCGCCATGATGCAGGATCTGACGCCGCTGGTGCAGCCGCTGTCGATCGACGAAGCCTTCCTCGAGCTTGGTGGCACCGAGAGGCTGCATCACGATCCGCCGGCGCGCACCCTCGCCAAATTCGCCCGCCGGGTCGAAAAGGAAATCGGCATCAGCGTTTCGGTCGGGCTTTCCTATTGCAAATTCCTCGCCAAGGTTGCCTCCGACCTGCACAAGCCGCGCGGCTTTTCCGTCATCGGCCGTGAAGAAGCGGTCGAGTTCCTGGCGCCGCGCCCCGTCACCACCATCTGGGGCGTCGGCAAGGCCTTTGCGGCGACGCTGGAGGCAGATGGCATCCGTACCATCGGCCAGTTGCAGCAGATGGAGGAAAACGACCTGATGCGCCGCTACGGCAGCATCGGCCAGCGGCTCGCCCGGCTGTCGCGTGGCATCGACGACCGTGAAGTGCATCTCAACGATGCGGCCAAGAGCGTTTCGTCCGAGACGACCTTCTTCGACGACATCTGGCGTTATGACGATCTGGTGCCGATCCTGCGCAACCTCTCCGAAAAGGTCTCCTGGCGGCTGAAGAAAAGCGGCATTGCCGGCCAGACCGTCGTCCTGAAGATGAAGAGCGCCGATTTCAAATCGCGCACCCGCAACCGCAAGCTCGAAGACCCGACCCAGCTTGCCGACAGGATCTTCCGCACCGGGCTCGAGCTTCTCGAAAAAGAAACTGATGGCACGAAGTTCCGACTGATCGGCATCGGCGTCAGCGATCTCGGCGATGCCGCGCGCGCCGATCCGCCCGATCTCATCGACCGGCACTCCGGCCGGCGAGCGGCCGCCGAAGCGGCGATGGACAAGCTGCGCGACAAGTTCGGCAAGAACACGGTCGAGACCGGCTACACCTTCGGCAGCGGCAAGCGCGATCACTAAGGCGTGAGCCCGGGCTGCCGCGCAGCCTATAAAATCTTCCTTAAACTTCGTCCCATAGTGTGCCTTGCAAGTATTGCGTATGGTTGGGTATCATGTTCTCGCGTCTCGTCTTCGGCCTCGGCTTGCTGTCGGCCACCGCACTCGTGCACCCTGCCCTTGCCGCAGATGCGCGCACGCTGCAGATCATCGTCTCGAAGGACAGGCAGTCGCTTGCGGTCTATGACGGTACCGAGGTCGTCGCGACCTCGAAGGTCTCGACCGGCAAGGACGGGCACACGACGCCGAGCGGCATCTTCTCGGTGCTCGAAAAGCAGAAATACCATGAATCCAATCTCTATTCGGCGGCGCCGATGCCGTTCATGCAAAGGCTGACCTGGTCCGGCATTGCGCTGCACGAATCGAATTCTGTGCCGCGTTATCCGGCCTCACATGGCTGCGTGCGCATGCCGGGCGCCTTTGCAAAGATGCTCTACGGGATGACCGAGCCCGGCATTCCCGTCATCATCAGCGACGGCCAAGTGGCGCCGCAGCCGATCGACCATCCGACCCTTTTCCATCGGCAAGCGCCGGCGCCGATGCTGCTGCTTTCAGATGTCGAACTGCGGCCCTCGATGCCCGACAGTCCGGGCACACCGGTGCAGGTGGCGATGAACGATACGGCGGCCATGCCGATGCCGGCAGCTTCGCCGATCACCGCGCACGAACCCGAGCCGCCGTCCGAGCCGATCAGCATGCTGATCACCCGCCGCACGCTGCGCGAGACGATCATCGACATCCAGGCCTTGCTCAACCAGCTCGGCTTTTCCGCCGGCGATCCGGACGGCTTGCTCGGGCCGTCGACCGTGCAGGCGATCAAGACTTTCAAGACGCTGCGGCCGGCCGAATTTGTCGGTGACAGAAGTCTGGTCTCCGACGCGCTCCTGAGGGAAGTCTATGCCGCGGCGGGCAAGGGTGAACCGCCGAACGGCGTCATCATGGTGCGCCGGGCGTTCAAGCCGATCTTCGAAGCGCCGGTGACCATCGCCGATCCGGGCTTGGCGCTTGGCACACATTTCTTCACGCTGCATGCGGTCGATGAAACGGCCGGCACGGCGGACTGGCTCGGCATCACGCTGGAAAACAATCTCTCCCGCGAGACGATGAAGCGGCTCGGCATCACCAACCAGGAAAGCTCGATCATCACCGGCAGGCCGATTGTCCGGTCGCTCAGCCGCATCACGATCCCGGAGGAGACCCGCCGCAGGATCGACGCGCTGATCGCGCCCGGCTCGACGCTGACGATCTCCGATACCGGCCTTGGCCGTGACACCGGCGACGGCACGGATTTCATCACCATTACGCGTGGCTGATCACGATCACCCAGATTTGATCACCATCAGCCGGGGTGATCAGACAAGCTCGACATCGACGACACCGGGGGCGGCGCGAAGAGCGGCGGCGATCTCCGGGGTGATGCGGTATTTCTCCGCCAGCGCCACTTCCACCTCGCGTTTGCCCTCCTCCTTGATGACGATGAAGGACACGAGGCCGTCGCCCTTGGCGTTGAGATGACCGGCGACCATCTTCAGCGGTCCGGAATCGCGGACATAGACGCGCAGCGCCTTCTGCATCTGCAGCGACTTTTCCTCCAGCGACTGGATCGTCTGGATGCGCAAGCCGATGCCTTCCGGCCGCTCCTCGCCGGTTGCGGTCAGCACGAAGGATTTTCCCGACTCCAGCACGTCGCGATACTGGTTGAGCATTTCCGAAAACAGCACCGCCTCGAACTGGCCGGAGGAGTCGGAAAAGACGATGATGCCCATCTTGTTGCCGGTGCGGGTCTTGCGCTCCTGCTTCGAAATGACGGTGCCGGCGAGGCGCGCATTGAAGGCGCCCTGTTTGATTGCTTGGGAAAATTCGGCAAAGGTCTGCACCCGCATCTTCTGCAGGAGGTTGCTGTAGGAATCGAGCGGGTGGGCTGTGAGATAGAAGCCCAGCACCTGGAATTCCTTGAGCAGCCGCTCGGAGGCAAGCCAGGGCGAGAACGGCGGCAGGGAGATTTTTTCCGGCCCCGAGGTCAGGGTGCTGCCGAAAATGTCCGACTGGCCGCTCAGCTTGTTCTCTTGGGCGCGCTGGGCATAACCGAGGATGCGGTCGAGGCCGGCCGAAAGCTGGGCGCGGTCGGTGCCGAAACAATCGAAGGCGCCGGCAAAAATTAGGCTTTCAAGCACGCGGCGATTGACCTGGCGCGGATCGATGCGCAGGCAGAAATCCTCGATGCCGGCAAAAGGCTTGTCGCCACGCACCTCGACGATATGGTCGACGGCGGATTCGCCGACGCCCTTGAGGGCGGCGAGCGCATAATAGATGCGGTTGGCGCCGGTCTGGAAATGGCGGAAGGAGGTCTGCACCGAGGGTGCGATCACTTCGATACCGAGGCGCTTGGCATCCTGGCGGAAATCGTTGACCTTTTCGGTGTTGGACATGTCGAGCGTCATCGAGGCGGCGAGGAATTCGACCGGATAATGCGCCTTCATATAGGCCGTCTGGTAGGAGACGATGGCGTAGGCAGCGGCATGCGACTTGTTGAAGCCGTAATTGGCGAACTTCGCCAGCAGTTCGAAGATATTGTCGGCCTGCGGCTTCGATACGCCGTTCTTGACGGCGCCGACGACGAAGCGTTCGCGCTGCTGGTCCATCTCGGCCTTGATCTTCTTGCCCATGGCGCGGCGCAGAAGATCGGCTTCTCCGAGCGAGTAACCGGACAGGACCTGGGCGATCTGCATCACCTGTTCCTGGTAGACGATGACGCCTTGGGTTTCCTTGAGCAGGTGGTCGATCATCGGATGGATCGATTCCAGCTCTTCTTCACCGTGCTTGCGGGCATTGTAGGTCGGGATGTTCTCCATCGGACCCGGACGGTAGAGCGCCACCAGGGCGATGATGTCCTCGATGCAGTCCGGCTTCATGCCGATCAGCGCCTTGCGCATGCCGGCACTTTCCACCTGGAACACGCCGACCGTCTCGCCGCGCGACAGCATCTCGTAGGTCTTCTTGTCGTCGAGAGGGATCGCCGCGAGATCGACCTTGACGCCGAGCTTGGCGACAAAATCGACCGCGACCTTCAGCACCGTCAGCGTCTTCAGGCCAAGAAAGTCGAATTTGACCAGGCCGGCCTGCTCTACCCATTTCATGTTGAACTGGGTGACCGGCATGTCGGAGCGCGGATCGCGATACATCGGCACCAGCTTGGAAAGCGGGCGGTCGCCGATGACGATGCCGGCGGCATGCGTCGAGGCATGGCGGTAAAGCCCCTCGATCTTCTGGGCAATGTCGAGCAGGCGCGCGACGACCGGCTCCTTCGCCGCCTCCTCCTGCAGCTTCGGCTCCTCCTCGATCGCTTTGGACAGCGGCGTCGGATTGGCCGGATTGTTCGGCACGAGTTTGCAGATCTTGTCTACCTGGCCGTAAGGCATTTCCAGCACGCGGCCGACATCGCGAAGGGCGGCGCGCGCCTGCAGCGAACCGAAGGTGATGATCTGCGCCACCTGCTCGCGGCCATACTTGGCCTGGACGTAGCGGATCACCTCTTCGCGGCGGTCCTGGCAGAAGTCGATGTCGAAGTCCGGCATCGAGACGCGTTCCGGATTGAGGAAGCGCTCGAAGAGCAGCGAAAACCGCAGCGGATCGACGTCGGTGATCGTCAACGCGTAGGCGACCAGGGAACCTGCGCCCGAACCGCGGCCCGGGCCGACCGGTATATCCTGCTGCTTGGCCCATTTGATGAAGTCGGCAACGATCAGGAAGTACCCGGGAAAACGCATGCGCTCGATGACGCTGAGTTCAAAATCCAGTCGCTCGCGATATTCCTTTTCCTCGTAACCCGGCGACATGCCGAGCGTCGAAAGCCGCATGTCCAGCCCTTCGACTGCCTGGCGGCGCAGTTCGCTCGCCTCGGCGCGTTCGGCCTCCTCGGGATCGTCGGTCGCACCGGTGAAGCGCGGCAGGATCGGCTTTCGCGTCTTCAGCACGAAGGAGCAACGCTTGGCGATCTCGATGGTGTTTTCCAGCGCTTCCGGCAGATCGGCGAAGAGCTTGGCCATCTCGGCCCGGCTCTTCAGATAATGGTCCGGGGTCAGGCGAAAGCGGCTATCGTCGGAGACGATGGCATTGTGGGCGACCGCCATCAGCGCATCATGGGCGTCGTAATCGTCGCGTGTCGGAAAGAAGGCCTCGTTGGTCGCAACCAGCGGCAGGTCGTTGAGATAGGCAAGCCCGACGATCCTCTGCTCATGGCGCTTGTCGTAGGTACCGTGCCGCTGCAGCTCGACATAGAGCCGGTCGCCAAAGAGACGCTTCAGCGCAAGCAGCCGGACTTCCGCCTGGGCTGCATGGCCCTCCTTGATCGCCACGTCGACAGGCCCGGTCAGGGCGCCGGTCAGGGCGATCAACCCTTCTGTGCCGGCCTCTTCCAGCCAGGAGGCCTTGATATGAATGGCCTGGTTGCTTTCGCCGCCGAGATAGGCGCGGCTGACGAGGTCGACGAGCCGTTCGTAACCGGCATCGGTGGCAGCGAGAAGAACGATCGACGGCAGCTTGATCAGGGCCTGCTGGCCGCCGCGCTTTTCCGTTTCCAGCCCGTCTTCCATGTCGATCGAGACCTGGCAGCCGATGATCGGCTGCAGGCCCTCCTCCATCGCTTTCTGGGAGAATTCCAGCGCGACGAACAGATTGTTGGTGTCGGTAATGGCGATCGCCGGCTGGCTGTCGCCGGTCGCCTTGTAAAGGATCTTCTTCAGCGGCAAGGCGCCTTCGAGAAGCGAATAGGCGGAGTGGACCCTCAGGTGGATGAAGCCCGGCGTGCCGCCGGTCACCTCAGCCGTTGAACCCTTTGCCGTATCCGCCATGCCATGCCTTCCCAATCACCCGAATGAATCGGACGCATTGTCGGCATAGAGGGCGAAGATGTCCAGAAGAAGTCCCGCGTCCGGACCGCATGATTGCCATGCGGTCCCCTGAAAAGTTTAGATTGCCATGACGATGAGCGAGAAGCTGGCAACGAACATTGCGATGGAGGTGAATGCTGCGATATCACGGATCATGTCAGTCATTTGGCTCTCCTTTACTTGTTATGTTTTCAATTTGTTCGATGTTTGTTCCGTTGTCAACAGGAATCTTTTCCTTCTTTCTTGCGTTAGAAAATCCCGGGATGCGCATTGCGATTCGGTAAGGTCCGGGACGCGATCTGATGAGGAGCGATGTTGTTTCGCGATCTGCCGTAGATCGTGACATGGTCGCCAGACGGCCGACCTCCTCTCAAGACGACCCGCTTGTCTCGGCTGATGTTCTTTTTTTGTTCTTTACAGATCACTGCATATTTGCCAGCATCCGGCCGAGAGGAGAACGACATGCTCGACATTGCGATGCTGAACGAATTCGTCGTGGAGGCGAAGGCTGCGACCTATGGCGGCAGCGGCGTGCCGCGCGCGCCCTGCCGGCCGGGTGCCCACGATATGGGCTATGAGCGCGGCGACTGGCGCTATCTCGACAGCTATTTCGGCGGCACCGATTTCGCCGGACAGGAGGTGGTGTGGTTTGCCGGCGAGCCCGTGTGGGTGATGAACTATTTCGGTTGGATCGTCGCACCAGATCTCATCGACGGCGCTACCGCCGGGGCGGTGATCAAAGCGGCACTTTCAGCCATGTATCGGCAGGGGCGCTTTCTCGGCGGGATGGAATTCGATCATCCAACGGGCCGCTATCTCGACCGCAGCGAAGGCGGTTGCGAGCGGTTCAGCGGCCACGAATGCATCATGGTAGACGGCCAGAAGGCCTATATGCTCGATTATCGCGGCGGGCTGGTCATCCCGTAATCGCCGCGTTAGATTTTGCAGCGTTATCCCGGAACCGCTGCACACGTCCGGGCGACATGCTCTAGAAATCGACGACCTTGCCATCCGCGATCGTCACGCGCCGATCCATGCGGCGGGCGAGCTCGTGATTGTGGGTGGCGATGAGGGCCGCGAGGCCGGACTGGCGCACCAGCGCTTCCAGCGCATCGAAGACGTAACTTGCCGTTTCCGGGTCGAGGTTGCCGGTCGGCTCGTCGGCAAGAAGCAAGCTCGGCGCATTGGCGACGGCGCGGGCGATCGCGACGCGCTGTTGCTCGCCGCCGGAAAGCTCGCCAGGGCGATGGGCGCCACGATGGCCGATGCGCATATAATCGAGAAGCTGGCCCGCCCGCTCACCGGCCTCCTTCCAGGACAGCCCAGCGATCAGCTGCGGCATCATGATGTTCTCGAGTGCGGAAAATTCCGGCAACAGGTGGTGGAATTGGTAGACGAAGCCGATCTCGCTGCGGCGGATCGCGGTACGTTTCTCATCGCTCAGGCCGTCGCAGGCATGGCCGTTGATGCTGACTTCACCGCCATCGGGATGTTCCAAGAGGCCGGCGACATGCAGCAGGGTCGACTTGCCCGTGCCGGAGGGAGCAACGAGAGCGACGATCTCGCCTTTCGACAGCGAGAAATCCGCGCTCTTCAGTATCGGGAGCAGCGTATCGCCCTGCCCGTAATGGCGCTCGACGCCGGTAAGCTTGAGAACGACGTTGCGTTTCATGAAGGCGGCATTCCTTATTCGTAGCGCAGGGCCTGCACCGGATCGAGCCTGGAGGCGCGCCAGGCCGGGAAGATGGTCGCGATGAAGGAGAGCGTCAGCGCCATGACGACGATCGAGATGGTTTCGCTGAGATCCATCTCGGCCGGCAGCTGGCTGAGGAAATAGACCTGCGGATTGAAGATCACGGTGCCCGAAATCCAGGAGAAAAACTGGCGGATGGATTCGATGTTGACGCAGACGAGGACGCCGAGCAGAACGCCGGCAACGGTGCCGACGATACCGATCGCCGCCCCGGTCATGAAGAAGATGCGCATGATCGCGCCGGCGCTGGCGCCCATGGTGCGCAGAATGGCGATATCGCTGCCCTTGTCCTTCACCAGCATGATGAGGCCGGAGATGATGTTCAACGCCGCGACAAGCACGATCAGCGTCAGAATCATGAACATGACGTTGCGCTCGACCTGCAGCGCCGAAAAGAAGGTCTGATTGCGCTGGCGCCAGTCGGTGAGGTTGATCTGGCGGCCTGCCGCTTCCTCCACCTTGGGCCTCAGAGTGTCGATATCGTCGGGGTGGTCGACGAAAAGCTCGATCGACTGCACCAGTCCCTCGGCATTGAAATAAAGCTGCGCTTCCTCGAGCGGCATGAAGATGATCGAGGAATCATATTCCGACATGCCGATCTCGAAGAGGCCGGAGATCTTGTAGGACTTGACGCGCGGGCTGACGCCCATCGGCGTAATGTCACCATCCGGCGAGGTCAGGGTGATGAGGTCGCCGACGCTCAGGCCGAGTTGGTTGGCCATGCCGGTGCCGATCAGCACGCCTTGGCCGGAGGCATAACCCACCATGTCGCCTGATTTGATGTTGTCGGAGATGGTCTTCAGCTTGGTCAAGTCCTCGGCGCGGGCGCCGCGCACCAAAGCACCGGTGCTGCCGCCAGCTTGGGCCGAGGCAAGCACCTGGCCTTCTACCAAGGGCAGCGCCATTTTGACGCCGGGCACGGCGGCCAGCCTGCTGGAGAGGTCGGGATAATCGGTGAAGGGACCATCGGACGGCTGGACGATCATGTGGCCGTTAATGCCGAGGATGCGCGAGACGAGCTCGGTGCGGAAGCCGTTCATCACGGCCATGACGATGATCAGCGTCGCAACGCCGAGCGTGATGCCGACGAAGGAAAAGCCGGCGATGACCGAGATGAAGGCTTCCTTGCGGCGGGCGCGCAGATAGCGCCACGCCACGAGGCGTTCGAAGGTGGAAAATGGCTTGCCAGCCGGACCCAAGCCGGATTTTGAACTCCGGTCCACTGCTGCCTCTGCCATTTCGCCTCCGTTTCCTTAAGCCACGAACCTGTTGATCGCCGCTTCGATGGTCATCGTTTCGCGGGCGCCGGTCTTGCGGTCCTTCACCTCGACTTCGCCGTTGGCGACCGCGCGCGGGCCGGCGATGATCTGGACGGGCACACCGATCAGGTCGGCGGTCGCGAATTTCGTGCCGGCCCGGTCGTCGGTATCGTCGTAGAGCACATCCTTGCCGGCCTTGGTCAGCGCGGCATAGATCAGCTCGCAGGTATCGTCGCAGGCCTGATCGCCTGCCTTCATGTTGATCACCACGACATCAAAGGGCGCCACCAATGCCGGCCAGATGATTCCGTTGTCGTCATGCGAGGCTTCGATGATGGCGGGAACAAGGCGCGTCGGGCCGATACCGTAGGAACCCATGTGAACGAAATGTTCCTTGCCGTCGGGTCCCTGCACTTTCGCGCCCATCGGCTCGGAATATTTCGTGCCGAAATAGAAGATATGGCCGACCTCGATGCCGCGCGCCGAAAGGCGGTCGCCTTCGGGAACGGCGTTGAAGGCCGCCTCGTCATGCATTTCCGAGGTCGCCGCATAGAGCGATGTCCATTTGTCGAAGATCGCCTGCAGGCCTTCGACGCTGTCGAAATCCGTGCGTTCGTCGGGCGTATCAAAGCCGACGAAATCCTTGTGGCAGAACACCTCGGATTCGCCGGTGTCGGCGAGGATAATGAATTCATGGCTGAGCTTGCCGCCGATCGGGCCGGTATCGGCGCGCATCGGAATGGCGCGCAGGCCGAGCCGGTCGAAGGTTCTGAGGTAGGCGGCGAACATCTTGTTGTAGGAATGCTCCGCCGCTTCACGCGTCAGATCGAAGGAATAGGCATCCTTCATCATGAATTCGCGCGAGCGCATGGTGCCGAAGCGCGGGCGGATCTCGTCGCGGAACTTCAGCTGGATGTGATAGAGATTGAGCGGCAGGTCCTTGTACGACTTGACGGAGGAGCGGAAAATATCCGTCACCATCTCCTCGTTGGTGGGGCCATAGAGCATCGGCCGATCCTGGCGGTCCTTGATGCGCAGCATCTCCTTGCCGTAGGCGTCGTAGCGGCCGCTCTCCTGCCAGAGTTCGGCCGACTGCAGGGTCGGCATCGAAAGCTCGATGGCGCCGGCGCGGTTCTGCTCGTCGCGGATAATGGCGTTGACCTTGTCGAGCACGCGTTTGCCGAGCGGCAGCCAGGAATAGATGCCCTGCGACTGCTGGCGGATCATGCCGGCGCGCAACATCAGCCGGTGGGAGACGATTTCCGCCTCCTTGGGGTTTTCCTTGAGGATGGGCATGAAATAGCGGGACAGACGCATGGCGGATTCCGAAGCAGTTGAGATCCCGCCGTAAGCGGAATCGAAAGACAGTGGTGGATGTCGGGAGCGTTCATAGCCGCTTCGCGGCAGGAAGGAAACCCGCAACGAACGTTGGCAACCTCCCCGGAGCGCATGTTCGCAGCCCCAAAATGGAAGGGCGTCGAAAAGCGCGTGTTTATAAGGACTTGAACGAAAATCTTGTCAACAGAAAAATTTTACTAGAGTGTAGCAAAAATGCAAAAAAAGCTAATGACAAAGCCCAATGTTTGAGCTAGCTTTAGCTCACAAAACAGGCAAGAGAGATAAATTCTTGCCAAATTCGCGGTCAAGTCTTGGGAGGATCAGATCTTAGGCGCGCTCGTCGCTGCCCCGGCAACGGTTACAGATCACGCGATACTTAAAACAAGGCTTTTAGCCTTGTTTTTTTTTGGCTTTTCGACTTCACCCTACCCTAAAAATCCAAACAACTTCCGTAAGGGAATGATCCTCATTCCCTTACGCCAGCTCTTTGCCGCAATCGCATGACGCTGGTGTGACGAAGTTCGCTTTTTAGTGATATACATCTGCCCAAAGTTTGGGCAAAAGCTAGCTCTTAATAGAAGCTCGGCCCGAGTTGTGGAAGAGCATCGAAGCCCCAGCCGAAATAGGTGTCGCAGACATACCAGAGGCCGTAGATCAGAGCGGAAATCACCGTCGTCAGTGAAAAGACGAAGGCGGCACGAAACCGGCTGGGCGCGCTCGGAACGGTGCCGAAAACGACGTCATTGTCCTCAGCCTGGGTGCGCAGGCCGATCGGCAGGACGGCAAACAGCGTCATCCACCAGACGATGAAGTAGACGGCAAATCCCTGAAGAAATGTCTGGAGCATTGTGGTTCCCGGTGGTGTCGCGCTAAAGCGCGTCGCGATCTTTCAGATTCGCTCCTTGCGCTTTAGCTCTTTGTTTTACGCATGTCGTTGCCGCAAAACCGCTGCACACTTTTGCGCGACATGCTTTAGAGGACGGCAACAGACGTTCTGTCACTTTGAGTTAAGCGCCCTTATACGGCGGAATGGCAGCCAACTCAAAGCGGATGACGCGCATAGCCGCCTCGGAGGCATTCTGCCGCAGGGGTCACGCCTGTTCGAGTTCGATCAGCGTGCCGAAGAAATCCTTGGGATGCAGAAACAGCACCGGTTTGCCATGCGCGCCGGTTTTCGGCTGGCCGTCGCCGAGTACCCTTGCCCCGGCCTCGACCAACCGGTCACGGGCGAGAATGATATCATCCACCTCGTAGCAGATATGGTGCATCCCGCCAGACGGGTTCTTTTCGAGGAAGGCTCCGATCGGCGAGGTATCGCCGAGCGGTTGCAGCAATTCGACCTTGGTGTTCGGCAATTCGACGAAGACGACGGTGACGCCGTGTTCCGGCAGAGCCTGCGGCTGCGATACGGCAGCGCCTAGCGTGTCACGATAGGCGGCCGTTGCCGCGGCCAGATCGGCGACGGCAATGGCGACATGGTTCACGCGGCCAAGCATGGTCAGACCTTGGTGACGAAGGCGGTGACGACCGGCTTCTTGCCCCAGACCTGGTTCGCGGCCGAGCGGATGGCCCGGCGCACGGCCTCCTGCAGCATGTCGATATCCTTGCGACGGGCGCGCGGAATGCTTTCGATGGCGCTGATCGCCGCTTCGAAGAGCGTATCTTCCATCTCCTCGCCCTCGACGTCGTAGACCGGCAGGCCGATCGAAACGAGATCGGGATCACCGACGATGTCATAGCGGGCGTCGAGCACGACGCTGACCGCGACATGACCGACATAGGAAAGCTTCTTGCGCTCGCCGATCCCCATCTCGTCGAAATCGCCGATCAGCGTACCGTCCTTGTAGATGCGGCCATGTGGCGCCTGGCCGATCACCTCGGCGGGACCGGGCGCCAGCCGCAGAATATCGCCGTTGCGCACGCGCGGCACCAGGGCGATGCCGGATTGCTCGGCAAGCTCCTTGTGCGCCGTCAGATGCGTCGCCTCGCCATGCACCGGCACGACGATCTTCGGCCGCGTCCACTCGTACATCCGTTGCAACTCGTTGCGGCGGGGATGGCCGGAGACGTGAACCAGCGCCTCGGTATCGGTGATGATGTGCACACCCTGCTCGACGAGGCCGTTCTTGATGTCCTGGATCGCCTTCTCGTTGCCGGGAATGGAGCGCGAGGAAAACACGACGATATCGCCGGCCGCAAATGCCACATTGCGCATCTCGTCGCGGGAAAGCTTGGCAAGCGCTGCCCGCGCCTCGCCCTGGCTGCCGGTCAGAATGACGACGACCTTGTCGCGCGGGATGTAGCCGTATTCGTCCTCGGAGATGAAAGGCTTCACGCCCTCCATCAGGCCGATATCCTGGGCAACGTCGACGACCCGCTTCAGCGAGCTGCCGAGCAGCAGCACTTCGCGACCTGCCGCCTCGGCAGCCTCGGCAACAGTGCGGATGCGCCCGACATTCGACGAGAAGGTGGTGATCGCCACCCGCCCTTCGGCATTCTCGATGATCTTGCGCAGGCTTTCCGACACATCCTTTTCGGAGGGCGAAACGCCGTCGCGTAGCGCGTTGGTGGAATCGCACATCAGCGCCAGAACGCCCTCGTCGCCGAGCTGACGGAACCGCGTCTCATCGGTCAGAGGGCCGAGCGAAGGCTCGTGGTCGATCTTCCAGTCGCCGGTATGGATGACATTGCCGACTGGCGTGCGGATCATCAGCGACATCGGCTCGGGGATCGAATGGTTGACGGCCACACCTTCGATGCTGAAGGGGCCGACATTGATGGTGTCGCCTGCCTTGAACGGCGTCACCGGCACTTCGCCGATCCTGGCCTTTTCGAAATTGCGCTTGGCTTCGAGCAGACCAGCGGTAAAGCCCGAGGCATAGACAGGCACGTTGAGCCCGGGCCAGAGATCGGCGAGCGCGCCATAATGATCTTCATGGGCATGGGTGATGATGATCGCCTTGAGGTTTTTGCGTTCACTGGCGAGGAAACGGATATCGGGCAGGACGAGGTCGACGCCCGGCAGGTCGGGGCCGGGAAAGGTAACGCCGCAATCGACCATGATCCATTGGCGATGCTCGGGCGGGCCGTAGCCATAAAGAGCGAGATTCATGCCGATCTCGCCAACGCCGCCCAGAGGCAGGAATACCAACTCGTCCTGTTTCGCCATAATTTTCGTTTTTTCCGCTATCTAAAAAACACATCACCGGCAGCAATGGGCATCATCCTGCCAGTGCCGGTATCGAGCATCAACAAGCCATTATCATCAATTCCGGCGAATTGTCCGGAAATCGATCGGTCCGGCAAATTCACCGTGATCTTTTCGCCGATGCCGCAGGCGATGGTGCGCCAACGCGCCGTGATCTCGCCGACGCCGCGGCCCTGGTCCCATTGATCAAGCACCTCCGCCATCGCCGCGAAGAGATGGGCGAAAAGCTCCTCCGGCGAGGCCGCACTTGCGTGCTGACGCAGGCAGGTGACGGGGTAGAGCGGATTGTCCGGCATTACCGAGACGTTGATGCCGATGCCGACGATCAGCGCGTAGCGACCATCCGGGAGCCCCTCGCCTTCGACGAGAATGCCGCAAGTCTTCTTTCGGCCGATGAGGATGTCGTTCGGCCATTTGATCTCGAGCGGCTCGGCGCCCGGCGGCAGCACCTGACGGATCGCCTGGTGCACGGCAACGGCAACGGCAAGCGGCAAAGAGCTCAGGCGCTCCATTGGCGCCGGGTCGATCAGCAGAAGAGAGGCGTAGAGATTGCCGCTTTCGGAAACCCAAAGCCTGCCGCGGCGGCCGCGGCCGCCGGTCTGCCGTTCGGCCGTCACCCAGAGATTGCCGCCATCACCCGCCCGAGCCCGGGCGAGGCATTCGCTGTTGGTGGACGATGTTTCCGACAGAGCCTCGTGCCTGAAATCGCCGAGCGATATCCGGCGCCGTCCGTCGGAAGTCATCAAAAGAGCGTCGCGGCGGCAAGCTCGGCCGCACCGCCGATCGGGCCGCCGATCAAGACATAGGCGGTGACGAATAGACCGGAGAGACCGAAGACCAGACGCAACGAACCGGAGACACGGGCGAATTCGCCGGTCGCCTCATCGAACCACATCAGCTTGATGACGCGCAGATAATAATAGGCGCCGACCACCGAGGCGAGAACGCCGATGATCGCGAGCGCATAAAGTTTGGCTTCGATGGCGGCGACGAAGACGAAGTACTTGGCGAAGAAGCCGGCGAGCGGCGGGATGCCGGCGAGCGAGAACATCAGCGCCGTCAGCACCACGGCCATAAACGGGCTGGTGGTGGAAAGGCCGGCGAGATCGTCGACGTTTTCGACGACGGTGCCATCCTTGCGGCGCATCGACATGATGATCGCAAAGGTGCCGAGCGTCATCACCATATAGATGACCATATACAGCATGACGCCGGTCACGCCGGTCTGGTTTCCGGCGGCAAGACCGACCAGCGCATAGCCCATGTGGCCGATCGACGAATAGGCCATCAGCCGCTTGATGTTCTTTTGGCCGATCGCGGCAAACGCGCCTAGCACCATCGAGGCGATCGAGATGAAGACGACGACCTGCTGCCAGTCTGCCAGAACCGGCTGGAAGGCCGTGATCACGATACGGGTCATCATCGCCATGGCGGCAACCTTGGGGGCTGCTGCGAGGAAGGCGGTGACCGGCGTCGGCGCGCCTTCATAAACATCGGGCGTCCACATATGGAAGGGAACGGCGGAGATCTTGAAGGCGATGCCGGCAAGGATGAAGACCAGGCCGAAGATCAGACCGAGCGAACGCGCACCCTCGACGGAAAGCGCTTGGGCGATCTCGGAGAAGTGGGTGTGGCCGGTGAAGCCGTAGACCAGCGACATGCCGTAGAGCAGCATGCCGGAGGAAAGCGCGCCGAGAACGAAATATTTCAGGCCGGCTTCGGTCGACTTCAGGCTGTCACGGTTGATCGCGGCGACGACATAGAGCGCCAGCGACTGCAGTTCCAGCGCGAGATAGAGCGAGATCAGGTCGTTGGCCGAGATCATCAGCAGGATGCCAAGGGTCGCAAGCACCAGCAGAACCGGGAACTCGAACTTGTCGAGCTGGTTTTCGCGTGCGTGGCCGATCGACATGAACATCGCGACCAGCGAACCGATGAGCGCCACCAGCTTCATGAAGCGGGAGAAGCCGTCGGCCATGTAGACGCCGCCATAGGCGAGGCCTTCAGCGGGCACGAAGAGCAGCCACAGGCCGGCGGCCAGCAACAGCACGATGGCGAGGCCGGTGACGACGAGGCCCGACCGCTCGCCTGAAAAGACGCCGACCATCAACAGGACAAGGGCGCCGACCGCGAGGATGAGCTCCGGCGCGGAAAGATGCAGACTGAGGAGAATTGTTTCAGCGGTCATGTCCGATAAGTCCCGTCATCAATTCATAGACAGCGCAATATTCTGCGCTGCGTGCACGGCGGCCGTGTAGTTGTTGACCAGCAGGTCCACCGAGGCGGCGGTCGCATCGAAGACCGGGGCCGGGTAAATGCCGAAGAAGATGGTCAGCGCGACCAGCGGGTAGAGGATCAGCTGCTCGCGTCTGGAAAGATCGAGCAGCGCCTTCAGCTTTTCCTTCTCCAGCGCGCCGAAGATCACCCGGCGATAAAGCCAGAGTGCATAGGCGGCCGAGAGGATGACGCCGGTGGCGGCAAACAGCGCGACCCAAGTGTTGACCCGGAAGACGCCGATCAGCGTCAGAAATTCGCCGACGAAGCCCGAAGTGCCGGGAAGTCCGACATTGGCCATGGTGAAGACCATCATCGCCACGGCATATTTCGGCATGTTGTTGACGAGACCGCCATAGGCGTTGATCTCGCGGGTGTGAGTGCGGTCGTAGACGACGCCGACGCAGAGGAAGAGCGCGCCGGAGACGATGCCGTGCGACAGCATCTGGAAGATCGAACCCTGAACGCCCTGCATGTTGGCGGCAAAGATGCCCATCGTCACGTAGCCCATGTGGGCCACCGAGGAATAGGCGATCAGCTTCTTGATATCGTCCTGCATCATCGCCACCAGCGAGGTATAGATGATCGCAATGACCGACAGGGCGAAGACGAACGGCGCGAAATAGTCGGACGCGACCGGGAACATGCCGAGCGAGAAGCGGATCAAACCGTAGCCGCCGAGCTTCAACAGCACGCCGGCCAGGATCACCGAGCCTGCCGTCGGCGCCTGAACGTGGGCATCCGGAAGCCAGGTATGAACCGGCCACATCGGCATTTTCACCGCGAAGGAGGCAAAGAAGGCAAGCCATAACCAGGTCTGCAGCGCCGGCGGAAATTTATAAGCGAGCAGCGCGGTGATGTCGGTCGTGCCGGCCTGCCAGTACATCGCCATGATGGCGAGCAGCATCAGCACCGAGCCGAGCAGCGTATAGAGGAAGAACTTGTAGCTCGCGTAGACACGGTCCTTGCCACCCCAGACGCCGATGATCAGGAACATCGGAATGAGGCCCGCCTCGAAGAAGACGTAGAAGAGCACGATATCGAGCGAGACGAAAACACCGACCATCATCGTTTCGAGGATGAGGAAGGCGATCATATATTCCTTCAGGCGCTTCTCGATCGAGAGCCAGCTCGCCAGCACGCAGAAGGGCATGAGGAAGGTCGACAGGATGACGAACAGCATCGAGATGCCGTCGACGCCCAGATGGTAGCCGATGCCGGTGCCGAGCCAGTCATGCTTTTCGAGCATCTGGAAACCCGGATTGGCATTGTCGAAACCGGTCCAGATGAGAAGCGAGACGACGAAGGTGAAGACGGTGGTGATCAGCGAGATCCACAGCACGTTCTTCCGGCCGGTTTCGCTTTCGCCGTTCATCAATAGCAGGAGCACCACGCCGACGAGCGGCAGAAAGGTGACCGTTGAAAGAATAGGCCAATCGGTCATCAGAAGGAACTCCCGAGCATCATCCAGGTGACAAGCGCCGCAATGCCGATCAGCATGGCGAAGGCATAGTGGTAGAGGTAACCGGTCTGCAGGCGGACGACGCGGTCGGTGACGGCGACGACGCGGGCGGCAACGCCGTTCGGGCCATAGGTGTCGATGACGCCGACGTCACCCTTCTTCCACAGGAAGCGGCCGAGCGCCTTGGCCGTGCGGACGAAGAGGAAGTCGTAGAGTTCGTCGAAGTACCACTTGTTCAGCAGGAACTGGTAGAGAATGCGGTGCTGCCTGGCGAGGGTGCGCGGCGTCTGCGGCGAGCGGATATACATGTACCAGGCGAGGACGAAGCCGAGCAGCATGGCGATGAACGGGCTCAGGCCCACGAGCGCCGGCACGTGATGGAACTGTTCGACCAGTTCGTTCTCGGCCCCGGTAAACAGCGCGCCCTTCCAGAACGCGGCATATTCCTCGCCGTAGAACCGTCCTTCGAAGATCACGCCGGCAAACACCGCGCCGATCGCCAGAAGATAGAGCGGCACCAGCATGACCTGCGGCGATTCGTGGACATGGTGCATGACCTCGTGCGAAGCGCGCGGCTTGCCGAAGAAGGTCATGAAGATCAGGCGCCAGGAATAGAAGCTGGTGAAGAGAGCCGCGATGACCAGCAGCGAAAAGGCAAAGCCTGCGACCGGCGAATGCGAAGCATAGGTCGCCTCGATGATCACGTCCTTGGAGAAGAAGCCGGCAAAGCCGATCGGCGTGAACGGAATGCCGACGCCGGTGATCGCCAGCGTGCCGATGATCATCAGGATGCCGGTAACTTTGATATGCGGATACAGGCCGCCCATGTAACGCATGTCCTGCTCACCATCGACGGAATGGATGACCGAGCCGGCGCAGAGGAAGAGCAGCGCTTTGAAGAAGGCATGCGTGAACAGATGGAAGATCGCCGCGCCGTAGGCCCCTACCCCGAGCGCCACGAACATGTAGCCGAGCTGCGAACAGGTGGAATAGGCGATGACGCGCTTGATGTCGTTCTGCACCAGGCCGACGGTTGCCGCGAAGAAGGCGGTGATCGCACCGATGACGGTGACGACGACCAGCGCATCCGGCGACAGTTCGAAGAGCGGCGACATGCGGGCGACGAGAAAGACGCCGGCAGTGACCATGGTGGCGGCATGGATGAGGGCCGAGACCGGGGTCGGGCCTTCCATGGCGTCGGGCAGCCAGGTGTGCAGCAGGAACTGCGCCGACTTGCCCATCGCGCCCATGAACAGCAGCAGGCAGATGCCGGTCAGCGCATGCGCCTTGTCGAGTTGCATGCCGAAGAGGTTGAGGATCACTTCGCTCGCCTCGCCGCCGCCTTCATGCGGGGCGAAGTTCGAGGCATTGGCGAAGATCGTGTCGAGATTGATCGAACCGAACAGCACGAAGACGCCGGCAATGCCGAGCACGAAGCCGAAGTCGCCGACGCGGTTGACGATGAAGGCCTTCATCGCCGCAGCCGTTGCCGACGGCTTCTTGAACCAGAAGCCGATCAGCAGGTAGGAGGCGAGACCGACGCCTTCCCAGCCGAAGAACATCTGGGCAAGGTTATCGGCGGTCACCAGCATCAGCATGGCGAAGGTGAAAAGCGAGAGATAGGCGAAGAAGCGCGGGCGATGCGGATCGGTATGCATGTAGCCGATCGAATAGACGTGAACCAGCGTCGAGACCGTGTTGACGACGATCAGCATGACGGAGGTCAGCGTATCCACGCGCAGCGACCAGGAGACGTCGATGCCGCCGGACTGGATCCAGCGCAGCACCTCGACCTTGATCGGGCCGCCTTCAGGATGCCCCATGGCGACGGTGAAGAACACCACCCAGGACAGGATGGCGGCGATGATCATCAGGCCGCTGGTGACATATTCCGAAGCCTTGGCGCCGATGGCGCGGCCGAAAAGGCCGGCGACGATCGCGCCGATCAAGGGAAGAAAGACGATAGCCTTATAGAGGAACATGAGCCACTCAGCCCTTCATCATATTGACGTCTTCGACCGCGATCGAGCCGCGGTTGCGGTAGAAGACAACGAGAATTGCAAGACCGATCGCCGCTTCGGCAGCCGCGACCGTCAGGATGAACAGCGCGAAGACCTGGCCGACGATGTCGTTCAGGAAGGAGGAAAAGGCGACCATGTTGATGTTGACAGCAAGCAGGATCAGCTCGATCGACATCAGGATGACGATGACGTTCTTCCGGTTCAGGAAGATGCCGAAGACGCCGAGCGTGAAGAGGATGGCGCTGACCGTCAGGTAGTGGGAAAGTCCGATGACCATGTTCTTTGTTCCTTGACCTGCCTTAAACGCCCTGCCCGGGCTTGACCGAAACCACCTCGACGGCGGTGGCGGGCGTGCGGGCAACCTGCCTGGGAATATTCTGCCGCTTGATGTTGGTGCGGTGCCTCAGCGTCAGCACGATCGCGCCGATCATGGCGACCAGCAGCACCAGACCGGCGATCTGGAAGAAATAGACGTAGTTGGTGTAGAGCACGTCGCCGAGGGCAGCCGTATTGGTGCGTTCCGTCAGCGCCGGGATCGGCATGGCGACCGTCTTGGCGATCTCGGGCGAGATGACGCTGCCGCCAATGACGACGATCAGCTCGGCCGCGAGGATCACCCCGATCAGCCCGCCGATCGGCGCATATTCGAGAACGCCGGCCCTCAGTTCGGTGAAGTCGATATCGAGCATCATCACCACGAAGAGGAAGAGCACGGCAACGGCGCCGACATAGACGACGAGCAGGATCATCGCCAGGAATTCGGCACCGAGCAGCAGGAAGAGGCCGGCCGCATTGAAGAACACCAGGATCAGGAACAGAACCGAGTGAACCGGGTTCTTCGCCCAGATGACCATGAACGCCGACGCCACCGCGACAAAGGCGAAAAGGTAGAAAAATAGAGCCTGCAGACCCATGTTGGTGCCTTTTTCATCTTCCCCCCGGGCAGCCGGGAGTTTTTCTGCCCGATAGAGTTTTGCGCGGCTGACCGGCAAAGCTCCTGTGCATATTGACCGCGACCGAAGCAGCTAAGCTCCCTTACGGCATTTCAAAAACTCGATCAGCGGTACGGCGAGTCGATCGCGATGTTGCGGGCGATTTCGCGCTCCCACCGGTCTCCGTTATCCAGAAGCCGCGACTTGTCAAAATAAAGCTCTTCGCGGGTTTCCGTCGCGAATTCGAAATTCGGGCCTTCGACGATGGCGTCGACCGGGCAGGCTTCCTGGCAGAAGCCGCAATAGATGCACTTCACCATGTCGATGTCGTAACGCACCGTGCGGCGGGTGCCGTCATTGCGGCGGGGACCGGCTTCGATGGTGATCGCTTGGGCAGGACAGATCGCCTCGCAGAGCTTGCAGGCGATGCAGCGCTCTTCGCCGTTCGGATAACGGCGCAGCGCATGCTCGCCGCGAAAGCGCGGGGAGACCGGGCCCTTTTCGAAGGGATAATTGATCGTCGCCTTCTGGCGGAAGAAGTAACGCATCGACAGAAAGAACGCGCCGACGAATTCCTTGAGAAACAGCGAGCTGATGGAGCCGGACAAGCTTGCCATCTTCAACCTCCAATATTGCCGGAAACGAGAGCTGACATTATCATGCCCAACCCATCAGTTTCAGCACGAATGCAACGATGACGACCATGGCGAGCGACAGCGGCAGGAAGACCTTCCAACCGAGGCGCATGAGCTGGTCATAGCGGTAGCGCGGGACGAAAGCCTTGACCATCGCGAACATGAAGAACACGAAGCAGGCCTTCAGCATGAACCAGATGATGCCCGGAACCCAGTTGAGGATCCAGATGTCGACCGGGGGCAACCAGCCGCCGAGGAAGAGGATCGTCGTCAGCGAGCACATCAGGCAGACGGCCGCGTATTCGCCGAGCATGAACATCATGTATGGCGACGAGCCGTATTCGACCATGAAGCCGGCAACGAGTTCCGATTCGGCTTCCGGAAGGTCGAAGGGCGGACGGTTCGTCTCGGCAAGTGCTGAAATGAAGAAGATGATGAACATCGGGAAAAGCGACAGCCAGTGCCAGTCGAGGAACGACGACGGCAGGCCGAGCATGGTGCCGAGGCCGGTATGCTGCGCATTGACGATGTCGGTCAGGTTCAGCGAGCCGACGCAGAGCAGCACGGTGACGATGACGAAGCCGATCGAGACTTCATAGGACACCATTTGTGCCGCCGAGCGCAGGGCGCCGAGGAACGGATACTTCGAGTTCGAAGCCCAGCCGCCCATGATGATGCCGTAGACCTCGAGCGAGGAGATCGCGAAGATATAGAGGATGCCGACATTGATGTTGGCGATCACCCAGCCATCAGCCAACGGCACCACCGCCCAGGTGGCAAGCGCCAGAAGCACGGTCACCAGCGGGGCGAGCAGGAATACCACCTTGTTGGCGCCAGCCGGAATGACCGGCTCCTTGAAGACGAACTTCAGAAGGTCGGCGAAGGACTGGAAGAGGCCGAAGGGGCCGACGACGTTCGGGCCGCGGCGCAGCTGCACGGCCGCCCAGATCTTGCGGTCGGCGAGCAGCACATAGGCGACGAAGATAAGCAGGCAGACGAGAAGCAGCAGCGACTGACCGATCATGATGATCGCCGGCCAGACATAGGTCGAAAAGAAAGAATCCATAGTCCCCTGCCCTTACTCTGCCGCGACTTTGAAGTTGTTGCGGGCCAATGCCGAGCACTCCGCCATGACAGCCGAGGCACGCGCTATCGGGTTCGTCAAATAGAAGTCTTTCACCGGCGACGCAAACCCGGATTTGTTCATCTTGCCGGCTTTTTTCGCAACTGCGGCAATTTGGGCGCTATCGGTTTCGGCGATCTCGTCAATGGCGGCGAAATGCGGGAAAGCGGCATAGAGCCGGACGCGCAATTCGCTGAGCGAATCGAAGGGAAGCTTCTTGCCGAGCACGTCGGAAAGGGCACGGATGATCGCCCAGTCTTCGCGGGCATCGCCCGGTGCAAAGCCTGCACGATTGCCCATCTGGACGCGGCCTTCGGTGTTGACCCAGGTGCCGGACTTTTCGGTATAGGCTGCGGCCGGCAGGATGACGTCGGCATGATGCGCGCCGTTATCGCCATGCGAGCCGATATAGACGGTGAGCTTGGCCTTCTTGGCGGTGAAGTCGAGTTCGTCGGCGCCGAGCAGGAAGAGCACATCCATCGCCGTCAGCATTTCGGCGGCATTGACGCCCTTGGAACCCGGCACGAAACCGAGGTCGAGGCCGCCGACACGGGAGGCGGCCGTATGGAGGACGGCAAAGCCATTCCAGCCTTCAACGACCGCGCCGACCGAACCGGCAAGCTTGGCGGCACTGGCGAGTACGCCGGCGCCATCGGTGCGTGACAGCGCGCCCTGGCCGATGATGATCATCGGCTTGGCGGCGTTCTTCAGGACCTCGGCAAAGGCGTGACCGCCGTCGACCAGATCCTTCAGCGTGTCCGGACCACCGCCGAGATAGTCATAGGTGTAGCGCAATTCGCTCGGCTCGCCGATCACGCCGATCGGGAACTTGCCGCGGCGCCAGCGCTTGCGGATGCGGGTATTGAGGATTGCCGCCTCGAAGCGCGGATTGGCGCCGATGATCAGCAGCGCGTCGGCCTGGTCGATGCCCGAGATGGTCGGGTTGAAGAGATAGCTTGCGCGGCCGAGCGACGGATCGAGCGCCGCCCCATCCTGGCGACAGTCGAGATTGGTTGAGCCGAGCGACTTCACCAGTTCGGAAAGCGCATACATTTCCTCGACGGAAGCAAGATCGCCGGCGATTGCGCCGATCTTGTCGCCGGAGGTGGCGGCAACGCCAGCCTTGATGGCGCCGAAGGCTTCTGCCCAGCTGGCAGGCTGCAGGCGGCCGTCGCGGCGGACATAGGGCCGGTCGAGGCGCTGGGTCTTCAGGCCGTCCCAGATGAAGCGGCTCTTGTCGGAGATCCACTCTTCATTGATCGCCTCGTTGACTCGCGGCAGGACGCGCATGACTTCGCGGCCACGGGTATCGACGCGGATCGCCGAACCGACGGCATCCATGACGTCGATCGATTCGGTCTTGTTCAATTCCCAGGGGCGCGCGGTGAAGGCGAAGGGCTTGGAGGTGAGTGCACCGACCGGGCAAAGGTCGACGACGTTGCCCTGCAGCTCGGAGGTCATCGCCTGTTCGAGATAGGTGGTGATCTCGGCATCCTCGCCCCGGCCGATCAGGCCGAGTTCGGAAATGCCGGCGACCTCGGTGGTGAAGCGGACGCAGCGCGTGCAATGGATGCAGCGGTTCATCACCGTCTTGACCAGCGGGCCGATATACTTGTCTTCGACGGCGCGCTTGTCTTCCTGGTAACGCGAAGTGTCGATGCCGAAGGCCATCGCCTGGTCCTGCAGATCGCATTCGCCGCCCTGGTCGCAGATCGGGCAATCAAGCGGATGGTTGATCAGCAGGAATTCCATCACACCTTCGCGGGCCTTCTTGACCATCGGGGTGTTGGTGAAGACCTCGGCCAGTTCGCCGTTCGGGCCGCCGCGGATGTCGCGCACGCTCATGGCGCAGGAAGCCTGGGGCTTCGGCGGGCCGCCCTTCACCTCGACAAGGCACATGCGGCAATTGCCGGCAACCGACAGCCGCTCATGGAAGCAGAAGCGCGGAACTTCGGCCCCGGCATCCTCGCACGCCTGCAACAGCGTGTAGTGATCCGGAACCTCGATTTCGTTGCCGTCAATCTTCAGTTTTGCCATCGTCGCTCAGTCCTGTTTCCCGTTTGCCTGATGACGGCAAACAAACCTATTTTTGCAACACTCTCATTGCCAAGCCGGATCTTTCGTCCTGCCGACATTTGATGTCGCCCAAATTCTCTGTCGCGCGTTCCAGGTCCGGAACCCGCACCGGCATCTGCGGCGTGGGGCCCCCGCCCGTCCGCCGATCTGCCCATATTTCCGGCCGATTGCACGGCCGGACAGTTCATTTCCTTCGGCGCGCCCGCCCTGCCAGAACTTTTGCCTGGCCGATCCAGTCGTCACGGTCGATGCGGCCGTTGACGCCAAGCTCGGCGTCGAGCCGGGCGATGTCCTCGGTGCTCCAGGCAGCAATCTCGGCGAAGCTGCGAATGCCCCTGTCGTTCAGCACCTGCTCCAGCTTCGGGCCGATGCCGGCGATCAGCTTCAGATCGTCGACCTTTTTCGCCCGCTGGGCCGGTTTTGCCTTCACAGCCGGCTGGCTGGCAGGGACCGGTTCGCTGACCGGTGTTACAACAGTCAGTTTCGGCCTTGTCTTCTTCTCGACATCAGGCTTGGTCTCCGCCGCCGGCTTGTTCGCGGCCACCGGCTTGACCACAGCCTTGACCTCAGGGCGGATATTCTCCGGCCGGATATCGACGGCGGGCATCGGCTCGTCCGGCGGCGTATCATCGAGCGCTGCCGCGACCTTGCCGGTCGTTTCCAGCGCGCTCTGGAAGGCGCCGAAAAAGGCGCCCGCCATCTGGGTCGAGAGACCGAAGCCGATCGCTGTTGCGGCGGCAAAGGCTGCGGCGGGATGCGCCATCAGCGGATGCATCGGCATTGCCCGCGCATTTTCCAGCATCTCGGCGGCAAGACGGCCGAAGCCGGCCGCGAAATCGGCGGCGTCTTCCTTCTTTCCACTCTTCGATGCGTTGTCCGCCATGATTATTCAGCCGCCTCCAGAACCGCGCCGTGATCAAGGGCGCTTGCCGTATACTGGTCGATGCGCTTTTCGATCTCGGGACGGAAGTTACGGATCAGACCCTGCACCGGCCATGCGGCGGCGTCGCCGAGCGCGCAGATGGTGTGGCCTTCGATCTGCTTGGTCACCTGGAACAGCATGTCGATCTCGCGCTTCTGGGCATTGCCCTTGGCCATGCGCTCCATCACCCGCCACATCCAGCCGGTGCCTTCGCGGCAAGGCGTGCACTGGCCGCAGCTCTCGTGTTTGAAGAAGGCGGAGATACGGGCGATCGCCTTGATCACGTCGGTGGATTTGTCCATGACGATCGCGGCGGCCGTGCCGAAGGAGGAGCCGACGCCGCGCAGGCCGTCGAAATCCATCGGGCAGTCGATGATGTCCTTGGCCGGAACGATCGGGCAGGATGCTCCGCCCGGAATGACGGCGAGCAGATTGTCCCAGCCGCCGCGGATGCCGCCGGCATGGCGGTCGACCAGTTCGCGGAAGGTGATGCCCATTTCCTCTTCGACCGTGCACGGCTTGTTGACGTGGCCGGAGAGCATGAACAGCTTGGTGCCGACATTGTTCGGACGGCCGATGGCCGAGAACCAGCCGGCACCGCGGCGCAGGATCGTCGGCGCAACGGCGATCGATTCGACGTTGTTGACCGTCGTCGGGCAACCGTAAAGGCCCATATTGGCCGGGAAAGGCGGCTTCAGGCGCGGCTGGCCCTTCTTGCCCTCGAGGCTTTCGAGGAGGGCTGTTTCCTCGCCGCAGATATAGGCGCCGGCGCCGTGATGGACGTAGATGTCCATGTCCCAGCCGAGCTTGTTGTTCTTGCCGAGCAGGCCATAATCATAACATTCGTCGATCGCCGCCTGCAGCGCTTCGCGCTCGCGGATATATTCGCCGCGCACATAGATGTAGGCCGCATTTGCGCCCATGGCGAAGCTGGCGATGACGCAGCCTTCGATCAGCGTATGCGGATCGTGACGCATGATGTCGCGGTCTTTGCAGGTACCGGGCTCCGATTCGTCGGCATTGACGACGAGGTAGTGCGGGCGACCGTCGCTTTCCTTCGGCATGAAGGACCATTTGAGACCCGTGGGGAATCCGGCGCCGCCGCGGCCGCGAAGGCCGGACGCCTTCATCTCGTTGATGATCCAATCGCGGCCCTTTTCGAGTATCTGCTTGGTGCCGTCCCAGTGGCCGCGGCTCATCGCGCCCTTCAGGGACTTGTCCTTGAGGCCGTAGATGTTGGTAAAGATGCGGTCTTTATCTTGTAACATGCTTCACCTCTTTACCGCGGCTTCTTGCCGAAGACCTTGATATATTCCGCTTCGCCGCCCTTGGCGAGCGCCTTGGCCTGCTTGACCCAGTCGTCACGCTCGATGCGGCCGCGGAAGTTCAGGTAGCCGTCGACCCATTCGCGCTCGGCCTTCTTCCAGCCCGCGACCTGCGAGAAGGTGAAGATGCCGATCTCGTTCAACGTCGCCTCGATCTTCGGGCCGACGCCCGAGATCATCTTCAGATCATCCGATGCGGCGGGCTTTTCGATGCCGGCCGGACGGTTCTTGTCGGTGAGCGCTGGCTTTGCCGCCGGGGCGGCTTCGGCCTTGACGGCGGGTGCCGGCGCCGGTTCGGCAGCCGCGGTGCCGGAAACCGGCTGCTGCTCGGCTGCCTTGGCATTCCTGGCAGCCGCCTTCGGCGCCGTTGCCGGCGTCTTCAGCGCGGCATTGGTCTCGGCATCGGTGCTCTTCGGGCGGGCGGCCTCGGAGGGCGGGATCGGAGCGGCGTCGACGACCGGAGCCGACACGCTTTCGGCATCGGCCTTCTTGGCGCGCGTCCTTGTCTTCGGCTCTGCCGTCGTCAGCGAGGTCAAGCCGCCTTCCGGCGCCGAAAATACCCGGTCGATCTGGGTGCCCGGCTTAATGCTCGCGCCATTGCCGGCGGCAAAGGTATCGATGATCTCTTCGAGGCGCGCCGGCGTCAGGTCTTCATAGGTGTCCTTGCCGATCATCACCATGGGGGCGTTGACGCAGGCGCCAAGACATTCGACCTCTTCCCAGGACAGTGTTCCCTCGGCATTGCGCTCGAAGGCATGGGCGTGGATCTTGCTCTTGCAGACCGACATCAGCGCTTCCGAGCCGCGTAGCATGCAGGGCGTCGTGCCGCAGACCTGGACGTGGGCGCGGGTGCCGACGGGATGCAGCTGGAACTGCGTATAGAAGGTCGCGACCTCGAGCACGCGGATATAGGCCATGTCGAGCATGTCGGCGATCTTTTCGATCGCCGCGCGCGTGACCCAGCCATCCTGCTCCTGCGCCCGCATCAACAGCGGGATGACCGCCGATTGCTGGCGGCCGGCGGGGTATTTCTGGATCGTCTTGTCCGCCCAGACCGCATTTTCATCGCTGAAAGCGAATGCGGCAGGCTGAAATTGATCTTCGGCTAATCGACGAACGGACATTCTTCCTCACGCCTTGTCAGTTTAGGGTTCCACACCGCGAAGCGGTCAAAGACTGCATTTCGCAGGCATAGGCCGACTGGTCTTTCTGCATAAACACTACGAATTTGCCGCCATTCGGAATGGCAGCCTTGATCTGATAGCCCTTGGACAAAAGATCGCCCATGGACGTTTGCGCCGCCGGCGGCGTCACTTCCTTACGACCCAGCGGCGTGCCGAGCGTATCGGTCTCCTGGGCCGAAACCCCGGATGCCGCAAGAAGAAGGGCGACGGCAAGCGGCAGACGCTGCATCAGCGGTCCACCTCGCCGAAGACGATGTCGAGCGAGCCGAGCACGGCCGCGACGTCGGCAAGCTGGTGGCCGCGGCACATGAAGTCCATCGCCTGCAGATGCGCATAACCCGGAGCGCGGATCTTGCAGCGATACGGCTTGTTGGAGCCGTCGGAGACGAGATAGACGCCGAACTCGCCCTTCGGCGCCTCGACGGCGGCGTAAACCTCGCCGGCCGGCACATGGTAGCCTTCGGTATAGAGCTTGAAGTGGTGGATCAGCGCTTCCATCGAGCGCTTCATCTCACCGCGCTTCGGCGGCACGACCTTGCCGTCGATCGACGAGAAAGGACCGGTCTTGGCATCCGACAGCAGGCGATTGACGCACTGCTTCATGATGCGGACCGATTCGCGCATCTCGATCATGCGGATCAGGTAGCGGTCATAATTATCGCCGTTCTTGCCAATCGGAATGTCGAATTCGAGATCGGAATAACATTCGTAAGGCTGGGCGCGACGCAGGTCCCAGGCAGCGCCCGAACCGCGCACCATGACGCCGGAGAAGCCCCAGGCCCAGCAATCCTCCAGCGAGACGACGCCGATATCGACGTTGCGCTGCTTGAAGATGCGGTTGCCGGTCAACAGATTGTCGATGTCGTCGAGCGCCTTCAGGAACGGGTCGCACCAGTCGCCGATATCCTGGACGAGCTGTTCCGGCAGGTCCTGATGAACGCCGCCCGGACGGATATATGCGGCATGCATGCGCGAGCCACTGGCGCGCTCATAAAACACCATCAGCTTTTCACGCTCTTCGAAGCCCCAGAGCGGCGGCGTCAGCGCGCCGACGTCCATGGCCTGCGTCGTGACGTTCAGCAGATGCGAGAGGATACGGCCGATTTCCGAATAGAGGACGCGAATCAGCTGGCCGCGGATCGGGATGTCGATGCCGAGCAGTTTTTCCACAGCCATCGCATAGGCATGTTCCTGGTTCATCGGCGCGACGTAATCGAGCCGATCGAAATAGGGCAAGGCCTGAAGATAGGTCTTGGTCTCGATCAGCTTCTCGGTGCCGCGGTGCAGCAGGCCGATATGCGGATCAACCCGCTCCACAATTTCGCCGTCAAGCTCCAGGACAAGACGAAGAACGCCATGCGCCGCCGGATGCTGCGGTCCGAAATTGATGTTGAAGTTGCGGACGTTATGTTCGGTCATGGCGATTAACTCGCTTAGAGTGAGTAGTGATTAGTGAGTAGTAGTTAGTTTTCATCCGCTCACTATTCGTCAGCTTTCCTGTGCTGAACGCTTCGGATAAGCGATCCCAGCATCTTTCCAATTTCGTCGCATCGGTCGAGCAATTCGTTCTAATCTGGCTGGTCATTCCATAGATCTCTTCCCGCGGGAAGGTTCTCGTCACCTCATAACAAACAACAGATCGCTCGATAGCAAATTGCCAGACTTTCAAATCACGATAGGAGCTGATTTTCCCGTTCGTCACCCAAATATCTGCCCACTACTCACTACCGACTAATCACCACTCACTGCTTGGCCTTCTCATCCCCAGGCAGCACGTATTCAGTACCTTCCCAGGGCGACATGAAGTCGAAGTTGCGGAATTCCTGCTTCAGTTCGACCGGCTCGTAAACGACGCGCTTTGCCGCATCGTCATAACGAACCTCGACGAAGCCGGTGGTCGGGAAGTCCTTGCGCAGCGGGTGGCCTTCGAAGCCGTAGTCGGTCAGGATGCGGCGCAGGTCCGGATGGCCGGTGAAGAGCACGCCGTACATGTCCCAAGTTTCGCGCTCGAACCAGTCGGCGCCGGGATGGACGCCGCAGGCCGAGGGAACCGGCGTATCTTCGTCGGTTGCCACCTTGACGCGGATGCGCAGGTTCTGCTTCGGCGACAGCAGGTGATAGACGACGTCGAAACGCAGCTCGCGCTGCGGCCAGTCGACACCGCAAATATCGATCAGGTTGACGAAACCGCATTTGGCGTCGTCACGCAGGAAGGTCAAAAGCGGGATCAGGTTTTCACCCGTTGCGGTCAGCGTCAGCTCGCCATACTTCATCTGCGATGCGGCGATCAGGTTACCGCGCGCTTCGCCAAGGTAGGACGCAAGCTCAGTCAGGGCTTCACTCATATGCCTTGTCCTTAACCCTTAGCGTTCGATCGTGCCGGTGCGCCGGATCTTCTTCTGCAGCAGAAGCACGCCGTAAAGCAGCGCCTCTGCCGTGGGGGGACAGCCCGGCACGTAGATGTCGATCGGCACGATGCGGTCGCAGCCGCGCACCACCGAGTAGGAATAGTGATAATAACCGCCGCCATTGGCGCAGGAGCCCATCGAGATGACGTAGCGCGGCTCGGGCATCTGGTCGTAAACTTTGCGCAGCGCCGGCGCCATCTTGTTGGTCAGCGTGCCGGCAACGATCATCACGTCGGACTGGCGTGGCGAAGCGCGCGGCGCAAAACCGAAGCGCTCGACGTCATAACGCGGCATCGACAGCTGCATCATTTCGACGGCGCAGCAGGCAAGGCCGAAGGTCATCCACATCAGCGAGCCGGTACGGGCCCAGTTGATCAGCTCGTCGGTCGAGGTGACGAGGAAACCCTTATCGGCAAGCTCATTGTTGATCTCGCCGAAAAATGCGTCGTTGCTGCCGATCGGCTTGCCGGTCGAGGGATCGATGATCCCTTTCGGCTGCTGGGCAACGAGCGGCTGATTGCTCACAGGGGCTACTCCCATTCCAGGGCTCCCTTCTTCCATTCATAGATAAAGCCGATGGTCAGCACGAAGAGAAAGACCATCATGGACCAGAAGCCGAACCAGCCGATGGCGCCGAAGGAAACGGCCCAGGGGAAGAGGAAAGCGACTTCAAGATCGAAGATGATGAAGAGGATCGACACGAGGTAGAAGCGAATGTCGAATTTCATACGGGCATCGTCGAACGCGTTGAAGCCGCATTCGTAAGCCGAGAGCTTTTCCGAATCAGGCGCTTTGAAAGCCACGGCGAACGGCGCAATAAGCAGCGCCAGGCCGATAACAAGCGCGATAGCGATGAAGATAGCGATCGGAATATAGGAACTGAGCAGTTCAGTCATCATGTTCATCCCTGCTTGCCGGAGGCGCCAGACGGCACATTTGGGCAAATGCCCGGCAAGCGAACGTGCGTTGCAACAAGCCGTGGTTAGCGCAGCCGAAGCCCCGGCGCAAGAGATTTACAGAGGCAATTCGACGCGTGGCGCGCGGACATTATCAAGCAGATGCAACGATGTCGCGACAAATCCGCCCAAGCCGTGTGAAGCTGCATGTCTGACCACTGGAAACTGCATGGCTTGGTGAAGAAAATGGCGCGAGTGACGGGGCTCGAACCCGCGACCTCCGGCGTGACAGGCCGGCACTCTAACCGACTGAGCTACACCCGCGCATTAATCGGCCATTTGCGGCCGCGAGGATGAAGAAAACCGGACAAACGACAAATCGCTTTGCGTTTTTACAAGACTTGAAATGGCGCGAGTGACGGGGCTCGAACCCGCGACCTCCGGCGTGACAGGCCGGCACTCTAACCAACTGAGCTACACCCGCAATTCATTTCAAGCAGTCCGGATGCCTTCGCACCCTTACCAAAACGGCTGCCCGTTTCGATGAGCGGCTAACTACGGGGTTCGCCATTTAGTGTCAAGCAGGTTTGGAGACAAAACCATGACAGCCGTTGAATTGTTTTGGCAAGGCCGCGCGGAATGAAGGAAAAGCCGTCAATTCCGTTTCCCGCTGCAGCACCGAGGCCGGATCGAAGCCGCCGGCACAGTCGAAGCCGACATGCCCATCCCCTTTATCCACAGCCTTGCCGCGCCCACCTGCCCCGCAAGGGACAGGAGCGCTGTCAAAAAAATCAAAAAATCTTCACAAACACTCTTGCGGTTTTGCCGCGATCCGCATAGATCACGGCCACCAACGCGGCAGGCCGATCCGGCTTCGTTTGCGATGGGCGATTAGCTCAGTTGGTAGAGCGCCTCGTTTACACCGAGGATGTCGGGAGTTCGAGTCTCTCATCGCCCACCATTTATTCTTCCCCTAAAGTGTCAAATAGCTGGTGTGATGTTGAGGCTTCGAAGGCAGACGCCCGCATGGCTTTGTCACCTATTTGGAATTCTAATCGGCCACTGATCCAGTGGAAGCGCCCAGCAGGGCCAGATGCGGCGCGCCGTCTAAAGCCAACGCTCCACCAAAACGGACTACTCCCGGCCGCTGCAGCCACCTCCTATTGGGCGAATGGATGGGGGCCGGCAAAAGTGGGAGAATTCGTCGCCCGGAAAATCTCCGCGCTTGAAGGCTTACGACGCCTAGAGGTGTGCCATGAGGACTCTCTGCTCCGCATTGACGTTGTGCATCGCAATCGCCCTTAGCACGCCAAGCGCCAGATACGTCAGCCTGCCCGGATACGCATTCAAGACGAATCCGGCATGCGAGCGCCACGAACCGAAGACGCGATTCGACAGAAGGTGCGACTGGCCGAGAGTGGGCTTCAAGGACTTTACGCCCCCGCTTGTGACCGTGCTTGGGATCTGAAGATCCTGCTCAGCCTCTTTGCGAATCATCGCGGTCCAGACGCGCTTGGTAGCCCGAGGGGATCCATGCTCTTTGACTGCGACAGAGTCTCTGATCGTGGTCGAACGCCTTTGCTCTGAACTCCCCACCAGACTCTATATAGCACTTCGGAATCCCGAAATTGGTTGCGGGATTGAAATCATTGCATGTTTTTTTCTGTCGGCACCTCGCGAAGCGCCGCGGATTTCGGAATCCCGAAGCGGGGAATTTCGGGATTCCGAAGTGGCGTTCTAGAATCGTGACAGTCGAGGCTCATCGCCCACCATTCACCCCTTCGCCAGTTCTTTATCCACCGCCGAAACCAGCCGCGAATCATCCGCCGTCACATCCGGCGCGAAGCGGGCGGCGACTTTGCCGTCGCGGCCGATCAGGAATTTTTCGAAGTTCCAAAGAATGTCATCCTCGTCGCCACCTGACATGCCGTGGGATTTCAGCCGTTCACGCATCGGGCCCTCGCCTGTCGTCTTCACGCCAGACTTCGTCAGTTGCCGGTAGAGCGGATGCTGGGCTTCGCCCTTGACCGAGATCTTCGAGAAGATCGGGAAGGTGACGTCGTAGGTACTGGTGCAGAAATCGAGGATCTCGGCATCGGTGCCGGGCTCCTGACCCTTGAAGTCGTTGGCGGGGAAAGCGGCGATGACGAAGCCGCGTTCGCGCTTTTCGCCATAGAGCTTTTCGAGCCCCTCATATTGAACCGTCAGCCCGCATTTCGAGGCGACATTGACGACCAGGAGCACGCGACCCTTGTATTCGTTGAGCGCGGTTTCACGACCATCCACTGTTTTCACAGGAATATCCAACACGTTCGCCGTCACGGGAACCTCCAATTTTGTGGGAACATATTCGCCAAACTTAGCGATATCGCCGCCGTTGTCATCAGCGTCGGAATCAATTCCGCGTCAGCAGCGGTTCCGGGATAACGACATGCATCAAAACGAAGAGCTAAAGCGCCGCGTGAATCAGTTCCACGCGATGCGCTTTAGCGGCCTGTGCCGGGATGAGACCTCTCAGGCGGGGGATGTTTCCTTCACGTCGTCGAGCAGGAAGTGCACAATGATATAATCCGTCTTGAAATGGCGGCCGCTGTCCGACACGGATTCGACGCTGCCGCCGTCCTTCGGGTGCCAGGTGTGGTAATGCGGGTTGGTGGTGATCAGCGTGATGGCCTTGCCTTCTAGGGCTTCCTCACCAAGCCGGAAGCGCATCTCGGCAAACGGCCAGATCCGTTCGTAGTCCTCCATGCTGATGCGTGCCTTCAGCGCCTTGCGGTGCAGCGGTGCTTCGCCGGCCTCGGCCGGTGATTCTAACATCACCTCCTCGGCCCCGTTAACGATGGCGTTGAACTCTTCAGGCCACATGCGTCTCATGAAATCGCTCCTCCCGAGCTCTCGTCAGTCCACATGTGAAACTTAGCGATTTGTTCGAAAGAAGCAAATTCCCGTCATGTGGTTGTCATCGGCGTCGGCTGCTCCTACGTTCGCCGCAAACCACATCAGGGCCGTCAGACGCCCGTAATCCCGAGATCAGAGATGAAGACACGTGAAGACAGGCAGGCGCTCCGGGCGAGCACGCCGCGCACTCCGCTCAGCGCCCATCATATGGAAAACGCCCGTCTGCTGCCGGATCGTGGCGAGTTGCTCTACCGAATCCCGAACGGCGGCATCGGCGTCGAAGTGGGAGCGGCCTTCGGCGAATATACGGCGGAGATCCTGGAAAAGAATCGCCCGGCGCAGCTCTACCTCGTCGATCCCTGGTCGATGGATCGCTACAGCTCCGGCCTCGACGCAATCCACACGACGTTTTCTGCCGAGATCGAGGCCGGCAGGCTGCATCTGATGCAGGGCACATCGCTCGACAAGCTCGCCGAGTTCGAAGACGATTTCCTCGACTGGGCCTATATCGATACCGACCATTCCTTCGAGCTCACCTGGCAGGAACTGCTGCTTTGCGACAAGAAGGTGAAGCGGACGGGGCGGATTGCCGGGCATGATTTCTGCACCGGCAATACCGTCAAGCCGATCGTCTATGGCGTCGTCGAGGCGGTCACCAAATTCTGCAAGGATTACCGCTGGCAATTCGAGTTCCTGACGGTCGAATCACACGCGCATTTTTCCTATTGCCTGAAGCGGCTGTGATTTAGCTCATGCCGGAATATTGCGCGTCGGTGACCTGCTCCAACCAGTCGACATGCTTGCCGTCCAGCGCCTCGTGAATGGCGATGTGCGTCATCGCCGTGTCCGCGGCGGCACCGTGCCAATGTTTTTCGCCCGGCGAAAACCATACCGTGTCGCCGGCGCGGATCTCGCTTATCTCACCGCCCCAGCTCTGGACGAGGCCCCTGCCAGAGGTCACAATCAGCGTCTGGCCGAGCGGATGCGTATGCCAAGCGGTGCGGGCGCCGGGTTCGAAGGTGACCGAGGTTGCCCGCATCCGGGCCGGTTCGGGCGTCTCCATCAACGGATCCTGGCGAACGGCGCCGGTGAAATAATCGGCCGGCGGCTTCATCGAAGGGCGAGAGCCGACAGGTTTGATCTCCATGATCTTTCCTTTTCCATTCATTGCGGTTGAAGCCTTGTCGCGGAACGATATTTCATCGAGGCAACCAATCAAGGCCGGATTGACAATTGCCGCATAGTTGTCCGCCTGATAGGCCGATATCTTTCATCCCTTGAAGCGCGTCGCATTGAACTTGTTTCATGCGACGCGCCTCAGGTCTTTGTTTTTATGCGTGTCGTTATTCCGGAACCGCTGCGCACTTCCGGGCGACAGGTATCAGGAGGATTTTTCATGAAACACCATGCTTTCGGCCGCACGCCCTTCACCGTCACCAATGTCGGCTTCGGCGCCTGGCAGATCGGCGGCTCCTGGGGCGATATCAGCGAGGTGGATGGACGCGCGGCGCTTAACGCCGCACTCGATGCCGGCATGACCTTCATCGATACGGCTGACGTCTATGGCGACGGCCGCTCGGAAAAAATCATCGCCGACGTGCTGAAGGCGCGCGGCGGCCAGCGCCCGATGGTCGCCACCAAGGCCGGCCGCCGGCTCAACCCGCATTTCGCCGAAGGTTATACCAAAGCGAACCTCGAAGGCTTCATCGACCGCAGCCGTGAGAATCTTGCCGTCGACAGCCTCGACCTCCTGCAGCTGCACTGCCCGCCGCGCGAGGTGTTTTACCAGCCGGAGGTCTTCGAGAACTTGAACGCGCTGCAGACGGCCGGCAAGATCAAGGGTTACGGCGTCAGCGTCGAAAAGGTCGAAGACGGGCTGAAGGCGATCGAATATCCTGGCGTCGTCAGCATCCAGATCATCTACAATATCTTCCGCCAGCGTCCCGACCACCTGTTCTTCCAGGAAGCGCGCCGCAGGAACGTGGCGATCATTGCCCGCGTGCCGCTGGCCAGCGGCCTTCTCTCCGGCAAGATCACCCGGGACACCCACTTTGCCAGCGACGACCATCGCAATTTCAACCGCAACGGCGAAGCCTTCGATGTCGGCGAGACTTTTGCCGGCGTGCCCTTCGAGGTCGGCCTGCAAGCGGTGGAAGAGGTGCGCAAGCTGGTGCCTCAGGGCGCCACCATGGCGGCCTTTGCGCTGCGCTGGATCCTGATGGCTGAAGCCGTCACCGTCGTCATCCCCGGCGCCCGCAATGCCGAACAGGCCAAAACCAATGCGGCCGCAGCCGATCTGGCGCCCCTTACGGCCGGTGTCATGGCGGCAACACGCGAGATCTACACGCGGCTGATCGCGCCGCATGTGCATCAGCGCTGGTAGGGTTGGAGCGTCGCTATTTTGTCAGGGCTGCGGCAAGTCGAGTCAGGCCCTCATCCGGCTGCCGCCACCGGCCGGGGTCGAGCCACGGGTTTCGGCCCGTCCCTCGTAAACGAGACGAAGGGGATGTGCCGCAACCACTCGGTTCCCTGCCCACATCTAGCATGGCACCTCCCCTTTTCCCCGTTTTCCGGGGGAGAAGGTTAGGGTACCTCAGGCGGGTTTCCGCTCTTTGCGCATCTCGTTTCGCATGATGAAGAGTGAGGCGGAAAGGATGAGCACTGCGCCTAGCCAGAGGTAGCCGGCCGGCGCATAACCGAAGAACAGCCAGCCGGCCAGCACATTCAGCGGCAGCTTCAGATCGTCGAAAGGTTGAATGTAGGCGGCATCCGCTGCGGCATAGGCAAGCGTCAGGAAATACTGCGCTGCGGCGGTCAGCAGCCCCGCCAGCAGGAACAAGGCAAGTGTTGCACCCGTCGGCACTGCAAAGCCTGCCGCAAGCGCCAGCCCTCCGTTTATCGGCGTCAGCAGAACGAGCAGCCAGACGGTGATCGTCTCCGGTCGTTCGATGCCCGTCAGGCTCTTGGTGATCAGCGACGAGGCGCCCCAGAGCAGTGCCGAAAGCACCGGCAAGAGTGCTGCCCAGCCAAAGCCGTCCGACCATGGCTGCAGGATGATCATCGCGCCGGTGAAACCGGCTGCGGTCGCCGCCCAGCGGGCCGGACCGACGCGCTCACCCAGGAAGAGCCGGGCGCCGAGAATGATGAAGAACGGCGAGGTCATCACCAGCGCGATCGCCTGCCAGATCGGCACCGCGGCAAGGCCGGCGACCCAGGCCTCGACCCCGAGCGCGGCAAGCACGACGCGCGCCAGGTGACGCCAGGGATAGTGCGTGCGCATCGCCGCCAGGCCGAGCCTGCGCAGGAACGGCAGCGAAAACAGGAAGGCGAAGCCATATTGCCAGAAGGCTGCCGAGGCCGAGGGAAAGGCAAGCTTCATCGTCAGCCATTGGGTGACGACGTTGAGAAGCGAAAAGGCGATGCCGGCAAGGACCATCCAGAGTGCACCGACAATGGCGCGGGACGGCTCGACCGCAAGAGAATTCTGACTCATGTCTTTCATCCAAAACCAGGGACCAACATAAATCAGGACGCATGAGCCACGAACAGGCGACGCAGGACACCCCGCCCTTCGCACGGCCGACACTCATTCTCTTCCATCCGGACTTTAACCGTCGGCTCCGGATTCGCACCGGATCTGCTGACCCTCCCCCAGCATTGGCGCGGAAGGCGGCGCTCGCGGGCTCAGGCCGAAACCCATACCGCCGGCGGGGAGTTTCACCCCGCCCTGAGAACAGAAATGTCGTAGATCAAAGCCCGCATGGCGGCAAGCCACGAAAGCAAGGGCCCAGCAAAGCAAAAGGGGTCCGGCAAAGCCGAACCCCTTTCCAAATCCTGCACAGCCGGTCTCGTTTACGGCTGGCGGATAATCTCAGATCAGCCGTTGACGGCGTCCTTCAGGCCCTTGCCGGGCGTGAACTTCGGCACGTTGCGAGCCGGAATGTCTACCTCAGCGCCCGTCGACGGGTTGCGGCCCTTCGATGCGGCACGATGAGAAACGGTGAAGCTGCCGAACCCTGCAAGGCGGATGTCGCCCTTGTTCTTGAGTTCACCCTGGACAACGTCGAAAACCGCGTCAACAGCGGAAGCCGCGTCAGACTTCGTCAGTCCTGCCTTTTCGGCGACTGCGGACACGAGTTCATTCTTGTTCATGTTTCCACCCCTTTCTAAATGGTACGAAACGACTCAATATAAGCTAGGCGCCGAATAGGTATCATCAGGCCCGCCGGGAACCCAAAAGCCCTGCAAATCAAGGAAAAGCAAGCGTCTACATGACGTTTTCACAAAAAAGGCTGGCGTTTTCGCCAGCCTTTTTCCGAGTTTTCAGCCAATGGGGCATAAATGTGGCCGAGGCCACTCAATGCGCTATGGTTGCGCCCGTCTCGTCGAGGCCTTCGACCGATGCGATGACCGGCGTTTCCACCGTGCCGTCCCATTCGATCGGCTCCGGCCGCCGGATCAGCGCATGCTTGATCACCTCGCCCATGCGGGATACCGGGATGATCTCCATGCTGTTCTTCACGTTATCCGGAATCTCCGCCAGATCCTTGGCGTTCTCCTCCGGAATCAGCACCTTCTTGATGCCGCCGCGAAGGGCTGCGAGCAGCTTTTCCTTGAGACCGCCGATCGGCAGAATACGACCGCGAAGGGTGATCTCACCGGTCATGGCCACGTGCCTGTTCACCGGGATACCGGTCATGATCGAGACGATCGCGGTCGCCATGGCGACGCCGGCCGAGGGGCCATCCTTCGGCGTCGCGCCTTCCGGCACGTGCACGTGGATGTCGCTCTTGTCGAAGCGCGGTGGCTCGATGCCGAAATCGACAGCGCGCGAGCGGACATAGGAGGCCGCCGCCGAGATCGATTCCTTCATGACTTCCTTCAGATTGCCGGTGACCGTCATGCGGCCCTTGCCCGGCATCATCACGCCTTCGATGGTCAGCAACTCGCCGCCGACCTCCGTCCAGGCAAGACCTGTGACAACGCCGACCTGATCCTCGCCCTCGGCTTCGCCGTGGCGGAAGCGCGGGACGCCCAGATAGTCGGAGATGTTGGCAGCCGTCACATGCACGGACTTCGTCTTGCCCTTGATGATCTCGGTGACCGCCTTGCGGGCAAGCTTCATCAGTTCGCGCTCGAAGTTGCGGACGCCGGCTTCACGGGTGTAGTGCTGGCTGATGGACATCAGGGCGTCGTCGTTGACCGAGAATTCTTCCGGCTGCAACGCATGTTCCTTGATGGCCTTCGGCAGCAGATGCCGCTTGGCGATCTCGCGCTTTTCATCTTCGGTGTAGCCGGCGATACGGATGATCTCCATGCGGTCCATCAGCGGCGCCGGGATGTTCAGCGTATTCGCCGTCGTAATGAACATCACATCCGACAGGTCGTATTCGACCTCAAGATAATGGTCCATGAAGGTCGAGTTCTGTGCCGGATCGAGTACCTCGAGCAGGGCCGAAGACGGATCGCCGCGATAGTCCTGGCCGAGCTTGTCGATCTCGTCGAGCAGGAAGAGCGGGTTGGACTTCTTCGCCTTCTTCATCGACTGGATGACCTTGCCGGGCATCGAGCCGATATAGGTGCGGCGGTGACCGCGGATTTCGGCTTCGTCGCGAACGCCGCCAAGCGCCATGCGGACATACTCACGGCCGGTCGCCTTGGCGATCGACTGGGCGAGCGAGGTCTTGCCGACACCCGGAGGGCCAACGAGGCAGAGAATCGGGCCCTTGATCTTGGTGGCGCGAGCCTGCACGGCCAGATATTCGACAATGCGCTCCTTGACCTTGTCGAGACCGAAGTGATCGGCTTCGAGGATCTTCTCGGCATTGTTGAGATCGGCCTTGATCTTCGACTTCTTGCCCCACGGAATGCCGAGCAGCCAGTCCAGATAATTGCGCACGACGGTGGCTTCGGCCGACATCGGGCTCATCTGGCGCAGCTTCTTCAGCTCCGCATCGGCCTTTTCACGGGCCTCCTTGGACAGCTTGGTCTTGGAGATACGCTCTTCCAGCTCGCTCATCTCGTCGCGGCCTTCCTCGCCGTCGCCGAGTTCCTTCTGGATCGCCTTCATCTGTTCGTTCAGGTAGTATTCGCGCTGGGTCTTCTCCATCTGGCGCTTGACACGCGAACGGATGCGCTTTTCGACCTGCAGGACCGAAATCTCGCCTTCCATGAAGCCGAGGGCCTTTTCGAGGCGAGCCTTGACGCTGGTGGTTTCCAGCATCTCCTGCTTCTCGGTGATCTTGATCGACAGATGCGAGGCGACCGTATCGGCGAGCTTGGAATAGTCGTCGATCTGGCTGGCGGCGCCGACCACTTCGGGCGAAATCTTCTTGTTGAGCTTCACATAGCTCTCGAATTCGGAGACGACCGAACGCGACAAGGCTTCCAGTTCGACCGGATCGTCGTGCGGCTCCTCGAGCACATGGCCGAGCGCCTCATAGAAATCCTCGCGGCTGGTATATGTGTCGATCTCCGCGCGGGCGCGGCCTTCGACCAGAACCTTGACGGTGCCGTCGGGCAGCTTCAACAGCTGCAACACGTTCGCCACGGTGCCGACCTTGTGGATCGCGGAGGGATCCGGATCGTCGTCGCTGGCGTTGATCTGCGTCACAAGCATGATCTGCTTATCGGAACCCATGACCTCTTCGAGCGCACGGATCGACTTTTCCCGTCCGACGAACAGCGGCACGATCATATGCGGGAAAACCACGATGTCGCGCAGGGGCAGAACAGGGTAGGCAGTACTGCTCGCTACAGACGTTTTCTTCGTCATTTTAAGTCCTTTCCATCGTCCCGTTACCGGGCTCTCTGCGCGGCCGCTTGGGACCGGCCGGCACTCTCACTTGGCTCTACAAGTGGAGGTTCTGACTACGCTTTTCAAGCCACGCTAACGCCCGCGTTCCCCGGATGTGACAGCTTCATTACAACGGAACGCCAACACTATGAAGCGCGTGGCTGGACCGGCGCTTACCACTTCCGACCCGGCTAAAATACAAACGCCAGCAATAGGCTTACGGAATCACGGCATCATTGCCAAGCACTCTCCCTTGCGCAACATCGGCAAAGGCAATTCCGGTTCCCACCGGCAAAATACTAACAGTGCCTCGGATGGTTTTTCAAATAGAAAGGGGCCCGCCGATGGCAAGCCCCCAAAATAATCGTGCGAAAGCGCAAAGGTTACGCCGAAGCGTTGGCCTTTTCTTCCTGACGATCGGCATAGATGTATAGCGGACGGGCCGAACCGCGAACCACTTCCTCGGAGATGACGACCTCGCGCACGCCTTCGAGCGTCGGCAGTTCGAACATCGTGTCGAGCAGGATCTTCTCCATGATCGAGCGAAGGCCGCGGGCGCCGGTCTTGCGGACGATCGCCTTGCGGGCTGTTTCGCGCAGAGCATCCTCGTGGAAGGTCAGTTCCACGTCTTCCATCTCGAACAGGCGCTGATATTGCTTGATCAGCGCGTTCTTCGGCTCGGACAGGATCTGGATCAGCGCATCTTCATCGAGGTCTTCGAGGGTCGCCAGAACCGGCAAACGCCCGATGAACTCGGGGATGAGGCCGAACTTGACCAAGTCTTCCGGCTCCAGTTCGCGCAGGACTTCGCCGACGCGGCGATCGTCCTGGGCCTTGACGGTAGCGCCGAAGCCAATCGAGGTCTTCTCGCCGCGGGCGGAGATGATCTTATCGAGGCCGGCGAAGGCGCCGCCGCAGATGAACAGGATGTTGGTCGTGTCGACCTGCAGGAATTCCTGCTGCGGGTGCTTGCGGCCGCCCTGCGGCGGAACGGAAGCGACCGTGCCTTCCATGATCTTCAGCAGCGCCTGCTGCACGCCCTCACCCGAGACGTCGCGTGTGATCGACGGGTTGTCGGACTTGCGCGAAATTTTGTCGACTTCGTCGATGTAGACGATGCCCCGCTGCGCACGCTCGACATTGTAGTCGGCCGATTGCAGCAGCTTCAGGATGATGTTTTCGACATCCTCACCGACATAGCCGGCCTCGGTCAGCGTCGTCGCATCGGCCATGGTGAAGGGAACGTCGATGATGCGGGCGAGCGTCTGGGCAAGATAGGTCTTGCCGCAGCCGGTCGGGCCGACGAGCATGATGTTCGATTTCGCCAGCTCGACTTCGCCGTTCTTCGAGGCGTGCGCCAGGCGCTTGTAATGGTTGTGAACGGCGACCGACAGGATTTTCTTCGCCTGCCGCTGGCCGATGACATATTCGTCGAGGACCTTGATGATGTCCTGGGGCGTCGGAACGCCGTCGCGGGACTTGACCATCGAGGACTTGTTCTCCTCGCGGATGATGTCCATGCACAATTCGACGCATTCATCGCAGATGAAGACGGTCGGTCCGGCAATCAGTTTCCGGACTTCGTGCTGGCTCTTTCCGCAGAACGAACAATAGAGTGTGTTCTTGGAGTCGCCGCCGTTGCTGCCGCTGACCTTGCTCATTTCACTTTCCTTCCAGCACGCCGCATTTCAAGGCGAAATCGCGGTCCACTCTATCAGCTCCTGGCGGCACTCCGTTTCCGGAGCCTTTGCCGAGAAGGGCTTCAGGGGCTACGAACCAGGCCCAACAAATCATGTCCGGGTCCCGGCGGCAACGAATCCCCTTCGAATGCCGAATGCTATGTCATAAAAATTCAACATAGCATTAATAGTTACTATTAGCGTCTTCGTCGCCTGTTGAAAGCCCTTGTTCAATCACAAATGGGATAGAACTGTGGCGACGAAAACACCATCCCTATTAATTACTAGGCCTGTTCGCCTTCCATTTCGATGCGCGAGGTCAGAACCTTGTCGATCACGCCCCAAGTCTGGGCCTCGTCGGCATCCATGAAATGGTCACGATCGAGCGTCTTTTCAACTTCCTCGTAGGTGCGGCCGGTGTGCTTGACATAGACCTCGTTCAGGCGGCGCTTCATCTTGAGGATGTCGCGGGCGTGGCGCTCGATGTCCGAAGCCTGTCCCTGGAAGCCGCCCGAGGGCTGATGCACCATGATGCGGGAATTCGGCGTGGCGAAGCGCATATCTTTGTGGCCGGCAGCCAGCAGCAGCGAGCCCATGGATGCGGCCTGGCCGATGCAGAGCGTCGAAACCGCGGGCTTGATGAACTGCATCGTGTCGTAGATCGCCATGCCGGCGGTGACGACGCCGCCGGGCGAATTGATGTAGAGGGCGATTTCCTTCTTCGGGTTTTCGGCCTCGAGGAAGAGAAGCTGGGCGCAGACGAGCGTCGCCATATGGTCTTCGACGGCACCCGTCAGGAAGATGATGCGTTCCTTCAACAGGCGGGAATAGATGTCGTAGGAGCGTTCACCGCGGTTGGTCTGTTCCACGACCATCGGCACGAGGGCCATTGCGGTATCGACTGGGTTTCTCATGTGCGTCCTTTGTCAACGTCTCGCCGGCCGGCGCCGGGAATCAAAGAAAATGTCTATCCCTACATAGAGTGTCACTGCCCTCCTCTTCAAGACACGCATGAGGATAACGTTAAGATGGCGGGGCAAGGCGGCTTTAGCTGGTAGCCTCTTTCCCCCAAACGCCTGTTAACGGCGAGGCCCTGGCATCATCGCCCCCGGCTTTTCTCCACGACAGGATGAAGGAATGCTTACTTCATTCGAGAGCGCTTATAAGCGTTTACCCGACAGAAAGCCTACCGGCAGATATCAGCGCAAAAGCGTGCTGCGGCGCAACAGCATTAAGGAAGTGGCGAGCTTCATCGGCAAGGATAAAGGCCAACAAATAGCGGCCGACAGATAAGGCCGACGGGCAAGGGGTTGCTGCCGTGTTCAATATTGCTACAGGTCTCGCCATCTGGTGTTCGGAGGCGATGACGCTCGCTTTGGTGCTGTTCGTCGCCTGGCGCCACAATGTCAGAAACGAGGCCTACCTCTATTGGGGCATCGGCTTTCTGCTGACCGGCATCGGCTTTGCGATGATCGCGCTGCGCGGCCAAGTGCCCAGCCTGTTGTCCATAGAGATCGGCAATGCCATTGCGCTGCTCGGCCAGAGCGCCTGGGTGGCGGGTTTTCTGGCGCTGGACCGCAAACGGATCGAATGGTGGGCGCTGCTGCCGCCGGCGATCTGGCTCGCCGGGGTCTTTCTGCCCTGGGTCAACAGCGACTATTCAAACCGGGTGGTGCTCTATAATCTCGCTTCGGCGACGGGTGCGACGGCGCTTGCCCTTGCGGTCGCCGCCGGCGACATGCGCCGCGAGCGTACCCGCGTCAAGCTGATGGGTGTGTTCGTCATCCAGGGCTGCCTGTGCTTCGGCTCGGCGGTGACGATGGCGCTAACGCTGCCGAGCGATGTCGAGGCGACCAATCTCGGCGGCGCCTCCGCCATGGCAAGCGCCTTCCTGCTGACCATCGCCTTCGCGTTCACCTGCCGGCTGATCATGGAGCGCTCCGAACGGCACCTGCGCGCCCTCACCCTGACCGATTCGCTGACGGGCGTGCTCAACCGCCGCGGCCTGCTCGGTTATTTCAACGCCATCCAGGAAAAAGCTCATGACGACCAGCGCCAGGTCGCAGTGATACTCTTCGATCTCGACCATTTCAAGCGCGTCAACGACCGTTTCGGCCACCAGTCCGGCGATGCCGTGCTGACCGAATTCGCGCGAATGGCCCGCCAGTATATTCCGAACCACATCTTCGGCCGTATGGGCGGCGAAGAATTCGCAGCCTTCGCCGCGGTCACCGACCAGACCGAGGCCGAAGCGATCGCCGAAGCGATCCGCACCGAATTCTGCCGTCTTCCCGTCAGCACCGGCGAAGCAATCGTTCCCGTCACCGTCAGCATCGGCATCGCGCTTGCTTCCTCGGTCGAAGCCAATATCGACAAGCTGATCTCGGCCGCCGACCGGGCGCTCTACGCGGCAAAGGGCGCAGGCCGCAACTGCACCGTCACCTTCGGAGAAGCCGAGGCAGCAGCGCCGGCGCCGGCCGCGCCGAGCAACACCGCCGGCGAACTCGTGCCGACGGTCGACGACCAGATCGAGGCCCTGCGGCGCATGGGCACGCTGTCGCGGGCCGGCTAGCGGTAACGGTGAAAACCGGAATCAATCCTCGGGGTTAGACTTAGATTTTAAAGTGATTGACGCGCCCGGCCGGGCGCGCATCGCTTCCGGGCGGCTCGCCCTCACCCCGCACCTTTCCGAGGCCGAGCAAATCCGCTAAGCCTTCGGGCATGATGATACCGCCCTTTCTCTCGATCGATCCGGCCCGCCGCCATGTGTCGCTGGACGCCCGCAACCCGGCCTTCTACAGCAATCCGAATGCCGTCTATGCCGCACTTCATGCGCATTGTCCGACGTTCTACTGGAGCGAGCAGAAGCAGTGGTTCTTCACCGGCTACGACCATGTGAACGGTTTGCTGCGCGATCGCCGCTTCGGCCGGCAGATCCTGCATATCGCCAGCCGCGAGGAGCTCGGGCTTGCCGAGCCGATGCCGCATCTTGCCAGTTTCGATCTCTCGGAACGCTATTCCCTGCTCGAACTCGAACCGCCGGAGCACACACGGCTGCGCACGCTGGTCAACCGCGCCTTCGTCTCCCGCCATGTCGAGAAGATGAAACCAGAGCTTACCGAGTTGGCCAACCGGCTGATCGACGGCTTCGCGGAAAAGGGTGAGGTCGAGCTGCTCTCTGCCTTTGCCGACATCATACCGGTGACGATGATCGCCCGGATGATCGGCATTCCCGAGGAAATGGGGCCGCAGCTGCTTGCCTGGTCGCACGCCTACGTCCGCATGTACATGTTCGGCCGCACGCGCGAGCAAGAAGACGAGGCCGAACGGGCGGCGAAGGAATTTTCCGACTATGTCCGGACGGTGATCGCAGAGCGCCGCGCCGAGCCACGCGACGACCTGCTCACCCACATGATCCATACCGAGCACAAGGGTCAGTATCTGACCGAGGAGGAGCTGGTCTCGACGACGATCGTGCTGCTCAATGCCGGGCACGAGGCGACTGTGCACCAGATCGGCAATTCGGTGCGCATCATCCTCGAGAGCGGCTCAGATCCGGCGGAAATCTTCCGCGACGAGGCGACGACCGAGCGCACCGTCGAGGAAACCCTGCGCACCTGCGCGCCGGTCCACATCTTCCAGCGCTGGGCCCTGGAGCCTGCGGAAATCGACGGCGTCTCCTTCCAGCGCGGCGACAAGGTCAGCCTCATCCTCGCCGCCGCCAATCTCGACCCGGCGAAGTTCACCGATCCGCTGGCCTTCCGGCCCGACCGCAACGAGGCGGCGAACCTCTCCTTCGGCGCCGGCATCCATTTCTGCATCGGCGCGCCGCTGGCGCGGCTGGAGCTCAACGTCGTGCTCCCGATCCTGTTCGCAAGGCTTGCCGGTCTCAAGCTGGCGAAGACGCCTGAAGTCAAGGACGTCTACCATTTCCACGGGCTGGACCGGCTGGATTTGTGGTGGTGATCCATAGCCTCGCAGATCAGCCGTAACGGCCGGTGATGTAGTCTTCGGTGCGCTTGACCTTCGGCGACTGGAAAATCTCAGCGGTCGGGCCGTATTCGATCAGCTCGCCAAGATACATGAAGGCGGTATTGTCGGAGATGCGGCTTGCCTGCTGCATGTTGTGGGTGACGATGACGATGGTGAACTCGCCCTCAGGCGGGCGACCCATCGATCGCGCGTCATGCGGCCGAGTCTTCCTGCAGCCTGCCGGATATGTCGTGCGCCGACATAGGTCTTCCCATCAGATAGCCTTGAAGCTGATCGCAGCCAGCCTCTCGCAAGATCGCCGCCTGGCGGCTGTTCTCGATACCTTCGGCGGTCACGGGAATCTTCAGAGCGGTCGCCAGCGAAATGGTCGCCCGAAGGACATCGGCGCCGTTGGCGCCTTCATCGAGAGCGGACACAAGCGAGCGATCGATCTTCATGCGATCGAACCCGAACTGCCGCAATGCGCCGATGCTGGCGTAGCCGCAGCCAAAGTCATCCAGCGCGAACTTTATCCCGACGCGCTTCAGCTGGTCTATCGACCGCCGGGCCTGATCCGGATTTGTCATCAGAACGCCTTCGGTGATCTCCAAGGTCAGGCGCTTCGGATCGAAATCGAGCTCGCGCAGGACCGAGATTACCTCCGCGGCAAATTCGGGATTGCAGAGTTGGATTGGCGAGACGTTCACCGACAGTGCCAGATCGGGCCAGCTCTTGGCATGCTCGATTGATGTCCTCAGCATGTGAACGCCAAGCGCATCGATGAGGCCGCACCTCTCGGCGAGAGGGATGAAAATCTCCGGGCTGATGTTTCCGGTTGACGTTCGCCAGCGCGCCAGCGCTTCAAGACCAGTGACAGCGCCTGTTGTGGCGGAAACGAGAGGCTGGAAAACGGCCTCGATCGCACCAGTGCTGATGGCGTGCTTCAACAGACCTTCCAGTTCGGCGACCCGTTGGCGTTCCTCGTCCAGTTCGGGGTCGTATTCGATCGCCTGGCCTCTGCCACTTGCCTTGGCGCGATAGAGGGCCATGTCCGCTCTGCGGAGAAGCTCCAGAGGCTCGATGCCTCCGTCGCGCGCGGCAGCTCCGATGCTTGCTCCAACTTCGATCGTTCGTCCGCCGATTTTGAAGGGCTCGGCAAACAGCGCGAGAATGGTCTTTTCCATATCTTCGCACGTGGCAGATCCAACATGCACCAGCGCAAATTCGTCGCCCCCCAGCCTAGCCGCGGCGACGACCTCGGGGTGGCAGGCCATCAGCGCGTTCGAAACCAGTCGGATCAAATCATCGCCGACCGCATGCCCCCAGGCATCGTTGACCGCCTTGAAGCCATCGAGATCGACCAGATAGAGCCGGGGTGGCGAAGAGCCCGAATTGTCCAACTCTTCCAGCAGGCTGAGAAGTCCATGTCTGTTCAACAGGCCGCTCAGGCTGTCATGGCCGGCTTCGAAAAGCGCTGCCTCCGCCAGCTGGCGCAGGCGCCGTGCCTCGGACGTCCCGACCATCAGAACGCCGATCAGGAACAGCGCAAGAATGGCGACGGCGGCAGCGACATAGGGCGTTACCCGATGAAACACAGTGCTTCCAGGCGCTTTGCTCGGCCATACGAGGTAGCCGATGACGGCCCCTTTCATGTCGGTGATCGGCGTATTCAGAAATTCCGGCCTGGGCTTCGTTTCAAGGTGCAAGCCTTCGAGTTCATGTTCGTTCGAGAGCGCGTCGAGAACCTCGGGGGTAAATTCCTTGTAAAAGCTCAGCGTGCTGAGCTTCGGAAGCTCTCCGGAGGCTTCGAAGGGCTGGATCGCCTGCGATGCGAGCAGGGCGATACCGCTTTCGGTCTTGATGAAGTTGACCATCGGCGCCCGCTCGGGATCGGCGGCTGCGTTGATCTGCCGATAAAAGCCTTCGCCGAAAAAGGCGCTCGGCTCGAAGGGCTTGCCCTTGGCATATGCGGAGACGATCGACGACCGGTCAGGGCCGATTACGATCGCGCCGTCATAGAGCGCGTAATCCTCGCTGGTCTTTCCCCAATTTTCATAGGCCCAGTCGGCGGCGGCAGGAGAGGAGGCCGCACTATAGGCATCGTCCCATATGGCATTGTCCGTCGTCGTCCCGCTCAGACGAGCCACAAAGGCTCCGATCGCCGCGCGGGCGGCGCGCGTGGCCCGCGCATCGTCGATCTCATTCGCCGACCGGGTCATCTTGACGACGACATGTGCCATCAGGCCGGTCAGGATGAGGGCGACGACAAGGAAACAGACCGTTGTCGCAATGATGGAAGAGGTCTGGGTGCGAACGTGCCTACCTGCAAGATTCGACGACATGCATATTCCGGAAAGATTAATTGCAAGGCCATGTCTGTGGGGACGGCAGGAGACATCATGTCCGCTATGCGCTGCAGATAAGATATAGCATTTTGACGATGTAGACCCGATTAACGGGATTGGTTAAAAGCGTTCTATCCGGCAAAGAAGCGCAGCCATCCGCAGAAAGACGGGCCGTCATCGCCGCAAATCGGGACAGGCCCGCCATCGTCAGCGCCGGTTTGCTGGCGCTGCTTAAACCTTGATCACATAATCCTTGCGAGTCGTTTCAACGACTTCCCACGTTCCCTTGAAGCCGGGTCGCAAGATCATCCGGTCGCCCGTCTTCAGATGAACCGGCTCACCGCCCTCCTCCGTGACGATCGAATAGCCGGACAGCAGGCTGAAATATTCCCATTCCTCATAAACGATCCGCCACTTGCCCGGCGTCGCCTCCCAGATGCCGGAATAGAGCCCGCCTTCGGCCTCCTCCAGGTTCCAGGTGCGGAAATGCGGATCGCCTGAGATGATCCGACCGGGCTCCGGGGCGCCGAACTCGGGTTCGACGCCGTCAATGCCGAGGGTGATGAAATTTGCCATGGCCACTCAGATCTTCGAGAGCGCCTGTTCGAGGTCGGCGATGATGTCCTTGACGTCCTCGATGCCGACGGAAAGGCGTACCACGTCGGCGCCGGCGCCGGCGGCGGTCTTCTGTTCCTCGGTCAACTGCCGATGTGTCGTCGAGGCCGGGTGGATGACGAGCGAGCGGGTGTCGCCGATATTGGCGAGGTGGGAGAAGAGCTCCAGCCCCTCGACCAGCGTCTTGCCCGCCTCATAGCCACCCGTAACGCCGCCTTCGACGCCGAAAGTGAAGACGGAGCCTGCGCCCTTTGGGGAATAGCGCTGCTGCAGGGCATGGTTCGGATCGTCGTCGAGGCCGGCATAATTCACCCAGGCGATCTTGCTGTGCGCCTTCAGCCATTTGGCGACGGCGATCGCATTGTCGCTGTGGCGTTGCATCCGGAGCGGCAGTGTCTCGATGCCGGTCAGGATCAGGAAAGCGTTGAAGGGCGAGATCGCCGGGCCGAGATCGCGCAGGCCGAGCACGCGGGCAGCGATCGCAAAGGCGAAATTGCCGAAGGTTGCGTGCAGGACCATGCCGTTATATTCCGGCCGCGGGCTCGACAGCATCGGGTAATTGCCGGATTTCGACCAGTCGAAGGTGCCTCCATCGACGATGAGGCCGCCCATGGAATTGCCGTGGCCGCCGAGAAACTTCGTCAGCGAATGCACGACGATATCGGCGCCGTGCTCGATCGGGCGGATGAAATAGGGTGTCGCCATCGTATTGTCGACGATCAGCGGCAGGCCGTTGCGATGCGCGACATCGGCAATGGCGGCGATATCGACGAAGGTGCCGCCGGGATTGGCCAGGCTTTCGATGAAGATGCCGCGCGTCTTGTCGTCGATCTGGCTTTCGAAGCTCGCGGGATCGGCGGGATCGGCCCAGCGCACCTGCCAGCCGAAATTCTCGAAGGCATGGCCGAACTGATTGATGGAGCCGCCGTAGAGCCTGTTGGCCGCGATGAAATTCTCGCCTGGGCGCATGATGGTGTGGAAGACGATCATTTGCGCGGCATGGCCGGAGGCGACGGCAAGCGCCGCCGTGCCGCCCTCGAGCGCTGCGACGCGCTCCTCGAGCACGGCCTGCGTCGGGTTCATGATGCGGGTGTAGATGTTGCCAAAGGCCTGCAGGCCGAAGAGAGCCGCGGCATGATCGGAATCATTGAAGACGAAGGCGGTGGTCTGGTAGATCGGCGTGACACGCGCGCCGGTCGCCGGGTCGGGCTGGGCGCCGGCATGGATCGCCAACGTATTGAATCCCGGATCGTTCTTGGCCATGTCGTCCTCCAGTTGTTGCTGACGGGCGGGATCATAGCCTGTCGTCTACGAAAGTTAATCGCGATCCGTTTCAACCCTTGGGCGTTTGGTGGAAAATCCGTCTCATCGCACCTCAACTCAGGCAATGAGACGGGGATACTCGATCGCCGGGCAGCGGTTCATCACCACCTTGATGCCGGCGGCCTCCGCCTTTGCGGCAGCCCCATCGTCACGGACGCCAAGCTGGGCCCAGATGATCTGCGGCAGCGGTCTCAGCGCCAGCGCCTCCTCGACCACCCCATCCAGATATTCGGCGGCGCGAAACACGTCGACCATGTCGATCGGCACGGGCACGTCGGCGAGCCGGGCATAAACGGTGCGGCCCTGGATCTGTTTGCCCGCCTGCCCCGGATTGACGGGAATGACCTCGTAGCCGCGCGACAGCAGATAACCCATGACGCCGTTGCTCGGCCGCGCCGGATTGGGCGAAGCGCCGGTCAGCGCGATGGTCTTTACGGAATGCAGGATTCCGGCGAGATAATCATCCGTATAGTCGTCGTGGTCCATGGTCGTTTCTCCACTCCCGAAAGCCCTCCAGCGCGGCCCGCAGTTTTTTTTGCGTTTCCGCGAAACCGGCTGCGTGTCTTTTCCGTATATATGAATTGGTTACTTCCTGAGGATGATTCGATGAAAAAAATCGCTCTTGCCCTCATGCTCGTGCTCGCCGCATCGCCGGCGCTGGCGATCTCGCGCTACAATCCGCTTGCCATGAGCTGCGCCAGCGTGCGCGCCGCCATCCACAATCAGGGCGCGGTGATCTTCCGCTATCAGTCTCCCCGTGGCTTGCCGCTTTACGATCGTTATGTCCGCAACAGCAATTATTGCGATGCGACCGATTATGCGGAATGGACGCATATCCCCTCGAAAGACAATCCCCGCTGCCCGGTCCTGAATTGCCAGAATATCGACAACCTTGACGGGATGCTTTTCGTTCCACATCATCAATTGTGATGGTTTCGCCCTCCTGACGGCCGCGGGAAGTCTGCAGGACTTTCGCCTTTGCGAAAGGCCGAAGCTCAATCCCGTGGTGCGACTTATCGACGATGGCACAATCAAAAGTTTAAAATTTTCAGTATGTCAAAGTTATAGAATAATATCTATATTTCAGCAGCATAGAATAATCACCTGCCTAATTCCCCCGGATCATTTCTGCTTATGTTCTTGATAATCCCCCGTTCCGTTCCCGTGTCCATTAGAAACATCTCATAGTTGAAAGGATCGCTTGGATTGAACGCATGTCGAGCGCACGTAAAAATTGCTTCAATCCACCGCGATTGTTTCCACACTGAAAGAATGCTATTCGTATATGAACGCGACCGCGACCGCCGCCGTGTATTTTCGTGCAAATCCCAGTTGTCTTTTCAGGAATTTGAAACGCCGAAGGCGAGGCGTTTTCCACTTCCCGCATCTTTTCCGGATTTACTCCCTTGCCACTCGACGTCATCCTGCTGGTTCTATTCGGCGCACTGCTGCATGCGACATGGAACGCCATCGTCAAGGCCGGCAGCGATAAATCTCTCGACGCGGCACTGATCTCTGCAGGCGGCGCGGTTTCGGCGCTGCCGTTCCTGGCATTTCTGCCGTTGCCGCAAAGCGCGGCCTGGCCGTTCATCGGCGTCTCGGCCATCCTGCAGTTCGCCTATTTCCAGTTGGTCGCCGCTGCCTACCGGGCCGGCGATATCGGCCTCGTCTATCCGCTGATGCGCGGCTGCGCACCGCTGCTGATCGCCGCGACAAGCGGCTTCATCCTGAAGGAAAATCTTTCCGGCGGCGCTCTCGCGGGCACGATGACAATCTGTGCGGGCGTCCTGACACTCGCTCTGGAGGCACGGCGCGGCAGCAGCCGCGCCATCCTGCTCTCGCTTGCCAATGCCTGCGTCATTGCCAGCTACACCTATGTCGACGGCATCGGCGCACGCCTTTCCGGCAATGCGGTTTCCTACACATTATGGATGTCGCTGCTGCCGCCGGTGTTGCTGTTTTCCTGGGCGGTTTCGCAACGCGGCACCTTGGCCGTGACGCGTCACGTCCGTCGCAACTGGTGGCGCGGCCTGATCGGCGGCGCCGGCTCGATCGCTTCCTACGGGCTGGCACTTTGGGCGATGACAAAAGCCCCGCTCGCAACCGTCGCGGCCTTGCGCGAAACCGCGATCCTCTTTGCGCTGGTGATCTCGATCACCGTCTTCAAGGAAAAAGCCAGCGTCTGGCGCTACGTCGCCGGTGTTGTCATCGCCATCGGCGGGCTGGTTCTGAAATTGGCGTGATCACTCGCCCTTCCATTCCGGCGTGCGCTTGCCGAGGAAGGCGCCGATGCCCTCCTCAGCATCCTGCGTCAGCATATTGTCGACCATCACTCTAGCGGCATAGTCATAGGCTGCCTCAACCGGCAGTTCGAGCTGGCGGTTGAACGCTTCCTTGCCGATCTTCAGGATCAGCGGCGATTTGCTGGCGATCACTCCGGCATATTTGGAAACCACCTGCGCCAGATACTGCTTCGGCACGATGCGGTTGACGAGGCCGAAATCCTTGCCGGTCGAGGCGTCGATCGTCTCGCCGGTCAAGAGCATCTCCATAGCCTGCTTGCGATGGGCGGCCCGGGAAACGGCCACCATCGGCGTCGAACAGAACAGGCCGATATTGACGCCCGGCGTGCAGAATGTCGACGTATCCGTGCAGATCGCCAGATCGCAGGAGGCGACGAGCTGGCAGCCGGCCGCCGTCGCCAACCCGTCAACCTCGGCGATGACGGGCTTCGGCAGATGCGCGATCTTCAGCATCAGATCGGCGCAGAGCCGGAAGGCCCTCTCGAAGAAACCGGCTCCCCGGTCCTCATCGGCGCGGTGGGCAGTGAGTTCCTTGAGATCATGCCCGGCGGAAAAGACATTGCCGGTCGAGGCGATGACGATGACGCGCACATCCGCATCCGAGCCGGCCTTATCGAGCTCGGCCATCAGCGCTTCGAGAAGCGCGATCGAGAGCGCATTGGCCGGCGGGTTGTTGAGCACGAGGCGCAGCACGCCGTCGCGCAGCGAGCGAACCAGTAACCCATCCGCCCTGTCTGCGTCCGGGAAGGATAGGATTTCGGCCATGATGCTGCTCCCTGCGCTCGATTTTAGAGCAGTTCAGCTTTTACGGAAACGCAGAACCACTCTAACTTTTTGTTTTAACGCCCTTCCGAACGGAAAACCGCTTCGCGCTTTTCCAGGAATTGCTTTGGACAGGTGTTCTGCCACAAGGCTGCGGCAATTTCGAGCAGGATATGCTCTGTCCGCAGCGGCCGCAGTCAAGACCAGAACCAGGATTTCAATATCTCAGCCTTCGCCTCAGCACGGGTCAGGCCGACATCGCAAAGCTCGTCGTCGGTGAGCTCGCAAAGCGTGCGGCGGCTGCGGCGCTTTTCCAGGTGATGCTCGATTGCCGCCAGCAGCCGCCGGCCCCTGCGCGCCGACCGGCAAAATTTCGATCGAACGATATCGCGCTCAAGGATTTCGCTCAATTCCATGGCCATCTCTTCCACCTCTCTTCAACACCAGAAGGATGGGCTGGAAACCCACATGAAGGAAGCTTATGGAAGTTATGATACACATAAGGAAATCTTTGGTATGGCGCTCAACCTCGATCAGCTCGCAACCTTCGTCAACGTCGCCGATCTCGGAAGCTTTACGGCGGCCGCCGACATGGAGGGACTGACGCAGCCGGCCGTCAGCCTGCAGGTCAAGGGGCTCGAGCAGCGGCTCGGTGTCCGGCTGATCGAGCGCGTCGGCCGGCGAGCGCAGCCCACCGCGGCAGGCCTCGACCTGCTGGTGCATGCAAGGCGATTGCTGCAGCAATCGGCCGTCGCTGAGGAAGCGATGATGCCACACAGAGACGGTGCCAGCGGCCGCGTGCGCATCGGCAGCGGCGGCACGGCGTCGATCCACCTGCTTCCTCACGCCATTGCCGCCGCCCGAAAATCCATGCCCGGCCTGGAAATCACCGTGCGCATCGGCGATGCCGACGACGTCTTGCGCGATCTGGAGGCCAACAGCCTCGATATCGCCGTCGTTGCCCTGCCGGCCTCAGGGCGCAACTTCGAGATCGAACCGTTCTACGAGGAAGAATTGCTGGCCGTCGCTCCGGCGGGCAGCCTGATACCCGACGGCGGACCGGACGCCGCCTTCATGCGCGACAGGACGCTGCTGCTTTATGAGGGCGGCAATACGCGACGGGCAATCGACGCGTGGCTGGCCGCACCGGACACTAGGATCCGACCGGCCATGGAGTTCGGCAGCATCGAAGCGATCAAGGAACTGGTAGCCGTCGGGCTCGGCTGGTCGATCCTGCCGGGACTGGCGTTGAAGCGCGACCGCGCCGGCCTCGTGACGACCTCATCGCTGCAGCCGAAGCTCACGCGCCGCCTCGGCATGGTTCTGCGCCGGGACAAGCATCTGACACGCGGCCTTCGGGAAATGATGAAATGCCTGCGCGAGTTCAAAGATTAGCGGCCGCTTCGACCGCGGCATGCTCTTTCAAACCCAGCAGGGATGCGAAAAGCGTCAAGCACGGCAGCTCTTTCGCCGGCAAATCTGTGGTAACACAATACCTCATAACTAACTCATTGTTTTTGCTTACTCTTTTTTCCAGACCTCAGGAACGTCGATATTGACCCAATGTCATATTCCCTCTATACACCGCGCCAGAACGCAGCCTGTCCGGGCTGCTTTCTTTTTGGCATGCCTCGAGCCTGTCAATCCAAGCAACAAGAAACGCCCTTCAAGCCCTCGGGCCAAGGGTCTCAAAAGAGAGTATTCACTATGGCAACCTTCTCCCAGAAGCCTGCAGAGGTGGAGAAGAAGTGGGTGATCATCGACGCCGAAGGGCTGGTCGTTGGCCGTCTCGCTTCCATCATCGCTATGCGCCTGCGCGGCAAGCACAAGGCAACCTTCACGCCCCACGTTGACGACGGCGACAACGTCATCGTCATCAATGCCGACAAGGTGGTTTTCACCGGCAAGAAATATTCCGACAAGGTCTATTACTGGCACACCGGTTTTGCCGGCGGCATCAAGGAACGTACCGCGCGCCAGATCATCGAAGGCCGCTTCCCGGAGCGCGTCCTCGAAAAGGCCGTCGAACGCATGGTTCCGCGTGGCCCGCTCGGCCGTCGCCAGATGAAGAACCTGCGCGTTTACGCCGGCTCCGCCCATCCCCATGAAGCCCAGCAGCCGGTCGCCCTCGACGTTGCCGTGCTCAACAAAAAGAATGTAAGGAGCGCCTGATCATGGCTGACCTCTCCTCCCTGAAGGATCTCGGCACGATTTCCGAAGCTGCTGCTCCGGCCCACGTCCGCAAGGTCGATTCGCTCGGCCGCTCCTACGCGACCGGCAAGCGCAAGAACGCCGTCGCCCGCGTCTGGCTCAAGCCGGGCTCCGGCAAGATCATCGTCAACGGCAAGGAATTCGCGGAATATTTCGCTCGTCCGGTGCTGCAGATGATCCTGCGCCAGCCGATCGTTGCGGCTGCCCGTGACGGCCAGTTCGACATCATCGCAACCGTTGCCGGCGGCGGCCTGTCCGGCCAGGCCGGTGCCGTTCGCCACGGCCTGTCCAAGGCGCTCACCTACTTCGAGCCGGGCCTGCGCCCGGTGCTGAAGAAGGGCGGCTTCCTGACCCGCGACAGCCGCGTCGTCGAACGCAAGAAGTACGGCAAGGCAAAGGCCCGCCGCTCCTTCCAGTTCTCCAAGCGTTAATCGCTTCGGACAGACGGAATTTACGAAGGCCGGGGAAACCCGGCCTTTTTTTGTTTGGCGCTGTTTAAACCAACCGGAAGCGCATCGGCATGTCATTGTCGCATTGCCGTTCTGCTGGTAGAAACTTGGCAAAGGGCTTCGAGAATGAGCGAAGCCGCAATCAGGGTTGCATCATGGGGACAACCAAGTCCGCAGACAAATAGGCCGCAACAACTCTGCCCTGTTGTTGCGGCGTCTGTCCGACCAATCCCGATACTGATGAAGAGACAGATCGCCGCCGAATGAAATCATTTGAGCGGGTTCTTTCCCATGTCTTATTCCAAAATCCAGCGCTGGACCTATTCCGTGCCGGCAGCCTTGCTGCTGATGGCGCCTTTCGACATCCTGACCTCTCTTGCCATGGATATCTATCTGCCGATCGTGCCGGTCATGCCGGAGGCGCTCGGCACCTCGCCTGATGTCATCCAACTGACCCTCAGCCTCTACATGCTCGTCCTCGGCGCCGGGCAGATCATCTTCGGCCCGATTTCCGATATTGTCGGACGACGGCCCGTCCTGCTCGCAGGGGCGGTACTCTTTGCCGCTTCCTCCTTCCTGCTGGCCGGCTCCTCGTCGGCGCCGCTCTTCGTGGCCTTGAGATTGCTGCAGGCAGTCGGTGCGTCGGCGGTCCTCGTCGCAACCTTCGCAACAGTGCGTGACGTTTACGCCGGACGTCCCGAAAGCATCACGATCTATGGCCTTCTCGGCTCCATCCTCTCCTTCGTGCCTGCATTAGGCCCGATCGCCGGAGCCTTGATCGCCGATCGCTTCGGCTGGCGGGCCATCTTCCTCGTCATCGGCCTGCTTTCGGTTGCCGCCCTTTTCAATGCCGGCATGCGGTGGCATGAAACCCGCCCCACCGTTACCGCGAAGATCGCTCTCCGCCCGATCCTCACAAGCTTTCCCTTCTGGGTTTATACCGGCGGCTTCAGCACGGCGATGGGGGCCTTCTTCGTCTTCTTCTCGACGGCACCCCGTGTGCTGATCGATAAAGCCGGTTTCTCCGAAATCGGCTTCAGCTTCGTCTTTGCCACAGTGGCGCTGGTGATGATCGTGACGGCGCGTTTCGCCAAACGCTTCGTCATGCGCTGGGGCATTGCCGGCAGCCTTGCCAGAGGCATGGCAATGCTGCTTCTCGGCGCCGTGCTGCTTGCCTTTGGAGAGTTGTTTCTGCAGCCTTCCCTGGTCAGCTTCGTCATGCCGATGTGGATCATCGCGATCGGCATCGTCCTTACGACGGCAGTCACCGCCAACGGCGCGCTCAACGCCTTTGGCGACACGGCAGGAACGGCGGTCGCGTTCTATTTCTGTGTCGAGAGCATCATCGTCGGCTTTGCCGGAACCGCCTTCGTGCTCCTGCTCGGCGGCGACAGCGCCTGGCCACTCGTGGGCTACGTCAGTGCGGCCGCGCTGACGACTCTGGCCGGATTGTGGTCCCTGCGGCGGCCGGCCTGACAGGAGCGGATGACGGCGGCTCGACGATATACGAGCGGCCGTCATCCGAACGATTGCTTGAAATCTGCCCGCGCCTCGCCTACCCCTTTCTGCGCGCAGGGGATCGGTCAATTCCTTCGTAAGAGACCCGCCCGACGCCCATGCATCGAACGGCGTCATGCAATGCAGCGTCCGCATCGAACGCGACTATGGTTTTGCGACCGAAAAAAGGAGCATCACTTGGCGAACAGATCGATTGATCATGCCTTCACGGCGACCAGCCTCACCTCCGCCGCCAGCGACCCGACCTTTGCTGGCGCGCTGTCCTTCATGCGCCGCCGCTTCACCAAGGAGCTCGCCGGCGTCGACGTTGCCGTCTGGGGTATTCCCTTCGACGCCGCGACCTCGAACAGGCCGGGCACGCGCTTCGGGCCGCAAGCGATCCGGCGCGCCTCGGCGATCTTCGACAATGATCCGCAATATCCCTTCAACCGCGATCTCTTCACCGAGATGGCCGTCATCGATTACGGCGATTGCCTGCTCGACTACGGCAATCATCAGGATACGCCTGATGCCATCGAACGCCAGGCCAACGTCATCCTCGACAGCGGCGCTTTTCTGCTGACGCTCGGCGGCGATCACTACGTTACCTGGCCGCTGCTGAAAGCCCACGCGGCAAAACACGGGCCGCTCGCGCTTGTGCAGTTCGACGCGCACCAGGACACCTGGTTCGACGAAGAACGGCGCATCGACCATGGTTCCTTCGTGGCACGGGCCGCCCGCGAGGGCATCATTGATCCCGACCGCTCGATCCAGGTCGGTATCCGCACCCATGCGCCGGAGGATTTCGGCGTCAATATTCTCTATGGTCATCAGGTCGAGGAGATGAGCGCCGGCGATATCGCCTCGGCGATCATCTCGCATACGCGCGGCGCGCCGGCCTATCTCACCTTCGATATCGATTGCCTCGATCCGGCCTTTGCACCGGGCACCGGCACGCCGGTTGCCGGCGGCCCATCGAGCGCCAAGATCCTCTCGGTGCTGCAGCGCCTGCACCAGCTCGATATTCGCGGTGCCGATGTCGTCGAGGTGTCGCCACCCTACGACCATGCCGATATCACCGCCATTGCGGGGGCAACGGTGGCGATGTATATGCTGGGGCTTCATGCCGAGAGACGCGCCATCGCCGTGTCACAAGGCTGACGTATCATCCCAAAGTGAATCCGGAAACCTTCTGAACCCATTGAAAGCGCAGGTCTAACATGGCACCGAAAATCTTCATCGACGGCGAACACGGCACGACGGGTCTGCAGATCCGCACGCGCATGGCTGGCCGCCGCGATGTCGAGCTTCTGTCCATTCCAGAGGCCGAGCGGCGCAACGCGGCCATGCGCGAGGACATGCTGAACAGCACCGATATCGCCATTCTCTGCCTGCCTGACGACGCTTCCAAGGAAGCGGTGCAGATGGTTTCGGCCAACAATAACGTCCGCGTCATCGACACCTCGACCGCCTTCCGCGTCAATTCCGGCTGGGCCTATGGCTTTGCCGAAATGGACAGCGCGCAGGCCGACAGGATCAAGGCGGCCCGTTTTGTCGCCAATCCCGGCTGCTACCCCACGGGCGCGATCGGCCTCATCCGGCCGCTGCGTGCTGCCGGCATGCTGCCGGACGGCTATCCGGTGACGGTCAACGCGGTGTCCGGCTATACCGGCGGCGGCAAGCAGATGATCGCGCAGATGGAAAACCCGGATCACCCGGATGCGATCACCGCACCACATTTCCTCTACGGCCTGCCGCTGACCCACAAACATGTGCCTGAAATGACCGTGCACGGACTGCTCGACCGCGCGCCGATCTTCTCGCCGTCGGTCGGCAAGTTCGCACAGGGCATGATCGTCCAGGTGCCGCTGCATCTCGGCGACCTCGCCGAAGGCACGACGATGGAGAGCATCCATGCAGCCCTCGTCGCCCATTATGCCGGCCAGGATATCGTCACCGTCGTGCCGCTCGCCGAAAGCAAGGTCCTGCCCCGCATCAACGCCGTCGAGCTCGAAGGCAAGGACACGATGAAGCTCTTCGTCTTCGGCACGCCAGGCACCTCGCAAGTCAATCTGGTGGCGCTGCTCGACAATCTCGGCAAGGGCGCCTCGGGTGCTGCCGTGCAGAATATGGACCTGATGCTCGCCTCCTGACGTCATGACGCTCGATGTGCTCATCGCCGGCGTGCACGCCTGGTTTGCCGCCGCCCTGCCCGACCATGGCATCTATGCGCTGATGGCGTTCGCCGTCGTCGCCGGGCTCGCCCGCGGTTTTTCGGGCTTCGGCGCCGCATTGATCTTCATTCCGCTCGCCGGCGCGATCGTCGGGCCGAAGCTGGTCTCGCCGATCCTGCTCGTCATCGACGGCATTGCGACAGTCGGGATGATCCCGCCCGCATGGCGCGGCGCCAACCGACCCGAGGTCTTCGTCATGGCGGCGGGTGCGGCCCTCGGCGTCCCGGCCGGCACGGCGATGCTGGCGCTGCTCGACCCGCTGCTTTTGCGCTGGAGCATTACCATCATCGCGATCGCCCTACTCGCGCTTCTCGCATCGGGATGGCGATACCACGGCGCGCCTTCGGCAGCACTCAGCAGCGGCATCGGCCTAATCGCCGGGCTTTTCAGCGGCGCCGCGCAGCTCGGCGGGCCGCCTGTTGTCGCCTACTGGCTTGGCGGCAAAAGCGACTTCACGCGCGTCAGGGCGAACGTCGTTCTCTATTTCTCGATCTCGTCCGTCTTCAGTGCCATCAGCTATTATATCGGCGGACTGTTCGTGCCCGCCGTCTTCGCACTGACCGCCATCATCCTGCCGAGTTATGCGGTCGGGCTTTACGGCGGCTCGAAACTGTTCGGGCTCGCCGAGGAGCGAACCTTCCGCATCGCCTGCTATATCCTGATCGCCGCCGCCGCGATCATCGGCATGCCGTTGCTCGACGGGGTGCTGCGTTAGAACAGGATGATTCAATCGCGCTCTGTGATCATCGTCCCATGCGGATATTCGCCGTAAAAGCCGCGCCAGTTGGCGACGGCGAAACCGAAAACCACCAGGGCACCGGCCTGATGCAGCAGGCCCCAGTGAAGCGGCACCTGCATCAGCAGCGTGGCGATGCCGATCGCCGCCTGCAGGGTCACCAGCGCGAAGAGCACGACGGCGCGGCGGGCATGGGTGGTCCATGGTGCGGCGCGCAGCGCGATCACCATGTTGATCAAGGTCAATGCGAAGAGCGTATAAGCGCCGATGCGGTGGATGAATTGCACCGTCTTCGGGTTCTCGAAGGCGTTGATCCAGAAGGGCTGCTGGATCAGCAGATCCGACGGGATGACGGCGCCATCCATCAGCGGCCAGGTATTGTAGGAAAAACCGGCGTCGAGCCCTGCCACCAGCGCACCGAGATAGATCTGGAACAGCGCGAAAATGGCGATCGCGGCGGCAAAACCGCGCGAGTTGCGTGCCGGCGCCGGATCATTTGAATGCCTGGAAAGCCCGCGCATGATCCACATGCAGCCGGCAAAGATCAGGCAGGCCATGACGAGATGCGTCGCCAGCCTGTACTGGCTGACGTCGGTGCGGACAGACAGGCCAGACGACACCATCCACCAGCCGATAAAACCCTGCAGGCCACCAAGCGCCAGAATGCCGACGAGCGGCCAGCGCAGGCGCTTTTCAATCCGCCCCGTCAGCCAGAAAAAGATGAGCGGCAGCGCGAAGATCACGCCGATGCCACGGGCGATCAGCCGGTGCGCCCATTCCCACCAGAAAATGCCCTTGAACTCGTCGACGGTCATCGAGCTGTTCAACTGCTGAAACTCAGGAATGCGCTGGTAGAGGCGAAATTCCTCCTCCCATTCGGCAGCCGACAGCGGCGGGATGACGCCGTGGATCGGCTTCCACTCGGTGATCGACAGGCCGGAATTGGTCAGCCGCGTGGCGCCACCGACGAGCACGAGACAGAAGAGCGCCAAAAGCACGAAACCAAGCCAGAAACGCAAGGCGCGGCGGTCGCGGTCCTGCTTGCGCACTTCGCTCAGGATCGCCTGTTCCGTGGTCGGGTTTGCGACAGCCATGATGTCTCCTTCTATCCGGCAGTTGATTTGCCCCACCGGCTCATGCAAAACAAGCCCCGAACCTTTGCGGCATGCCGTCGCGCCGGCTCGCCCTGTCCATGCCGAGAGATAAACGATGCCCATTCGCCTCCGCAAATTCATCGGCACGATCCTCATCGTCGTGCTCGTGCTGGTCTATGCGCTGGTGGCGAACACGATCGCGGTGGCAGCGCTCGGCAACGCGCCCTGGTGGGGACACCTGCTCTATTTCCTGCTCACCGGCCTGCTCTGGGTATTGCCGGCAATGGTGATCATCAAATGGATGGCCGGACCGCCGCAGCAATAGGCCATTAACGGCCGAATAACCGTGATCGGCGGAAAACCTCGCCCGACGCGTGCAGTTAAACCAAATATACGTCTGGCATACCTACCTTCCCGTTCAGCATTCTTGACCGGAGAAAACCACCCGTGCAGACGCAAAAGCTCGATGTTCATGAACAGCCGTCGGAGGACGTGGCGCTGGCCCAAACGGCCATTTCGCGCCTGCGTCAGCTGAGCATGAAACTCGCCATGGCCGAAGTCGATATCGAAGTCTTCGACGCAATGCAGCCGTTGGAGGACGACTGGCGAGCGCTGGAGCGCGACAATCTCCAGTCACTCCATCAGAGCTATGATTGGTGCGCCGCCTGGGTGAGCGCCTTTCAGCGGCCGCTGGCGATCCTCAAAGGCACCTATGCGGGTCAGACGGCATTCATTCTGCCGGTCGAAATCATCAAGTCTCGGGGGCTTGCGACCGCGAAGTTCATCGCCGCCGATCACAGCAATATCAATACCGGCCTGTTCTCCGAGAGCTTTGCAGAGGCCGGCGGGACCATCGATCCCGGCAAGTTCGCCGGTCAGCTGCAGCAGGCGCTCAAGGGTCGGGCCGATCTGCTGCTGCTGCAGAACATTCCGCTGGAATGGCGCGGACGACCGACCCCGCTTGCGGGGCTGCCGATGGTGCAGAACCAGAATCATGCCTATCAGCTGCCGTTCTTTCCCGCTTTCGAGGACACGCTGAAGCAGCTCAACGCCAAGAACCGACGCAAGAAATTCCGTGTTCAATCGAAACGTCTCGAGGCGGCCGGCGGCGTCGAATACGTTGTCCCCGAGACTTCGGAAGAACAGCACCGTCTGCTCGATATCTTTTTCCGCCTGAAGAGCGCCCGCTTCGCCAGCCTCGGCCTGCCCGACGTCTTCGCCGACAAGGAAACGCGGGCCTTTTTGCACGGCCTCATCGACAAGCGGGATGACGACCGGCGGTATTTCGGGCTGCAGATGCATGTGCTGCGGCTCAAAAGTGAGAATGAGGGCCGGGTCGCCGCAATTTCAGGGATTTCGCGCAAGGGCGACCACATCATCTGCCAGTTCGGCGCAATCGACGAAGAGCTCGTTCCGCATACGAGCCCCGGCGAATTCCTCTATTGGCAGACCATTTCGGGATTGCATGGCAAGGGCGTGGCGCTGTTCGATTTCGGCCTTGGCGACCAGACTTACAAGCGTTCCTGGGCGCCTGTGGAGACCGCGCATTACGACGTGGTGCTGCCGGTCTCGCAGTTCGGCGTTCTCGCCGGCGCCGCGCACCGGATCGTCACCCGCGGCAAGGCCCATATCAAGGCCCGCCCGAAGCTCTATAAGTTCACGCAGAGCATCCGAGCACGGCTCGGCTAAGCGGTCTTTGTCTTACGCATGTCGTTGCCGCAAAACCGCGGCACACTTTTGCGCGGCATGCGTTAGGCGGCCTGGCCGAGCCTCTGCTCCGCCGCTTCACCACCCGACATCAACACGACGCGCTCGTAGCCCGCAGCCTGGAATTCCGTCATCAGGGCAACGAAGATCGTCTCCTCGACTTCCGGCAGGGAGAGAATGATCTCGACGTCGCGGCTGCGCGTCAGCCGCGAGACGCCGGCGACATCGGCCGAACCGCATTCGACCACCACGAGGTCGTAGGCGGCGGCAAGCGCATCGAGCAGCAGCGACAGCCGGTCCACACCGCGCATGGCGCGGCGAACGTCACTCTGGCCCTGGGGAATGAGATGGGCATCGGAAAGGTGGTCGCCGTGGATCGTGTCGCCAAAAGCGGCCTCGCCGCATAGCAGATCGGTGACGCCAAGAGCGGCCTGGTCCTCGGCCATCAATTCTGTGGGATAACCGGAACCGGTCATATCGATCAGGATGACGCGGCGGCCGGCGTCGGCGAGCATGCGGGTCAGCAAAACCGTTGCCGCCGAGCCATTGTCACCGGTCGGAGATATTGCGATTGCCAGCGGCGCCCGGCTGCCTGCGAGATAATCCGCAACCGAGGCGATTGAGAATTCGTTCTCGTCCTCCGGCGCCGCCTCGGCAGCCTTGACGTCCTCGACCGGATCTTCGTCGGCGACCACGGCGAGCATGCTCGGCCGGACGGGCTTTCTGACGACAGCGATAACGGGAGCGGCCTGCGGGGTATCCCTGTCCTCGACGAGCGTTTCGGCCTCGATCGCCTCACGGGACGCATCGACGGCACGCAGCGCCCGGCCGCTGAAAAGTTCGGCCAGCATGGTGACGATGGCGCTCAAGATCAATGTCGCAACGGTCGCGACGACGACGATCGGCACCACCTTCGGGAAATAGGGATCGACCGGCTCGATGGCTTTGGAAACGATACGGGCATCGGCTGGGCTCGAATTGCTGTCGGCGCGCGAGGCAGCCTCGCGGTAGCGCACCAGATAGGTTTCGAGCAGCTGCCGCTGGGCGGTCGCCTCGCGCTCCAGCGCATTAAGACCGACCTCGTCTTCACCGGCGCGAGCGCTATTGGCCTGCACCGTATCCGACTGCCGCTCAAGCTCGCTCGCTCTCAGATCTGCGACCTTGGATTCGTTGTCGATGCTCGCCAGAATCTTCTGGGTCTCCTGGCGGATCTGAGCCCGGATATCGGAGAGCTGGGCACGCAGGCTTTTCAGCCGCGGATGATTGTTGAGAAGGCTGGTCTGCAGGTCTGAAATCTGCGACTGCAGGCCGGATTCCGTCGCTTTCAGCCGCTGGATCGCCTGGGACGACATGATGTCCGGCAGCGTGTCGGAGGCCTCGCCCGAAGACAGCGCATTGCGCACCGCCTGCGCCCTCGCCTCGGCATTGGCCTTGTCGCCGCGCACACGGGTCAGCTCAGCAGAGATATCGTTCAGCTGCTGGGCCGGAAAGGTGGTCGTGCCGTTGGTCTGCAGCAGCCCGTGGGAGGTGCGATATTCAGCGACCTTCTTCTCGGCTTCGCTGACCTTGCCACGCAGGCCTTCGATCTCCGGCTCCAGCCAGCGCGTCGCTTCGGAATTGGAATCGAGCTTGGCGCCGCTCTGCGTCGAAAGATAGACATTGGCCATGGCGTTCGGAATGGCGGCGGCGAGCTTCGGGTCCTTCGAAGTAAAACTGATGCCGATGACGCGTGAACCCGGCACCTGGTAGACCTGCAGGCGTTCGACGAAGGCATCGATCACTCGCTCTTCCGGCGGATTCTCCAGCGGGTTCTTCTTCAGATGCAGCTTCACCAGGATGCTGCTCATCGCCGAGCCGTCGGCTGCATCGTCGAATTCCGGCAGGTTATAGAGCTTCAGGTCGTTGATGACCTTCTTGAGAAGATCGGCCGATTGCAGCAGCTGCACCTGGCTGGCGATATTCAGCTCATCCATCAGCGGACCGGCGCTGGCGTCGTTGGCCTGCTGGGTGCTGGCGAAGGCCGGCGCGCGGGGTTCGATCAGAATGCGCGTTTCGCTGCGAAATTGTGGCGACATGATCTTGGCGCCTGTAAAGGCGACGCCCGCCCCCACGAGGGTAATCGCCAGAATCCGCAGACGGCGCGCCCAGACGGCGCGGACCAACTGGCCGAGGTCGATGTCCACATCCTGATCACGCGCTACGCCGGACATGCTCTTACTCCACAACAAAGGTGCCGCAAGCGTAAACGACCATGGTAACTCAACGGTTAATGGCAATCTTGCGGAGTAATGAGCGGAGCATGATGCCGAAAAGTGTGAGCGGTTTTGGGCGACATCATGCTCTGACTTTTAATTTAGAACAGGATTCAGATCTGAGGCCGATCCGGCCTAAGATCATCCTGTTCTAAGGAGCGATGAAGGAAACCAGGAAATTGCAAGCGGCCTTTACCGGGCATTAACCCTAACGGATCGATAACGGCTCTACCGAGTTCATTTTCTGTGAGCACAAACGGATGTCTGTCGTCCAGCCCAAGATCCTTTTGGCCCTGAGCCTTGCAGCCATGACGGCAGCATTGGGCGGCTGCACGACGTACAAGCCGGCTCCGAAGGCCTTCAACGAGGCGACTATCCAGCCCTATACGCTGGACAGCGGCGATCGGTTGCGCGTTACCGTCTTCGACCAGCAGAGCCTGACCAACACCTATACGGTGGATCAGGCCGGCTATATTGCCTTCCCCCTCATCGGCCAGGTCCCTGCCCGCGGCCGAACTCTGCAGCAGCTCTCGGGGCAAATCGCTCAGAAACTGCAACAGGGCTATCTTCGCGATCCCGACGTCACCATCGATGTCGATCGCTACCGTTCGATCTTTCTCATGGGCGAAGTCGGCCAACCCGGCCAGTATGCCTATGTCCCCGGCATGACGGTGCAGAATGCTATCGCGGTCGCTGGCGGCTTTACCGGCCGCGCCAACCAGAGCATGGTCGACGTCACCCGCAAGATCAACGGACGAGTGCTGACCGGCCGCATCAACATATCGGGGCCGATTATCGCCGGCGACACGATCTATGTTCGCGAACGGCTCTTCTGAATGATGGCAGAACAGCAGCCGCTCCGCATCCTCCATTGCTTCAGGTCGCCGGTCGGCGGGATTTTCCGACATGTCCGCGACCTCGTCGAGGAGCACAGCAAGGCCGGTCATGAAATCGGCATCCTCTGTGACAGCTCGACTGGCGGCGAATACGAGGACAGCCTGTTCGACGATATCCGTCCCTATCTCTCGCTCGGCCTGACACGCGTGCCGATCCGGCGCTCGATCAGTCCGTCAGATATTGCGACGATGTGGGATACATACAAGAAAATCAAAAGTTTGCGGCCGGATGTGCTGCACGGACACGGCGCCAAGGGCGGCGTGCTCGCGCGACTTGCCGGCTCAGCGTTGCGGGTGAACAGGTATCGCGTAGCCCGCCTCTACACCGCGCATGGTGGAAGCCTGCATTATTCGCGTTCCTCGTTCAGTGGACAGTTCGTCCTCAGGATGGAGCGCCTGCAGGAATATTTCACCGATGCGCTGGTCTTCATCTGCGAATACGAGCGCGACACCTATGCGCGCAAAGTGGGTAAGCCGCGGACGAAGACGAGACTGATCTATAACGGTATCGCCGAGCGCGATTTCGAGCCGATCCCGACCCGCTCGGATGCGGTGCATTTCATCTATGTGGGAATGCTCCGGGACCTCAAGGGTCCCGATCTGTTTGTCGATGCCTTCGCCAAGACCGAACGGCTGCTCGGCAGGCCGCTGTCGGCACTGATGATCGGCGACGGGCCGGATCGCGATCGCTACCGCGAGATGATGGTCGAGCGCGGCCTCGGCAAACGCATCGGCATGCTACCGGCGATGCGGGTCCACGAAGCCTTCTCCATGGCGCAGAACCTTGTCGTTCCCTCGCGCGCCGAAGCCATGCCCTATATCGTGCTCGAAGGGCTCGGCGCCGGCAAGACGATCATCGCAAGCCGTGTCGGCGGCATTCCCGAGGTGCTCGGCGCCGACAGCGCAGCCCTTGTGGAGGCCGGGAATTCCGACGATCTCGCGCGCGTCATGGCGGAAACGCTGAGCACACCCGACTGGCACGCCAGGACGATGCCGAAGCCCGAGGCGGTGAAGGCGGTGTTTTCCTCCGCCGTCATGGCACGCGATGTCCTGAAATTGTACCATGAACTCGTCGGTGCCGCCGACCGTCAAGCAATGCCCGCCGCCTCGTAAATATTTCTTAGGGGCTTTCTGGTATTTCGCTTGGTGACAACGAGCGAAAAAGCCCCATGAACAAGCTGGAAAAAGGCGATCAATTCGACGTGGAAGCACTGCGCAAGCAGGTCTCCGACATCGAGGTGCGCGGCGACGCGGGTCAGGAAAAACCTTCCGGCCCGACCGAAATCAACCCCTATGCCCGGCAGATCGCCGAACAGTTCCGCGATGGAACCAATTCGCCTGTCATCATCATCGGGCAATTGCGGCTGCTGGAATTCCTGGCGCTCTTCGCGATCGCCCTGATCGTTCACACTTTCTGGCCCGGCGACGGCCATGATTCCTCCTGGATGCGGGCGGGCATGGCGGCGATCGCTTCGGCCTTGACCGTCATCGGCCTCCAGCTTGCCGACACCTACACCATCCCAGCGCTTCGGGCCAAGCTGCGGCTGATCCCGCGCATTCTGGCTTCGTGGACGATCGCGCTTCTCCTGACCGTCGGCCTGTTCGCTCTGGTTCGCGGCAGCACATGGGCGATGGTCGTCGACGCCTTTATACCCTGGTTTGCAGCCGGCGCGCTCTTCCTTGCCGCCGAGCGTTTCCTCGTCACCTACGGCATCCGCAACTGGGCGCGCAACGGCATCATGGAGCGCCGCGCCGTCATCGTCGGTGGCGGTGAGCCGGCCAAGGACCTGATCCGCATCCTCGAACAGCAGGATGACAACGACATCCGCATCTGCGGCATCTTCGACGATCGCGGCGAAAAGCGCTCGCCGATCATGGTCGCAGGCTATCCGAAGCTCGGCACCGTGGCCGAACTCGTCGAATTCGTGCGGCTGACGCGCATCGACATGCTGATCATCGCTCTGCCGCTTTCGGCCGAGGCGCGTATCTACGACCTTTTGAAGAAGCTCTGGGTTCTGCCGGTCGATATCCGCCTTGCCGCGCATGCCAACCGGCTGCGTTTCCGGCCGCGCGCCTATTCGCATGTCGGCTCGGTGCCGATGCTCGACATTTTCAAGATGCCGATCCGCGACTGGGATTCCGTCGCCAAGCGCGGCTTCGACATCTTCTTCACCGTCGTCGCGCTGGCGCTGCTCTGGCCGCTGATGGTAGCGACGGCGATTGCCATCAAGGCAACCTCCGAAGGCCCGGTTTTCTTCATGCAGAAGCGCCACGGCTTCAACAACGAAATCATCAACGTCTTCAAATTTCGCTCGATGTACACCAACATGGCCGACCCTACGGGAAAGGCCGCGGTCACCAAGGGCGATCCGCGTGTCACCCGCGTCGGCCGCTTCATCCGCAAGACCTCGATCGACGAATTGCCACAGTTTTTCAATGTCTTGAGGGGCGAGCTTTCGCTGGTCGGGCCGCGCCCGCATGCGGTTCTCGCCCAAGCCCGCGACCGCGCCTTCGGCGATGTCGTCGAGGGTTATTTCGCCCGCCACCGCGTCAAGCCCGGCGTCACCGGCTGGGCCCAGATCAATGGCTGGCGCGGTGAGGTGGACAATGACGAGAAGATCAAGTTCCGCACCGCATACGACCTCTATTACATCGAGAACTGGTCGCTCTGGTTCGATCTCAAGATCCTGTTCCTGACGCCGATCCGGCTGCTCAATACGGAAAACGCCTATTGACCGCGATCGAGGCGACATATCCGCGTGTCGCCCAGCCGCAGCGGATGACGCTGCGCCTGATCGGCTCGGCCTTCGTCGCCTTCGGCGTCTTCCTTTCCGGTTTCGTGATCGACGAGCCGGCACCCTACGAACTCTGGATGGCGGGGTTGATCGGCCTCTGGTTCATCCTGGGCCTCAGGATTTCGCGCGGCGTGGCGCCGCTGCTTGCCCTGCTGCTCACCTTCAATATCGGCGGCATGCTGTCGCTGACGCAGATGAAGGATCTGGCGACAGGGCCGATGTATATTGCGGTGTCGACCTTCCTGGCGCTGACGGCGGTCTTCTACGCAGCGATTATCGAGGATAGCCACAAGCGGCTGCCGCTGATCTTCAACGCCTGGACCTTCGCCGCCGTCGCCACCTCAGCGCTCGGCATACTCGGCTATTTCCATGCCTTTCCAGGCGCGGAAATCTTCACACTCTATGACCGCGCCAAGGGCGCCTTCCAGGACCCGAACGTCTTCGGCCCCTTCCTGGTGCCGCCATCACTCTATCTCGTCCACGGCATTCTGGTGGGCGACCTGAAGAAATCACCGCTGAAGGCTGCCGCCTTGCTCGTACTTGCGCTCGGCATCTTCCTGTCCTTTTCCCGCGCCGCCTGGGGTCTGTTCGCGCTCGGCGTGGGGCTGCTGATCTTCATCATGCTGCTCAAGGAGCGCAGCGGCGCCTTTCGCCTCAGGGTGCTGGTGCTGTCGCTGGCAGCGATCATCATGTTGGTCGCTTCGCTGCTGGTGGCGCTGCAGATTCCGAAGGTCGCCGAACTGTTTTCGGCGCGCGCCCAGCTGGTGCAGCAATATGACGGCGAGCATCTCGGCCGTTTCGAGCGCCACCGGATCGGCTTCACCATGATGATGGAGCGCCCGCTCGGCATCGGCCCGCTGGTGTTCGGCACAATGTTTCCCGAGGACGAGCACAATATCTGGCTGAAATCGCTCACCACCTATGGCTGGCTCGGCTTCGTTAGCTATGTCGGCATGCTCATCTGGACGCTTGCGCTCGGCTTCCGATACCTGCTGCTCGACCGCCCGTGGCAACCCTTCCTGATGATCGCCTGGATCTCGGTTCTCGGCCATGCGACGATCGGCAACGTCATCGACATCGACCACTGGCGCCATGTCTATCTGCTGCTCGGCACTGTCTGGGGCTGTGCGGCACTAGAAGTGCGCCACAGGCGTGGCCGGAGGCCATAGCTCCGATAATGTCGCAGTCTATTTCGTCGCGCCCGCCGTCAAGCCGGCGATAAACCGCCGCTGGAAAACCAGATACGTCAGGATGAGCGGGAAAATCACGATCACCGCGCCGGCGGTCAGAACTGGCGTGTTGACAGTGTAACGCCCTTGGAAAAACAGCATGCCGAGGGGCAGCGTCCGATAGGCGTCGTCGTTGACCAGAATGAACGGAATGAGAAACTCGTTCCAGGTCCAGATGAACAGGAACAGCGCCAGTGTCGACATTGCCGGTATCATCAGCGGGATAACGATCTTGCGAAGGATATGAAAGCGTCCGGCGCCGTCGAGGACCGCCGCTTCGAGAACTTCCTCCGGCAATTGCTGCATCGCACTGGCGAGGAAGATCGTTGAGAACGGTATCGACATGGCGATCTGCGGGATAATAAGCGCCGCATAGGTATTGATCAGCCCAAGGTATCGCATTTCATAGTAAAGCGGGATGATGAAGGCCTCGGCCGGCACCATCATGCCGAGCGTCAGGATCGCGAACAGCGTGCGCCGGAGCGGGAATGACAGGTAGGCAAAGGCAAAACCGGTCAGCAGGCCTAGAAAGACGCTTACTGCAACGACGGGTATGACAACGATGATCGAATTCCAGAAGTAGATGTTGAAATGTCCGGCATTCCAGGCATCGACATAATTTTCGAAATGCGGGTAGGCCGGCAATGCGAAAGCACCCCTGAGAACGTCAGCCTTGCTCTTTATCGACGTCAGCAGCAGAAGCAGGAACGGCGTGATCGTTACGAAAGCAAGAAGCCAGAGGAGAAGGCGAAGGAAGAGCGCGGCGGGGATGTTGGACGAACGGCTCATCAAGCCACTCCTTTGCTTCTAGAGCCGACCAGCCGGTGAATTGCATAGTTGATTGCGAATGTCAGCAACGCGCCGACAATGGCGATGGCCGCCGCAGCGCCGAACCGATTGAGCTCGAAGCCGAGCTGATACATGTAGATATTCGGCACGAGCGTCGCGTTTGCCGGTCCGCCGCGGGTCATTGTAAAAATCAAGTCGAAGCTTTTGATCGATGCTATCACCGTCAGAAGCAAAACCACCCTTATCTCAGGCATGAGAAGCGGCAGCGTTATCCAGAAAAATGTCTTTCGCGCCGAAGCGCCATCGACCTTGGCAGCATCGAACAGCGACGGGTCGATGCGCTGAATTCCGGTGAGGAAGATGACCATGCAGAAACCAAAGAAATACCATGTGGCAACGATCCCGACCGCGGGAAGCACAAAATTGAAATCTCCGAGCCACGGTAATGCGAACCTGCCCAGTCCTATCGCTCTGAGAAACTGATTGAACGGGCCGAATGCAGGATTGTAGAGCCATGCCCAGATGATGCCCAACACGGCAGTCGGCATGATATAGGGCAGAAACAGGAACGTTCTGAGCGCGAGTTGTTCGCGCTGCTTCAGATTCCAGACGCAGGCAGCAAGCGTTATGCCGAGCACGAGCGGCAGAACACAGTAGAAGATCATGAGCTCGGCGTTGTTACGCAAGGCGATGTAAAAACGGCTGTCGGAAAAGAGATCGGCATAATTACCGAGGCCAACCCACCTCGGCATGCTCAAGCCGTCCCAACTGGTCAGGCTCAATCCCAAAGCCGCGACAATCGGTCCAAAGACAAACGCCGCGTAAAGCAGCAATCCAGGCAATAAATAGATGAAATTGGTATGTTGCGTTCCATCAAGTGCGGAGCGTTTCATCCAGTACTCCATGAAGCCAAAGCTCTGGTCATCGCGCAGCAAGGCGTGAACTCGCAGCGCTCATTTTAACGTGGCGAACGGGACGCCGGTTGGACCGCCGAGCTGGCGGTCGTGACCACCGAGCCGGTGGTCGTGACCACCGAGCTGGCGATCACGACCAGCGTCCGTGCTCCTTATTTCTTATCCTTCAAGTACGCCTGATAATCCTTGTCCATGGCATCGACAAAGGCTTCGGGCGTGATCTTGCCGGACAAGAGAAGTGGCGTGTTGTCGTCTATCGTCTTCAGCATCGTCGGGCTTGACCAATCGGGGTAATGGCCGAGTGCATCGTTGGCATTGAGTGTTTTCCACATCTCGATGCCAGAGGTCAGGAGCGGCGTGAGCTTGGGCTTTGCATCCGCCGGGAGCGATGTTGCGGGAAGGTAGCCGGCATTGGCCCAGCTTTCAGCGGCCTTTTCCGAAACCATGTAGTCGATATACTCGCCGGCCAAGTCCTGCTTTGTCTTGTCTTTGGCAAGGCTCGTTATCGCCCAGGCAAGATCCACGCCTCCGACACTCATGGGCTTGGAAATGCCCTTCGGAGCGGGAATGGCCATGAAGCCGATATCCGGATTGTTTTGCATGTCGCCGAAATACCAGGTCCCGGAGATCAGGAACGCGCCCTGCCCGGAAATGAAGAGCTGGACGGCGTCGTCACCCGAGATGCCCTCGAAACCAGGATAGAAATAGCCTCCCTGTGCCCAACTCTGCACGAGTTTGGCGGATTCGATATTGCCCTTGGTGTTCCAGGAACCGCCCTTGCCGTAAATCAGGTCATCAAGTTCGCCGCGATTGGCCGCGTCGATATGCGCTTGATCGATGGCACCGATCATGTGCAGGGCGAGATGCTGCTTTGCCGAGCCCATCATGAAGGGCGCGACGCCTTTTTCCTTCAGCTTATCAAGATCAGCCAAAAGCTCCTCGAAGGACTGCGGCAGTTTAACGCCTGCGTCGTCGAGGATCTTCTTGTTGTAGTAGAGGCCAACGATCTCGCCGAGACCCGATATGCCGTAGGTCTTGCCGACCCCGAATTTTGGCCCATCCCAGCGGTCTCGAGCAAGCACGGAATCCGACTGCCGCTTATCCCAGCCATATGTCTTGATGTACTCGTCAACCGGCAGGAGCAAACCTTCCTTGATCATCGCGCCCATGTCGCCGGCGCCCTGGTTGACCTTGGTGATGACAGGGCCATCCCCTGCCGAAACCGCAAGCTTCAGCGTCAGCTTCATGTCATCGAAGGTGCGGGCGGTGCGTTTGATCGTTACACCGGGATGGGCGGCTTCGAACTCCTTATTCAGTTGCTCGATAACCGCGCTCTGGCCTTCGAAGGTTTGGTCATCCCACACAGCCAGATCGTCGGCGCGGGCCGCGGAAAGGCCGAAACTCATAAGCGCCGCGCCTGCAAGCGCGACAGCTGCTTTCAATCGGTATGCCGGCAGTATGCTGATCGATTTCACGGTTCTATTCATCTGCTCCACCTCACTTGGTTTATTCTCCACTCCCCATCCGAGCCTTGCGCCTGGCACCGGCCGAACGTTTCCTTCCAGACCTTTGCCGGGCCTGCGAATCTGAGGTAATCGTCAATGCATGAGTCTCTCTCGCGACCTACAATGACAAAGCGCCACGCAGGAGGTGGCAAAGGTATGGACAGCAACTGCTTCATCCGCCCGGCGATTGAAGCGGATGTCGAAGCTCTTTTCGACATCTGCCTGAAAACCGCCAATGGCGGCGAGGATGCCAGCGCGCTTTATAGCGACCCGCATCTGCCCGGTTACATCTGGTCGGTACCCTATCTCAAGTTTGCCAGAGACCTTGCCTTTGTTCTCGTTCAGGGCGACCGGCCGGTCGGCTATGTCGTCGGAGCGGCCGATACCGGCGGGTTCGACAAAGACTTGGCGACACACTGGTGGCCGTTCGTCCGCCGAGAGATCGCCGGACTGACACCCAGCCATCCGCGCGACGCCGATGTGATCGAGCGAATTCAAAATCCGCGAAGCGGAACGACGTGGCTTCAAAACGATTATCCCGCGCATCTTCACATCAACATTCTTCCCGGACTTCAGGCAGGCGGCTGGGGGCGCAGGATGATCAGCACCGAGCTTCAGGCGCTTCGCAATCACGGGGTAAAGGCTGTGCATCTCGGGGTCGATCCAAACAACGAACGCGCCAGAGGTTTCTACCGTCATCTTGGTTTTTCCGAACTCGAACGGGACGGTTCCGTCGCCTTCGCCATGCGGATCGATGAGGGATCCGACTAGAGCATTTCCGTTTTTCTTCGAATCACGAAAATGCTCTAGCTCGTTATTTTCACGCAATTCCCTGGCCAAACCGCGTCGCGCTTTTCCCCGCAAAACCGCTGCACGCTTTTGCTGGAATTGCTTTAGAACCGAGCGAGCCGTCATGCTCATGAGATTGGCTCCGCATTTGCGGCGTCAAGCCCGTATTTTAAAACAACTGCCGCCGGCATGGCACTCCAGCCCTGAAGCAGGGAGCCGCGCCCGTAAGGCGGGGAGAAATATTCCACCGCACCGATCCAGCCATTCTCGAGGCAGGTTTCCCACCAGCGTGTCAGTGCATAGCGCGCACCGCCAAGTCCGTGGCGAAGGCGTTCTTCGGCATAGGCGCCATCCCAATACGGCCAGTCCGAGCCGTTATGGTAGCGGTAGGGAAAAGCCGTCTTGGATCGCAGATCGCTTGGCCGTTTGAATGGCGGATAGGCGCACATCACACCCCAGCTGCCATAGGGCTGCTCCTGATTGTTGCGCGTTTCGAGTCTCGTTTCAAATGCTCTCAGCAAGCCAACCGCCTTCTGCCCGGAAATCGCAGCAAATCGCGACAAGGTCAGGCTGTCGAGAGCCAGATGATCCTCGACAAAAGCGCCAGGCGTTCCATAGTCGACATATCCTCCCGTTGTCGGCACATAGAGCTTGGCTTCGATTTCTTCGCGGGCAAGATTTACGGTCTTGCGTGCGCGTTCGGCAAGCGTCGGATCGAGACTGTCTCCAAGCCTTGCCACCGCGTCCATGGCGCCTACGAAAAGACCCAGATCGTAAGAGACCAGACCCTCACGATAGACGTTGTCCGCCCAGTCTCGGTCGTTGCGCGGCTTCAGCGGCAGAACGCTGCCAGGACCGGCCATGCTGAGATAGCGCTCCACGATTGCCTTGACGATCGGCCAGTGCCGTTGCACCTCGGCTGTATCTTTCGTTGCGCTGAAATAGTCGTCAATGAAAAGAATAAAGAAGAGCGGGCTGTCGAAGTGGTCGCTCCACCAATCTTGCGGACGGTTGTGGTACTCCGGAACCGCCCTCTTGTGGGTTTTGGGATTGGCCTTGCTGTCGGCGACAAAGCGCTGCCAAGCCTCTGACTGCGCAGGCCCGGTCAAGATTACGCCGCTTGGAGCTTCTCCATCCGGCTGGACCCCCTTGGCGAGCAGCCGGATCTCGTCGCGCACCGCCTCCAGCGCAAGCGTCAGAAGAGGCTGCATCGTCCAATAGCCATCGCGGTAATAGGTCCGCGCCGGAGCACTATAGGCCTGCCCTGCGGCAAGACCAGCGAAGGCGCCGTGTTCATCACGTCTGATGCTGGAAAGGGCGGCATGTATCCCCTGGCTGACCATGCTGCGCATCAGCGCGTCGGCGTCGGGCGTCAGATCACAACGTGCAACATATTCAGCGGCTTCCGTAATGATGGCCTGGCTGGTGAGGCTGAGAGCTTTCTCGGCTTCGCCTCTCGATGCGCCGACGGCAATCCGAAGATCCGAGCCGAGAGCGTCCACGATGAGCACACCCCAGCCCATTTCGAAAATCCGCCGATGATCGGTCCGAGTGAGCCTCGCGCTTGCGCCTTGTTCATCCGGCTCATGCCACCAGGCGCAACGGCGCGCCGGATATACACCCTGGAGACGCACGCCTCTGATCAACATCACCGGCAGCGACTGCGCGACGAATACGCCGCCATGTTCGCAGACCATTCGGTTCGGGGCATAGGTATACGGCCCCCCGACGGCAGAAAATCTCACACGCCCCAGACTGCCGGCGCCCCAGAGAGCAAGATCAGCGTATCCATCCGGATGAACATCCGCCTGAAGGCGTGGCGCCATTACAGGCAATAAAACGCCCTCTTCGGCGAAAAGCTGTCCATCAGTCGAGGGCTTTATCATTGGCAATCCCCGCAATTGATCCCAGCCTACAGGTAGCCTTCCGTTTGTCAAGGACGTAGACAAAGAGAGAGCTGTAGTGTACTGGAAACCGGTAGAGATGATCAGATAGAGCTTCAGATCTCGCCTTTCGCGATATTGGAAAGCCAATATCGTGCTAATTAAGTATGTGCTCCGAACTAATTGCAACGAGCTGGCCGGATAGCAATGACCTCTTCTGTCGTACAGACTCCAATCGCACGAAAAATTTCAACCAATGCCGTGATCCGCACCGTGTTGGCCAGCGGGTCGATCTCCCGCGCCGATATTGCCAAGCTGACCGGCTTGTCAAAACAGACGATTTCCGATGTCGTGCGCGACCTTGAAGATGATGGTTGGCTGAAACCGATCGGACAGACCGACGGTCGACCCGGCCGGAATGCGATCATCTATGAAATCAATGCACGAGCAGGACTGGCTGTCTCCATCGATCTCGGTGGCACCAAGATTGCTGCGGCGATCTGCGATCTGTTGGGCAACGTCGTCGCCGAAACCAAAGTGGCCACCGACCCACGGGGCGGAATGCATCTCGTCAATCAGTTCAGCGATGTGATCGTTGAACTGGCGCTTGCTGTCGGAACGACCGCCGACAAGCTCCGTCTCGTCGTTCTGGGCAGTCCCGGCGTGCTCGATCCCGCCACGGGCCATATCAATGTGGCACCGAACATTCCCGGCATCGACGCCATGAATCTGTGGCAGGTCTTCAGCGATAGGATGGGCGTGCCGGTGATCGTCGAAAACGATGTCAACCTGGCGGCGCAAGGGGAGCGATGGCGGGGACACGGTGTCGAGACCGGCAATTTTGCTTTCATCGCTCTCGGAACCGGCGTCGGCATGGGCATTATCGCCAATGGTGCTCTGCTGCGCGGCGCGCGTGGCGCGGCCGGCGAAATCGCCTATCTCCCGATCGGCGGAGACGCTTTCGATCCTGGCGGGTTTACGCTTGGAACATTTGAGAGCGCGGTCGGCAGTGTCGCGATGCTTCGTCGCTACACGGGTTTCGGCGGGCGCAACGCATCCACCGTGGCCGACCTCTTCGCCGCCTTCAATGCGGGAGAGACAAGCGCCGTGGCGGCAATTGAAGAGACGGCAAGGCTGGTCGCAGTCGCCATTGCGGCCATCGGAGCAACGCTTGATCCTGAACTGGTGATCACCGGCGGCAGCATCGGTGCAAGACCCGAACTTGTAAATGCGATCCGGGGTTTCCTGCCGCGTTGCACGCCTTATCCGCCGCGCATCGAAATCAGCCGCTTTGGGAACCGCGCCGCGCTGATGGGAGGAATGGGGGTCGCGGTCGAGCGCATGCACGACGATCTATTTGGTGTAAAATTGAAGGACGCATGATCGGCTCGCGCCACTTGAGAACTACGGTGAATGCGCTAGATTTTGCGGTATGATAACAGCAACACAGATACGTGGCGCGCGGGCGATGATCGGAATGAGTATCGAAGAGCTCGCCGCCGCAAGTGGCTTGCCGATCGAGACCGTAGCGGCGCTGGAAAATGGCGAATTTGCGGGCGAGCCGCACGCGCTGTTTGATGTTCGCAGCACGCTCGAGGCGCAGGGCATCATCTTCCTGTCCAGCGGCAACCAGGATGAAGGCGGCCCCGGCATTCGATTGCGCGCACGTACGTCCAGCGACGACGGTATCCGGCCGGAGAACCTCAACGCCGCCAATGACGATTAGCGCATGGTGCCGAAAACTGCGCGGTTTTCGGACAGCATCGTGTTCTAACTCTTCAATTTAGAATGGGCCTTCAGAATTAGGCCGACGCGGCTTAAAATCGCTATTCTAAAGCGCGTCGCAGTTAACTTGATTCATACGACGCGCTTTAGCTCCTTGTTTTTATGCATGTCGTTATCCGGGAACCGCTGCACACTTCCCGGCGATCTGCATTAATGGAACCAAATAGGCGTTCGGCCGTTTCCGGTGTCCTAAAGGATATTGAGGGGCAGTCAGTTGAACCGCAGCAATGGTCTCTACGTCATCATCGGCGTTCTCGTCGTCGCCGTTATCGGCCTCGGCGCTTATATCTACCGTGAGGAGAGCAAGCCGCAGGGGATCGAGATGAGCATCGGCAAGAACGGTGTCTCGATCGAGCAGAACTGAGCGTCAGAGATAGGTCTTGGCCAGATCGGCGAGCTTGCCGCCGTCCTTGACGCCCTGCCTGTAGAGCTGAATGATGACCGCACCGATCCGCTCGGCTTCGGGCGTCGTCCTGACAAGACCGCGGTCCTCGCAGACCTTGTCGAGCACTTGCGACAGCAGATCGAGATCTTCCGAAAACAACGGTAAATCATGCGGATGGATTGATGATCGCAACATCACGCCGCATTTCCTCCGAGGGCAAACGCATTCACGCTTGCATTGCCGGCCGCCCTCCGCAACCAGCAAAATGATTATGCGCGACGGCTTGAACTTTAGCAACTACGCAAATTTCCACGGAACAAAATCAGGGAACAAATTTTTGCCCCGCGCGTTCGGACCGCGCCAGGAATCAGTGAGTGCAGATATTGAGTGAAATTCGCTTTCCCTCCCCCATCCGGGTCTTTGCCCCAGATAGCAGCCTGATCGTTTCCACCGTCTGGGAAGCCGTCGAATATCTCAAACAATGGCCGAGTAAGCGTGGGCGCCATTATCGCATTGCGCGCCAGCATTGCCTGGATGCACTCGACGGGCTGCGCAGCCCGCGCACAGCACAGGCTTCCTTCATCACTGCGGCGAAGACGGCGGGATTGTTGTTGTGAGATTAGCCGGTGTGGCGGCCAGCGGCGGCGAACTGGGGGTGAATGGAGCCTTCCATGATCACCTTGGCGGTTACCTCGATCACACGCTCCTCGGCAATTTCCGCAAGCGCAAGTGCGACATCGCCCTCCGACCAGCCGGCTTTCACGGCCTCGTCTGTCAGGGCCTGGAACGCACTGGCGAGGGCTTGCCTGCAAGTTAAATTCTGTTTCATATCCGCCATGCGCTCGCATCAGGCTCGTTGTGACAGGGACGCTGTTAATCTACACGTATTTGCACGAATGCGAAGAGCTTTCGTCTTTTTTAAATTCAAATTGGATAATTCGAATTTAACTTGTGTATAATCTTAGCACAATGCAAACTTCAAGCCCCATCTAACTGAGTTATCCCTAAAGAAACCGAATTATTTATTTAGAAATCACAGCCGTTAAGGGTATTTCCTGCATTGTTTACTTTAAATAGCTACAAGGCCGCCGTCGAATTAGCGATTGTTTTTGACCTGCGATGGGACAAGCTGAATTGCGGCACGTTCTCTGCATCTCTTTGCTACCCTGTCGATCAACCGTCCCTGAGACGAAGGCGACCTTGGTCTAACGGCCGATCAACAGCTGGGGATCTGCGTCATGATCGGCACCGCAAATCGACCGGCGGCACCAGCTGCCAGGAGCGCCTTCGGCGCTAATCACGTTAATACCACAACGACACCACACTGCCGTCAAAGTCCGCCGTACGATTGCGTTGCGTATTATTGTGTTGGCGGGCTCACATCTTCAGGAGTTAAAATGTCTATCGAACTAGACGCGACGACCTATGTACACGCCAAGCCGGCGACCGCCCATTCTTACATTTTGCCAGCCGTTGTCGATGTTCTCGAGAACAGTTTCCAGCAGGCAAACGAAACGTCGGTCTTCGACCTCGGCTGTGGTGCCGGCGGTGCTGCAGCCGTGCTTGCGGGAAAGGGTTATGATGTCATCGGTGTCGATCCATCCGAGGACGGAATTGCCAAAGCGAGAACGGCCCACCCCGATCTTCCGCTGGAAATTGGCTCCGGTTACGAAGATCTTTCCAGCCGGTATGGGACCTTCGATGCGGTGATAAGCCTTGAGGTCGTGGAGCACGTTTATGATCCCAAGACTTTCTCGGCCACCATGTACGATCTGGTGAAGCCGGGCGGCATCGCGGTCATGTCGACGCCGTTTCATGGTTACTGGAAAAATCTGGCCTTGGCCGTGAGCGGCAAGATGGATGACCATTTCATGCCTCTCAAGAATCACGGCCATATCAAATTCTGGTCTCCGGAAACGCTGAGCACCCTCCTGCATGAAACAGGTTTCGAAGACGTCGATTTCGAATATGTCGGGAGGATTCCGCTCCTGGCGAAATCGATGATTGCGATCGCTCAGAAACCGCACTGAAGGCCAATCGCAAGCCCCCGCCCCTGCAGGGGCGGCGCACGGGCGGGCAAATAGCATGAACAGATAAAATTTTCGTTGGGGACTTTTTCGGGATTTCCGGTTCCCGTTTCAGCATACTTGCCAACGCTACGTCCCGTTTCCGCCTCTAGCAAGGCGACGAAAATTGACATTGTGACTGGGATTTCAAGGGGATAAATGGTCGGGGCGACAGGACTTGAACCTGCGACCCCTTGACCCCCAGTCAAGTGCGCTACCGGGCTGCGCTACGCCCCGACCTGCCGAAACGGCTTGTTTCGTTTAGTTTTTCAGCGCGTGCAATGCAAGCGGAAAAACCTTGCCCCCAACAAAAAGGAGGCGGTTTGTCGGAATGGTCAGATCGCGGTGAGCGTCAGCCGGCCTTCGGCGGTTTGGCGGGGCTGCCATGCCTGGTAGTTGGCGATCGAAAAATGTGGTGTTTCGAAGGGCGTGGCGTGGGTTTGCGTGATGACGGTGACATCGGCGCCGGCGGCCTCGCCGGCGAGAATGCCGGCGACGGCATCTTCGAAGACCAGGCATCTCGCGGGATCGACGCCGAGGCGGCTGGCGCCAAGCAGATAACCTTCGGGGCTGGGCTTGCCGGATTTGACCTCCTTGCCGCTGACGATGACCCTCGGCATCGGGATGCCGGCGGCCGCCATTCGCCGCCTGGCGAGCTCGATCGGCGCCGAGGTGACGATTGCCCATTTTCCATTGGCGATGGCGGAGAGGAAGCGGATGGCGCCGGGGATCTCGACGATGCCCGAGACATCTTCCATCTCCTCGGCGAGCAGCAGGTCCGCCTCATGGGCCGGATCGACGCCTGGGAGGCCGAGCCCCCGGATAACGTCGGAGGCGCGGATGCCGTGAATCGTCTTCAGCAAAACCTCCGGTTCGAAGCCGTGGCGTCTTGCCCAGTCGCTCCAGACCCGTTCGACGACGGCGATCGAATTCAGCAGCGTTCCGTCCATATCGAAGAGGAAGGCGTCATATGACCTGTCGAGGATGTCACGGAGAGCGGGCACGGGCGTTTCCTTGGGGCGCGGGAGGCCGGGGGCGGGCCCCAAGCAGGCGAGTAGCGGAGAGCGGTGGCGGCGTCAACGTCAGTCGTTGACTTCGGGATGGGTGACGCTGCGAACGTCGGCCAGACCACGGGTGGCGTCGCGGTTGCCGGTCGCGGCGGCGGCTTCGAAGATACGCGTCGCGTCGCCGTACATTTTCAAATTGAAATAGCTGTAGCCGCGCAAGACCATCAGGTCGATGCGCTCCTGCTGCAGCTGGGCGCGCTGATCGAGATAGATGAGGGTTTCGCGATAACGCCCGGCGTCGAAGGCCGAAAGCGCACGGTCGGCGAGGATCGCCACCTGAAGCTCGGCGGCGCGCTGGCGGTTCTGCGGCGCCTTGGTGGCAGCAACGGCGGCATTGCTGGAGAGGCCGGCACGCAGATAGGCAAGGCTCTGGCCATAGGCTGCGTCTTCACGGTCCTTGCGGATCGGGCTCTGCAGTGCGATCTCGAAGGCGGAGATCGCCTCCATCGGTCGGTCGATATCCATCAGGCACCAGCCGCGCGACAGCGCGTTTGCCGGGCTGAGCTGCCCTGCATCTACAGTCGTCGAGCAGCCGCGTGGCTGGCGCGCACCGCGCTCAACGGTCACCGTCTGCATCGCCGGCCTCGCCGTGCGAACGGCGACCTCCGGCCCGGGCTGCTGTGCCGCCGGCCGCTCGGCCGAAAGCGGCTCGGCTGCAGCCGGGCGCTGCGTCGGCTGAACCGGCTGCTGCGGGGCAAGCTTTGCCTGCCCGGGCTGCGTGCCGCCGTTCGGGGTCAGCGACGAGGTGTCTTCGAGATTGGTGATCCGGGTCGACCGGCCGGCCCAGGCATGCTGGATGTCGAGCACGCCCTTGCGGTCGTTCAGCTGGTCGCGGGTGACGACGAGGCCATAGGCGGATGGCTCGTCATCGGGTTTCCAGGCAAGCGCGGTTTCGAACCAGCGTGCGGCGGTCTGGAACTGGTTGAGCGAGCGGGCATACCAGCCGAACTGCTGCGCCGTCGGCACATATTTCCGGGCAATGACCTCGGCGGCGATGCGATGCAGCACATCTTCGGCGAGATCGGCCGGCGGCTGCAACGCGATCAGGTTGGCGGTGGCGGCCAGATAGGTTGCTGTCGCATCATCGGAATCGGCGCGCCAGCGGAACATCACATCCTCGGCCTCCTGAGGCGCCTTGCGGGCGATCAGCGCCAGCGCCAGCCCTTGCGAAGCGGCGGCCGTATCCTCCTTGGCACGGGCGGCGCGGAACCACTTCTCTGCATCGGCATCATTGTTGCGGCGAAGCTGGTGCCAGCCGAGCAGCAGCGCATCCGACGCAAGCCCCTCGGTTCCGGCGAGCTTTTCGACACGGGCGACGTAATCGGGCGCGATGGCGAGCTTCGGATCGTCATTGCCTTCGGCCATGAAGCGTCGGGCGAGATTGTCGCGGATCGCGTCGAACTCCCTGCTGCCGTCGTTCGCAGGGCTTTCGAGCTCGAGCAGCGCCTGCATTGGCTGGTAGGCAAGCAATGTCGAGGCCTTTTCGACGGTCGCCAGCCGTTCGGCCGGATTGGCGCAGCTCTTCAGGATGTAAGTATAGGCGTCCTGGCCGCGCTGCACCCTCTCCGTCTGGACGAAGGCTTCGGCGACACGCCAGAGGACGTCGACCTCGCTGCAGGTGAGCAGGCTCGGGGTTGCCGCAGCGATATCGACCACCGTCGCATATTGCTTGAGGTCGGAAGCGTTGACGAGGCGGGCGCGGCCCTCGGCCACGTCGAGCCGGTCGAGCAGATCGGCCGGCGGCTGCCATCCGGCATCGGTGGCCTGACGGTCGGCGACCGCCTTGCGCAGCTCGGCATAACGGCCATCGGAATAGAGCTGCCACATGGTCTCGAGCTGTTTGTCGCCGTTCTGCGGCACGGCGAGCGGATCGGCCGGCGGAGCCCAAGTCGGATAGAGCGCCTGAAGGCGGGAGATCTCGGCCTGCAGGCGCACCTTGTCGCCGCGGCTGGCGAAATAACGAAGCGCACTTTCATCGACGGCAGGCGGCGACGGCGCGGCGGCCTGCTGCGCCGCCGGCGGCGCGGACACGATGGCGGGCGCGACTGGCGCGAGCTGAACGGCCGGCTGAGGCGTAGCAGGTTGAGGCGTGGCAGGTTGGGGCGCCGCAGGCTGCGGTGCTGCAGGCTGCTGCGCGACGGCATTCGGATCGAGCATATCCGATGCCGATGGCGGCGAAGACGTGATCGCCTCGATCTTGTCGGCGACGAGCTGCGCGTTGAATTCGGAATTGCCGGCAACCTCGGTCGGCTTGATGCGGCCCATCATCATCAGCTCCGGCGCCGGCCTGCCGGCAGAACCAAGGCCGAACCTTTCCTGCAGAGCGGCACGGTCCTTCAGTCCGGTGACGACGGTCGCCACCATCACTGCCGCTGAGACCGCCACGAGAGAAGACTTCACAGACACTCCGGATGCTTCTCCCCGATATAGGCCAGCCCGAGAAGTTGAAGGGTGGACGGATAATAGAGTGCGGGCGCAAACTGCAGCGCCGAACCCGGCAGCTTGGTCCCATCGACAACACAGGCCACAACATCGTTAACAATTCGATAACCGGGGTCCGGCAACACGGTCTTCGGCCGGCCGGTGGTCAGATCGATAGTGGCGGGAACGCCGTCTTGCGACATCCCCTTTTGCAAGCGGATGAGCAGCGCCTTGTCGGGGATGCCGCCACGCGCGAGATAGAGCGGGATGCGGATGGCATTATAGCCGAATTCGGCGTCGAACCCCGCTGCCGGCCGCGGCTTATCGTGCAGGCTCACCCATTCGGCGGGAAGCTTGCGCGGGCCGAACTGCATCGTCTTCAACAGCTCCACGCCGTCGTCCGACAGTTTTTTCCAGGCATCCGACGGAGCGAGCGCGGCCATCACCGGGATGGCCTCATAAATCCAGTAGGACGGGTTGACGACGGGACCGTCGTCACGGTCGCTGCCGGTAAAACCTTCGGTCCCCGGCATCAGCAAGGTGCGACCCTCCGAGCTGGCGACGGTTTCGGCAAGCAGCGCCTGCGCCATACGGGAGGCGGCGAGGATATAGTCTTCACGCTTCCATGCCGTGCCGGCCAGCGCCAGCGCATAGGCGATCAACATGTCGCCGTCCGTGGCATTGTTGGTGTCGGTCACGTGCGGCTTGACGCTCGGATCCCATTTCCAGACCGCCAGCCCGTCGTCGCGCAGCAGCAGCTCGGTGCGGGTAAAATACCAGATCTGCTCGAAATCGGCGGGGCTTGCCGAGAGGTAAGCGAGCAGCAGGCCGTAGCCCTGGCCTTCGCTGTGGCTGACATTGCCATTGCCGTTATCGACGATGCGGCCGGTCGGATCGAGAAACTTCGCCTTGTAGGCCGACCATGCGCCGGCATTGATCATCGCCTGCTGCGCGACGACGGGCGGGCTCGGTGCGAGCGCGACCGTTGCTGCCAGCAGGAGCGCGCGCCACTCTCTCATTTCGACCGGCCCAGTCTTTTGAGCATTCTCGACGTCGTAAGGCCGATCAACAGCAGGAAGATGACCAGCAGGAAGGCGTAGGAGAGGATATTCGTCGATAGCCAGTTGGCGGCGATCAGGCGGTAGTTGGCGATCGACCAGGGCATCGACGGCACAAAATCGAAACGGGTGACAGGCAGCGTCTCGATCTTGCCCGTCTTGCTCGAATAGGTGGTGATGTGGCCTGATATCTGCGGCCAGTTCAGCTGCGTGGTCAGAACCTCGAGCCCTTCACGCAAATCCTTCGCCGACGGCGCCGCCACCACGGTCCATGAGCCCGTTCCCGCGGGGCTGGAGCCCTGGGCAACCAGCAGCGTCGCGACGTTTGGCGGCGTAAAGATTTCCTCGGCGCCGGGCACAAACTGCAGTGAATTGCGGGAGATGTCGAAATTACGCGACAGCCACTCACGAAAGGCCGTGATACGGTTGTGCAGGAGACCGCCGCTGACCTTGGAATTCCACTCCTCGAAGGCCGTGCCGGTATCGACGACGCCCGTCTGCGCGTCCGTCACGGGACGCCAGGAGGCTTGGCTGGCGGTGGAGATATTGGCCTGCGACAGCGCGGTTGCCGGCATTTGCGAGATGGAGCCGATGAAGATGGCATCGCGATCGCCGATCGTATTCGGCGAGGCGACGCTTTCGACAGCGATCGGATGGCCGGCAGTGATCGCCATCTGGCCAAGCAGGGTTGCGGCGGCCGAAAGCGTGTCGGCATCGATGCGGTCGATGAACAGCGGCGTCGGCTCGGTAGCCCGGCCATAGGGATAGGCGGTGCCGGCCATGGCGGCCAGATTCGGCCGCTGACCGACGCGGGCAAAATCCGGAATGTGCAGCTCGGAGGTATCGAACAGGGCAAAGCGCGGATTGGCAGCGGCGGTGGCGCCCGGTGCGCAAGCCGCATCGTCCTTGGTCATCAGGATCGCCTCGATCGCCACTGAATTGAGACCGGGCTTGAAGTGCCGCATCGTCACGCGGATCGGCAGATGACGCAGAATGCCGCCGGTGGTCGTGGTGATCGGCACGGTGGAGGCGATGTTGTCATTGACGTAGATATCGATGTGGCTGCCGGGCAGCACGTTATCGGTATAGGCGGCGTCGAGCAGCACCTTCGCCTCGCCATAGGCATTGGCATAAAAGTCAGCCGGCACGGCGATATTGAAGCTGGTCCGCAACCGCCGGCCGGAGAATTCGGTGGTCTTCACACCGAGCTGAGACAGAGCGATGCTCGTGTCGGAAAAAACCAGCGGCGCGTTCGGCGCGCTCCAGCGCTCGGTGGTCAGCACGTCGCGGCGAACATCTGCGGACCTGTCCGTCGGCGAAACGATGATATCGATCGCCGAGGAAACCGCCTGCCAGGAGGGGCCGCTGATCAGAAGCACCGGCGAGCCGCTGTGCGGATCGGTGACGAAGGCGGCGAGTGCAGCGCTTTCGGCGCCGGGCGGCAGGCCGGGAAAGAGCGGCCGCAGTTCCGCCGCGGTGCCGACGAGCACGCTGAGCTTACCCGGTCCACCGGCCGGAAGCGAAGCGGTGCTGAAGGCAAAGATCTGGTTCGGCATGCTGCTCAGCACCGAGAGGCCCTGCGCCAGCCGTAGCAGCGGCTTGGTGGTTCCCGGCTGCTCCAGCGCCGGGACGACGATATCGAACTCGGTCTTGCCGGCGCCGTCGACACCGATGGCGCGGATCGCGTCGGCGCTCGCCGACTCTGCGGCATCGCTGCCGGCAAAGCTCAGATAGGTTCCGGCCGGATCGACATTCGACCACAATTCATAGGTGGACTGGATGCTGCAATCGGTGCGGTGGCGCTGAGCGGCTTCGAAGGTGACGAGATTGGCGCCCGGCTGCAGCAGACCGGGCGGAACCTCGAAAGTCACTTTCGACGAACCGTCCGCCGAGCCGATGCGCTGCTGGCCGATCGGGCGGTTATTGAGATAGACGGTCAGCGCCGAGGCCTCAGGGGCAACGACGATCGAATTCTGGTAGGCGAAGGTGAAGCTCGCCTTGGCGGCCGCCTGTTCCGGCGTCAGATAGACGGTCCATGACCGCCGGTCATATTCGCCGCCGAGGCCCAGTTTCGAAAAGGGCACGACATAGCGGCGGACATCGCCGGAGCGCGGAGGCAGAGCGGCATTTGCCGCCGCGGCCGGCTGGGGCGCCGGCACCGTCGGCTGCGGCGGAACGGCGAGCGCCGGGGGGACGGGTGCAGGCACAGGAGCAGGAGCAGCCTGGGTTGCGGGTGCCGGTGGTACGGACACCGGTGGCGTGACGGGAACCGGCGCGGCCGCTGCGGGCACGGCCGTTGCCGGCTGGGTCGCTGCCGGCGGGGTCGGCGATGTCAATCTCGGGGTAACGGCGGCACCGGGCGGCCGCTCGCCGGACATGTCGAAGGGTGCCGTCTGCGCCTGGGCGAAGGCGGAGGCATTCAGCAGCAAAAGCGAGGCGGCGACGATCATTCTCATCCGGCGTTGACCTTTGCCGCCTGCTGCTGGGCTTCCCGCTCCGGCCGCATGCTGCGGAAGAAGTAAACGAGGCCGCGGCTCGTCTGGTAGAACGACAGGCCGAGAAACCAGATAGTGCCGCGGATCAGGCCCGGATTGCGGCGGCGCGAGGCCTGAAACTCGGTCCACTGGCCGGAATTGGCAAACATCAGGTCGGCGATCAGGCGATGATCGAGGGCGCTTTTCGGCACGTACTGGCAGCCGACATTGCTGATGTCACCCGACGGCTCGATATTGCGAACGATGAGCGGCAGAGTCTCCAGATCCGCGCCGCTATAGGGCCGGAAGCGGATTTCGCCGACGGCACCGACGAGCATGTCGTCGAGATTCTTGTTGAAGATATGAAGCCTTGCGCCGTGAACGGAGACGTCCTCGATCGAGGCCGTATACCACTTGCCGTTGGCGCCGAATTCGCAGCGCCGGTTGACGCGGACGCGGCGGGATAGGGCGCGCTCGCCGCGCTCCGACACAACACCGAGCGCGCAGCCGGCCATGATCAGGTTGATGAGATTCCAGCCGCCGACGACCAGCGTGACGTCGGCCTTATAGGGCTCGGCGTAAATCCTGTAGATGGTAATGATGAGCGCGACGATCTGCACCGCAAAGATGACGAAAAACGGACGGCTGATCTCCGACAGGCGGCTGACGGCGATCGATTCGTCCTTGGCAGTAACCTTGAAGGTCGGCTTCCTCGGATTGAGCATGACGGAGATGACTGCCGGCAGCAGATGCACGGTCTGGACATATTCGTAGAGTTCCGAAATCCATGGCCAGCGGAACGACCCGTAAAGGTAGTTCTGCATCATCAGATTCACGAGCATATAGGCCAGCGTATAGGCAAGGAACTCGCCGCCGGAGGCGGTGAAGATTTCCAGATCGAAGAACAGATAGAAGAGCGGCGCAAACAGGAAGATCGTCCGCGGGAACGGGAAGAGCCAAAAAAGCGTGGAGGACATGTAGCAGAGGCGCTGCGGGATCGACAGGCCTCGCTTCAGCAGCGGAAAGCGGAAGCGCAGGATCTGCATCATGCCCTGCGCCCAGCGGCTGCGCTGGCCGATGAAGCTCGCGAAAGTGGCCGGCTGCAGGCCGGCGATCAGCGGCTTGTCGACATAGATGCTGTTCCAGCCAGCGCCGTGGAGCGCCAGTGCCGTCTCGCAATCTTCAGTGATGCTGATGCCGGAAAAGCCGTTCTGGGAGTCGAGCGCCCTGCGGCTCAGGACCGCGGCCGAGCCGCAGAAGAAGGCGGCGTTCCATTTATCGAGGCCGCGCTGGATGATGCCGTAGAACATTTCGTTCTCGCTCGGCATCTTGTCGAAGGTGCGCAGGTTGCGTTCCAGCGGATCGGGATTGATGAAGAAGTGCGGGGTCTGGACAAGGAAGAGCTTCGGGTCGTCCTCGAAATAGCCGACGGTCTCGAGCAGGAAATCGCGGGCGGGCGCGTGGTCGGCATCGAAGACGGCGATGAGTTCGCCGGTCGAGTGTTTCATGCCGTTGTTGAGATTGCCGGCCTTGGCGTGCTCGTTTCGGTCGCGCGTGAGATAGCTGACGTCGAGGTCCTCGCACAGCTTCTTCAGCTCGATATGGCGGGCAGCGGCGGCCTGGGCTTCGAGCAGCTTGCCGGAATTGCGCTTCTGCAGGGTGCCGCCATCGTCGAGCAGCCAGACATGCAGCTTCTCGGCCGGATAATCCATGGCCTTGGCGGCAGCCAGCGTGTTTCCGAGAAGCCCAGCATCCTCGTTGTAGGATGGCACAAAGACATCGACATGCGGCAAACGCCCGGGATTGGCGGCACGCGAGGGGCGTGACGGCAGCGGCGTCGCGACGATGAACAGGCTGAGCGCCAGCATGGCAACGCTGTACATTTCGGCAAGATAGAGCAGCAGGCCGGGAATGAAGTTCTCGGGCTGGTTCAGAGGCGGCAGCGTATTGGTGGTGCGCCAGTAGACATAGCGCAGCACGATCGACGTGCCGAAGGCGAGCGCCACCAGGCGCCAGGTCCCCTCACCCTTCAAAATCTTGATCAGCGCCATGACGGTCACGACGGTGATGCTGGTGATCAACTGGGTCTGCAAGTTGACCGGCAGCGTGATCAGCACGATCATGCAGAGCGAAACCACGGCCCAGATGATGACACTGCGGGCTTTGCGCATCGACGTTCCTTCGAAATTGCTCAACCGGCGCACCGTCGGGCGCCCCGGGCATGCTGATTATCTCCGGCAGGCGGCCGTCATGGCCGCGTCGCCTATACAGTCTGGCGACGGCACGGTGACGCCGATCGCCCTTGCAGTTCGTCCAGCTTGTTCGTCCGGCGCGGCTGCCGCATCCGGCGTTACCCTCGCCTGAGGCGCGTCACCCGGCAGCGGCACGCGCGGGCCGATGGGCGCCGGCATCGGTGCGGCGCCTTGCGCCGGTGGCGAAGCGCTGCGGGCCGGAACTGCCCGCGGCCGGCTGACAATGGCAGGCGCCGGCTCATAGCCGATCGGCATCGGGCTGGCGCGATAGCCGCCCTCGTCAGGATAAATCGGCGCGCCGGTGCGTCCGAGCGCAACATCGGCCGGCGGCGGATTGCCGTAAGGGTTCCAGATCACCCCGTCCAAAGTGCCCGATATGGTATAGCCATAGACGATGCCGAGCAGCTGACGTTCGCTGGCGTTCGCATCGCAGAGACGCAGGCGCAGCTGGATCATGCCGAAATTGCGCGCCTGAGTATTGGCGGCCGCACTCGAGCGGATCTGCTGCCAGGCAAAGATGCAGCTGTCGCCGCCACGGCTGCGGCCGGAGGCATAACCGAAGGGTCCATAGGCGTTCTGCAGGAAGGTCGCCGACGTCGCCATCGGCACACCGGGGGCCGAACGCGCCACCTCGCGGCTAATGCCGCTCTCGTTGATCATGCTGTAGCCGGCATTGCCGGTGCCGGGATTGGCCCCGGACGCGCCAAAAAACTGGACATTCAGGAAGTTCTGGCCTGGCACGGAGGATGAGGTAAACAGCGAGATCGTCTGCTCGACGCCATTGCCACGCTTACGCTCGACGACGCTGACGATCGACGGGCCGCCCGGCGGTGGCAGGACCAGCGCCTTTTCAGGCGCCACGGTCTCCGGTCCGGAGGGCTGGCGCACACCGCCCGTCGACGTGCAGCCGGCCATCATGCCCGCCACAGCCACCAGCGATATCGTCTTCCGCAAACGCATGTCTCGAGCCGCCGCAATCGTCTTTCCAGATATCCATTCGCAAGCCGAAACGCGACGGACCTTCGAATCAACGACCAACCGGCCGTTCACAGGGTATAAATCGCCAACATGGTTAACGAAGAGTAAAGAACCCGCCGCAGGTGCCGCTGAACGAACTCGCATTGAACGTGATTCGAACAGCTCAACCGTATGGTGCATAAATTTATTTAGCAACAACTGAATTGCCGAGATTGCGCCTGCTTCCGCACTCGCGAAGGCAACACGGGAACTATGCCGCATGGGCGGCGTTGCGTTGATGTCTCAGGTTGAACAAGGAGAACATTCCATGCGCAAGATCATGCTGGCTGCGGCCGCCATGCTGACCATCGGCTCCGCCGCCTTCGCGCAGAGCACCGTCATCGTCACCGATCCCGCAGCGACCGGCTCCGTCGTGTTGCCGGGCGAGGTGCGCACCTATGTGATGGAGCAAAACACGCCATCCGTCGTCTATGAAGGCGATATCGCCGTCGGTGCGACGCTGCCCGATACGGTGGAAGTGCACACCGTGCCGGATATGGACGGCTACGGCTATACGGTCGTCAATGAGCGGCGTGTCATCGTCGAGCCGAAGACGCACCGTGTGATCCAGGTGCTGGAATAAAGCGATCGGCAATAGTGGTGCGGTTGCCTAGAACAGGATGATTTTAGGCCCGGTGGGCCTAACTTTCGGCATCATACTCTGGCGGCTTCACGTCCGCTCGCCTTCCGTCCTTGCCGGCGCATTCAGGAGTTCGCGGATCTTGTGGGCGAGTTGCTCCAGGCTGAAGGGCTTGGCGAGCAAGGAGACGCCGTGATCGAGCACCCCGTTATGAACGATGGCATTGCGGGTATAGCCCGTTGTGTAGAGTATCCGGATCGCCGGCCATTTTTTCTGGACGATATCGGCCAGCTGGCGTCCGGTCATTTGCGGCATGACGATATCGGTAAAGACCAGGTCGACTTCCCGATTTTCTTCCAGAACGAGAAGCGCTTCCATCCCGCTTGCCGCCTGCAACACGGTGTAACCGAGTTCATGCAGGCTTTCGGCGGTCATGGTGCGGACGTTCTCATCATCCTCCACCACCAGGATCGTATCGTTGACGCTGCCCTGGGGGATAGGCTGGGCGCCGGCCGCAGTCAACCGAGGTTCGGTCGCCCCGACACGACGCGGAAGATAGATCTTCACCGTCGTGCCCCTGTCGATCTCCGAATAGATCTTGATGTGGCCGCCGCTCTGCTTGATGTAGCCGTAAACTTGGCTGAGGCCGAGACCGGTGCCCTTGCCGGGTCCCTTGGTGGTGTAGAACGGATCGAACGCCCGCTCGATTACATCAGGCGACATGCCAGTGCCGGTGTCGGTCATGCTGATCATCACATATTGGCCGGCCTCGACCTCCGAATGCATCCGGGAATATCGCTCATCGAGTTCGGTATTGGCGGTCTCGATCGTCAGATGTCCGCCGCCAGGCATGGCGTCGCGGGCGTTGACGGCAAGGTTCAGAATAGCGTTCTCAAGCTGACTCAGATCGGCAAAACTCGGCCAGAGGCCGCCGGCAAGCACGGTCTCGATCCGGATCTGCTCGCCGAGTGTACGGCGCAGCAGCTCCGACATGCCGCCGACCAGTTTGTTGAGGTCGATCACCTCAGGGGCGAGCGGCTGCTGGCGCGAGAAAGCGAGAAGACGGGCGGTCAGTACCGCGGCCCTCTGGGCGCCGTCTTTGGCATTCTGGATCGAATGCAGCATGCGGGGGTCCTCGCTTCCGGTGAGGCGCCGCTGGGCAAGATCGAGGTTGCCGATGATGATCGCCAGCATGTTGTTGAAATCGTGGGCGACCCCGCCTGTCAGCTGACCGATCGTCTCCATCTTCTGCAGCTGGCGCACCTGCGCCTGAGCGGCTGCGTTTTCTTCCATCTCGTGCCGGAGCTCGGCGGTGCGCTGGACCACCGTGTGTTCGAGGCGCGTGTTGAAACTGTTGAGCTCACTGCGGAGGCGGCTCTGCCGGCCATGCGCGATAATGATCGTCTCCATTAGGCCGATGATGATCGCGGCATTGACGAGATAGGTTGAGAGACCAACCCATTGGCCGGCGCTGACCGGCCAGAAGATATTGTGCGGCTCGACGAAAAACTGCTGAACGATGAAAGCGGCAAGTATGGCCGCGACAAGGCCCGGCCCTGCGCCGCCTATAAAACTCGCCAGCAATATCGCCGGGAGGAAGCTCAAGAAGGGGAAGCCGGAGAGATAGTCGCTGGCGGCAAGCCTCAGAAGAAAAGTCAGGCCAACGAAGGCAACGGCCAGCGGATATGTATAACCCGGCCTATGACGCAGCCAATCCGTGGCACTCAGCAAATCCATTCCAGATCCCTTCTTACAGCGCCGCGCGTCTTTCAGATGCGCAAAGGAGGCTGTAACTCTTTCATTTTCCGCATGATTTTATCTTTGAACCGATTCGGATTTAAGGAATTATGCAGGAGCCGTTGCGCAAACGGCATCCCAGCTTTTACACATCGAATTTCACCCGGCAATATGTTGATTCTCGCACTGCCGGCCACGACACCTTGACGAGCCGTGCAAGGGGTCCACATATTTCCATGCCCAGCAAGGGGAATGGGTGGATGGGAACATGAAAGACATATTCATCGTCGAAGACGACGCGCTGATTGCAATGTTACTTGAGGACATGCTCGCCGATCTCGGCTACCGGGTTTGCGCCAGTGCGCCCGATCTGGAACGGGCGCTGACAACAGCCAGGGAGACGGAGTTCGACGCTGCAATTCTGGATGTCTCGCTTGCAGGGCAGAGTTCGCTGCCGGTTGCAAAACTGCTCGACGAACGCGGCAAACCCTATATCTACGCGACGGGATATGGCGCCGCCCCTGCTGGCAGCAGCCCAAGCACATTGCCCGTACTGCAAAAACCCTTCCAGCTCAGCGAACTCGAACAGGCGATGAAGCGGCTTACCGAAGCCTAATGCATGTCGCCCGGACGTGGGCTGCGGTTCCGGGTTAACGATGCATAAATGCAAAGAGTTGTTTTCTGGTCAGCGCACCTGATCGAGCAGGCGTTTGCATTCCAGCAGGTCGTAGAGCGCTTCCTGCAGCAATGCCCGGTCTTCCTTGCCGACGCTCGACTTGCCAATCGAGACTTCCTGCTCGTCGTCGCCAGCCACAAAGTTGAAGAAGCGGCGGGTAATCGGCGCCTTGGCACGGCCGACAATCTGGTCTTCATCGGCCATGCCGACGCGCGGTTCACCGGCAATAGCCTCCTGGACGCCCGACGCAAGCGCCTCGACGCTGGCAAGATCGCCGTGGCCGACGGATATGACGAACTTGTTGCCGTTGGTCTTCAAAAGCTTCTGCACGCCCTTGATCGTATAGCCATGATCATAGAGCAAATGCCGGATGCCCTTGAGGAGATCCACATCCTCGGGCCGGTAGTAACGACGGCCACCGCCGCGCTTCATCGGCTTTATCTGGGGAAAACGCGTCTCCCAGAAGCGCAGCACATGCTGCGGCAGATCAAGATCGTCTGCGACTTCGCTGATGGTGCGAAAGGCATCGGGGCTCTTGTCCAACGTCATGCTGCTACGCGACCTCGCGGCTCGATCCTACGGCGACTCATCATATTTCAACGGTTTGGCGCCGACAATTCAAGTCATGTGTCGACGTTGCGCACAACGCAGGACAGTGCGGAGAGAAAAAATGCTGTTTAGAAACGGGAAGCAGATGATCAAGAGGCCGGATTCTGCGGCTTCAGCTTGACCTTGCGAGACACATGCGCCTTGAGGATGCGCGTCTTCAGCACGTTCGACGCCTTGAAGGTCATGACCCGACGCGGGGAAATCGGAACCTCTTCGCCAGTCTTCGGGTTGCGGCCGATCCGCTCGTTCTTGTCGCGCACCTGGAAGGTGGCGAAGGAGGAAAGCTTGACGGTTTCACCACGCACGATGGCGTTGCAAACTTCGTCGATGACGGTTTCCACAAGTTCCGCAGATTCGGTCCGGGAAAGCCCGACCTTTCGGAAAACGGATTCCGCCAGGTCTGCTCGCGTCACTGTTTTTCCGGTCATGGTTTCCCCGCCCACTACAAATATTTTGTGAAATCGCATGAAGAGTATTTGTCTTGCGCCTTACGGTCAAGCTCTTGTTCGCCGCCAGTTTTTTAGGATTCGTGCCTACCAGCGCAGCAGAACGGCGCCCCAGGTGAAGCCGCCGCCCATCGCTTCGAGCATCACCAGGTCGCCCTTCTTGATGCGGCCATCGCCAGCAGCGGTCGCAAGTGCAAGCGGGATCGAGGCCGCCGAGGTATTGCCGTGCAGATCGACTGTGATGACGACCTTCGCCGCATCGATATTCAGCTTCTTGGCCGAACCGTCGATGATGCGCCGATTGGCTTGGTGCGGCACCAGCCAATCGAGGTCATCGGCTGTCGTGCCGGTCGAATCGAAAGCCGCCTGAATGACATCGGTGATCATGCCGACGGCATATTTGAAGACCTCGCGGCCTTCCATGCGCAGCTTGCCGACGGTGCCCGTCGTCGACGGTCCGCCATCGACATAGAGTTTTTCCTTGTGAGAGCCGTCCGAGCGCAGATGCGCGGTCAGCACGCCGCGATCGGCAACAGTCCCCTCGCCCTCGGTCGCTTCGAGCACGATCGCGCCGGCGCCGTCGCCGAAAAGCACGCAGGTGGTGCGGTCGTTCCAGTCGAGAATGCGCGAAAAAGTCTCGGCGCCGATGACGAGAACGCGCTTTGCAAGCCCGCCGCGGATATAGGCGTCCGCCGTCGTCACCGCATAGACGAAACCAGTGCAGACGGCCTGGACGTCGAAGGCGAAGCCGTGACTCATGCCGAGGCGGTTCTGGATATTGACCGAGGTTGCCGGAAAGGTGTTATCCGGCGTCGAGGTGGCACAGATGATGAGATCGATATCATCAGGCGTCAGGCCGCCATTGGCAAGGGCTGCGCGCGCCGCGGCCTCGCCGAGCGACGCCGTCGTCTCGTCATCGCCAGCGAGATAACGCTGGCGGATGCCGGTGCGCTGGACGATCCATTCGTCTGACGTGTCGACGATCGCCTCCATGTCACCATTGGTCATCACGCGCTTCGGAAGTGCGGCTCCGAACCCGCGAACCACTGAACGGATCATAGTCGATTGAACCCCATTGCTCATGCAGCTTCCGGGCCCATGGGGGGCAGCCGCTTGGCATGATATTTCTTAAGATCGTTTTCTATTTTCTGATTGAGGCCGTTCTTGGCCATGTCGTAGCCGACTTCGATGGCCGCGGCGATGCCTTCGGCATTCGCCCCGCCATGGCTCTTGATGACGATGCCGTTCAGGCCGAGAAACACGCCGCCATTGACCTTGCTCGGATCGAGCTTCTCGCGGAGCATGTCGAAGGCGCTTTTGGCGAAGAGGTAGCCAATGCGGGCGAGCAGCGTGCGCGACATGGCGGCACGCAGATATTCACCGATCTGCTTGGCGGTGCCTTCAGCGGTCTTCAGAGCGATATTGCCGGAAAACCCTTCGGTGACGACGACGTCGACCGTGCCCTTGCCAAGGTCGTTGCCCTCGACAAAGCCGGAATATTCAAGCGAATCGATGTTTGCCTCGCGCAACAGCCGACCGGCTTCCTTGACCTCTTCCTGGCCTTTCATTTCCTCGACGCCGACGTTCAGAAGGCCGACCGTAGGACGTTCGACCTCGAACAGCGCCCGCGCCATGGCGCCGCCCATCAGAGCAAAATCCATCAGTTGCTGGGCATCGGCGCCGATCGTCGCACCGACGTCGAGCACGATGCTCTCCCCTTTAAGCGTCGGCCAGATCGCGGCGATCGCAGGGCGCTCGATATTGGCCATCGTGCGCAGACAGAACTTCGCCATCGCCATCAGCGCCCCGGTATTGCCGGCCGAGACCGCAACATCGGCCTCCCCCGTCTTCACCGCCTCGATCGAGCGCCACATGGTGGAGATGTAGCGGCCGCGGCGAAGCGCCTGGCTCGGCTTCTCCTCCATGCTGACGGCAAGCTCGCAATCGTGAAAGAGCGATTTTTCCCTAAGCTTCGGAAACTTGGCGAGAACCGGATCGCACTGTTCCTTGAGACCGTAGAAAACGAAGGAAATATCCGGATGCCGATCCAACGCCTTGGCGGCGCCGGGAATGACAACCTGGGGACCAAAGTCGCCACCCATGAGGTCGAGAGATATTCTGATCACGCGTCCCTGATCCTTCTTTTCGCCGATGGCGAAATTTCGGCCAAAATACCGGTTTTGGCGTCGCTTACAACTGAATTATGTCAAATGCCAGAGACGCTTCAGTCCTTTTTCCAATCCTTGAGGGCAGCGAAAGCCGAGGGCTTTTTGTCGTCTTCGCCGCCATCCTCGATATGGCCGTCGAATTCGATGTCCTTCTTGCGCGGATAGGGATCGATCGCCAGAGCGGCAAATTCGACAACCAACTCGCCGGCATCGATCGTATCGCCGACAAAGGTCTCGGGCAGATCAGGGCCGTCCGGATCGAGCAACATCTCGCCGGCGTCATTACCGGCCTGGCGGGCAAGCTTGGAGCCGTCCGGCACGAAGATCTGCTCGAAGCTCTCGTCGATGGCGGATTCGACCGGTTCCAGCGTAATGACGCAGGACTGGACGAGCTTCGCCTTTACGCGGCCCTTGATGCGCACGCCGTCGCGTTTCCAGCGGGCGATCTGCAGGTCGGCGCTGAGATTGTCGACCGAGACAATGTTCCAGGTCTCGGCAAGCCCCTTCAGTTCCTTGGCGTCTGCCTCGACGTGGACCTCGACGGGGTTGGCCGAGATATGGCCGACCTTGACGTGATAGGAGAAGGGAACATTGTCCCGATTGTTCTTCATCGTTTCCTCCTTCAATCGACCGGTGGCCAAGTGACCGGTGGGGTGGCGACCGGTGGGAGCGCTGCCGAACCGGTGGCGATCTCCTCTTCGGCAATGGCGGATAAATGCGCTTCCGCGGCGATCATCCACCCGGCGAGGCCGGACATATCGGCCGGTGCCGAGCTTTCCGGGTAGATATTGCGCGTGAGTGCCCCAGAGAGCGCTTCGGCATCGCCCGTGTCCATCGCCTTCGAATAGGCTTCGAGGCGGCCATAAAACATGCCGGCGAGCTTCTTCATCCGCTTCGGCACGCTGTTGTCGCCGATGCCGAGTTCACGGATCGAATAGTCGATATCCTGGAAGAAAGCGTCGACGATCTCCTGGGCGATCTCCTGGCCGCTGGTGCCGGAAGCACGCGTGCGGCGAAAAAATAGAATCATGACGATCGACAGCATCTCGAAACGGCCCATGACCGTGTCCGGCACATTGAGCCGCTGATAAATCTCAGGCATGCGCGCGGCCGCCGTCAGCGCCGCATATTGCCTGTCGACGATTGCTTGATTGTTGTTTTTCTTACGGAAGAGCCCGAAGATCATTGTTTTTTCCGGAAATGCCTCATTCTTCACGCCGGCTGGCCTCTGGCCTTGTTGCATGATTTCGAAAGCTGGTTTACCGAAGCAGGCGCGAATTGCAATGCCGATCATGGCCAGTTTCGGGACGACGCCTTCGATGCGTCAGCGAAGCGAATTCGGGACATTTGACCCGGAATGGCCACAATGGTTTTGCAGGAGGTAAAGCGTGCAAGGCCCAAAATGGCTGCTATCGATACTCAAGGGAGTAGATGTCGTTGAAGAAACGGTATTTCAAGTCTGACGTGAAATTCTTCAGCAGTGCGGCCATTGCCTTCATAATCGCCTCCACCACCGCTCTTTCCGGTTGCCAGACCAGCACCGTGCTCAATGGCGGATATGTCGCCGACCAGCAGTCGCTGAACCTCGTTCCGGAGGGCTCGAGCCGCGAGCAGGTGCTGCTTTCGCTCGGCACCCCGTCGACGACGGCGACCTTCGACGGTGAAGTCTTCTATTACATTTCGCAGCGACGCACGCGTGCGGTCGCCTTCCAGAAACTGAAAGTCGTCGATCAGAGCGTTCTGGCGGTCTATTTCGACAAGGACGGCGTCGTCAGTCGCCGCGCCAACTATACCCTGCAGGACGGCAAGGTGTTCGACACGGTCGGGCGCGTCACGCCGACCGGCGGCAAGGAACTCACCTTCCTGCAGCAGATGCTCTCCGGCGGCAGTGCCGCGAGCGCTGCCCGCAGCCTGTTCGGCGGTGGCGCCGGCGGTACGCCGCAGAACCCAAGCAGCCTGCGCTGATCGAATACACCTCATACGAAAACCCGCCGGAGCAGCTCCGGCGGGTTTTTTACTTCATAATTCAAGGCGTTACAGCGTTCTTCTCCGTGTCAGGCGCCGCGGCGAACCGCGGTGCCTGCACACGATGGCTCAACCGGCGAGAACGGCGAGCAGCAGCAGCGCAACGATGTTGGTGATCTTGATCGCCGGGTTGACGGCGGGGCCGGCGGTGTCCTTGTAGGGATCGCCGACGGTATCGCCAGTGACCGAGGCCTTGTGCGCATCCGAGCCCTTCATGTGACGCACGCCGTCCTTGTCGACGAAACCATCCTCGAAGCTCTTCTTGGCATTGTCCCAGGCGCCGCCACCCGATGTCATCGAAATGGCGACGAAGAGGCCGTTGATAATGACGCCAAGCAGCGATGCGCCGAGCGCAGCAAAGGCCGAGGCTTTGGAGCCGGAGATGAGAAGAACGCCGAAATAGACGACGATCGGCGCCAGCACCGGCAACAGCGACGGCACGATCATCTCGCGGATGGCGGCCTTGGTCAGAAGGTCGACGGCCCTGCCGTAATCCGGCTTTTCCGTGCCCTCCATGATGCCCGGTTTTTCCTTGAACTGACGGCGAACTTCCTCGACGATCGCACCGGCCGCACGGCCGACGGCGGTCATTGCGATGCCGCCGAAGAGGTAGGGAATGAGACCGCCGAAGATCAATCCCGCCACGACATAGGGGTTGGAAAGATCGAAGGAAATTTCGCCTATGCCGGCGAAATAAGGGAACTTGTCGCCATTCGCCGCAAAATATTTGAGGTCGTAGGAGTAGGCTGCGAAAAGAACCAGTGCGCCGAGGCCGGCGGAACCGATGGCATAACCCTTGGTGACGGCTTTGGTCGTATTGCCGACAGCATCGAGCGCATCCGTAGATTTACGCACTTCCGGCGGTAGATGCGACATTTCGGCGATACCGCCGGCATTGTCCGTCACCGGTCCGAATGCGTCGAGGGCGACGATCATCCCGGCAATACCCAGCATCGCCGTGACCGCAATGCCGGTGCCGAAAAGGCCGCCGAGCTGGTAGGTGGCGAGAATGCCGCCGACGATGACGATCGCCGGCAGTGCCGTCGATTCCAGCGAGACGGCCAGGCCCTGGATGACATTGGTGCCGTGACCGGTGACCGAGGCCTGGGCGATCGAGACGACCGGACGCTTGCCGGTGCCGGTATAATATTCGGTGATCACCACGATCAGCGCGGTGACGACGAGGCCGACGATGCCGCAGAAGAAGAGGTGCGCGCCTGAAATGTCGACGCCGCCGACCGTGCCGAGCGAGCCCCAGCCGACCGTCAGCGAGGTGGCGGCGCCGAGACCGACGATCGACAGCAGGCCGGTGACGATGAGGCCCTTGTAAAGAGCGCCCATGATCGAGCCGTTCGAGCCGAGCTTGACGAAGAAGGTGCCGATGATCGAGGTGATGATGCAGGCACCGCAGATCGCCAGCGGATAGATCATCGCAGACTGGAGGATCGGCGCTCCGGCAAAGAAGATCGAAGCGAGGACCATGGTGGCGACGACGGAAACCGCATAGGTCTCGAAAAGGTCGGCGGCCATCCCGGCGCAGTCGCCGACGTTGTCGCCGACATTGTCGGCAATCGTTGCCGGGTTGCGCGGATCGTCTTCGGGAATGCCGGCTTCCACCTTGCCGACAAGGTCGCCGCCGACATCGGCGCCTTTGGTGAAGATGCCACCACCGAGACGGGCGAAGATCGAGATCAGCGAAGCACCGAAGCCCAGCGCCACCAGCGCATCGACGACTTCGCGCGAGCCGCTCTCATGGCCGAGGCCGAAGGTCAAAATGGTATAGTAGATGGAGACGCCGAGCAGTGCCAGGCCAGCCACCAGCATGCCGGTGATCGCACCAGACTTGAAGGCGATGTCGAGGCCGGCGGAAAGGCTCGCGGAAGCAGCCTGGGCGGTGCGCACATTGGCGCGGACGGAGACGTGCATGCCGATGAAGCCGGCAGCCCCGGAAAGCACAGCGCCGATCAGGAAGCCGATGGCGGCCGTGGCGGAAAGAAGCAGCCAGGCTGCGATGAAAACGACAACGCCAACAAGGGCAATGGTTCTGTACTGGCGCGTCAAATAGGCTTGAGCGCCCTCGCGGATATAGCCCGCGATCTCCTGCATGCGGCTGTTGCCCTGATCGGCGGCAAGCACCGACCGAGTTGCCCAGGCGGCATAGACCACCGAGAGCAGACCGCATGCAATTACGCATAAAAGAATGGTCATTTCGCTCTTTCCTCCCATAGGCCGGAGATCACTCCTTCTCCGGCAAAAACGCCGCCGAATCGCCTTTCCTCTCCACAGAAATGCCACAGCTAAGCGGTGCGGAGATTGCTTGGTCGATTACGTGGCGTCAAGACCGCAACAGGCGAAAAACCGTTGCAGTTCAAAGAAAGAGGCGGGAGATTGTTTGGCGGCTAAGGAGTTATTTCTTCGCCTCGCCGCGGACCTGCTTCGCGATGCGGTCGAGCACGGCGTTGACGAGCTTCGGCTCGTCGTCATCGAAGAAGGCCTGGGCGATCTCGACATATTCGGTGACGATGACCGCCACCGGGACGTCCTTGCGGTCGGTGATCTCGAAGACGCCGGCGCGCAGGATGGCGCGCACGGTGCTGTCGAGACGCGACAAAGCCCAATCATCCTGCAGGGCCGCAGCAATCAGCGGATCAAGATGGGTCTGATCGCGCACGACGCCGGAGACGATCGAACGGAACCAAGCGGCGTCGGCCTTCAGATAGGTCGCGCCGTCGAGTTCCTGGCCAAGACGGTGCGCCTCGTATTCGGCGACGATCTCCAGGACACCAGTGCCGCCGACATCCATTTGATAAAGCGCCTGAACGGCAGCAAGTCGGGCAGCGCCCCGCTGGTTTGCAGTCTTGACCGGCCGTTCCGTCTTGTCGTCGTTCATTCGTTATGCACCCAATTTCTGCTTCAGCTCGATCATGGTCAGAGCTGCGCGAGCGGCAAATCCGCCCTTGTCTTTATCCGAGCGGCGCGCACGCGCCCATGCCTGTTCGTCGTTTTCGACGGTCAGAATGCCGTTGCCGATGGCAAGGGACTCGCTGACCGCAAGATCCATCAAAGCCCGCGAGGATTCATTCGATACGATATCGAAGTGATAGGTCTCGCCGCGGATGACCATGCCAAGCGCGACATAGCCATCATAATGCGTTCCACCATTGTCGTCTCCATCGAGCGACATGGCAATCGCCGCTGGAATTTCCAGTGCGCCGGGAACCGTGACGACCTCAAAGGTGGCGCCGGCCTGTTCCAATGCGAAGGTGGCGCCTTCGAGCAAGGCGTCGGCCATGTCGTCGTAGAAGCGGGCCTCAACGATCAAAATATGGGGAGCGGTCTCTCTCGGCATGGTTCACCTTCGTTTTGCGGGGCGTTTTCCACTCGGCAGGCCGCGGTCAAAACATGCCTTCGCAGGAATGGCAAGCACTTTCGCCCGATGCCGCAACGCCAAAATTGAAATATCAGCAAAGGGATAGCCGCGCCACGGCTGCGTCAGCGGGCAAGCCTTTGAAATCAGCTTTTCCGGATGCCTGGAAGACGGCAATTCAAAGGCCGTATTCATGAACAATTCTTAATGGATTTTCAGTGACTTAACCCATTGAATCGCGAAAGGGACAACGCCAATTCCATGTCGTGACGCAGACGATCCCCTGCAACGACAGTCGACCGTCAAAGCAGATGAAAAGGATACTATCATGAACCGCGTTGTCACCATCACTATCGCCGCCGCCCTCTCCTCCCTCGGATTTGCCGGCGTCAGCCGGGCCGAAAGCCTTGGGATGAACACTGCCCAGGGTATCGAGCAGACACTCAGGAGCTTCCACGGCAACGATTTCAACGTCGAGCAGGTCCATAACTGGCGCAACCTCGACGACGAAACGACCGGTCCGCGCTCGGCGCCGGAACGTTCCGGCCAGGCCGTTCACGGCATCCAGGCCTCGATCGACGCCAACAGGTCGCTTGCCCATCGGCTTAACAATGAAGGCGTCGATGTCCGTAACATCGTCAATGCCGAACAGGCAGCCGACGGAAGCTTGACCTTCTACGTCCGTTGACGCTTCAGCGCATCGCGTCCCATCGGTGCGCGGCGCTCAAAGCATGGGCGGCGGTCTCCTCTCCGCCCATGCCGGGGATTTCCCAGGCCAGATAGGCCCAAATAGGCCCAAATAAGCATTGAATTATTCGCCGCGATGATGGCTTCTCTCCCTGCAACAGGAGGACATCATGGCGACGGAACCGAACGCGGTGATCAATACCGCCGATCTCAAACTCGACCACTGGAAACAGGGCGAGTTCTATGAAAGCGCCGATACTTCGTTCGGCACGCTTCTCGGCTTGGCCGGTCTCGGTGTCAGCTACAACGAAGTGCCGCAGGGCAAATCGGGCTGCCCCTTCCACAATCACCACGTCGAAGACGAGCTTTTCTATGTAATAGCAGGCGCCGGCGAATACCGCTTCGGCGACGAGCGCCATGCGATCAAGGCGGGAGACGTGCTCGGCGCGCCGGCCGGTGGGCCGGAGACGGCGCACCAGATCATCAATACCGGCACTGCACCGCTCGTTTATCTCGGCATTTCGACGGTGGCGAAGACCGAAATCGTCGAATATCCCGATTCCGGAAAGTTTCTGGCCAAAACCAACAGGGCCAAGACCAACAGCGACGATAGCAACCCCGGGCGCTTCCGCCATATCGGACGGCCGGAGGGCGATCTCGACTATTGGGATGGCGAACCCGGAGCGTGAAGGACCCGATATGACCGACATTCCGACCCTCGAAACGGAACGGCTGACGCTCCGCCCTCACCGCCTCGCCGATTTCGAGATGCATGCAGTGCTATGGGCGGACGAAGACGTCGTCCGCTTCATCAGCGGTGTACCGTCGACGCGAGAGCAGAGCTGGAGCCGCATGCTGCGCCTTGCCGGCATGTGGCACCATATGGGCTTCGGCTTCCTTGCAATCATCGAAAAGGCGAGCGGCCGGTTCATCGGCGAGGCCGGTTTCATGGAATCCCGCCGGGAGATGACGCCGTCGATCGAGGGAACGATGGAGGTCGGCTGGGCTCTGATGCCCTCGGCGCACGGCCGCGGTTATGCCACCGAGGCGCTGACCGCCCTGATCGGCTGGGCGGAGAGTTATTTCCCGGGAAAACCGATGAGCTGCATCGTCAGCCCGGAAAACCAGGCCTCGTTGAGGGTCGCAGCCAAACTCGGTTTTCGCGAGACTACGCGCACGCAGTATAACGGCGAGATCATTCAGTTTTCGCGTTAGGGAATTCCGCCAAACGGGCAGCGCAGCGCGCGCCATTGTGGGCTTGCTGACACTTGCCGATATCGCCAACGGCAACAGCAAGCTCAAGCAAAAGGATGTCGACGACCTCAGCTTGCGGCACCCGACTTCATCCCCGAATGGGTCCTTCGCACCGGCTACGCGCAAGGAACGCGCTTTAGGGTCGCCACAGAGGCAGATACCTTCGCCCCCTTACGCCCCATCCATAAGAGGCTAATTACAAATATGACCATTTACATTGTTTGCCATAAGGATTTGCCGAGCTACCCTCCTCCCGCGGGCTCGAAAATCATATGGCTCAATTCTAAACTTCCTCTGGAAAACAAGGGTATGGACGTCATTGCCGGTTATGATTTTTTCAGTGAGCCGGAGGAGCTTCACGCGAAATTGTCGGGATCGCTTGGAACGATAGTCATTGCAAAAGTCGTTTCGGAAGAATCAGTAAAACCTCGTAACATTACTATCTGGCAGTATCGTAAATTTCTAACGCGACTAAAAATAGGAACACCGAATCCCGAATATCCCGGGATGAATACAACGACGTCAGAAGAGGCAGACATCACAAGACCGGAGAATCCGGCGCTTTTTTCAGAAAGTTTCTTTCTACCTCGGCCGTTAAATCTCCATAACATATCTCAACACTATGCACGCTTTCACAGTATTGTTGACTTTATGAGATATACGGCGCTCTCAATCGAAGCAAACAGTTTAACGCAAGCCGAAGCTTTGAATTTTTTTAATTCCAGCACTTTCGTTCCAGGAGGCATTGAACTCGGCACGTATCCGACGGACTGGTGGCTGGAAACTTTTGTGCGCCTTGTCGCGCCGTCTTTTGAATTTGCGAAACGATATCAACCGTTTCAAGCCGAAGATCCCGTGCAGAAACGTGCGATCTCATTTTGCCAGGAGCGTCTGGGAAGCTATCTTCTCATCAAACGGATAGCCGAACTCTATGGCAATAGCCTACCTGGGTCCTTGTTCGGGGATATCGCTACCGTATCGAATGATGGGGTCTATAAAAGCGGCGTATAAACCGAGCGGCCCAATTCCAAACGTAACATCGCAACTGCGGCACTGGCAGCAGGAGCGGCTGAGCCAATAAATCTGGCTAGAGAAATTGACTGCGGATCGTCGAGTTCCCACACCCCTCCAGGCTGATCAGCGAAAGTTCTGCGAACAGTGTGGCGCAAGCTTCAACTCAAATAGTAGGCACCAAACAGGCTCGAATTGCCGTTCTGCGGATTGCCTATGCAGACGGTAACCATTCGCGAAGGACAAAACCTTGACGATCAATCAGCCCATTTCCGCTCTACCGGCCGGTCTTCCTGATCTGGCGCTTCTCACGGAGAAGGCTGCCGGCACGGGATCCGTGATTATCTATCAGCCTTATCTCGATCCTTCGCAGCGCAGTCAGCTCGATGCCGCTGCCATGCCGCTCGACATCTCGTTCAATACGCACGCTACGACCCGCGAATATGAGCTCTTCCTCACCCTGCATCAGCATCACGAGGCGATCGGCCTCGGCGACGACGTGTTCTGGGGGCTACTCTCCAGCAAATTCGAGATGAAGTCGGTGACGAGCTTCCCGTCCTTTGTCACCGAGGCGGAAAAGGCCAGGGCAGAGGGTGCGGATGCCTATCTTTACAATCCGCTGATCGGCCACGCGGCGATCTACAGCAATGTCTGGGAACATTCGCTGCTTGGCGGTCACCCCGGCATGGAGCCGATCTTTCTGCATATCCAGGAGCTCGGCTATCCGATCGCGCCGCCGCAGGACAAGACTGCCTTCATGTTCTGCAACTATTTCTGCGGCAATCGGAAATTCTGGTCCGGGTATATCGCCTTTTGCGAACGCATTCTCGAGTCGCTGGAAAACCAGGCGTGCGCTGGCACGGCCGCGGGCACCGCCTATGCCGGCACGGCTCACTATTCACGCGATGCCAACGCGACGATGCGCCCCTTCGTGATCGAGCGTCTGCTCGGGCTTTATGTCCAGCAGGCCATCGCCTCCGGATTGAAGATCGCCGCCTTCGTACCGACCGTTGCCGATTTCGAATGGAAGTTCGGTGTCCGCCTCGGCCGGTTGCTGCATGGCCTCTTCGCCGCCAAGGAAGCCTTTCTACGGAGCCGTGACGAGGCTCTCCTGACCACGTGGCAGCAAGGCCGCCAGCCGCTCATCAAGCAGCCGCATCTGATTTGGGGGGCTGATGATCCGCCCGGCTGGATGCCGCGCGGCCAATTCATCGGCGACCGCGAATTGATGCGCGCCCATGCTCCGCAGGCTTCAGGCGCCTCTCCGGTGCAGCAGCTGCAGGTACGGACGGACAGGCCCGCTATGCCAGCCGCGCCGAAAATCGAGCAGCCGCTCCACAACGCATTGCAGCCCTTTGCCGGCGGGTGGCAGGCACACAAGGACCGTCATTGCATCTGGATCGTGACGCCCGAAAACTACAATCACAGCCACGCCTTCGATGAAGTCGCACTCGGCTTGCAAGGCGCCTTCGAAGAACTCGGCGGCTCGGCACCGATCGTCCGCGACATGGACGCATTCGCCGGCCGTGCGCCGATCATCTACGGCGGCAATCTTCTCGCCCCCGAAATCGTCAGCCATCTGCCGAAGGACAGCGTCGTCATCAATCTAGAGCAGGTGTCCGAAGAAAGCATCTGGATCAATTCGCGCTACACCTCGATCCTGAAATCGCTTCCGGTTCTCGACTACAGCCCGCGCAACCGGGAAAATCTCGCCGCCAAGGGCATTGATCACGCCGGTGTCCTCGAAATCGGTTATAGCCGCTGCCTCAGCCAGATACAGCACGCCCCCGTCAAAGATATCGAAGTGCTCTTCTACGGCTCGATAAACGAACGCCGCCACCATATCCTGACGACGCTGAAGGACGGCGGGCTCAAGGTCGCGCATCTCTTCAACATCTATGGTGCGGAACGCGATGCGGCGATTGCCCGCGCCAAGATCGTCATAAACATCCATCATTATGCGAGCGGCGTCTTCGAGATCGTCCGCATTTCCTATCTGCTCGCCAATCGCGTTTGCGTGCTGACGGAAGGCGACATCAACGATCCAGACCTCCAACCCTTCATCGGCGGCTTGGCAATTGAGCCCTATGACGACATGATCAAGCGCTGCTACAAGCTGATCGCAGATGCCGACGAGCGCGATGCCATTGCCGCGACAGGCCTTGCGGCCATGCGGAGCCGCTCGCAGGCGGACATGCTGATGAGCGTCATGAAGGCTGGCGCCTGATGAAGGCCGCAGAAAAGGTACGTCATGCGCATTGAGGCCGCGGCCATCGAGGGCATCGTCGCAATTACGCCGCCACGCTTCGGCGATCACCGCGGCTACTTCTCCGAGGTATTCAAGGATGCCTGGTTCCGGGAAAATGTGGCCGACGTCACGTTCATCCAGGACAATGAATCGCTTTCGGCGCAGGCCGGCACCGTCCGGGGGCTGCATTTCCAGATCCCGCCCTTCGCACAGGGCAAGCTGGTGCGCTGCCTTGCCGGCCGGATCATGGATGTCGTCGTCGATATTCGCGAGGGATCACCGAGCTTCGGCAAATGGCTCGCTCAGGAGCTCTCGCCGGAGACCGGCAAGCAGCTCTGGATACCGGCCGGTTTTGCACACGGATTCGCAACGATCGAGCCGAACAGCGTCATCAGCTACAAGGTAACCGCACCCTACAGCCCGCAGCATGATCGGGGCATCGCGTGGAACGATCCGGTGATCGGCATTCGCTGGCCCTTCGATGAGAGAGACATGGTGTCGTCCGACAAGGACAAGACGCTGCCGCGGCTCGCCGATCTGCCAGGCCATTTTTCCTATTCAGCACAGCAACCCCAGGATTGATCGACGATGCGCATACTGGTCACGGGCGGAGCGGGCTTCATCGGATCGGCATTGGTGCGCCATCTCGTCAGCGAGATCGGCGCCGAGGTAATGAATGTCGACACGCTGACCTATGCCGGCAATCTGGCATCGCTGACATCCGTCGAATCGGCGCCGAACTATCAATTCCTGCGCGCCGACATCTGCGACCGCGCCGGGATGCAGGAAGCATTCGAGTCCTTCCGCCCTGATACCGTCACGCATCTCGCGGCAGAGAGCCATGTCGACCGCTCGATCTCGGGCGCGGCCGATTTCATTCAGACCAACATCGTCGGCACATTCAGCCTGCTGGATGTCGCACGGCACTATTGGGATGGGCTTGACGCCCGCCGCAAGAGTGCCTTCCGCTTTCTGCACGTCTCGACGGACGAGGTCTACGGCTCGCTCGGCGATGAGGGCCTGTTCGAGGAGAGGACGCCTTACGATCCGTCCTCGCCCTATTCCGCCTCCAAGGCCGCGAGCGACCATCTGGCGATCGCCTGGCACCGCACCTACGGCCTGCCCGTCGTCGTCTCCAATTGCTCCAACAACTACGGCCCGTTCCATTTCCCGGAAAAGCTCATTCCGCTGACGATCCTGAACGCGCTGGAGGGCAAGCCTCTTCCGGTTTACGGCAACGGCGCAAATGTCCGCGACTGGCTCTATGTCGAAGACCACGCCCGCGCGCTCTTCACCATTGCATCCAGAGGGCGCCCCGGCGAAAAATACAATGTGGGCGGCCGCAATGAGCGCAGGAACATCGATGTCGTTCATCGCATCTGCGCTATTCTCGACGGCGTCTACAGCGACAAGGCACCGCATGCACGTCTGATCACCAACGTCACGGATCGCCCCGGACACGACGCACGCTATGCGATCGATGCCTCGAAACTCGAAGGCGAACTCGGCTGGAAAGCGCAAGAGACCTTCGAAACCGGCATCGAGAAGACCGTGCACTGGTACCTGGAAAACGAATGGTGGTGGAGGCCGCTGCGCGAAAACGTCTACTCCGGCGAACGCCTCGGCGTTTTCAAGGAAGGATAGCGATGCGCATCGCCGTCACCGGCAAACGGGGCCAGGTCGTTCAGTCGCTGCTCAGACGTGGCGCCGAAACGGGCGTCGAAATCAGCGCGGTCGGGCGCCCGGAAATGGACCTCGCGAATCCCGAAAGCATCGCAGCCGCCTTTCCGGCTCTGCGCCCGGATGTGATCGTCTCGGCCGCCGCCTATACGGCGGTCGACAAGGCCGAGAGCGAAGCCGAGCTTGCTTTTTCCGTCAACGCGGCGGGCGCCGGGGCGGTTGCCGAGGCTGCCGCGCGGATCAGGGTCCCGATCATCCACATTTCGACCGACTATGTCTTCAGCGGCGACAAGGCCTCCGCGTATTCTGAAGAGGATACGACGGCGCCGATCTCCGTCTACGGACGTTCGAAGCTTGCGGGCGAGACGGCCGTCGCGGCGGCGAACCCGAACCACGTCATCTTGCGCACCGCCTGGGTCTATTCGCCCTTTGGCACCAATTTCCTGAAAACGATGCTGCGACTTTCCGAGACGCGCGATCATCTCCGTGTTGTCGCCGATCAGACGGGATGCCCGACCTCGGCACTCGACATCGCCGACGCGATTCTTGCGATAGCAACCCGTATCGTAGCGGACCCTGCGCCATCGCTCCGCGGCACCTTTCACCTGACCGGCAGCGGCGAAGCAAGCTGGGCTGATTTCGCCGAAGAGATATTCACGGAGCTTTCTAAATCCGGCGGCAGAAACATCGGCGTCGAGCGCATCCCAACGGCGGACTATCCGACACCGGCGAAGCGTCCCGCCAATTCACGTCTCAACGGCGACAAGCTCGCCAGGACATATGGAATCCGGCTCCCGGAGTGGAAGCAGTCTATGACGATTGTCATGCAAGACCTTTTGAATAAGGGTCTTTAAGGAGATGGGCATGAAGGGCATTATTCTCGCCGGCGGCACAGGCACGCGTCTGCATCCGATCACGCAGGCGGTCTCGAAACAGTTGATGCCGGTCTACGACAAGCCGATGATCTACTATCCGCTGACGACGCTCATGCTCGCTGGCATCAGGGAGCTGCTGATCATCACCACGCCTCACGACGTCGAAGCCTTCAAGCGCCTTCTCGGCGACGGCTCGCAATGGGGAATTTCGCTGACCTATGCCGTACAGCCGAGCCCGGACGGCCTCGCCCAGGCCTTCATCATCGGCGCCGACTTCTTGCACGGCGACAGCTCGGCACTCGTTCTCGGCGATAACATCTTCTACGGGCACGGACTGCCGGAAATCATGAAGTCCGGCACGAGCCGGCGGGAAGGAGCGACGGTGTTCGCCTATCACGTCACCGATCCGGAACGCTATGGCGTTGTCGGCTTTGACGAAAAGATGAATGCGCTGTCGATCGAGGAAAAACCGAAAGAGCCAAAATCGAACTGGGCGGTGACCGGCCTCTATTTCTACGACCAGCAGGTGGTCGATATCGCTGCCAACCTGAAGCCGTCACCGCGCGGCGAATTGGAAATCACCGATGTCAACCGCACCTATCTTGAGCGCGGCCAGCTTTTCGTGGAGCTGATGGGCCGGGGCTATGCCTGGCTCGACACCGGCACGCCGGACAGCCTGCACGATGCAGCAGGTTTCGTCAGCACGCTGGAGAAACGCCAGGGCTTCAAGATCGCCTGCCCCGAGGAAGTCGCCTGGCGCATGGGTTACATCTCGCAGGACGACCTCGCCAAGCTCGCGGAGAAGCTCGGCAAGAGCGCCTACGGCCAGTATCTGACGAAGCTGTCCCCGGATTGGTGAGCTATTTGACCGGCGCGCGCCCTGGAAACCGGTACAGGTTTTCGATTCAGGCGCTCGGGAATTCAGCCAGCCGGGCGGCGTAACGCGCCATGGTGTCGACTTCGAAATTGACGAAATCGCCGGCCTTACGCTCGCCCCAGGTGGTGACCTCGAGCGTGTGGCGGATGAGCAGCACGTCGAAATCCGTGCCGTCGACCGCATTGACCGTCAGCGAGGTGCCGTCGAGGGCGATCGACCCCTTGGGGGCGACGAATTTGGCCAGATGCTCCGGCGCTCGCAGACGGTAGCGTGTGGCGTCGCCCTCCGATGTCACAGAGAGGATTTCCGCCTTGCCGTCGATATGGCCGGAAACGATGTGGCCGCCGAGTTCATCGCCGATCTTCAGCGACCGTTCGAGATTGATGCGGCTGCCTTCCCGCCAGGTGCCGATCGTCGTCAGCCGCAACGCCTCTTCCCAGGCCTCAACCTCGAACCAGCGGCCGTTGCTGCCTTCGTCAGGAAGTGCGGTGACGGTCAGGCAAATGCCGGCATGCGAGATCGAGGCGCCCATATCGATTGTCGTCGGGTCATAGGCGGTCGCGACCCGCAGCCGGATACCTTCCTTCAGCGGGGAAACGGATTCGACCGTGCCGACATCGGTGACTATTCCGGTAAACATCAAAGCCCTCTTTCGTATTCGTCCAGGCGATCTTCGCCGAACATCAGCGTGCCCGTATGGGCAAAACCCGATGGTATGTCGGTTGCATCAAGCGGCGATTCAATACCGCCTTCGCCGATGACGAAAGGCGCCCGGTAAAGCTGGATGCGATCGACGAGGCCCGCCTCGAGGAAAAGCCGCGCGGTCTTGGCGCCGCCCTCGACCAGGAGCGAGGAAATCCCGCGTGTTGCCAAGGCCGGCAACAGGACTTCCGGGCGATAGGGATTGCAGTAGACGATCTCGACACCGGCGGCTTCGAGTGCGGTGCGTCGGGAGTCCAAGTCCGTAGCGGCGGCGGGTGCGTTACCCCCCTCCGCCCTGCCGGGCATCTCCCCCACAAGGGGGGAGATTGGCTGGGGGCTCGCTCCCAGCTCCACATCCGGCGAAGACGATCCGTTGCTAACAGAAGCCGGGGAATTCGGGTCTCGCTCCTTGCCGATCTCTCCCCTTGTGGGGGAGATGTCCGGCAGGACAGAGGGGGGTAACCCCTCGGCATCCGCCGTCAATGGCGAAACATCCTCACTCGCGACCAAGATCACCGGCACTTGCCGCGCCGTCGTGACCAGCTTGCTCGTCAGCGGCAATGCCAGCGACGGATCGAGCACAATGCGGATGGGTGACTGCGCTTCAAGACCTGGCGTCCGCACCGTCAGCAGCGGATCGTCTGATAGCGCGGTGCCGATGCCGACGAGGATCGCGTCGGTTTCGGCGCGCAGCGCCTGCACCTCAGCGCGGGCTTCCGGGCCGGTGATCGCCACTTGGCCCGCCCCTTGACGGCCGATCATGCCGTCGGCAGAAACGGCAAGCTTGAGAGTCACATAGGGCCGATTCTTCGTCTGGCGGGTGAGATAACCGGCGAGCGAACGCCGGCCTTCCGCCTCCAGCACGCCGGAATCCACCTCGATGCCGGCATTGCCCAGTATGGCGATGCCGCGGCCGGAGACGCGCGGATCGGGATCGGTGACGCTGATCACGACGCGGGCAACGCCATAGGCAATCAGCGCCTCGGCGCAGGGCGGCGTCTTGCCGTGATGCGAACAGGGCTCGAGCGTCACATAGGCGGTGGCGCCGCGGGCAAGCGCGCCGGCCTCGGCGAGCGCCTGCGTCTCGGCATGCGGGCGGCCGCCCACAGCGGTGACCGCACGACCGACGATGACGCCGTCCCTGACGATCAGGCAGCCGACGGAGGGATTGGTGGCGGTGCGGCCGAGATGCCGGCGCGACAGGCGAATCGCCGCCGCCATGAAATTCTCGTCATGCGGCGTGACGCTCATGGCTCACCTATCCAGCGGGTCGCGGGCGATCTTGGCGTTGATTTCGGAAATCACCTTTTCGAAATCCTCGGCGAGCGAGAAATCCCGATAGACCGAGGCGTAGCGCACGAAGCCGACATCATCGAGGCTCTTCATCGCTTCGAGCACCTGCAAGCCGATCTGCTCGGAGGAGATTTCGGTCTCGCCGGAGCTTTCCAGCCGGCGAACGATGCCGGAAACGGCGCGCTCGATGCGGTCACGCTCGACCGGGCGTTTGCGCAGCGCAACTTCGAAGGAGCGCACCAGCTTGTCGCGGTCGAAGGGCACCTTGCGGCCGGTCTTCTTGATGACCATCAGCTCGCGCAGCTGCACACGCTCGAAGGTGGTGAAACGGCCGCCGCAATCCGGACAGATACGCCGCCGGCGGATGGACGTGTTGTCCTCCGCCGGGCGCGAATCCTTGACCTGAGTATCTTCCGAACCGCAATAGGGGCAGCGCATCGCTACTCCTTATCCCATGTAGTCGTACATTGGAAAGCGGTCTGTGAGGTTGACCACCTTACCACGCACGGCGGCTTCGACGGCGGCATTGCCTTCATCGGAATTGGCGACTTTCAGGCCGTCGAGAACCTCGACGATCAGATTGCCGATTTCGCGGAATTCGGCTTCCTTGAAGCCGCGCGTCGTACCGGCCGGCGCGCCGAGACGTACGCCCGAGGTGACGAAGGGCTTTTCCGGATCGAAGGGAATGCCGTTCTTGTTGCACGTGACGTAAGCGCGGCCGAGAGCTGCCTCAGCGCGTTTGCCGGTGGCGTTCTTCTTGCGCAGGTCGACCAGCATCAGATGGTTGTCTGTGCCGCCGGAGACGACGTCGAGGCCGCCCGCCATCAGCGATTCGGCAAGAGCCTTGGCGTTCTTGACGACCTGGGCGGCGTAATCCTTGAACTCAGGCTGCAGCGCCTCGCCGAAGGCGACGGCCTTGGCGGCAATGATGTGCATCAGCGGTCCACCCTGCAGACCGGGGAAAACGGCCGAATTGAATTTCTTCGCCAGATCCTCGTCATTGGTGAGGATGACACCGCCGCGCGGGCCGCGCAGCGACTTGTGGGTCGTCGTCGTCGCAACATGGCAATGCGGGAATGGCGACGGATGCTGGCCGCCAGCAACGAGGCCGGCAATATGGGCCATGTCGACCATCAGGTAAGCGCCGACCGAGTCGGCGATTTCGCGGAACCGCTTCCAGTCCCAGATACGGGAATAGGCAGTGCCACCGGCGATGATCAGCTTCGGCTTGGTTTCCTTGGCCTTGCGCTCGACTTCATCCATGTCGAGCAGGTTGTCGCCTTCACGCACGCCATAGGAGACGACATTAAACCACTTGCCGGACATGTTGACCGGCGAACCATGCGTCAGGTGGCCGCCCGAATTCAGGTCGAGGCCCATAAACGTATCGCCGGGCTGCAGCAGCGCCAGGAACACGGCCTGGTTCATCTGCGAGCCGGAATTCGGCTGGACGTTGGCGAAATTGACGCCGAACAGCTTCTTGGCGCGTTCGATCGCCAGCTCCTCGGCGATATCGACGAACTGGCAGCCGCCGTAATAACGCTTGCCGGGATAACCCTCGGCATATTTGTTGGTCATGATGGAGCCCTGAGCTTCCAGCACGGCGCGGGAGACGATGTTCTCGGAAGCGATCAGTTCGATCTCGTGCCGTTGGCGACCGAGTTCCTTTCCGATCGCACCGAAAATCTCGGGATCGACGTCCGCAAGCGAGCGGTTGAAGAAGGACTCGGTGGAAGCATTGGTCATGGGCGGGCTCCTCAACTGGAATGCGCTGAGGTATTAGCCTTCCGCTGTGGCAAGGGCAATACGAAGAACGACATTTGCTGAGCAAACCGCGCGCTTCCGCTCTTTTGCGGCCGCGCCGCGCCGAAGACGAGCGGTCACGTTACCGAGCGCCCGCCCCGGCATAAAAAACCGCGCCGGGAAGGCGCGGTTTGAAGATGCGATGCAGAGGCCGCCGCCTACTGGACCGGCTGTTCCATGCCGGCCGTCGTATCGAGCGCCAGCTCGGCATTGCCGTCCATCTGGTAGATGTCGTCGCGGAACTGGACGACGCCGTCCGGCATGCCCCAGGCCGAGATGTAGACGAAATAGACAGGAACTTCGGTGCCGAGTTTGATCGGCGTGTTGACGCCGGTTGCGATCACCTGCTCCATCTGCTGACGGTTCCAGCCGGGGGTCTCTCGCAGCAGCCAGTTCGTCAGGTCGCGCACGTTCTGGACGCGGACACAGCCCGACGATTCGAAGCGCATCAGCTTGTTGAACAGGCCCTGCTGCGGCGTGTCATGCATGTACTCGCCGTTCTTGTTATAGAAGTTGATCTTGGTCGACGCCATGGCGTTGATCTTGCCGGGGTCCTGACGGAACATCAGGTTCGGCGCCTCGCCGTTCCAGTCGACGGTCTCGGGGGCGACTTCATTGCCCTTGCCGTCGATCAGGCGGATGGCGTTCTTTTCGAGATAGGTCGGATCCTTGCGCATCAGCGGCATGATGTCCTTCTCGACAATCGAGCGCGGCGCGGTCCAATAAGGATTGAGGACGACCTCGTAGATCTTCGAGTTGACGAGATGAGTCGGGCGGCTCAAGCGGCCGACAACCGCGGTGTGGCGCGTTGCGACACTGCCGTCTTCAACGGCCTCGACATAGGCAGCCGGAATGTTGACCATCACGTGGCGGCGGCCGAGGTCCTCGGGAAACGTCTGCAGGCGGATGATATTGGTGTTCAGCTGCTGCAGGCGAACGTCGGCCGGGATGTTCAGCGCCTTCAGCGTGAATTCGCCGAGGACACCGTCGGACGGCAGGCCGTGGCGTGCCTGAAAGCGCTTGACGGCGCCGTCGACGTAGGAATCGAAGGCGCTCGACATTCCGGCCTCGCGCGGCAAGTCGCCGGTTATCGCCAGACGCTGGCGTAGCGCCTGGACTGCGGGATGGCTGACGCCGAGCTGCAGGCGCTGGTCGCCGGGATTGACTTCAGGCCAGCCGCCGGCAGCCGCGATCTGCTGATACTGCGTGATCGCCTGCTGGGCGCTGGCGACCGATTGGGGCCCAAGGATCGGGGTATTGGAAACGACGGCGCTTGCCGTACGCGAAGCCGCCTTGGCGTCAAACTGGTCGTCCCAGTTGCCGCGGCGCGGTGCATTGATCAGCGTATCGAGCGCCGATTGCGCGAAGGCCGGTGCGGCAATCGCGCTGGCGCCAACCGTTGCCGCGGACGCAAGGAAAGCGCGGCGCGAGAGAGCTTCAATTCCGTTTTTCTTCGACATAGTCCCAACCACTGAATGCGGCGATAAAGAGAAGCCGCGGCTCTTTGAGATATCACTGCGCTTTAACGCAGATCTCCGTGCATTTGTTGTCCCGGCACATCAAAACTTTCCGCTTGCCCCATCACAAGATTGCGATGCGACAGCCTGAGCGTCCTGATCGGTCCATTGAAAGCGCCGGTTGTTAAGCCTTCCGCTGCCACACCAATATGGCCAATTCGTGTTATCGGGCCGAAAGACGGATGACCCGGCTACCGGAAATACGACACAACGAACCATGACGCGCTAAACCGTGCCGGTTAATAACGGCTAAAAGACGGCTTGAATACCGCGATAATGCTTGCCCGCCTTTGCGTTGCAAAGATGCCACTCGACAGCAAACGGCAAAACCGGACGCGCAGGGACACGTCCGGTTTTCTGCAACCCTGAAGGAGGTCAAGGGTCTTAGAGGCGATACATGATGCTGTCGTTCCAGAAGCGGTCCAGACGCTGGAGCAGCTTGTTCATCTGGGTGAATTCGTCGGTGCCGATGCCGCCGACCTTGTCGATCGAGGTGATGTGGCGTTCGTAGAGCTTGCCGACCGTTTCGGCGATGTCCTGGCCGGTTTCGGTCAGGCTGATGCGGACCGAGCGACGGTCGATGCGCGAGCGCTGGTGGTTGATGAAGCCGAGGTCGACCAGCTTCTTGACGTTGTAGGAAACGTTGGAGCCGAGATAGTAGCCACGCGAGCGCAGCTCGCCGGCGGTCAGCTCGGAATTGCCGATGTTGAAAAGGAGCAGCGCCTGGATGGCGTTGACGTCGCTGCGACCCTGACGGTCGAACTCGTCCTTGATGACGTCGAGAAGACGGCGGTGAAGACGTTCAACAAGATGAAGGGATTCCATGTAAAGATCACGGATGCCCTGATCCTGCTGGTCACGGAAGTTCGATACCGCCTGCGGCTTGATTTTCGTGTTCATATTGACTGCCTCACTGTTTGTTTGGCGGTGTATTTTCTTCCCGCCTTGAGTGAGACCCTATCGAATACATATAAAATTCGACTTAAACCGCAGGCTTAACGGAGCCTTACCGGTAGCCCCACGTTGTCTCAGGGTAAATCAACACTTACCTGGCGGCGATGGCGGCGCTTTTCCAACCAGAGCAGCAGGCGGAAAATCCAGTAAACCACGGCGACAATGACATGCAGCAGGATGATCAGCCTGTTGGGGCCGAAAATATCCGGCAACAGGCCATACATCAGGATTTGCCCGCCGGCAGCCAGCACCCAGATGACCGGACCCCAGGAGACGGTGAGCCAGAGGCCGAGGGAGGCGACGGGAAAAAGTACGGCGAGGCTGGTGCTCGCCACCTTCCATGGCAGGCTCAAAAGATCGAAGCGGCCGGCGCCGACCAGCGAATAGCCGACGAGCATTGCCCAATATTGCAGGCCGAACCAGAAGCAGGATATGGCAACCAGTCTCAGAAAGAGAATGAAGAGGATATCCGCCAGTGTGCGTTTCGGTATCGTCGGGGAATCGGTTTCCATAGCGCAGACATCGGTTTGGGGTTGCATCTTCTTAAAGAGCGCCTCGCGTCTGTCGACGCGCAAACGACGCTCTATCATATCGAGTGCGCGCATAATGCCGAAAAATCGACTTTGATTTCGGCATTATGCGCCAGGTTTTTCCGCCGCGGCCAATCGCCCGGTTTGGATTTTCAAGGCGCCATGATAATGAGCGCTCCAATAAATGGAATGGCCCAAGGGGCAGATATCATGCAGGACAGGACGCATCTCGTCGACGACATCACCGGCCATCGCCGCATGCGGCGCAACCGCAAGTCGGACTGGACACGCCGGCTGGTGCAGGAAAACCGGCTGACGGTCGACGACCTGATCTGGCCGATTTTCATCGTGCCAGGTTCCGGCATCGTCGATCCGATCGCGGCCATGCCGGGGGTCAACCGCATGAGCATCGACAAGGCGGTCGAGGCCGCACGCGAAGCGGCCGGCCTCGGCATTCCCGCGATTGCCACCTTTCCGAACATCGAGATGGAACTGCGCGACGAGACCGGCTCGAACAGCCTCGAAGCCAACAATCTGATCAATCAGGCGACGGCGGCGATCAAGAAGGCGGTGCCCAATATCGGCGTCATCACCGACGTCGCGCTCGATCCCTTCACCAGCCACGGCCATGACGGTATTCTGAGAGACGGCGAGATCGTCAACGACGAGACGGTCGATCAGGTAGCACGTGCCGCGGTGATGCAGGCGGATGCGGGCGCCGACATCATTGCGCCATCGGAGATGATGGACGGACGCATCGGTGCGATCCGCATGGCGCTCGATGCGGCCGGCCACCAGAGCGTCGGCATCATGAGCTATGCGACGAAATTCGCCTCCGCCTTCTACGGCCCCTATCGCGAGGCGATCTCGACCGGCGGGCTGCTGAAAGGCGACAAGAAGACCTATTATATCGACCCGGCCAACGGCACCGAGGCGATCCGCGATGCGGCCCTGGACGTCGAGGAAGGCGCCGACATGCTGATGGTCAAGCCCGGCCTGCCCTATCTCGACATCTGCTGGCGGATGAAGGAGGCCTTCGGCCTGCCGACCTTCGCCTACCAGGTCTCCGGCGAGTACAGCCAGATCAAGGCGGCGGCGATGAACGGCTGGATCGATGGCGAACGGGCAATGCTCGAAACGCTGCTGTCGTTCAAGCGGGCGGGATGCGACGGTATCCTCACCTATTTCGCGATCGAGGTGGCGAAAATCCTCAGCAGGCGATGAATCCGGCAGAAATGTTGTATTTGGTTCTGCCGATACCATATCTGCGGCATCGCTTTTCCGCAGGAGATTGAGATGAGCTACAACCCCAATCCGCTTTATGCCGCACCGGAGGACTGGCGCACCTATAGCGGCGTGTTGAGCCGCCGTGTCTTCGCCTTCATCCTCGACTATCTGATCGTGCTGCTGCTGTGCATCCCCGCGGCGATCGTGCTGTTCTTCCTGTCGATCGTCACGCTCGGGCTCGGCTTCCTGCTCTACCCTGCCCTCTTCGTCATCGTCGCCGGCATCTACTTCGGCCTGACTGTCGGCGGGCGGAGCCAGGCCTCGCTCGGCATGCGCGCAATGGGGATCGCCATCGTGCGCGTCGACGGTCGGCCGATGGATTTCCTGACGGCAATCGTGCATCTGGCGCTGTTCTGGATCCTCAACTCGGTGCTGACGCCGCTCATCCTGCTTGCCGGCCTGTTTACCGAACGCAGCCGTCTCATCCACGACCTGCTGGTCGGCACCGCAACGGTCCGCACGGCCTGAGCGTTGGGCCGAGATCACGGCTGAAACCACTAGGCGGAGACGAAATAAAGTCTCCGCTTTCTCTTTGCCCGGGGGCGCGAGCGCTCCATATCTAAAATTAGAAGACCGATATGAACGGCGAGAACCGTCCCGCTGTTGACGTTTTTTATTCTTAGGTCATGCTGTCAGGAAACGGCACGGTCTCGACAAAGGAAATTTCCGCGACAGATGAATACGCAGACAACGCCATCTCCGCAGTTTTATCTGACGGCTCCGGCTACGTGTCCGTATCTGCCGCATGAGATGGAGCGTAAGGTGTTTACCCATCTGGTAGGGCCCCGCGCTGCCGAGATGAACGACATCTTGACGCAGGGCGGTTTCCGCCGCTCCCAGAATATCGCCTACCGCCCGGCCTGCGAATCCTGTCGCGCCTGCGTTTCCGTGCGCATTCTCGCCCAGGAATTCGAGCCAACAAAATCGATGAAGCGGGTGCTTGCCGCCAACTCCGATGTCATCGCCACCGAATTTACAGCCCAGCCCTCCAGCGAGCAATATTCGCTTTTCCGGCGTTATCTGGATTATCGCCACCAGCAGGGCGGCATGTCAGACATGACGGTGCTCGACTACGCGATCATGGTCGAAGACACGCATGTGAATACGAGAATCGTCGAATACCGCCAGCGTGAAGAAGGCTCCGGACTGGAGCAGCGGCCGAAGGGCGAGCTGCTTGGCGCCGCTCTTACCGACACGATGAGCGACGGGCTATCGATGGTCTATTCCTACTTCAATCCCGATCTCGAGCGGCGTTCGCTCGGCACCTTCATGATTCTCGACCATGTCAGGCGCACGAAGGCGCTCGGCCTACCGCATGTCTATCTCGGCTACTGGGTTCAAGGATCGCGAAAAATGGACTACAAGACACGCTTCCAGCCGCAGGAACATCTGACGCCGCGCGGCTGGGAACGTTTCGATCCCGCATCCATGCCCGAAAGCCCCCACGACTGAATGTTCTCCACCGCTCTTTCCGATCACCGGAAGGGCCTCCTGCTGACGGCGATCGGCGGGCTGGCGCTTTCCATGGATATTCCGCTGATGCGGCTTGCGGACGGCGAGCTGTGGTCGATCCTTGCCGCGAGGAGCATCGCGACGCTGGGTGTGACGTTGCTGGTCGTCGCAGTGCTGCGGATCTTGAACGGGCGCTGGCCGCTGCTCGTGCCGGGCTGGCCGGGCCTCGTCACCGGCCTGCTCTACGGACTGACGACGGTGATCTTTCTTCTCGCCGTCTTCAACACGTCGACGGCCAATGTCGTGTTCATCGTCGCCTTCAATCCGATGTTCGCCGCCCTTCTTTCCTGGATTTTCCTGAAAGAACGGCCGGCGCCGGCAACGCTGATCGCCATGGCGACGATGATCTTCGGCGTCGGCCTGATCGTGCGGGACGGGCTTTCGGGCGGCCATCTGTTCGGCGACATCATGGCGCTGCTGACCGCCTTCATCATTGCCGCCGCCATCACCATCAGCCGCGCTTCCCGCCGCGACATGGGCTTTGCCTCGCTGCTTTCGACGGTGCTGCCGGCGGCGGTCGGACTCGCCTTGGTCATGCCGGCCGGCGGTTTTTCGATCGAGCATCCCGGTTGGATCCTCTTTAACGGCGCGGTCGTGATGCCGCTTGCCTTCTGGTGTCTGGCGACGGGGCCGCGTTACCTCTCCGCGCCCGAAGTCGGCATGTTCTACCTGCTCGAAACCGTGCTCGCACCGATCTGGGTCTGGCTGATCTTTGCGGAAACCCCGGCAACCATGACCCTGGTCGGTGGTGGCATCCTGGTGGCGGCGATCGCGGCACATTCGGTCTGGATGGCGCGGCGGAGAAGCATCCCGCAACCGGCGGAGTAGATGTGTCGTCTCTTTGTCTCCATGTTATAACGTCGTTATTACACTGAGGGTAAAACGATGAACGTCACGATCCGTAGGATCGGCAATTCCGAGGGAATTATCATCTCCAAGGAGGTTCTCGACCGGCTTGGATTGAAGACCGGTGATTCGCTGGAAATGCAGGTTGAAAATGGCGGCATCACTTTGAAGCCGACTGACGAGGATTTGTCGCGTCAGCTCGAGGCCGCACGATATTTCATGGACAAGTATAAGGTCGCTTTGAAAAAGCTCGCCGAATAATGGCCTTCAAATTCCTGACGAGGCCCTTGGTCGAGAGCCTGCAGAAAATGCAGATCGATCGCTTCGGCGGACTTGCTGGATTGAGTGACGATGGCGCGCTGGGGTCTGCTCTCGACCGGCCGATGCACAAGGCGCATTGTGGCTGCGACGACGTCATCGAACTCGCCGCCGCCTATCTTTTCGGCCTTGCCCGCAACCACGCCTTCGTAGACGGTAACAAGCGGATTACGATCGTAACTGCAGGTGTTTTCCTTCTCGAAAACGGCTACGAGATCGAAACGACCGACGCCAATCTCTACGCCTTCGTGCTTGCCGCCGCCACCGGCGAGATCGACGAAGAAGGTGCTGCCCGCTTCCTCAGGGATTTCAGCGTACCGCTCAACCCGTAGCCTTCATCTGCTGCTGTTCCAGCTCCCTGCCCAGCCCTTCGACCACATGCGCCCAGCCTCGCCGGGTCTTCTCCTCGTGTTCGGCCCACTCGGCGCACATTTCGTGGGTCAGCGTCAGACGGCTGCCGCCGCCGAGAGGCTCGATGTCGATTTCGACACGGTCGCAATTGTGATCATGCTCTTCGACGGAGAAGCTGAAGACCATGCGTTGCGGGCGCTTCAGTTCCAGGAAGACACCCTGGTGAAAGGCGTCGCCTGTGGGACGGCGGTCGACGACGAAGAAACGACCGCCGACATGCGGATCGATATCGGCGCGGATGACATGACCGTCGTCGGTGGCAAACAGGAAGCGGCGGGCGATTTCGGGGTTGAGCCAGGCGTCGTACACCACAGACGGCGGCACGCTGTAGGTTTGGCTCACATGCAATTTGATGGTGCTGGCGGGCATCGATTTTCCTCCGGTAAGGGCGCGCGCACTTTTTCAAGTGCACGGGTCGCGGCCATTTCGCCCGCCTGCGAAAACCGGCCTTATCCTATTTTTGCTGACAGGAATTAGATAGAGGATTTGCCACGCCCGCCAAGAGCCGGGCACGGAAATATAATTCCTCTAATCGGTACTGATCTAAAGAATTATGCAGAAAATCAAAGCGTTACAGCCAAGACGTCTCGCCTCAGCCGGCAAATTTACCGCTGCGCGGAAAACCCTTCGGCACGGTGCGGCCGGCGGTGGCGCGGTCGGACAGCCATTCGGCAAGCTCGTCCTTGTTCTTCGTGAAGGTGCGGCCGGCGCTGTCTTCCCAAACGAGGCCGGTTGATATCGCGAAGCAGCGGACGTCGGAAATGCCGCCATCCTTGTAGCGTTGCAGACGCACGCCCTTGCCGCGCGACATTTCCGGCACCTGCGCCAGCGGAAAGACCAGCAGCTTGCGGTTTTCGCCGACGACGGCGACATGATCGCCGCCGACGGGCACGAGCAGCTGCGTTTCCTCGGGCAGCGCGACGTTCATGATCTGCTTGCCCTTGCGGGTATTGGCGACCAGCTCGGCCTCCGGAACGACGAAGCCGTTGCCGGCTGTGGAGACGATCAGCCGCTTGCGCGAGGGATCGTGAACGAAAGCGGTCAGCACCGCCTGGTCGTTGTCCATGTCGATGATGATGCGCAGCGGCTCGCCGTGACCGCGACCGCCCGGCAGCTTGTCACCGCCGAGCGTAAAGGCCTTGCCGCCTGTGGTGACGATCAGGATCTTGTCCGTCGTCTGCGCCGGGAAGGCCAGCTTCAAGCCGTCGCCTTCCTTGAAGGTCAGCGTCGCCGTATCGGCGATATGGCCCTTCAGCGCGCGGATCCAGCCCTTTTCGGAAATGACGACGGTGATCGGTTCCTTCTCGATCATCGCCTGCTGGATTGCTTCCTCGTCGGTTTCGGGTGCGTCGGCAAACTGGGTACGGCGGCGACCGACCTCGGTCGCCTTGGCGAATTTCTTCTTCACTTCGCCGATTTCCCAGGCGACCGTCTGCCATTGCTTGTCGTCGGAGGCAAGCAGCGCCTCGATCTCACCCTTTTCCTTGGTGAGTTCGTCGAATTCCTTGCGGATCTCGAACTCCTCGAGCTTGCGCAAGGCGCGCAGCCGCATGTTGAGGATCGCCTCGACCTGAATGTCGCTGAGATCCCAGCGCGCCATCATCACCGGCTTCGGCTCATCCTCCTCGCGGATGATCTTGATCACCTCGTCGATGTTGAGATAGGCGATCAGAAGGCCGCCGAGGATTTCGAGGCGCCTGTCGATCGCCGCCAGGCGGAAGCGCGAGCGGCGCTGCAGGACCTCGCGGCGGTGATCCAACCACTCCTTCAGCACTTCGTTCAGCGCCATGACCCGCGGGATGCGGCCCATGGACAGCACGTTCATGTTGAGCGGGAAGCGGCTTTCCAACTCCGTCAGCTTGAACATCGATTCCATCAGGATCGTCGGATCGACGCTACGGGTCTTCGGCACCAGGACGACACGGATGTCCTCGGCCGATTCGTCGCGGATATCTTCCAGCAGCGGCAGCTTGCGGGCGATCAGCAGTTCGGCGATCTTCTCGATCAGCCGCGATTTCTGCACCTGGAAGGGAATTTCGGTGATGACGATCTGGTAGCCACCTCGGCCGAGATCTTCCGTCTGCCATTTCGCCCGTACGCGGAAACCGCCGCGGCCGGTGCGGTAACTCTCGATGATGCTGTCGCGGCTGTCGATGATGATGCCACCGGTCGGGAAGTCCGGGCCGGGAATGAATTCGACGAGCTTTTCGACGGTCGCATCGGGATGTTTGATCAGATGCAGTGCGGCGTCGCAAAGTTCGTGGGCATTGTGCGACGGGATCGAGGTCGCCATGCCGACGGCGATGCCGGAGGAACCGTTGGCGAGCAGGTTCGGGAAGGCGCCGGGAAGGACGACCGGCTCGGAATTCGACTCATCGTAGGTATCGCGGAAATCGACGGCATCCTGATCGATGCCTTCGAGCAGCAGTTCGGAGACCGCCGTCATCTTCGATTCAGTGTAACGCATGGCGGCTGGACTGTCGCCATCGATATTGCCGAAATTGCCCTGGCCGTTGACCAGCGTGTAGCGCTGCGAGAAATCCTGGGCGAGACGAGCAAGCGCGTCGTAGATCGATTGGTCGCCGTGCGGATGGTAGTTACCCATCACCTCGCCGACGATCTTGGCGCATTTCCTGAAGGCCGAAGTCGGCCGCAAGCCCATCTCGTTCATCGCATAGACGATGCGGCGGTGAACGGGCTTCAGACCGTCGCGCACGTCAGGCAGGGCGCGGTGCATGATGGTCGACAGCGCATAGGCGAGATAGCGCTGCTCGAGCGCCGCCTTGAGGTCGACCGGTTGGATGTGATCGTCGTCTCCGCCGGAAGGCGGCAAAATCTCTTGTCCCATAGGTTCTGACTAGCCCAGAAGAGGCTGCTGGGCAAGGAATCCAGGTCATAGCAGCTGTGGATGAAGTCTTGGCACCGACATCAAAGGATGAGACAAACGTTCCGCCGCAATTCGGATTTCGTTTGCCGTTCCTTTCAACGGAAATTTAGAAGTCCGCAAATATAAAGCAGGCCCAATCCGTAGTAGCGTAACTGCAGATTTCCAACCGCCATCACGCCACCAGAGGAATCACCCCATGAACTTTTACCGGACAACGCGGCTGATGCTGTCGGGCGCCGCCATTTTCTCGCTCGCCGGCTCGGCTTTCGCTCTCGATGGCACCGATCTGCTGAAAAAGATCAATGCCGCCTATGCCGCCCAGGGCGGGACGATTGCCGCTGAGGCCGTCGATATCGACGGCACGACCGTGACGTTGAAGAATGTCACCGTCAAGCCGACCGGTGGCGAAAGCCTGCCGATCGGCGAAATCACCCTTTCCGGCGTCGAAGAAGACGAGGATGGCGGCTATTACATCGAAGAAGCGGCCTTCCCCGACATCAACAAGACGGGAGACGGCGTTACCGTGACGGCGCAGGAGCTGACGCTCGGCGGCATCTCCGTGCCGGCAACGGCGGGCGGCGACACGCTCGACACGATGATGCTCTATGAAACCGCCCACACCGGCCCGGTGAAGGTGGTTAAGGACGGGGCGGAAGTGTTCTCGCTGCTCGAAACCAACATGAACCTGACGCTGCGCGAAGACGAATCCGGCTTCGATTTCGACGGCGCCTTCAAAAGCATGAAGGCCGATCTCACCAAGACCGAGGATGCGCAGAGCAAGGATGCGATCGAGAAGCTCGCCCTGCAACACGTCCAGGGCGACATCACCATGAAGGGCGCCTGGGAACTCGCCCCCGGCACGATCGACGTTTCGGAATTCGCCTTCGACTTCACCAACGTCGGCAAGCTGAACCTCGGCTTCAAGATCTCGGGCTATACGATGGCCTTCATGAAATCGATGCAGGATGCGATGAAGGAATCCGAAGCTGGTGCGAACAAGGACCAGTCGCAGCAGGCGCTGGGCCTCGCCATGCTCGGCCTGATGCAGCAGCTTTCCTTCGAGGCCGCGCAGGTGCGTTTCGAAGATGCCTCGATCACCAAGCGTGCGCTGGATTATGCCGGCTCGCAGCAGAACATGTCGGGCAAGCAGATGGCGGATTCGCTGAAGGCGATGACGCCGATCATGCTGGCGCAGCTCAATATCCCGGAACTGCAGAATGCCGTTTCGGCAGCGGTCAATACCTTCCTCGACGATCCGAAGAGCCTGACTGTCAAGGCCGCTCCTGAAAAGCCGGTGCCGTTCCCGACGATCGTCGGTGCCGCCATGGGCGCTCCGAATACGCTGCCGCAGGTGCTCGGCGTCAAGGTTTCGGCCAACGACTGATCGCATCGATCTGATGACGAAAGGCCCGGCAGTGCGTGACTGACCCAATAGCTGGTGTCAGTCACGCACTGCCGGGCCTTCTCGTTTTCAGGCGCGGTGGCGGGCGAGTTCGGCAATGGCGAGACTTGCGATCTCCAGCAATTCCTCAAGCGATGCGCCGTCCCTCGCCTGCACCGACATGCCCTGGACGATAGCGCCGAGGAACCGCGCAAGTGCGCGAGGCTTCGCCTCGGCGCTGATGTCGCCCTCGCGAATGCCGCGCTCGATCCTTGCCGCATAGGCCTCCAGCGACCGACGACGCAGCGCCGCCACGTGGTCGGCGATCAGATCGTTCTCGCTGGCGCAGTTCAGCACAGCCGTCGAGATCATGCAGCCTTTCGGATGTTCCGGCGCCGAAAACCTTGCGGCCGAGCCCCGCAAGATCCGCTCGAAGGCGGAGACGGTATCGATCGGCTCGCCGAGCGCGGAAGAGGTTTCGGCGCCCAGCGCCCGATATTGCTCCAGCGCCGCGCGATAGAGATCGGCCTTCGAGTTGAAGGCGGCATAGAGGCTTTGCGGCGTGATGCCCATGGCGGCCGTCAGATCGGCAATCGAGGCGCCCTCGTATCCGTGCGCCCAGAAGGTCTCGCGGGCGGCTGAAAGAACCGTCTCACGGTTGAAGGCGGGGGGGCGACCGCGGCGGCGGGCGGTAGGATTTTTCACGTCTGCACTATTTTTCACAACGATCACTCTAGAAATCCCGCTCCACTTGTCTAATTCAGGAATGGTCATTGTGATTATAGAAGGTTTGATCTGATGAGTCTTCCCCTCGAAACGGCGAATGCCGACAGGAATTCCTTGCTTTCGGCTGCCGTCGATACGGCAATAGCAGACGCGCTCGACGAAAAGCGGCTGGTCGGGACGGTCGTGTTCGTCGCCCGCGACGGAGAGATCATCCATCGCCGCGCAGCCGGCCTCGCCGACCGCGAAAACGATCTGGCGATGGGCGAGGACACGATTTTCAGGCTAGCCTCCATCACCAAACCAATCGTCACCATCGCTGCGATGCGGCTCGTCGAGCAGGCGAGAATCGGGCTCGACGACCCGGTGACCCGATGGCTGCCGGAGTTCCGCCCGAGGCTGCCCGACGGCAGCGAAGCAACCATTCGCATCCGCCACCTGCTGACCCACACATCAGGCCTCGGCTACGGCTTCTCCGAAGAGGACGGCGGCCCCTATATCAGCGCCGGCATTTCCGACGGCCTCGATCAACCGGGACTGCCGCTCGCCGAAAATCTGCGGCGGATCGCCAGCGTGCCGCTGCGTTTCGCGCCGGGCAGCGACTGGCAGTATTCCCTTGCCATGGATGTTGTCGGCGGCATCATCGAGGCGGAAACCGGCATGCCCTTGGGTGGGGCCGTTGCCGAACTGGTGACGAGACCGCTTGGGCTTGCCGGCACCGCATTTTCGGTTCGTGACCGCAACCGGCTTGCGGCGGCCTATATGGACGCTTCGCCGGAACCGGCGCTGATGGGCGAGAATGCGCTGGTGATGTCGCAGATGGGTCCCATCCGTTTCGCGCCGAACCGCATCTTCGACCCCGCTTCCTATCATTCCGGGGGCGCCGGCATGGCGGGAACGGCGGCTGACGTGCTTTCCGTACTCGAAACCATCCGTAGCGGTGGCGCGCCGCTGCTATCGACGGAAACCGTACGGATAATGATGACAGACCAGGCCGGCGGGCACCGCCAGCAGCACGAACCCGGCTCCGGCTTTGGCTTCGGCTGGTCTGTCATCACCGATCCGGCCGAGGCGGGCGTCCCCTTCCCCAAGGGCACGCTGAAATGGGGCGGCGTCTATGGCCACAGCTGGTTCATCGACCCGGTCAACGGGCTGACCGTCGTTGCGCTGACGAACACGACGCTGGAGGGCATGTGGGGCAAGTTCACGGTCGATCTACGCGAGGCGATCTACGCGGCATTGTGAACGACAGCAAAAAGCCCGACGACATCGGTCGCCGGGCATTTGCATTGGGGATCAGACGATCCTCAGTCCTTCTTGACCAGCGGGATCGGCCGGATCGAGAGTTCACGCAGCTGTGTCGGCGCTGCCGGGCTCGGCGCGCCCATCAACAGATCCTGGGCCTGCTGGTTCATCGGGAACAGCGAGATCTCGCGCAGGTTCTTCGCGCCGACGAGCAGCATGACAACGCGGTCGATACCGAAGGCAGCACCACCATGCGGCGGTGCGCCGTACTGGAAGGCGCGGTAGAGGCCGCCGAAACGGTCTTCGACATCCTGCTGGCTGAGGCCCACCTTCTCGAAGGCGGCGACCATGGTTTCCGGCGACTGGTTACGGATCGAGCCCGAGGCGATTTCGAAGCCGTTGCAGACGGCGTCATACTGGAAAGCCTTGATCGTCAACGGATCCTGGTTCTGCAGTGCGTCCAGGCCGCCCTGCGGCATCGAGAACGGATTGTGGGCGAAATCGACCTTCTTGTCTTCCTCGCTCCATTCGAAGAAGGGGAAATCGACGATCCAGCACAGTTCGAAGCGGTCGCGGTCGACGAGGTTCAGTTCCTCACCAGCCTTGGTGCGAGCCTCGCCGGCAAACTTGTAGAATTTTTCCGGCTCGCCGGCGACGAAGAAGCAGGCATCGCCATCGCCGAGACCGAGCTGGGTGCGGATGGCGTCCGTGCGCTCCTCGCCGATGTTCTTGGCAAGCGGGCCGGCACCTTCGAGTTTGTCGTTCTCGCTGCGCCAGAAGATGTAGCCGAGGCCGGGCTGGCCCTGGCTCTGCGCCCAGGCGTTCATGCGGTCGCAGAAGGCGCGCGAGCCGCCGGTCTTGGCCGGGATCGCCCAGATCTGAACCTTCGGGTTCGAGGCGATCATGCCGGCGAAGACCTTGAAGCCGGAGCCGGCGAAATGCTCGGTCACGGCTTCCATGACGATCGGGTTGCGCAGGTCCGGCTTGTCCGAACCATATTTGCGGATCGCCTCGTCATAGGGGATGCGCGGCCATTCCTTGGTGACCGGCTTGCCTTCGGCAAACTCCTCGAACACGCTTGTCATCAGCGGGCCCATCGTGTCCCAGACGTCCTCCTGGGTGACGAAGCTCATTTCGAGGTCGAGCTGGTAGAATTCGCCCGGCAGGCGGTCGGCGCGCGGGTCTTCATCGCGGAAGCACGGCGCGATCTGGAAGTAACGGTCGAAACCCGCCACCATCAGCAGCTGCTTATACTGCTGCGGCGCTTGCGGCAGAGCGTAGAAGGTACCGGGATGGATGCGCGAGGGTACGAGGAAGTCGCGTGCGCCTTCCGGCGAAGAGGCCGTCAGGATCGGCGTCGTATATTCGGTGAAGCCGACATTGCCCATTTCTCGGCGCATCGCCGAGATGACCTGGGTGCGCTTGACGATGTTCTTATGCAGCGTTTCGCGGCGAAGATCGAGAAAGCGGTACTTGAGGCGAACGTCTTCCGGATAGTCCGGCTCGCCGAAGACCGGCAGCGGCAATTCCTTGGCGGCGGAGAGCACTTCGATCTCCTGAGCGTAGAGCTCGATTTCGCCGGTTGCCATGGTCCTGTTGACGGTGTCGTCGGTGCGGGCCTTGACGAGGCCGTCGATGCGGATCACCCACTCGCCGCGCACAGTCTCCGCCATCTTGAAGGCCGGGCTGTCGGGATCGGCGACGACCTGGGTAATGCCGTAATGGTCGCGAAGGTCGATGAAGAGAACGCCGCCATGGTCGCGGACCCGGTGGACCCAGCCAGAGATGCGGACGGTCGAGCCGACATCCGTCTTGCGGAGGGCGGCGCATGTGTGGCTGCGATAGCGATGCATGATCTCAAATCCTGGCATGTGGCTTAAGACGGCAGCAAGGGCTCCAAGAACCCTCAAGCGCCGACAAGAAAATCGGGCGGAAAAGCGCATGGACGCTCCGATTTGTCAAGGCTTGGCGCGTGCCACCCGCGCGTTTGGCACCCGTTTGTGGCGGGGGCGCGCCCCATATGCCGCGGCAGATTGGCCGCACTTCCCGTATTGATGAAGGAGCGGGTCAACTTTAAAAGGATTTGGCATTATCACTGTGGAGCCTCCGCATGCCTCTCCTGACCCGCCGCAACCTTCTCAAGGCATCCGCTGTCGCGGGCGCCTATGGCGTCGGTATCGGCATTGCCGGTAAATTCGGGCTTGCCGAGGCAGCCCCCGAGCCGCAGCTGCTGACGGCGGTAAAGACCGAGGCCATGCTGACCGAGGCGGGACCGACCCGGGACATTATGAGCTGGGGCCAGGACGGCATGCCGCCGGTTCTCCGGATGAAAAAGGGGCGACCCTATGCGGCGCGGCTGAAAAACGAACTCGACGAGCCGACGACGATCCACTGGCATGGGCTTCGCATCGACAACCGCATGGACGGCGTGCCGTTCATGACGCAGCCCTACATCTATACCGGCGACAGCTTCGACTATGCCTTCTCGCCGCCCGATGCCGGCACGTTTTGGTACCATCCGCATTGCAACACGCTGACGCAGATGGGCCATGGCATGACCGGCGTCATCGTCGTCGAAGATCCGGCCGATCCAGCATTCGATGCGGAAATAGTGCTGAACCTGCGTGACTGGCGGCTCGGCGGCGACGGGCAGTTCATCGCCGCTTTCAAGCCGCGCGACGCTGCCAAATCGGGGACCTACGGCACCGTGCGCACCGCCAACTGGCAGCAGGAGCCGCAATATGACGCGCCCGCGGGCGGGCTGGTGCGGCTGCGCATCGCCGTCACCGACGTGACGCGGATCTTTTCACTGAAGATGGAAGGGGCGGTTGCGAGCGTAATTGCGATCGACGGCAATCCGGTACCGAAGCGTTTTCCGCTCGATCTCCTGCAGATCGGCCCAGGTCAGCGGCTCGATCTTGCCGTGCGCATACCGGACAGCGAAGGCGCTGTCGCGACGCTCGAAGATATACGCGGCACCACGCCGAAGACGATCGCCAGCCTGCGCGCAGTCGGATCATCGTTGAAGCGCGATATCGGCGATCTCGGGCCGCTTGCCGAAAATCCGGTGGCGAAGGCGGATCTTTCCGCCGCCGAGCAGATCCCGCTGGTGCTGAGCGCCACGGCCGAGAACACCGCCGTCGAGAGCATCTGCGGCACGCTCGGCTACAGTTTCTGGGCAATCAACAAGGTGCCGTGGCCGGGCGACACGCCCGATCCGACAGCACCGCTGGCGGAACTGAAGCTCGGCAAGAGCTATGTCTTCAACCTAGAGAATACCACGCCGCACGCACATCCGATCCATCTGCACGGGATGAGCTTCACGGTGATCTCCTCGACCAGGCAGGTGATGCCGCTCGTCTCCGATACCTATCTCATCCAGCCTGACGAGAAGGTGCAGCTCGCCTTCGTCGCCGACAATCCGGGCGACTGGCTGCTGCATTGCCATATCATCGAGCATCAGAAAACCGGGATGACCAGCTATCTCAGGGTGAGTTGAGGCAGCGTGCGCTCGTTGCGACGGCGGCGGTCTTGGCCTTGCCTCAGTTTCGACGTGATTCTTGCCCAGCAATGCTCGAAGCGTATGCTGTTGTATTGACATATCGAAGCGAAAGGAGAAGGAAGGTTCAACCGACCTTTTCCTTGCGAATGAAATGATATGATCGAAACCACCGCCGATTTGGCGGCCGCCTGCAAAGAGCTGGCCAAGTCCGACTTCATCACCATCGACACCGAATTCCTGCGCGAGACGACCTTCTGGCCGGAGCTTTGCCTGATCCAGATGGCAAGCCCGACAACCGAAGTTCTCGTCGATCCGCTGGCCAAGGGTATCGACCTCACCCCCTTCTTCGAGCTGATGGCCGATCCGAAGGTGCTGAAGGTCTTTCACGCGGCGCGTCAGGATATCGAAATCATCTTCAATCGCGGCAATCTCATTCCGCATCCGATCTTCGACACGCAGGTCGCCGCCATGGTCTGCGGTTTCGGCGACAGCGTTTCCTATGACCAGCTGGTCAGCCGGATCAAGAACGTCCACATCGACAAGTCGTCGCGCTTCACCGACTGGAGCCGCCGGCCGCTTTCCGACAAACAGCTGGAATATGCGCTGGCCGACGTCACCCATCTGCGCGATGTCTACCTGTCGCTGAAGGCGGAACTCGATCGCGAAGGCCGCACCTCCTGGCTCTCCGAGGAGATGGACATTCTCGAGGCGCGCGAAACCTACGACATGCATCCCGACGATGCCTGGCAGCGGCTGAAGATGCGATTGCGCAAGCCGCAGGAACTGGCGATCCTGAAATATGTTGCCGCTTGGCGCGAACGCGAGGCGCGGGCGCGCAATGTGCCGCGTTCGCGGGTGCTGAAGGATGATGCGATCTACGAGATCGCCCAGCAGCAGCCCAAGGATACCGAGGCGCTTGGCCGGTTGCGTACCATTCCGAAAGGCTGGGAGCGCTCGACCTCCGGCGCCGCCGTCATCGAGGCCGTCAACACAGCACTCGCTCTTCCGAAGGCCGATATGCCACATGTGCCGCGCCAGGCGCAGGCGCCCGAAGGGGCCGCTGCTGCCGTCGAACTGCTGAAAGTGCTGTTGAAACTGATTTCGGAAAAGCACGGGGTGGCGCCGAAGGTGATCGCCAACAGCGAGGATCTCGACAGGATCGCCGCCGAAGGCGAGAAGGCCGAAGTCTCTGCCCTGCACGGCTGGCGGCGCAATCTTTTCGGCGAGCCGGCGCTGCAACTAATCCAGGGTGAGATCGCTCTGCGCTTCGTCGACCGGAAGGTCGAGACCATCAGCCTCTAGCGTGATTTCAAAGTGTTACAGCTCCGCACGTCTGTCTGACGCGCGGCGCTGTAAGACCGCATCGAATTCGCTTGACGCTTTTTTCCCAGCTGAAACAATGGCTGGAAGAACCATTATTTGGCGAAGGACGGCATGCGGGAAATATCTCCGACGCAGAACTGGATCCTGATCACGATCGTTCTGGCCGCCAGCGGCGTCGTCTATGATCTGATGTTCTACTCCAATCAGACGCCCGTTGTCGGCGCAATCTTCGCGCTGTTCATCGGCATGCCGATCGTCGCCTTCGAGCGCAAGGCGCTGTTCCGCGGGATGTACAGACGTATCCAGAGGCTGCCGACCTTCGCCTTCATCATCAGCGAACTGGTGATCTACGAAATCCTGATGAGCCTCGGCTTTGCCTGCGCCGCACTGCTGCTCTCGGCAGTCGGCATCGTGAAGCCGACGTCGTTCCTCGATCTCGTCATCATGCCCTACGAGGTCTTCCTCTATGCGCTTGCCGTCTGCTCGGCGCTGATCTTCATCCTGCGCGTGCGGGAACTGCTCGGCCGCGAGGTATTCCTCAGCATGCTGGTCAGCCGCTATCGCAATCCGGTCAGGGAAGAGCGTGTATTCCTCTTCATCGATCTGGTCGATTCGACTGCTTTTGCCGAAAAGCATGGCGACCTCCGCGCGCAGCAGCTGCTGAGCTCGCTGTTTGCGACCTTCGCCGAGCCGGTCAGGCGCCACAAGGGCATGATCAACGACTATGTCGGCGATGCGGCGATCATCACCTGGCCGCTTGCCCGCGGCGTCAAGAATGCGCGTTGCGTGCGCTGTATGTTCGACATCCTCGCCGATATCGAAGCCAATGCCGCCGGCTGGCGGAAAAGCTACGGACATGTACCGAAGCTGCGGGCCGCTCTTCACGGCGGCGAGATCATCACCGCCGAAATCGGCGTCGACCATCACAAGATCAGCTATTTCGGCGATACGGTGAACACCACCGCCCGGCTGGAGACGCTCTGCCGCACTCTGAACCGGCCGGTGCTGATCTCCACTGAGCTTGCCCGACGCATGAACTTTCCCGACGACATCGCTTGCGAGGATCTCGGCACCCATGCCGTCAAGGGACGCGGCCAGGCGCTCGGCGTCATGGCGCTTTCTTCGCGTGCGGTCACCGTGCTGAATAAGCCGGCGGTCATTCTGCACGGCTGAGCGACCGTTCTGCTGCGCGTCACCAAAGCTTCACCCAACCGTCAATTCGCTGACACGGAAGCCCTGCTAAGCGGAAGCCATTCGCATCCGTTCCATGGGGATATTATGAAGACCATTCTTTTTGCTTCCGTATCGCTTTTCATTCTGGTCGCGGGCTCCGCTTACGCCGACCAACAGCAGTTCCCGGCCAAGCTCGCCGGCCAGGCGATCCTTCCTGCCAACACCATGGTTCCAGCTCCGGCCGATGCTCCTGAGTTCCTCAAGCATTCCGGCAAGTTCACGACGGCGGACCGCAAGCGCACCGAGGCGCTCGGCACGGTGCCCGGCAGGGATGGCGCACGCGTCACCGACCTGAAGCTTCCCTTCGACGGTCAAGCGATCCAAGGCTTCTCGGGCATCAAGACGATGGCCGACGGCACCTTCTGGACGCTCACGGACAACGGCTTCGGCTCGAAGGCCAATTCCTCCGACTCCATGCTCTTCCTGCACCAGATGAAATTCGACTGGGCGACCAACAAGGCTGACGTCGTCAAGAACCTCTTCCTCTCCGATCCCAACAAGATCGCCCCCTTCCCGATCGTGCTCGAAGGCACCGACACGCGTTATCTCACCGGCGCCGACTTCGACATCGAATCGATCCAGCCGGTTGCCGACGGTTTCTGGCTCGGCGACGAATTCGGTCCTTATATCCTGAAGTTCGACACGGCAGGCCGCCTCACCGACGTCATCGCGACGACGCTCGACGGCAAGCCGGTGCTTTCGCCCGACAATCCGCTGATCCAGCTTCCGGGCAACCCGACCGCGAAGATGCCGGTCTTCAACCTGAAGCGCTCCGGCGGTTTCGAGGGCCTCTCCATGTCTAGGGATGGCTCCAAGCTCTACGGCCTGCTCGAAGGCGCCATCTACAAGGATGACGGCCAGATGGAAACGGCCGATGGCCACACCGCCGTCCGCGTGATCGAGTTCGACGTCGCCGCCAAGAAGTGGACCGGCCGCAGCTGGCTCTATCCGTTCGAAGACAAGGGCGTGTCGATCGGCGACTTCAACATGCTCGACGACAGCACCGCTCTCGTCATCGAGCGCGACAGCGGCGCCGGCACCAAGGACAAGGCCTGCGCCGACCCGAAGCAGCCAAAGCCGGATTGCTTCGAAGCCCCGGCCGAGCTGAAGCGTGTCTACAAGATCGAGTTCAACGACGCCAATGTTGGCAAGGCCGTCCGCAAGATCGGCTATATCGACCTCCTGAATATTCAGGACCCCGACAACAAGAAGAAGGCCGGCAGCAAGGATGGCGTCTACGACATGCCGTTCGTGACGATCGAAAACGTCGACCGCGTCGACGCCACCCACATCATCATCGGCAACGACAACAACCTGCCCTTTTCAGCCGGCCGCGCCGTCGACAAGGCCGATAATAATGAGTTCAGCCTGCTTGAGGTTGGTGAGTTTTTGAACGCGAAGTAATTTGGGTTTGATGGGAGATGGAGGGGCGGTGCGTGAGCGCCGTCTTTTTCGTCTGGTTGGGCGGGTACATCGTACGGCATGCCGTGCCAGCCCCCCCTCTGCGCTACCGGGCATCTCCCCCACAGGAGATCACAAGCGGCTTGGCCTTCCCACCTCTCTACCGTTTCGTCGCGCTGCAACGGCAATTGTTTTGGGAAACCGTTGCGCCCAGCCGATCTCCCCACCTGTGGGGAGATGGCCGACAGGCCAGAGGGGGCCGGCACGGCACAGCGACCGTTGTACCGCCCTACTCGAACAGAAACGCCAGCCGTTTGTTCGTCAGCTTCGACAGCTGCTGCAGGCGGCCGTCCAGGCGTTCGCCGGCGAAATCGCGGTATTCGGGGGGCACGACGAATTCGAGGTCGATGTCCGGGTTCGACGACTTGCGGAAGGTCAGGTTCTTGACGATTCCGGGCATCGAGGCCGAGAAGAGGTAGACGACGCGCAGCATGCCGCCGAGCAGCTTGGCGCGCTCGATGAACTGGGGTGTGGCGATCTGCGCCAACGGGCCTGTTGCGCCGTCGTCGTGTAGCCCTTCGAAACGGTAATAGTTGCTGAGCGCGATGAAGGCGCGGCCGGGATGGCTGATGCCGACGAAGGAAGAGTGAGCGATGACGTTCAACGCCTGCAGGCCGCGATAGTCGGGATGGGCACGCCAGCTGATATCGGCAAGCAGACAGGCGGCCTGACGGTAGCGGCTTTCCTCTTGCGTTTCCTGGACGCCAAAGAGAGGCATCATGCGGCCGGTCCATTCCGCCAGTTCGCGGGCATGCTCGGGCGAACGCGCACGCAGGATCGCCAGTTCGCCGGCGGCGGCAAGCAGCGGATCAAGGCGACGTTCGCCCTCCGACAGCAGCGAATAGAGATATCCCTCACGCACACCCTGCGCCGAGAAGGAAATCACCGACGGCTTCATCGCGCTCAGCACTTCCTTCATGGCGACGGCGCCGAAGGGCAGCAGCGAACGGCGGTGCTTCGACACCGCCTGCAGCGCCGGCTCCTTGGAATCGCGCGCGCTGACCACCTGTTCGAGGAACAGCATCATCGCTTCGAGCGAGACCTCATAGCCCTGCATCATGTGCAGCGGATAGTTGGTGAGCTCCATGTGCAGCTTGGCGATATTTCGCCAGGTGCCGCCGACGGCGTAGAAGGTGCGCCCCTCGCCTTTCGACAGCAGCTTTGCCGTCTTCACCTGCTTGCGGGCAAAGGTCCGGGCTTTGGACAGCGAGCCGCCGGCATATTCCGACAGGCGCAGGCCGCCGAGCGGCAGCGTGATGCCCTTGCCGACTTCCTTGCCCCTGATATCGATCAGCTCCAGCGAGCCGCCGCCGAGATCGCCGGCGATGCCATCGGGATTGTAAAAGCCGCTGATGATCCCGAGCGAGGCGAATTTCGCCTCCTCCTCGCCCGAGAGCACGCGGACCTTGCGGCCAAGGATGGTTTCGGCCTGATGGATGAAATCAGGACCGTTGCTCGCCTCGCGCGCGGCGGCCGTCGCCAATACATACATGGTGGCGGCGCGCGCCTGATCGGACAGCGCCTTGAAACGGTGCAGCGCCACCAAAGCCCGACTGACGCTGTCTTCATCCATCTTGCCGCTAAGGGCAATACCCCTGCCGAGGCCGCAGAGAACCTTTTCGTTGAAGAGGACGGTTGGCGAACGGGACATGCCTTCGTAGACGACTAGACGAATGGAATTCGATCCAATATCGACGACGGAGACCGGGGCGATCCCCGGAAGGCGCCCCTGGGCTTCAGATTCAACCATTTGGTCCAGTTTTACTTGTTGTTGCGGCCTTCGAGCAGGCCGGCGATCAGCTTCGGCGCACTGGACTTCAGAGCTTCACCACGGCCCGACAGGCTCGGATTGGTCATGAAATACTGCTGCGCATTGAACGGTTCCTCGCCCCTGCGCACTTCCATGCGCCGCGACGTACCGTCGGGCAATATCTCGTAGCTTTGTTGATTGTCAATCACGTTGCCGAGCATAATCTGTGACAAGACCTGCTCGTGAACGGTCGGATTCGTCAGCGGAACCATGGTTTCAACGCGGCGATCGAGGTTTCTCGGCATCATGTCGGCCGAACCGATGTAAACCAGCGCCTTGTCGGACGGCAGGCCGTGGCCGTTGCCGAAACAGAAGATGCGGCTGTGCTCGAGGAAGCGGCCGATGATCGACTTGACGCGGATCTTTTCCGAAAGGCCGGGCACCTGCGGACGCAGGCAGCAGATGCCGCGCACGACGAGATCGATCTCGACGCCGGCATGGCTGGCGCGATAGAGCGCATCGATAATGTCGGGATCGACAAGCGAATTCATCTTCATCCAGATCGCCGCCGGGGCGCCGTTCGTGGCGTGCTGAATCTCTTCGTCGATGTGGCGCAGGATACGCGGGCGCATCGTATAGGGTGAGATGGCGAGCTGCATGCTCTGTTCCGGCTCGCCATAGCCGGTGATGAAATTAAAGATGTTCGCCATGTCGTGGGCGATGACCGGATTGCAGGTGAAATAGGACAGGTCAGTGTAGATCTTCGCGGTGATCGGGTGGTAGTTGCCGGTTCCGAGGTGGCAATAGGTCCTGAGCTTGCCTTCCTCGCGGCGGACAACCATCGACATCTTGGCGTGGGTCTTGAGTTCGATGAAGCCGAAGACGACCTGCACGCCGGCGCGCTCGAGATCGCGCGCCCAGCGGATGTTCGCCTCTTCGTCGAACCGAGCCTTGAGCTCGACCAGCGCCGTCACCGACTTGCCGGCTTCGGCGGCGTCGACCAGCGCGCGGACGATCGGGCTGTCGTTGGAGGTGCGGTACAGCGTCTGCTTTATCGCCAGGACGTCAGGATCGCGCGCAGCCTGGAGAAGAAACTGGACCACCACGTCGAAAGATTCGTAGGGGTGATGGACGACCATGTCCTTTTCGCGGATGGCGGCGAAGCAATCGCCGGCATGTTCGCGGACGCGCTCGGGAAATCGCGCATTGTAGGAAGGAAACCTGAGATCCTCGCGCGGCGCCTTAGTGATCTCGGACAGAGTGTTCAGCGCCAGAAGGCCCGGCAGAACGGCGACGCGATTGTCGGGGATATTAAGCGCCTGAACGACGAACTGGCGCAGCGAGGCCGGCATTTCCGAGTCGGTCTCGATACGGATGACCTTGCCGCGGCGGCGCCGCTTCAGCGCCGTTTCGAAGAAGCGGACAAGATCCTCGGCCTCTTCCTCGACTTCGATATCGCTGTCGCGGATGACGCGGAACGTACCGGAGCCCTGCACCTCGTAACCCGGGTAGAGCCGGTGGATGAAGATGTTGGCGACATCTTCCAGAGTGATGTAGCGGATCGTGTTTCCATCATCCGGCAAACGGACGAAGCGGTCGAGCGCCGGCGGCAGGCGCAGCAACGCCGTCATCGGATCGCGGCCATTCTTGCTGACGAGTTGCAGGCCGATCGAGAAGCCGAGATTTGGAATGAACGGGAACGGATGGGCCGGATCGATCGACAGCGGCGTCAAGACAGGAAAGATCGCCTGTTCGAATTCGGCGGCCAGCCACTGGCGATCGGCATCGCTCAAAGCGCCGGGGCGGACGATCAGGATGTCTTCCTTGGCGAGATACTGCTGCAGCACGGCCAGCGAGGCCTGCTGCTCCATCTGCAGATGGTCGATTTCCTGCAGGATCGAATCGAGCTGCTCGGCCGGCGTCTTGCCGTCGGGGCTGCGGATGACGATGTTCTGGCGCACCTGGCCCTCGAGGCCGGCGACACGCACCATGAAGAATTCATCGAGGTTGGCGGCCGAGATCGACAGGAAGCGAACGCGCTCGAGCAGCGGATGCTCGGTATTCAACGTTTCTTCCAGGACGCGGCGGTTGAACTGCAGCCAGGAGAATTCTCGGTTGATGAAGCGCTCGGGGCTCTTAAGCAGCTCTTCCAGCGGGGGAGTGTTGTCGTTGGATTGCGGAGTAAGTTCCTGATGTTCTGCGACTGCGCTATCCATAGACCGTTTACCCCGCTCTCAATCGCCGAAGGCAATTATATCAGTTTCACGACGGAACTGTGACAGTCAATCGGCCGGCTCCGAATTTCCCAATTCATTCAATACTTCGGCGGCCAGAGACCGGGTGATTTTCGTGCCCCGCGACAGGGCCAGCCGGTCAAGCCTTTCGACGATCGTCTGGGCGGCATTCAGCGACCGCTCCATCCGGTTAACGATATAGAGCACGAGTTTGTCATCTATATAAAGCTGCCGGTCGGCAAAGAGCTTGACGATCACCTGCGACAACAACGCCTCGTCGGGTTCGCCGATTTCGACGACGGTTGCAGCTTTCAGGCGCGAGCGCAGATCGGGCAGCAAAACCGGCCAGGACATCGGCCAGAGACGGCTGGTCATCAACAGCCCGGTGCCATTTTCGCGCACGCTGTTGATGACGTGAAACAGCGCATTGTCATCGAAGCCAAGGCGGTCGGCGTCCTCGAACAGTACGGGACCGGCGGCGGCAGCAACCGCGGCGTCTGAGCCAAGTTCGGGATGGATGTCGACTGCGCCGCTCAGTTCCCGCCAGATGCGGGCGAGATGCGATTTTCCCGAACCGACCGGGCCGGCGAGCACGACGACCGGCGATGGCCATGCCGGCCAGGCATCGACGATCGAAACGGCGGCGGCGAGACGCTCCGAGACCAGGAGGTCGTCGCGCCCGCTTGCAGCATCGTGCAAAAAGACCAGCGGTAGCTGCTCTCCGGCCTTGCGCTTCGGATCAGCGTTGTTCACGTCATTCATTGGGAACTGATTTCGTCTTTCGGGTGCGGCCAGTGGGCGACACGCCAAAATAAAGATCGCTCTGAAGGTAACGCGAAAGCGCGAAACGAACAAGCACGCCGACGGCGGCGGCGGCCGGCACGGCGACCAGAAGACCGACGAAACCAAAGAGCGCGCCGAAGGCAAACAGCGCAAACATCAGCCAGACCGGGTGCAGGCCGACGCTGGAGCCGACGAGCTTCGGCTGCAGGATATTGCCTTCGAGGAACTGGCCGCTGAAGAAGACGGCGAGCACCAGGCCGATCCAGGGATAATCCGGCCAGAACTGCACGATCGCCACGCCGATGGCGAGAACGAGGCCGACCATCGAGCCGACATAGGGAATGAAACTGATCATGCCGGCAAAGAGCCCGATCAGCAGGCCGAAGTTCAGGCCGACGAGAGACAGGCCCGCAGCATAATAAATGCCGAGGATGAGGCAGAGCGAGCCCTGGCCGCGGATGAAGCCGGCGATCGCCTGGTCGATCTCCTTGGCGATCTGGCGGACATCGCTGATATAGTCGCGCGGGATCCACTGATCGACCTTGTCGACCATGCGGTCCCAATCGAGCAGGATATAGAAGGCGACGACGGGGGTGACGACAAGCAGCGATATGACGTCGACGATCGCCTTGCCGGAATTCCAGATCTGCGCGAAGAGCCCGGTCAAGAAGCCCATGCCTTCGGAGAGAATGCCGGAGAAATTGTCCTTGATCGTGCCGGCCTGGCTCTTGACCCAATCCGGCAGCAGCGAATTCTGCGATTGGCTGATGAACTGCTGCAGCTGGCTGATATAAGTCGGCAGACGCTCGGCGAAATCGTTGAACTGGCTGACGAGCACGGGAATGAGGATCATCAGCGCCAGCGCAAAGACGATAACGAAGGCGATGAGGATGCCGACCGTCGCCATCATGCGGCTCAGGCCGAGACGCTCCAGCCGATCGGCCACCGGATCGAGGAAATAGGCGATCGCCATGCCGGCGATGAAGGGCAGCAGGATCGAGCTGAAGACATAGAGAAAGACGATGAAGAAGGCGAGCACTGCCAGCCAGAAGAAGATCTGACGCTTGAGACTGTTGCCGCTGACTTGCTGTGGCATTGCTTCCCCGTTGATCGCTTTCCGCCGCCAAACGCCGCATCCGAACCGAAGCGGCCATTCAGCACATAGGATGCAGGCGCAAAGATGGTCAACCCTGCCGCGCCAAATCCCGGAAAGGCTCGGGGAAGACGCGGGAAATTGGGGGCTTTTGCCATGCGGCGCTTGCATAAAGGCCCCTGTCATGCAATTGCGACCGGCAGATGACGCGGCGCGTCTGCCGCCAGAAATAGCCATCGGAGACCAGCATGAGCCAGTCTGGGAAAAACGGCCTGACATACAGCGATGCGGGCGTCGACATCGATGCCGGCAACCTCCTCGTCGAGAAGATCAAGCCGGCGGTGCGCTCGACGCGCCGCCCCGGCGCCGACGGCGAGATCGGCGGCTTCGGCGGGCTGTTCGACCTCAAGGCCGCAGGTTTTACCGATCCGGTTCTGGTCGCCGCCAATGACGGCGTCGGCACAAAGCTGAAGATCGCCATCGATGCCGATTACCACGACACCGTCGGCATCGACCTCGTCGCCATGTGCGTCAACGATCTCGTCGTGCAGGGCGCCGAGCCGCTGTTCTTCCTCGATTATTTCGCCACCGGCAAGCTCGACCCAGACCAGGGCGCGGCCATCGTCGGCGGCATTGCCGCCGGCTGCCGGCAGGCCGGCTGCGCGCTGATCGGCGGCGAGACGGCCGAAATGCCCGGCATGTATTCCTCCGGCGATTACGATCTCGCCGGTTTTGCCGTCGGTGCTGCCGAACGCGGCAAGCTGCTTCCCTCCGGCGATATCGCCGAGGGCGACGTGATCCTCGGGCTTGCCTCCTCCGGCGTCCATTCGAATGGCTTCTCGCTGGTGCGCAAGATCGTCGAACTGTCCGGTCTCGACTGGGATGCGCCGGCGCCGTTCGCCGACGGCAACAAGCTCGGCGAGGCCCTGCTCGAACCGACCCGCATCTATGTGAAGCCGCTTCTGAAGGTGATCCGCGAGACCGGCGCCATCAAGGCGCTGGCGCACATCACCGGCGGCGGCTTCCCGGAAAATATTCCGCGTGTGCTGCCGAAGCATCTGGCGGCCGAGATCGATCTTGCCGCCGTCAAGGTTCCCAAGGTGTTTTCTTGGCTCGCCAAGACGGGCGGCGTCGAAGCGAATGAAATGCTGCGCACCTTCAACTGCGGCGTCGGCATGATCGCCGTCGTCGCCGACGAGAATGTCGCGGCCGTTTCCGCCGCACTCGAAGCCGAGGGCGAGACGGTGGTCACGCTCGGCCGCATGATCGCCCGCGACGAGGGCGCCGCCGGCACGGTCTACAAGGGCACGCTTGCCATATGAGCGTGCCGCGCAAACGCGCCGTCGTCTTCATATCCGGCGCCGGCTCGAACATGATGGCGCTGGTTGCGGCGGCGAAGGCGGCCGACTACCCCGCAGAAATCGTCGGCGTGATCTCCGACAAGGCCGATGCCGGCGGGCTCGCCAAGGCGGCAGCCGAGGGTATCGCCACCTTCGCCTTTCCCCGCAAGGATTATGCCAGCAAGGAAGCGCACGAGGCGGCGATCTTTGCCGCGCTCGACACGCTGTCCCCCGACATTCTCTGCTTGGCAGGCTACATGCGGCTGCTGACGCCTACCTTCATCCAGCGTTATGAAGGCCGGATGCTCAACATCCACCCTTCCCTGCTGCCGCTGTTTCCAGGCCTGCACACCCATCAGCGCGCCATCGACGCCGGCATGCGGATCGCCGGCTGCACGGTGCATTTCGTCACCGAAGGCATGGACGAAGGGCCGGTGATCGGCCAGGCCGCCGTCCCGATTCTCACAGGCGACACGGCCGAAAGCCTTGCCGCGCGCGTGCTCACCATCGAACACCAGATCTATCCGCAAGGGCTGCGGCTCTTTGCCGAAGGCCGCGTGACGATGGAAGGCGGCAAGGCCGTCGGCGGCGAGGCTTCGGCCGCTGCGCCCCAGGCCCAACTGATTTCGCTGATCGGCGACCGCGCTTAGGGCAACAACGACCGTTCCAGAGGCAATGACGGCGCCGAAGGATGTGTCGCGGCGGCGAGACCTGCCGCTACACTGCCAAGCAGGACGACGATGCTGAGGGCGACCGCCGTCAACTTCCTATTCAAAGGCGTCACTTATATCTCTGTCGAAAATTTCCGACCGATGTAGGCGCGAATCGGTTCATCGAAACGGGTGGATAGAAAATGTGCCGCCCCAACGGCAGCTAAGAGGGTGCCGCTTACCGCAATCGGCAATGGCACACTTCCGTCGCCAAGGTTTTGGAACTCAGCGCCGAGTCGAATGATGGGCTGATGAACAATATAGAGCGGATAGGACAACCGTCCCAGATATGCCGCTAACGGCCGCTCCTTGTTCAGCGGAACTGCAACCGCTAGCACGACCACGATCGGAATTATGATAGCGATACAGAAGAAATCGTACATGTTTTTGGAGACAGCAAAGGGGAAAAATAAAACCCCTATCAGGATGAAAAGCGGGATCTGAGGTGGAACCGTTCCGACAAGACGACTGATTTTCCAGCGAAAAATCAGAACACCACCAAGGAACGAAAAGCCGACCCTGACAAATCCTTCAAGGAACGCTTGCCAGCTGGCAAAGCCGACCGGACCAATAGAACCTTCGATGGTGACGACCAGGAAAAGCGCTGCTGCTAATAATATGAGCGCCGCTGCCTCATGCTGGAAACGAATTCTCCGGCGAGCGGCTGATCCGTACACCCCGCTGGCGAACATCTCAAAACAGAGCGACCAAAGTGGGTTGTTGATCGCGAACGCCTCTTGCCCCGCCAGAAGCCCTAATGGCAATAGGAGTAGTGCACCTAGAGCCAGAATCGGGACGTCGGCGAGTGGGATACTCGGTGTTGAAGTAAATAGCGACGCGACAACGCCCAAGCCGACACCAGCCACGATCAAGGGGTAAAGGCGCAATAGACGCTTCAGGAAGAATGCACTGCTCCGCAGAACGCCCGACTTTAATTTTTGATCGTACCTATGAGCGAGAACGAAGCCGCTAAGGCAAAAAAAGAAATCCACGGCCAGAGAGGCGTGGGAATTAAGGCCGAATCCGAAAGCCTGGCTGGCATGCAAGAGAACCACGGATAGCGCAGCTACCCCCCGAAGTTCATCCAGAAAGAAAAAGTAGTTCTTCAATTTGCGAGCCTTGCTAGCGAGACTCGCATCACCAAACCGTATGGTACGCTGAGCCACCATCGTGCAGTCCGACCGGGACTTGGCAATGGCTCACCCAAACCTTGGCTCATCATATCGAGATCCCCATCAGCTGGCGCTGGGATAGTGATGCCGTGTGACAAGTCAGAATCGTCGACGGCGTCGACTCTCTCGATCGAGGCATTCGGACTCAACGTTTGCCGGTCCCAAAGCTATTCATATTTCCCCAGCCCAGTGGCCCGCCGGACGGAATCCAACGCCCTGAAGTTGCAATTGCGGCAACCGTTGTCGACGAGCGTAGATTACAAATTGAATTTTCAATTGCAAGTGAAATTTATGCGCTCACTGGACGAGTGATGCACCGTGACTTCGCAGACGTTCCAGGCACCTCAGCAGGGAGTTGAGCTATGCCGCCAGCGCATGTATAGGATGCAGCGTGCCGTCGCTGTAGACGAAGCGGCCGGCGCGGAACGTCGCACGGATGCGATGGACCTCGCCTGGCTCAACCACGACCAGATCGGCGCGCTGGCCGATGGCGATTTCGCCGCGATCCAGGAGGCCGGCGGAGCGGGCGGCATTGCCGGTGGCCATGGCGACGGCGGCCGGCAGTCCACCCTCCACCATGTCGGCGAGCTTGAAGATGCCCGGCACGAAGGCGGCCGGGTGATAGTCGGCGGCGATGACGCTGAGGAGACCGGCCCTTGCGGCATCGAGGGCGCTGAGATTGCCCGACATCGACTGGCCGCGCAGCGCGTTCGGCGCTCCCATCAGCGTCCAGAGGCCGCGCCGGCGCGCCTCCTCTGCGGCGGGCGCCGTCACCGGAAACTCGCTGATGGTGACGCCGAGGTCGTGCATCTCGGCGACTTTTTCGACGCTGTCATCATCATGCGAGGCCAGCGACAGCTTGTGCTTCAGCGACAGCGCAACGATCTCCTTCAGCTTGGCCTCGATGTCAGGATTGTTGCGCATGGCGATGCGCTTGGCGACGATCTCGGCTGCCATTTCCTCGGAGACGGCGCGGCGCTCGGAAATGCTGAGGATGTAGCTTTGCAGGTTGTTGTACTGGCCCTGGCCCGGCGTGTGGTCGGTCAGCGAAACCATGTCGATCTGGTCGGCATTCAGCAGGCGTTCGAGCGCCGGAGCGGCGCCGACATTGGTGATTTCGTAGCGGGCGTGAACGCGGTGATCGATCAGCAGATTGTCGCGCAAGCGGTTGATGCCTTCGATGACCGCCGAGGTCGTCTCCAACGAGCGGACGTGACCATAGACGCTTTCGGTGGCGAAGGAGACGGCGGCAAAGGCCGTGGTGACACCGGCGGCGGCAAGCTTCTTGTCGAGTTCATGAATGCCGAAATCGATCGGCATCGTCGCGTTCGGGCGCGGCGCGATCTCGCGCTCGATCATGTCGCCGTGCAGATCGACGAAGCCCGGCATCAGCAGCCGGCCGCCGCCGTCGATCGCCGCCCCGGCAACCGGCTCCGGCCTGATCTCGGCAATCACGCCGTCCTCAACACGCACGGAACCTTCACTCACCACCTCGTTTGGGAGAACGAGGGTGAAATTGCTGAGCCACATGGGCTTTCTCCTGACCGCATCGGATGATTGACAGACCGCAGCGGATAGAACCGCTTCGTGACAGTCGTATGAAATTTCGAGCACACTCACCTTAAAGCGGAAACTTGCGCTTTGGAAATGGTCCGATGCGCCGCTCCACGAATTCACGGTCACCGATCCAACCGAGTACCCTGTCCAACAGCCAGTTGACTAGTTATAACTTAACTAGTAATACTATGACTATGACCTTAATCAAACGCTCACCAGTCGCGCTCGCTGTCCTTGCAATGCTCATGGAAGAGCCGCTGCATCCTTACCGAATGCAGCGGCTCATCAAGGAGCGCGGCAAGGATGAAGTGATCAACGTCACGCAGAGGGCGAGCCTTTATCAAACCATCCATCGGCTCGAGCGCGAGGCATTGATTGCCCAGCAGAAAACAGTCCGGGATGACAAGCGTCCCGAGCGGACCGTATACGAGATCACCGAAAAGGGCCGCGACGTTGCGCTGGCATGGATCCGCGAGATGTTGTCGACCTTGACGCGGGAATATCCGGAATTCCCCGCAGCCGTATCATTTCTTGCTCTGCTGACGCCGAACGATGTGTTGGGTCTGCTTGAGCACCGGGCAAAAGCCATCGAGTCGGAACTTCGGCGGATCGACGGGCTCCTGCGGGAGGCGCAGGCCGTACCAAGGCTCTTCCTACTTGAGATGGAATATCTCCGAGCGCTTCACGCGACCGAGTTGTCTTGGGTCAATGGCGTCATCGGGGACCTGCGCGCCGGGCGCATCACCTGGACAGACGAGTGGCTCAGGCAGATTGCCGTCGAGTTCTCCACCCACTCCAAGCTCGACAAGGACTAGCACCATGAAGGTTTTGATTATCGGCGCCGGGACTGGCGGTTTGGCACTCGCTCATCTGCTTAAACAGGCTGGCGTTTGCATTGCGGTGTATGAGCGCGACATCGCACCGAACGCCGACACCGGCGGCTATCGCGTCGGTATCAGCCCGGCTGGGAGCCGAGCGCTAAAGGCCTGTATACCCAACGAACTCTACGACCTCTATCTTACCACATGCGCCAGGTCGCCATGCTATTTCAACATGTTGACGGAACAGCTTGGTGAGGTGCTGAGCTTCGACATCGGTGATGCGGCTGCGAATACTCTTGACGGTGAAAAGAACGTCGTTCGAAAGACGCTGAGGCGGGTTCTGCTCAGGGGGCTTGAAGACAACGTCTCCTTCGGCAAAGCGCTTCAGGGGTACGGACGTAACGCCGACGGGTCCGTCACCGCTTGCTTTCAGGATGGAAGTCTGGCGACGGGAGATGTTTTGGTCGGCGCTGACGGCACGAACTCTGCTGTGCGCAGGCAATACTTGCCGGAAGCGCGTCTGGAAGACACGGGGATCGTGTCGCTCGGGGGCAAAATTCCTATGACGGTCGAGGCGAAATCTCTGCTGTCGGACAAGATGCTGAAAGGCATGTCGATGATTATGGCGCCGATGGGGTTCGGCGCGATTATTCACTCGCTCGAGTTCGCCGACAGCCGCAGCAACCCTGATTTTGCCGCTCGCTGGCCGGATTTCGTCGAAGCGCTCGACGAGGACAGTATCGGCTGGGGCATCTGGGGCGCTCGGCAGAATTGCCCGCGGGATACGGCCGGCCTGAGCGGAGAGCAATTGAGAGAATTGGGCCTGGAGCTTGCTCGGGACTGGCATCCGCACTTGCGCGCGCTCATCCGTATGACGGAGCCCGCGACCATCCACGATGTCAAGGTCAGGACTTCCGTGCCGCTGAAACCTTGGACGAGTTCGAACGTCACACTGCTCGGTGACGCCGTCCATACGATGACACCTGGACGCGGCGCCGGCGCCAATACGGCGCTTCGCGATGCCGCTCTGCTTGGGCATATGCTGGTCGAGGCGGACCGAGGTCAAAAGCCGCTCGTCGAAGCCATACACGCCTATGAAGCCGAAATGCTTCGCTACAGTACCGAAGCAGTACTCGAATCGAAAAGGCATATGGATGCCAGCGATCCGGCTCATCGGCCGATTGTCGGCACAGTCCAGCTCGCTGCCATGCGCGGCGTCATGCGCATCATCAACGCAACACCTGTATTAAAGCGACGTGCCTTTCGGCAGATGATGCGAGTTCGCGGCGAAAACTAAGACGATCGCGGGTAATGGGATCGCCCCGCAGGCAATTTGGCGAACGAGGCCTCGATCGCCGCATCCGCTATCGAAGATCATTCCTGTTCAACATGGCCCATTGCAGCAGCATGATCGTCTTGGCGTCGAAGATCTCGCCGTCTTCGATCATTCCGGCGGCTTCGTCGAGCGGGACTTCGAGAACCTCGATATCCTCGTGCTCCTCGTCCAGGCCGCCGCCTTCCGCGACCCGGTCGGCGATGTCGATCAGGGAGACGAAGAAGTGGACGACTTCGGTGACCGCGCCCGGCGACGGGTAGCATTTGAAGAGGAAACGCGCATCGCGCAGGTGGTAACCGGTTTCTTCCATCGCCTCGCGGCGGATCGCCTGTTCGGGATGGTCGTCATCGAGAAGGCCGGCCGGCACCTCGATCATCCAGGCCGGATCGCCGTTCAGATGCACGGCAAGCCGGAACTGGCGGACGAGAACGACGAGATCCCGCTTCGGATCATAAAGCAGGATGCAGGCGGCGGGCGTGCGGTGATAAACCTCCCGCTTCAAGCGCTGGGTCGCGCCTTTGCGGTCGATATAATCGAGCAGATAACTGCTCAGCTTTGTCCAACCATTCGACAGCGTTTCCTCGCTGACGATCTTCACCCGCGATTTCGGCTGCATCATGCTGCGTCCCTGCGAAGCCAGACCTTGTTATCATGCACGGCCGCCCCGCCATAGGGCGCGACCGGGTCGGCGCCGGTCAAGACGTTGATACCCTCGCCATCGACATGCGCCTTGTTCGGCCAGAGGCCCTCGGCGATCAAAACGCCAGGTTTCACCTCGGTGGTGATGCGGGCGTGGATGCGCAGATCGCCGCGACTGTTGCCGATGCGGACGAGATCGCCGTGGGCGATGCCATTGGCTTCAGCGTCGGCGGGATTGATCATCACCTCAGGACGGCCTTCCTTCTGACGAGACGTCTTGGTCTCGGAGAAGCTCGAATTCAGAAAATTGCGGGCGGGCGACGTGGCGAGACGGAAGGGATGTTCGCGATCGGCAACTTCGATGACATCGACCTGATCGGGGAAAGCCGGAAGCTCGGCATGCGGCCCGAGCACGCCGATCGCCGCCGGCGGCTTGTTCGGCGCCGGCTGATTGATCCAGTCCGGGCGGAAATGGAACTTGCCATCCGGATGGGCAAAGCCGTTCAGATAATGCGCCTCCTCGAAAGCGGGCTGACGATCGAACCATTTGTGTTCGAGGAAATGGTCGTAATCCGGCAGGCCGCTCGATTCGAGGACGCGGTCGACCATTTCGCGGGCAGAAAAACCGAAGCCGGGTCGATCGGCGACGCCGAGGCGTTTGGCCAGTTCCTCGATGACGAAGAGATTGGTGCGCACGCTAGGTGGCGGCTCGACCAGCTTCGGCCCGAGCAGGATATGGTTCTGGCCACCGGCCCGGTAGATGTCGTCATGCTCGACGAACATCGTCGCCGGGATGACGATGTCGGCGATATCAGCCGTCTCGGTCATGAACTGCTCGTGCACGGCGACGAAGAGGTCGTCCCGGGCAAAGCCGCGTCTGACGAGGCGCTGTTCGGGAGCGATGTTTGCCGGGTTGGTGTTCTGGATCAGCATTGCTCTCACCGGGCCGCGATGGCGTAGCGCCACAGCATCGCCGGTGAGCACGCGGCCGATCTGCGACTGATCGAGCATGCGGATATCGGCATCCTTCATCGGCCGGCCGGTCAGCTCCGCATTGTTCATGCGGAAGATATCGCTGTTCGAATGGAAGGCGCCGCCGCCCTCATATTGCCAGGAACCGAGAACGGTGGCGATCGAGGCGGCCGCATGCATGGCTACGGCGCCGTTGCGCTGGCGGGTGAAGCCATAGCCCAGGCGGAAGAAGGTCTTTTTCGTCGTGCCGACGAGGCGGCCGAAGGCTTCGATCTCCTCGACCGAAAGGCCGGTGATATCTGCTGCCCATTGCGGCGTCCTGGTTTTCAGATGCGCTTCGAGCCCCGCGGGATCGTCGGCATATTTCGCCATGTAGTCACGGTCGGCATGGCCGTCGCGGAAGGCGATGTGCATGACGGCACAGGCAAGTGCCGCATCGGTGCCCGGCTTGACGATCAAGGCCATGTCGGCCTGCTTCATCGTCGGATTGTCGTAAATGTCGATGACGACGATCTTCGCGCCGCGCTCCTTGCGCGACCTGATGGCGTGGGTCATCACGTTGACCTGCGTCGAGACCGCGTTGGTACCCCAGATGACGACGCAATCGGTGCGGCCCATCTCGCGCGGATCGGGACCGCGCAGCGTGCCGGTCGCCATGGTGAAGCCGGTCCAGGCGGGGTTGGTGCAGATCGAAGAGAAGAAGCCCGAATAGCGCTTGGCATGGCGCAGGCGATCAATCGAATCGCGCTGCACCCAGCCCATGGTGCCGGCATAGAAATAGGGCCAAATCGCCTCGCTGCCGTCCCTTGCCTCGGCCTTCACGAAGGCTTCGGCGATCTCATCCAGCGCATCGTCCCAGGAAATCTGCTGCCACTGCCCTGCCCCCTTGGCGCCGGCGCGGCGCAAGGGATGCATCAGCCGCTCGGGATGGTAGAGCCGCTCGGCATAACGGGCGACCTTGGCGCAGATGACGCCGGAGGTATAGGAATGGTCGCCGGCGCCGCGCACGCGGCCGATGCGGCCATCCTCTGCTATATCGACCTCCAGCGCGCAGGTGGAGGGACAGTCGTGCGGACAGGCCGTGTGGCCTACCCTGGTGTCCGACTTCGGGGATTTGGCGTGGATGGGGGTCGCAATGTTCATGGCATTTGTATATTCCAAGGCTTGCACGGCCAAAAGCCACAAAACTTCCCCATGACGCGAATTCATACGGACATCAGCGAAAATGAACTACCGCCACATCTATCACGCGGGCAATTTTGCCGATGTGCTGAAACATGCCGTGCTGGCGCGGCTGATCCGCTACATGCAAAAGAAGGATGGGGCATTCCGCGTGCTCGACACGCATGCCGGCATCGGGCTCTACGACCTCTCGTCCGAAGAAGCGCAGAAAACCGGCGAATGGCTCGAAGGCATCGGCAAGCTGATGGAGGCCGATCTCGGCCCTCAGGTTTCCGAACTGCTGGAGCCGTATCTCTCCGCCATCCGCGAACTCAACCCTGAGGGCGGCGTCCGTTTCTATCCCGGATCGCCGAAACTTGCGCGGCTGCTGTTCCGGCCACAGGATCGCTTGTCGGCAATGGAACTCCATCCCGAAGATTTCGTCAGGCTGCACCGGCTGTTCGAGGGCGATCACCACGCCCGCATCACCGAGCTCGACGGCTGGCTGGCGCTCGGCGCGCACCTGCCGCCGAAGGAGAAGCGCGGCATCGTGCTCGTCGATCCGCCCTTCGAGGAAGAGGACGAATATCAGCGCCTCGCCGAGGGACTGGAAAAGGCCTATCGCCGTTTTCCCGGCGGCACCTATTGCCTGTGGTATCCGCTGAAGAAGGGTGCGCCGATCAAGGAATTCCACGAGGCGCTGCAGGCGCTCGACATCCCGAAAATGCTCTGCGCCGAACTCGCGGTCCGCAGCGACCGCGGCATCACCGGATTGACGGGCTCAGGCCTCGTCATCGTCAACCCGCCCTTCACGCTGAAGGACGAGTTGCATCAATTGCTGCCGGCATTGAAGGACCATCTGGCGCAAGACCGTTTTGCCTCGCACCGGGCCTTCTGGCTGCGCGGCGAGAACAAGGCGGCGATCAAGGACGATTGACCCGGCAACCGGGTTCGGGAATAGTCCGCGCCACAGGTCCACAATCTGATCAGGTATCCCATGAAGCTGCTCTGTTCGCCCGCCTCGCCCTATTCCAACAAGGTGCGGATGGCCGCGCATTTTCTCGGCCTAGGGGTGAACGCCATTCGGGTCGACACCAATACCGGACCGGCGATCCTGGTGGACAACAATCCGCTCGGCAAGATCCCGACGCTGCTGACCGATGACGGAGTGTCGATATACGACAGCGTGGCGATCATGCATTATTTCGACCGGCTGACGAAGGGCAAGCTCTATCCTGCGAAGAAGGGCAAGCGCACGGATGCGGAAATCCTCGAGGCGCTTTGCGACGGCATCTGTGACTGCCTGCTCGCCATCATCTACGAGCGACGCTTCCGCGACGAGGAAAAGGTCCATCAGCCCTGGATCGACCGGCAATGGAAAAAGGCGACGAGCGGGCTTGCTCACCTCAGCGCCGATCCGCCGAAGCTCGGCAAGAAGCTCAGCGGCGGGCATTTCGCGCTGGCCGCGACGCTCGATTATCTCGAGCTGCGCTTCAAGGACCAGTGGGAAGCCGATCATGCGCCGCTGGTCGACTGGCTGCGGCAGTTCGACAAGAAATTCCCCGCCCATGGCGAACTGAAAGCCCAGGGCTGAGCGCACTCGGCTTCCAGTGCTGGAGCGCCTGGCAGCAACGAGCGGACAGCAAAAAGCCGGGCAACGTGCCCGGCTTTTCCATGCTTGGACGGTTCTGTTCGGCTTAGAACTTGACGCCGATACCGAGCTTGACGCTGTTCTCGTCGTAACCGCGCGAGAAGCTGCCGGAGTCGAGGTCGTAGTCCTTGCTCTGGTAGTCGGTGTAGCGATATTCGAGGCGCGTCGTGATGTTGTTGGTCACGAAGGCTTCGACGCCAGCGCCGACCGTATAGCCGTAGTTCGTCTTGCTTTCATCCGAGGTGCCGTCGGAAACCTTGACGTTGCCGAGGGCAAGACCGGCGGTGCCGTAGAGCAGGAAGGGGTTCATGTCGTAGCCGACGCGGCCACGGACGGAGCCGTTCCAGCCATACTTGTTCTTGACGCCGTCTGAGGAGACGTCGTCGCCGCTGTAGCCGAGATCGGATTCAACGCCATAAACGATCTGGCCCTGCTGCCAGTTGTAACCGGTGAAGACCTGGCCGCCGAAACCATAGGTGTGACGGTCGGAACCGAAGTCACCCATGTTGTAGGTGCCGGCGCCGCCGAGGTAAAAGCCTTCCCAGCTACCGGCCGGCTTGACCGGAGCGTCCTGGGCGACCGGTGCTTCCGGAACCTGGTCGACGGCATCGGCCGCCTGAGCTGCCGAGACGCCCGCAATTGCAAAAACGGAGGCCATGAGGCCAGCAATGAGTACACGCATACTTAGTCTCCTTTCAGTCCCGCTTTGCTTGCCATCTGTCTATCAGTGAAGCATTGGCGGGATATTGCCAGATGTCCCTTCCGGATCGAGACTGAAATTGGAACTCAAATGCGGATTTGAAAGAGCCAAATTGTGATATCATTGTGGCTGCCGCGTGGCCGAAATTCGATGTTGCTTGAGTGCAACATACACTTCATTAACCATACCGAAGAGTTAATCTTAAAATACTTATTTTAAGAAATCGCATTCTTAAATAATACATAGAATATCCTGCTCACGGACGCAACCGCGACGGCCTATTTATATAATCTCCGCCCGCGCCTATATAGTCAGCAGACAGACTCGCGGGATCAGAAGGCAGGATTTTGAACCACAAAAGACTTCGCTCGGCCCTTGTAACTGGGGCCGCTAAAAGAATAGGCAGGGCAATCGCCGAAGACCTTGCTGCAAATGGCTTTTCCGTTGCGATCCACGCGAACGGCTCCATCGATGAAGCCGAAGAGCTGGCGGCGGAATTGCGGCAGAAGGGATATCGGGCGATCGCGCTTATGGCCGATCTTACCGATATCGGCGAAACAGGCGCGCTCATGAAAAGAGCGTCAGAAGCTCTCGGGCCGATCGACCTGCTCGTCAACAACGCCTCGATCTTCCGCCAGGATTCGGCCCGCAGTTTCGATGCGCAGGCATGGGCGCAGCATTTCGACATCCATGTGCGGGCGCCCTCGATTCTCGCTGCGGGTTTTGCCGAACAACTGCCCGACGATGCGAACGGACTGATCGTCAACATCATCGACCAGCGGGTCTGGGCGCTCAACCCCGGCTTCTATTCCTACACGCTTTCGAAGGGCGCACTCTGGACGGCGACGCAGACGATGGCACAGACCTTTGCGCCGAAGCTGCGCGTCAACGCCATCGGCCCCGGTCCGACGGTGCGTAGCGCGCGGCAGTCGGAAGAGGACTTCCAGGCACAGATCGACGGGCTTATCATGAAGGCGGGGCCGGGATTCGGCGAGTTCGGACAGACGATTCGCTTTCTCTTCGACACGCCCTCGATCACCGGCCAGATGATTGCCCTCGATGGCGGCCAGCACCTCGCCTGGCAGACGCCCGATGTGGCGGAGATTACGGAATGAACGGACGAAAGCTGCCGGATGGCGGCGTTCTCTACGATGATACGGATGAGAGCGAAGACGATATCGAGGTGGAAGGCGATGTTTCCGCCGCCGCCCCGCTTGCGACTGCGGTCGACTGGAACGCGGGCAGCCTCAACGAGACCGGGCTCATCGGCGCGGAACTGATCGGCGAATTCGTCAAGCGGCTGCCGAACAGCCCCGGCGTCTACCGCATGTTCAATGCCGACGGCGACGTGCTTTATGTCGGCAAGGCGCGCAGCCTGAAGAAGCGCGTCGGCAATTACGCCGTCGGCCGCGTGCATTCCAACCGTATCGCCCAGATGGTGCGGCAGACGGCGAACATGGAATTCGTGACGACGCGCACGGAAACCGAAGCGCTCCTCCTGGAAGCGAATCTGATCAAGCGCTTGCGGCCGCGCTTTAACGTGCTGCTGCGCGACGACAAGTCCTTTCCCTATATCCTCATCACCGGCGACCATCGGGCGCCGGCCATTTTCAAGCATCGCGGTGCGAGAGCGCGAAAGGGCGACTATTTCGGACCTTTCGCTTCGGCCGGCGCGGTCGGGCGGACGATCAATTCGCTGCAGCGCGCCTTCCTGATCCGCACCTGCACCGACAGCGTCTTCGAAACGCGCACCCGCCCCTGCCTGCTCTACCAGATCAAGCGCTGTTCCGGGCCGTGCACCCACGAGGTCAGCGATGGTGGTTACGGCGAACTGGTGCAGGAGGCGAAGGACTTTCTGTCCGGCAAGAGCCAGAAGGTGAAGTCGCATATGGCCGAAGCGATGAACCAGGCGGCCGAGGACCTCGACTTCGAGCGGGCGGCGATCTATCGCGACCGCCTGGCAGCACTTTCGCATGTGCAGAGCCATCAGGGCATCAATCCAGCCGGCGTCGAGGAGGCGGATGTTTTCGCCATCCACCATGAGGGCGGCATTTCCTGCATCCAGGTGTTCTTCTTCCGCACCGGCCAGAACTGGGGCAACCGCGCCTATTTCCCGAAGGCCGATCCGCAGCTTTCCGGCGCCGAAGTGCTGAATGCCTTTCTCGCTCAGTTCTACGACGACAAGCCGGTGCCGAAGCAGATCATGCTGTCGGAAACGATCGAGGAGATGGAACTGCTCGCGGCCGCACTCAGCCAAAAGGCCGCTCACAAGGTTTCGATCCTGGTGCCGCAGCGCGGTGAGAAGCGCGATCTGGTCGACCATGTCGTCGGCAATGCGCGCGAGGCGCATGGGCGAAAGCTCGCCGAGACGGCGTCGCAATCGCGGCTGCTCGAAGGTTTCAAGGACACGTTCGGGCTTGCCTATGCACCGCAGCGCATCGAGATCTACGACAACTCGCATATCATGGGCACCAATGCCGTCGGCGGCATGGTGGTCGCGGGGCCGGAAGGTTTCGTCAAAAACCAGTACCGCAAGTTCAACATCAAATCGACCGACATCACCCCCGGCGACGACTTCGGCATGATGAAGGAGGTGATGACGCGGCGCTTTTCGCGGCTGATCAAGGACGAAGGCATTCCCGACCGGACGGCGCAGACCGCCGCGCCCGACGCCGCCGACATGCCCTTCCCGGCCTGGCCCGATGTGATCCTGATCGACGGCGGCCAGGGGCAGATGACCGCGGTACGCGCCATCCTCACCGAGCTCGGCATCACCGACAGCGTGACGGCGATCGGCATCGCCAAGGGCGTCGACCGCGATGCCGGGCGCGAGCGCTTCTTCCCGCCGGGACGCGAGAGTTTTACCCTGCCGCCGCGCGATCCGGTGCTCTATTTCGTCCAGCGCATGCGCGACGAGGCGCATCGTTTCGCAATCGGCTCGCACCGGGCACGGCGCAAGAAGGAAATGATCAAGAACCCGCTCGACGAGATCGGCGGCATCGGGCCATCGCGCAAACGCGCGCTGCTCCAGCATTTCGGCACGGCGAAGGCGGTTTCTCGCGCGGCGCTCTCCGACCTGATGACGGTCGAAGGCATATCGGAAGCCGTCGCCAAGCAGGTCTATAACCATTTCCACGACGACGCCGCGAAATAACCGGTGTCCGTCGCAAATTCCACGCAAAGGCAGTGAAAAGACAGAAAGAATGTTGACGGTCCGCAGCCAAAGCCGTCATCTACCGCATCGGCCCGAAAATCGGAATCGATTGGAAAGCACGATGCGCAGGTTCAAAGTGTTACAGCGTCCTTTGCGCGTCTGAAAAGCCGCGCGGCGCTGTAGCGGCGCATCAATTCAGAGAAACGATCCCATGGCATCGCGTGCGTACAGCATTCCCAATCTTCTGACCTACGGCCGTATTCTCGCCGTACCGCTGATCGTTCTCTGCTTCTTCATCGAGGGTAAGCTGTCGATCAGCAACACGGCGCGCTGGGTGGCGCTGTGGATCTTCGTCATCGCCTCGATCACCGATTTTCTCGACGGCTATCTCGCGCGCATCTGGAACCAGACGTCGAATATCGGCCGCATGCTCGATCCGATCGCCGACAAGCTGCTGGTCGCCTCGATCCTTCTCCTGGTCGCCGCCGACCAGACGATTGCCGGCTGGTCGATCTGGGCTGCGATCACCATTCTCTGCCGTGAGATCCTGGTATCGGGCTTGCGCGAATATCTGGCAGCGCTGAAGGTCAGCGTGCCGGTGACGCGCATCGCCAAGTGGAAGACGACGCTGCAACTCGTCGCCATCGCCTTCCTGCTCGCCGGCCCGGCCGGCGACGAGATTTTCCCCTACACGACGCAGACCGGCATCGCGCTCTTATGGATCGCCGCGCTGCTGACCATCTATACCGGCTATGATTATTTCCGCGCCGGGGTGAAACATATCGTGGATAACGAGGAATGACCCGGCTGGTCTATTTCGCATGGGTGCGTGAGCGCATCGGCAAGAGCGAGGAGGATATCGACCTCCCCTCCTCCGTCGTTACCGTTACCGATCTCTTGAATCATTTGAAGACGCTGGGCGAAGAATATGAGACCGCGCTTCAATATCCCGAGGTGATCCGCGTGGCGCTCGACATGGAGCATGTCGAGCATGACGAGCCGATATCAGGCGCGCGCGAGATCGGGATATTTCCTCCGATGACGGGGGGGTGAGACAGTGATGGTGGTGCCGTGTCGCTACCCCCCTCTGTCCTGCCGGACATCTCCCCCACAAGGAGGGAGATTGGCTGGAAGCACGAACTTCCCCAACCAATCAACCTCGCAGCCCGGAAAAACAGAAGATGGGCACGATGGTCAAGCCGCCCGTAATTTCCCTCCTTGTGGGGGAGATGCCCGGCAAGGCAGAGGAGGGTTGGCAGGGCACGCCCTCTCCATAGTTTCCGCTACTGCATCAAAACAGTTGGGGATGTTATCATGATCATCACCCCCACCATCCGCGTCCAGCATGAGGACTTCGACCTTCAAACCGAGGTCGACCGCCTCTCCAAGGACAGGCCCGGCATCGGCGCCGTCGTCACCTTTTCCGGCCTCTGCCGCGATGAAGGCGGGGCGCTCTCGGCGCTCGAACTCGAACATTATCCCGGCATGGCCGAAGCGGAGATGGCCCGCATCGGCGATCTCGCCATTGCCCGTTTCGGGCTTCTCGGCCTCACCGCCATCCACCGTTACGGCAAGATCGCCGTGGGCGAGAATATCGTGCTCGTCATTGCAGCGGCGCCGCACCGGCAGGCGGCGTTCGACGGCGCCAATTTCGTCATGGATTTCCTGAAGACCGCAGCCCCCTTCTGGAAGAAGGAGCATGGTCGGGATGGCGCCACCGGCGAGTGGGTCACGGCGAGAGACGCCGACGACGCGGCGCGCGACAAGTGGAAATGAATTAGAGCGTGACTCGCTCCCTGCGGCTCATGACCAAGACCAGGACGAGCAGCGAGAAGATCACCAGATCCCGCCAGACAAAGGGGCCATAGGCCCCCCACATGGTCTCGACGACGGCGAGGCCGGCGGCGCCGCCTGCCGAGCGTAGCGGATCGGAATAGCCGCCGACAGCCGCAATCAGCAGCACCTTCAGCCCGAACATCAGGCCGGCGCCGAAATCCATCGAACCGTAATAGAAGGTGGCGAGGATTCCGCAAATCGTGGCGACGAGGCTAGCTGCCGCATAAGCGACGAGAAAGACGCGGTTGGCGCTGGTGCCGCAGAGCTCGGCGGCCAGCGGGTCGTCGGTGACGGCGCGCCAGATGCGGCCCCAGGCTGTGCGCCTGAGGATCAGCGTTCCAACAGCGACGATGGCTGACATCAGCGCGGTGTCGATCAGTTGGATATAGGTGAGCGTTACCTTGAACGGGCCGTCACTCCAGAAGATCACCGTATCGTTCAGAAACGGCGGCAGCCAGATGGTGCGGGTATTGGCGGCAAGCCTGGCGGTCTCCATCAGCACGATCATGATGCCGAGGGCGGCGACGATGACCGTATTCGGCGATTTGTTGACCAGCGGCAGCATGATCGACCGGCCGATCCACAAGCCCGCCCCCAGCGAATAGGCGATGGAAGCGCAGGCGCCGACGGCAAGGGCGGCCGGCAGCACCAGCCAGAGGCGGTTGAAGGCGAGTTCGGTGAAGAGCAGCAGGATCTGGCCTGCGAAGGCGAAAATCGCCCCATAGGTGATATCGGCCCGCTTCGTCACGCCGAAGGCTACGGCATAACCGAAGGCGAGCGCGGCATAGAGAGCAGCGAGCGGAACCGCATTCGCCAACTGCTGCAGAAGATAGGCCATTCCAGACACTCCACGTCACCAAAATTATAACTGGCAAAAGTTATTTCACCAGTTATAATTTCACCATGAGCTTTTCCTGGACCCCTCACCGCTTTGCCGGCGGCGCCCTGGCGCTCGATGTCGCCAACAGCGTCGTGCTGCGCCATGATGCAGCGCGGCGGATCGACCGCTTCGCGGTTCGGGACCAGATGCGGGACTTTCCGCATGCCGCCGCCGAATTCTGCGCCGAACGCGCCCTCTTCGGCGATATCGCCCCGGTGGCGGCGGAAAACGAGACGGATTTCATCGCGCTGCGGGAAGCGATCGACCTCTATTTCCGCAAGCGTATACTGGATGGCGGCGATGACCAATTGCTGGCCTTGCTGCTGGAAGCGCTGGCGAAGGTGTTGCGCGAAGCAAGCTCCGGCAGCCTGGCGGCGGCCACCGCGCATTCGGTGCTGCGGCTGATCACCATGCCCGATCCGGAACGCATGAAGATCTGCGGCAATTGCGGCTGGCTGTTCATCGACCGCAGCAAGAACAGGAGCCGCGCCTGGTGCGACATGGCGGTCTGCGGCAACCGCGCCAAGGCGAACCGGCATTATCGCCGCAAGAAGGAGAAGACGCCATGAGGAAATATCTGATCCTGACGGCAGCAACAATTGGCCTTCTGCTGTCTGCCTGCCAACGCCAGGCTGAAGACCTGGTCGAAGTCACCGGCCATCTCTTCGTCTTCAACTATCGGGTGGCAAGCGCCACCTATCTGCTGACGCTGAAGAAGACGGGTACTATTCCCGACGGTTCTCTCATCATCGCCGAATTTGAAAATCCTCAGGGCGGCGATCCGCTGGTACTGAACCAGAAAATCTACCCGATCGACGACAAAATTGCGCTGCAGAGCGAAAAACTGCACTGCGTGCGCAAGGACCGTCCCTATTCCGTCAGTGTCCGGCTGGTCGACAAGGACGGCAAGGTGCTGCAGGAGTTGAAGACGCAGTTCCGCTCCGATCTCGACCAGACCGTGCTGCCGAGCAAGCCGCTGGTCCTCGGTGCGCTTTATGACAAGAACCCGGAGGTCTTCAAGCCTGACGGCAGCGTCGATTTTTCGAATACCGACAAGTGCCCCGCATAGAGGCTATTCGGCATGGAAAAAGCCGGAGCGAGGCCCCGGCTTTTAAGAGTCAATTCAAGGCATTGCCGGGCAATGCCGAAGCGTGGCCTCAGCCGACGACTTCGGTATCGGAGAACCAGTACTTGATTTCCTGGGCAGCCGTCTCCGGAGCATCCGAGCCGTGAACGGAATTTTCGCCGATCGACAGGGCATGAACCTTACGGATCGTGCCTTCGTCAGCGTTTGCCGGGTTGGTCGCGCCCATGATCTCGCGGTTCTTGAGGATGGCGCCTTCGCCTTCCAGAACCTGAACGACGGTCGGGCCGGAGGTCATGCCTTCGACGAGTTCGCCGAAGAAAGGACGCTCCTTGTGAACGGCGTAGAAGCCTTCAGCTTCGCGACGGCTCATCCAGACGCGCTTGGAGGCGACGACGCGCAGGCCGGCATCTTCGAGCATCTTGGTGATGGCGCCCGTCAGATTGCGCTTGGTTGCATCCGGCTTGATCATCGAGAAGGTGCGTTCAATCGCCATAGTCAAATCCTCTGTTTTCGGGAAAAGTGGGCGGTCTTTACCCGCCCCAACGCCCGAAAACAAGGGGTCGACGGCAATTTCAGGCCGCTGTCACAGTCCTGCCGCGGCTTTCATGGAGATCGAGGCAGCGCTCGAACCAGAGCATGACGGGATCGTCGGCGGCCAGCATGGCGAGGCCGGCGGAGACGCGCAGCCATTGCAGCGCGCCGAAGACGATATAGTCGGCAAAGAGCGGCGTCTGCCCGCCGATGAAGGGCTGGAATTTCAGCATGTGCCTGAGCGGCTCAAGCTTGGCGCCGAAGGCGGCCTTCTCCGCTTCGCTGTCGGCGGCAACCACCTCCAGCGATTTGCCGAGCCTGACCTCGCGGCTCTCACGGAAATACGCCTTGTCTCCCTCGTCGAGGTTCGCATGAATGTCGAGAAGAGCAATGCGCATGATCGCCGGATGGATGATCATCTGCGAATAGCCTTCCACCATGCGCGACAGCGCTTTGCCGCCCTCGCCGGCAAATAGCGACGGCCGCTCGGGATAGGCCTCCTCCAGATAGAGGGCGATGTCGAAACTGTCGGAGACCAGCCGGCCGTTATCGTCGAGAACGGGCACCGTCTGCGAGACGCCGCCGCCGATTGCGCGGATGCGGGCATAGGTCGTCGGGATCTCTTCGAAATCCAGCCCCTTATGCGCCAGCGCCATCACCGCCTTCCAGCAATGGGGCGAGAAGAAGCGCCGTTCGTCGGCGCCGCACAGGGAATAGAGGGCTCGGGTCATAACGGTCCTTTCGTGGTCACAACTCCGAGCATTCCACGACAGAAAACGCCTGCGATCAAATCAGGAAATTTCATGGCGCCATCACTGCGATTTCTGGTGAAACGGGATAAATTGCCGCTGCCACGACAGGAGGGACTGCATGCTCAGACATTACAGGATGTTTGCCGCCTATAATTGCTGGGCCAACGCCCAGATCTATGCCGTCGCGGCCGAACTCAGCGACGCGGAATTCCGCAGCGACCGCGGCGCCTTCTTCGGGTCGCTGCATCGCACGCTCAATCATCTGCTCGTCGCCGACCGGATCTGGATGAAGCGCTTCACCGGCACCGGCGACGCGCCGGCGACACTCGATGCCGTGCTCTTCGAGGAATTCGATGCGCTTGCAACCGCACGCAAGGCTGAGGATGAGCGTATCATTGCCTGGACGGGCATGCTGGATGAGAAAGCCCTTGCCGCCGACTTCACGTATTCGCCGGTGACGCAGCCGATCGAGATCACCCAGCCATTGTCGCCGGCGCTGGCGCATCTCTTCAACCACCAGAGCCATCATCGCGGCCAGTGCCACATGACGCTAACGGCACTCGGCAAGCCGAGCCTCAGTCTCGATCTCATCTACTTCCTGCGCAGCGAAGGCCGCGAGTGGATGTGAGGCAGCCTTCAAGACTGCATTAACCGCCTTTGCCGGTTCCACTGCCAAGCCGGCGCTTTCCGTCCAAAGATTCAGCCTCTCTTAAAAGCCTTGCGCGCATAGCGGAATGAAGGGAAGAAGCCCGGCCGCGAGGGATTATCATGCAGAATGCAAGCGCAAACGCATTGGTGCCGCGCGAGGCGGCGCGCCCAGCGCCCACCGCCGACATTCAGAAGATCGCCCAGCATCTGGCGCGCCTGAACGTCGTCGCCTTGCCGCGCAACTACGAACTCTTCCACGAGGCGATTATCGGGCTGAATGCCGGTCTTGCGCAGGATATCGCGGCGCTCGGGTCCCAGCCGCAACAGGCGATGCTCGACGAACTCGGATTGAAATATCGCCTCGTCGGCCATTGCGGGCTGGCGGGTGAGACGTCGAGGAACGAGGCGAGCCGCATGCTGCGTGAGGTAGCGGACAGGCTTGCCGAAGGACTGAGGCACAAGGACGCCTTTGCACGCGCCTGCGGCACGATCCTGAAATCGGTTTCCGATTGTAACGACCAGAGCCTTGCCGCCTTCCTCGGCGAGGTCGACTACCTCTCCGCCTCGCTTGCGACGGTGCTATCGGCGGAGACGGAGATCGCGGCTAAGCTGCAGGATGACATCAAGAGGCTGGAAACTCTGGAACGCGGGATTTCGGCGATGCAATCGGCCGCCGTCGCCGACAGGATCACCGGGCTCCCGAACCGCATCGCGCTGAACCGAGAGATAGCCGATCTCTATGAGCGCGAAGAAGGTTTTGCCGGCAGTGCGCTGATCATGGTCGATATCGACAATTTTTCCGATCTCAATGAAAGATACGGCGCCCAGGCAGGCAACAAGCTGCTGAAGAAGCTCGCCGGGCTTTTCCGCAAGTCGGTCAAGAAGAACGACTTCGTCGCCCGCACCGAGGCTGACGAGTTCGCGCTGCTGTTTTCCAATGTCGGCATGCAGGATTCCATGACGATCGCCGAGCGGCTGCGCGCCTCCGTCGAGGACAATCTCGTCTTCGCAACCTCGGACAACGCCGATCACGGCAGGCTGACCATCTCGATCGGCGTGGCGCTCAGCACGGATGCAGCAACGCCCGGCCAGTTGCAGGCCAATGCCCGGGTGGCGCTTCTCGCCGCGCAGTCCAATCCGCGACGGCCGGTGCAGGCTTTCGGACACTGAAGTCGCGGACGACACGCTGCCGCGCGGCACGCATTCTTGCTGCCGAACGGGACTACCGCTGAACAAGCGCTCTTGCCTTGGCGGACGCTTTCGGCCAAAACGCCGGCCATGATCACGCTCACCGATATTTCCGCCCGCATCGCAGGGCGCCTGCTTCTCGATAATGCCAGCATTTCGCTGCCCTCGGGCACGAAGGCGGGGCTCGTCGGGCGCAACGGCGCCGGCAAGTCGACGCTGTTTCGCGTCATCACCGGCGATCTCGGCTCGGAGACCGGGTCGGTGTCGATCCCGAAAGCCGCGCGCATCGGCCAGGTGGCGCAGGAAGCGCCGGCGACCGAGGACGCGCTGATCGAGATCGTGCTTTCAGCCGACAAGGAGCGCGCGGCCCTCGTTGCCGAAGCGGAGACGGCGACCGATCCGCACCGCATCGCCGAAATCCAGATGCGCCTCGTCGATATCGACGCGCATTCCGCCGAAGCGCGCGCAGCGAGCATTCTTGCCGGCCTCGGCTTCGACCAGGAGGCGCAAGCCCGCCCCGCCTCCTCCTTTTCCGGCGGCTGGCGCATGCGCGTCGCCCTTGCCGCCGTGCTGTTTTCCGAGCCGGATCTGCTGCTGCTCGACGAGCCGACCAACTATCTCGACCTCGAAGGTACACTATGGCTGGAAGACTATGTCCGGCGCTATCCGCACACTGTCATCATCATCAGCCATGACCGCGACCTCTTGAACAATGCAGTCAATGCAATCGTCCATCTCGACCAGAAGAAGCTGACCTTCTATCGCGGTGGTTACGACCAGTTCGAGCGACAGAAGGCGGAAGCCGACGAACTGCAGACCAAGGCCAAGGCCAAGAACGACGCGGCCCGCAAACACCTGCAGGGCTTCATCGACCGCTTCAAGGCCAAGGCTTCCAAGGCCCGGCAGGCGCAATCGCGCGTCAAGGCGCTCGAGCGCATGGGAACGATCGCCGCGGTGATCGAGGATCACGTGCAGCCGATCACCTTTCCCGAGCCGGAAAAGCAGCCGGCCTCGCCGATCGTCGCGATCCAGAGCGGCGCCGTCGGCTACGAGCCCGGCAATCCGATCCTGAAAAACCTCAACCTGCGCATCGACAATGACGACCGCATCGCCCTGCTCGGCTCGAACGGCAACGGCAAATCGACCTTCGCCAAATTCATCTCCGGCCGGCTTGCGCCGGAAAGCGGCGAAGTGAAGCTGGCGCCGAGCCTGAAGATCGGCTTCTTCGCGCAGCACCAACTCGACGATCTCATCCCCGAGCAATCGCCGGTGGAGCATGTGCGCCGGCTGATGCCCGGCGCGCCGGAGCCCAAGGTGCGCGCCCGCGTCGCCCAGATGGGGCTTGCCACCGAGAAGATGGCGACCGCCGCCAAGGATCTTTCCGGCGGCGAAAAAGCCCGCCTGCTGATGGGGCTTGCCGCCTTCAATGCGCCCAATCTGCTGATCCTCGACGAACCCACAAACCATCTCGACATCGACAGCCGCCGTGCGCTGATCGAGGCCCTGAACGATTACGAAGGCGCCGTCATCCTGATCTCGCACGATCGTCATCTGATCGAGGCGACGGTCGATCGGCTGTGGCTGGTCAACGGCGGTACGGTGACGACCTTCGAAGGCGATATGGACGAGTATCGCGACCTCATCGTCAGTTCAGGTAAAAAAAAAGAAGAAAAGCCGCAGCTAACTGAAGACGCGACATCGAAGGCCGACCAGCGCAAGCTCAATGCCGAACGTCGCGCCTCGCTGACGCCTCTCAGGAAAAAGATCAACGAAATCGAATCCTTGACGGCGAAGCTGGAGAAACAGATTCAGGCGCTTGACGCGGAACTTGCAAATCCCGCGCTTTACGAGAAAACGCCCGCCAAGGCCGCCGAGAAGGTCAAGCAGCGCGGCGAGGCTGCGGCAAAACTGGCTGCCGCCGAGGAAGACTGGCTGATGCTTTCGGCCGAATACGAAGAAGCGATGGCGGGATAGGCCTTAGAACAAGATGCCGCCCGAAAACCGCTCACACTTTTCCGGCATCATGCTCTAACGAAAGCGTGGCGAAGTGCCGCGGACCGGCACAATTCCGGTCACCATCAACCAATCGTTAACCATAATCCGAAAGGTTGTCTCAACATTCGTTACCGATTTGTTGAGCCCTTTCGATGTATCGTTTTTTCATTCTGTCCTGCATGGCCCTTACGGCCACCCTATCTGCCTGCACCACCACCAAAGCCCCGGATACATCGATCAAGACCTCCTCGGTGATCGCGCCCGAGGAGCGGAAACTTGCCTATGTCGGCGACAATGCGCCGCCGCGCATGACCGGCTGGCACCATCTGGCCGGACGGATGCTGGAAGTCTCGTCGCTCGCCGATCTCAAGCTGCAGGACAGGGAGGTGATCCTGAGCTTCGACGACGGCCCGATCCCCGGCCGGACCGACAAGGTGCTGGCGATCCTCGACCAGTTCGGCGTCAAGGGCGCCTTCATGATGGTCGGCGAAATGGCCGAAATGCATCCGGCGCTGGCCCGCAAGGTCGCTGAGGACGGCAACACGATCGGCAGTCACACCTATGACCACGCCAACCTGAGTGCGCTTGATTTCGACGCGGCGATGGCCGAGGTGATCAAGGGCGAATTGGCGGTGACCAAGGCGACGGGGACCGACGTTTCCTTTTTCCGTTTCCCCTATCTTTCCGAGAACCACAGACTGCGCGCCGCGATCGCCATGCGCGATTTGGTAGTCATGGATGTCGATATCGACAGCAAGGACTATTTCACCACAACACCGGCCTCCGTGACTCAGCGGACGATGGACCTGCTGCGCAAGCGCGGCCGTGGCATCATTCTGATGCATGACATCCACAAGCGCACCGCAACGATGCTGCCGACCCTGCTTTCGGACCTTGAAGCCGAAGGCTACAAGGTGGTGACGCTGAAGTTCAAGAAGACGCAGGCGCCGAACAATCTCGTTGCCTCGGCCGATTTCGTGACGACCCGTTAAAGCCGGGTTGCCAAGCCTGGACCGGCTGCCTAGATCTGAGCGACGTCAACGGAAACCGGCAGGTCGAACATGAACCTTCATCTCGAAACGGACGACGATCCGCGCACCCGCCAGTTCATCGACGAGCATAACCGGGTGTCCGACGCTGCACTCAGAACAGCTGAATTCGTCAGGGATCGGGACGCGATCAAGGCGCTGATCGAACGGCAGGACAGGCTGATCGTGCCGATGCGCCGCGGCGACTGGCTGTTCGATTTCCGGCAGAGCAAGGACAATCCTCTCGGCGTCTGGCTCCGTCTGCCTGCCGACCAGGAACCGCTGCCGGACGCCGATTGGGAGCCGGTCTTCGATCTCGATGCCTTCTGTGCCAGTGAAGGCAAGCGCTGGAGCTGGCGCGGCGCGGTTACCTGCCCGTGGGAGCCGACGCGGGTGCTGCTCACGCTTTCCGACGGCGGCTCCGACCTTAACCGGCTGCTCGAGTTCGACGCCGAGAGCAAGCAGATCGTCGAGGGCGGTTTCGATACGCCGACCGCACGATCGCATGCCAATTGGCTGAGCCGCGACGAGATCTGCTATTTCGGCTCCATCGACCGATTTTCGTCGACCCGCTCCGGATGGCCACGGGTCGGGCGGCGATTGAAGCGCGGGCAGCGGCCAGAAGATGCCACCGTCATGTTCGAAGCCGCAAACGAGGACGTCTACGGCTTTAATCTCGTCATCGACCCGGCCCTGTCGGGCGCTTCGGCGGATGCCGGATTGATCGACATTTTCGTCGCCGCCCATGAGATCGGCGTGGCCAGCGCGTTCCTGATCGGCGACGACGGCACGCGGCGGCGCATCGATCTGCCCAAGGAGGCGGACTTCCAGTTCAATCATGATCATTGCCTCTGGCGGGCAAAGACCGATGAGCGCGTTGCCACCGGCAGTCTCGTGCTGCAGCGCTTCGATCCGAGTTCGGAGACGGTTCCGCTCGGGCCGGCGCGGATCCTGTTTCAGCCTGGCGAGGGCCAGTCGATCTCGCAGATGATGCTGATGCGCGAGTGGTGCGTCTTCATCATCTCCGATCGGCTGCGTCCGCGTCTCCTGGTGCTGGACCTGACAAAGCCCGATGCCGAACAGCGCGAGATCGCGCTGCCGGCGGACATGCAGACGGCTCATTTCAGGCCGCTCTATGCGGATCTGCATCTTGGCGACGATACGCTCTGCATCGTTGGCCAGGGTTTCCTGCAGGCTCCGGCCTGTTACCGCCTCGCGCTGTCGGACCGCAGCAAGGAGGCCGGGCCGATTTTCGTCGCCGCGGCGCCCAGCTGTTTCGATGCGACCGGTATGTCATCCGAACTGCTGGAGGCCGTTTCCGAGGACGGAACCAAGGTTGCCTACCGGCTGGTCCTGCCGAAGCAGTGGACCAAGGGGGCGCTGCCGGTGCTGCTTTACGGCTATGGTGGCTTCGACGTCTCGCTGTCGCCGAACTATTCCGGGGTGACGGGACGCTGGCTGGAACAAGGCGGCGCCTATGTGCAGGCCTATATCCGCGGCGGCGGCGAATTCGGGCCCGACTGGTATCGCAGTGCCAAGCGGCAGGGGCGAGACCGGGCGTTTGCCGATTTCGTCGCCATCGCCCGCGACCTCGTCGACCGCGGCTATACCGTGCCGTCGCGGATCGCCTGCCAGGGCGGCAGCAATGGCGGCCTGCTGACGGGCGTGATGCTGACGCGTTACTCTGAAGATTTCGGCGCCGTCTGGTGCCAGGTACCGGTGCTCGACATGACACGCTTTCACCTTTTCAGCGCAGGGCAAGCCTGGATGGACGAATACGGCGATCCGGAGACGCCGGCGGACCGGGATTTCATGCTCGGTTATTCGCCGCTTCACAATGTCAGGCCGGCGACCGAGATCACCTACCCGCCGATTTATATCGAAAGCTCCGCCAATGATGACCGCGTGCATCCCTCGCATGCGCGCCGCTTCGCCGCGCGGCTGGAGGAAGAAGGACACCGGCCGCTCTTCCATGAATTCGGCTCAGGCGGGCATGGCGGCGACGGCAATTCCGAAGAACGCGCCGCCCGCGCGGCAATGGGTTACAGCTTCCTTCGCCAGACCATCATGGGCTAGTATCCAACAGAATGGAGGAGGAGAGCTTGTCGGCACGCCTCTTTCTGCTACAAAGCGCAATAAATCATACTTTTCATACAGGCTGGAAAATACCATGTCCCCAATCAACCTCGCCATCGTCGGCGTCGGCAAGATCGTCCGCGACCAGCACCTCCCCTCCATCGCCAAGAACGCGGATTTCGAGCTTGTCGCCACGGCGAGCCGCCACGGCACGGTCGAAGGCATCAGGAGCTATACGACGATCGAGGCGATGCTCGACGCCGAGCCGTCGGTCGATGCCGTCTCGCTCTGCATGCCGCCGCAATATCGTTATGAGGCAGCCTATAAGGCCCTCGTCGCCGGCAAACACGTCTTCCTGGAAAAACCGCCCGGCGCAACGCTGAGCGAAGTGGCCGATCTCGAGGCGCTTGCGAGCAAGCAGGGTGCGTCGCTGTTTGCCAGTTGGCATTCGCGCTATGCGCCGGCCGTCGAGGCGGCCAAGGCGTTTCTGGCTTCGACGACGATCAAAAGCGTGCACGTGATCTGGAAGGAGGATGTCCGCCACTGGCATCCGAACCAGGATTGGATCTGGCAGGCCGGCGGCCTCGGCGTTTTCGATCCCGGCATCAACGCGCTGTCGATCGTCACCCACATCCTGCCGCGGCCGATCTTCATCACCGAGGCCGTGCTCGAATTTCCCGACAACCGCGATGCGCCGATCGCTTCCGACATTCGCTTCCGCGATGCCGACGGCCTGCCGGTTCATGCCGAATTCGACTGGCGCCAGACCGGCAAGCAGAGCTGGGACATCGTGGCGGACACGGCAGCAGGCCAGATGGTTCTCGCCGAGGGCGGCGCCAAGCTTTCTATCGATGGAGCGCTGACATTCGCCGAGCCGGAGCAGGAATATCCCTCGCTCTACCGTCGCTTCGCCGAAATCATCAAAGCCGGCAATTCGGATGTCGATCTCGCGCCGCTGCGCCACGTCGCCGACGCCTTCATGCTCGGCAAGCGGAAGTTCGTGGACGCGTTCCACGACTGAGCCATTTGGCAATTTTTGCCGAGGAGTTGCCCGTCAACAGCGACGGGCAACGGCCTGGCTCACCCAGCCGGGGGGGATCGTGCCGCTCAATATCCTCACGAATCTCGACGACGACAAAGGCTCGAGGCGGTAACGCGCCACCACCGCGGTGAACCGCTCAAGCCTTCTTCTCCCACCGTCCCTCCGAAGTCTGCTGCCAATAGGTGAGGTTATGCCCCTCGCCTTTCAGCTTCTTCCATTGTGCACGCGCGGCCTCCAGTTGCTCCTGGTCGTGACCGTCGAACATGAAGACCACGCGCTCATAGCCATCGACCGGCGGCGGCTCGGCGCCGTCGATGATAAAACGCACGGTCGCAGCATTGGCATTATCAGGTGTCACCGTCAAAAGTACCGGCTGGCTTTCGGCGAAATCGCCCTCGTCGGTGCCGTGCGGCAGGAAGCTCTCCTCGCGGAACGTCCAAAGATGCGCGTCGAGAACATCGCGCCGCGCCGGCTCGCGCGTCTGGATGGCGACACGCCAGCCGCGCTCGACGCTCTTGTCGATCAGCGGCGGAAGCGCGTCCTCCAGCGTGGTTTCGGTCAGATGATAAAAGAGAACGTCGGTCATCAGGCTTCATAATGAGCGCGAACGAGCTCGTCGAGCAGGCGCACCCCGAAACCGGAACCCCAGGATTGGTTGATCTCATCCTGCGGCGAGCCCATCGCCGTGCCGGCGATATCGAGATGCGCCCAGGGTGTGTCCTGGACGAAGCGCTTGATGAAATGCGCCGCGGTGATCGAGCCGGCCTGTCGGCCGCCGGTGTTCTTCATGTCGGCGAACTTGCTATCGATCAGCTTGTCGTAGTCCTTGCCAAGCGGCATGCGCCAGAGCTTCTCGTTGGTCGAAAGGCCGGCTGCCGTCAGTTGGGCGGAAAGCTGGTCGTCATTGGAGAACAGGCCGGCATGCACATTGCCGAGCGCCACGATGATGGCGCCGGTCAGCGTGGCGAGATTGATCATGAACTGCGGCTTGAAACGATCGTTGCAATACCAGAGGGCATCGCAGAGCACGAGGCGGCCTTCGGCATCGGTATTGATCACCTCGATCGTCTGGCCGGACATCGAGGTGACGATATCACCAGGACGCTGGGCGTTGCCGTCAGGCATGTTCTCGACCAGGCCGATAATGCCGATGGCATTGACGGCGGCCTTGCGGGAGGCGAGAACATGCATGAGGCCGGTGACGGCTGCGGCACCGCCCATATCGCCCTTCATGTCCTCCATGCCCGCGGCCGGCTTGATCGAAATGCCGCCGGTATCGAAGACGACACCCTTGCCGATGAAGGCGATGGGACGATCCTTGCCCTTGCCGCCCTTCCACTGCATGACCGCCAGGCGCGGCGGACGCACGGAGCCCTGGGCGACGCCGAGAAGGGCGCCCATGCCGAGACGGCGCATCTCCTTCTCCGTCAGGATTTCCACGTCGACGCCCAGCTTTTCCAGCTCCTTCGCTTTAGCGGCGAACTCGACGGGGCCGAGCACGTTCGGTGGCTCGTTGACGAGATCACGGGCAAGATTGACGCCGCCGGCAATCGCTTCGGAATCGGAAAACGCCTTCTTGGGACCATTCGGATCGGCGGTGACGATCGTCACCTTGACGGATTTCGCCGCCTTTTCCTCGTCGTCACTCTTCTTCGTTTTGTAGGTATCGAAACTGTAAGCGCGCAGCAGCATGCCGAGCGCGAAATCGGCAGCTGCCCGCGCGCTCGTCTCAAGGCCAGGCACGTCGATGAAGACGGCGGCCTTGTCGGTATTCTTGATTCTCGCTGCCGCAATACCGCCGGCCTTCAGCCAGTCATGGGCGGTGAGGTCGGCGGCCTTGCCAAGCCCGATGACGACGATGCGCTCGACGGATGCGCCTTCCGGGGCGACGATATCGAGCGCGCTCATGGATTTCGCGGAGAATCGGGCGATCCTAGCAGCCTTGGCGATCACGCCTGCAGGGTCGACCGTTTCGGTGCCTGCGGCGCTGTCGGCCTCCGCAGTCTTCAACAGGATCGCCAGGCCGCCATTGAGCTTTGCCGATTTTGAGAATGCAATTTCGAACTTTGCTGACATGTCTTCTCCGCTGGGATTCTTTGAAATCCGTCCATGGCGGATAATTTCGCGTTTGGCGGGTCTGTCAATGGCTTGCGACAATTGTTATGGTCGCCCGCGGCCATCAGGGCCTTCGTGTTTTCGTCAGTTTCATAGATATTCGCGTTGACAATTTTTTCGAAAAATCGATGGCGGGGCCCAGCAATCCGCCTGCCGAAAACGACTTTCGGTGCATTCGTGCTGCTGTTCTGGACGTGGTGGGCGCTGCTTATCGTCTTCCGCGCCTTCCCCGGGATAGACATCTATTTTTCCCAGCTTTTTTTCGTGCGTGCAGATTGCGACGCGGCTGCCGCCGCCGGCAGCATCTGCGGCGGCTTTCCCTATCGCGACTCGGGGAACTTCGACCTTCTGCGCACCGTCTTCTTCCGTCTGCCCTATGTCGTGGCGATCGTGATGGTGTGGAAACTCATCGAATGCCACCAGCAGCATGGCGCAACCTTCAACGCCGAACGGGCGCGCAAACTGAACGTCGCGCTCGGAACGCTGCTGATTGGGCCGGTGCTGCTCGTCAATGTTGTCCTCAAGGAACACTGGGGTCGGCCGAGGCCGATACAGACGGACATTTTTGGCGGTGCCCTGCATTTCGTCGAAGCCGGTTCGCTTGCCGGAAAATGCGTTTCGAACTGCTCGTTCATCTCAGGTGAGGCTGCGAGCGCCGGATGGCTTTTCTGCCTTCTGCTCTTCGTTCCAAAATCCCTGCGTTATGCACTGGCTGCACCTGTGGCGGCAATCGCGATTCTCACTCCGGCGATGCGGCTATCCTTCGGCGCGCACTACCTCTCCGACGTCGTTCTCGGATGGCTTTCGTCGCTTGTCGTCTTCGCCGCGTTGCTGGCGTTAACTGAGTCGCAACAGCATCGAAAAAATTCTGAAATTTGAATGAATTTTTGACACCAGCTTGTCGCAAAAGCGCGACAAAGAGCGTAGAGGGATTCTCCTGCAAAGCCGTTTGGGCTTGCAGGTGCTTTCAAGGGCAGGCATGAAACTACTCGAGACATACATATTGCGGCGCGTCGGCCAGATGTTTCTCGTGGCGCTCCTGCCCGTTCTGGCGATCATTTGGACGACTCAGGTTTTGCAGCGCATCAATCTGGTCACCGACAGCGGCCAGTCGATTGGCACGTTCGCCAAGCTCGCGACGATGATCCTGCCGTCGATCATTCCCGTCGTGCTGCCCTTCGCCCTCGTTATCGCGATCACTCAGACGCTGACGACGATGAACAATGATTCCGAGCTCACCGTCATCGACGCGGCCGGGGCGCGGCGCAGCGTGCTGATCCGCCCGATCCTGCTGCTTGCCGCCGTCGTCAGCGTCTTTTCCTTCTTTGTCGACAACGTCGTCGAGCCGCGCGCAAAAACCGTCGTGCGCCAGATGATCGCCGAGACCTATGCCGACCTGCTGTCTTCGGTGATCGAAGAAAAGACCTTCCGCAAGCTTGATGAAGGCCTTTATGTGCAGATCTCGAAGCGGATGGCCGGCCGCATGCTGAAGGGACTTTTCGTCGCCGACGAGCGCGACCCCGCCTACGAGCTGGTGTATTATGCGAAGGAAGGCGCCGTCGACGATACGGGCACGACGCTGATCATGCATGAGGGTGAAGTGCACCGCAAAACGCCCGACGGCAATGTCTCGGTGATCAATTTCGATTCCTATTCCTTCGACCTCTCGGACATGACGGAAAGCCGCGGCCAGGCGACGCTGCGCGCCAGCGACCGTGACCTGTGGTTCCTGATCAATCCGGATCCGGCCGACAAGGATTATACGATCCGGCCGCTGAGCTACACCGCCGAACTGCATCGCCGGCTGACGGACTGGATCCTGCCTGTCGTCTTTGCCCTGTTTTCGCTGGCGATCGCCGGCGATGCGCGCTCGCACCGCGAAGCGCGGCTGCATCCGATGGTGAGCGCGCTCGCCTATGCCTTCGCGCTGCGATGGGCGGCATTTTATGCGGCCAATCAGATCGACACCGACCCTGAATATATCGTCGTTCTCTATGCCATACCGATCGTCAGCGGCATCGTCTCGATCGTCTTCCTCGGCCTGCACAAACGACTGGCCATTCCATCGTTCATCCGGGACCGGATTTCGTCTTTCTGGAGACGGGGACAGGAAAGGCTGCTTGCCGCGACCGGCAGGACCGACGGGGATACGGCCCAATGATATTCGGGACATTGTCGCGTTATTTCTTTCGCCGCTACTTGGTGACGATGGGCTGGTTCCTGATCGGCGTCTCGGCGATTTCTTTCCTCCTCGATTTCAGCGAGACGGCAGGCCGCATGTCCGGCCTGCCCGGCTACACGATCGGCGGCGGCATTCTGATGACCGCCGTGCGCCTGCCGCTTATCCTGCAGCAGACGGTACCCTTCATCGCGCTGTTCGTCGGCATGACGGTGCTGATCGGGCTCAACCGCAAATATGAGCTTGTCGTCACGCGCGCAGCCGGTATTTCGGTCTGGCAGTTCATGTTCCCCTTCATCGCCGGGTCGCTGCTGCTTGGTTTGCTGACGATGACGGCGCTCAATCCGCTTGCCGCCTGGGGACAACGCCAGGCGCTGCTGGTCGAATCGGACTGGCGCGGTGAGAACGCGGTTCTGCGCAAGGCGCCGCAGATTCCGTGGCTGCGCCAGATCAGTGGTCGGGACGACGTCATCATCGGCGCCCAGACGGTTCAGGAGAACGGAACCAAGCTGATCGACGCGGTGCTGATCCATTTCGATTCAAGCGGCCAGGTCATTCTGAGACAGGACGCCGCGACGGCAAAATTGGAAGATGGTTACTGGCAACTTAACAACGTTGTCGAGCGTAAGGCTGGCGAAATCCCCGTGCGTAAAGCTTCGGTTCAACTTCGCACCAATCTGAAACAGGACTTCGTCCAGGAGCGGCTGACGGCGCCGGAAACAATTGGTTTCTTTGACCTTTCCAACCGCATTGCCGCGGCCAAATCCTTCGGTATCTCGACCAAGGCGCTGGAGACGCAATTCAACTCTCTGTTGTCCCAGCCATTGCTGCTGGTGGCGATGACTTTCATTGCCGCAACAGTGTCCCTGAAATTTAGCCGGTTCAACCAATCTCGCTCCGTGATTCTGGGTGGCATCCTTTCGGGCTTCATGCTTTATGTCATCACCGTGCTTGTAAAGGCATTCGGAAGCAGTGGAGTTGTGCCCCCCTTCGTGGCGACGTGGATACCGGTGATCGTCGCGCTGGCTTTAGGTGCGACAATTCTGCTTCATCAGGAGGACGGCTAGTGGCGGCAGGCGACCGCAAGTATTTTAGTAAACAGTTGGTTGCCCTGCTCGTCGGCGCGACTCTATATTCCTATTTCGGCAGCGCCCCGGTCTCCTACGGCCAGGTCAGCGCGCCCGACCAAACGATTGGAAAGAAAATTCCTGCAGAGGCCAAGCTTCTGCTTTCGGCCAATGAACTCGTCTATAACCGTGACGCCGATCTGGTGTCGGCGGTCGGCGGCGTGCAGATCAATTATGCCGGCTACAAAATGGTCGCGCAGAAGGTCGAATACAATCAGAAGACCGGCCGGATGATGGCGGTCGGCAATGTCGAGCTGGTCAGCCCCGACGGCAACCGCATCTATGCCGACAACCTAGACGTGACCGACAATTTTGCCGACGGGTTCCTGAACTCGCTGCGCATTGAAACCGCCGACAATACCCGCATAGTCGCTGAAAGCGGCCAGCGCGTCGGCGGCACGATGATGATTCTCAACAAGGGCGTTTACACCGCCTGCCTTCCCTGCGCCGAAGATCCGAAGCGCGCGCCGTTCTGGCAGGTCAAGGCCAAGCGCGTGATCCAGAACGGCGTGACGCACACGATCCGTCTGGAGAGGGCACGCTTCGAGCTGCTCGGCCATCCGATCGCCTTCTTGCCGTTCATCGAAGTTCCCGACAATACGGTGAAGCGCAAGTCGGGCTTTCTCTTCCCGACGATGAGCCTGTCGCAGAATCTCGGCTTCGGTCTTTCCGTTCCTTATTATTACGTGATCTCGCCGAGCATGGACGCGACGGTGACCGGCACCGGCTACACCGCCCAGGGCTTCCTCATCGAAGGTGAATTCCGCCAGCGCTTCGAAAACGGCACGCATATCCTGCGCGTCGCCGGCATAGATCAGGCAAAGCCGGACAATTTCAGCTCCGGCACCAGCGATGCCGAAGCCAGTCAGCGTGGCATGGTGGCCTCGAAGGCCGAATTCCGTATCAATCCGCGCTGGACGTTCGGTTGGGACGTCATGATGCAGAGCGACAACAATTTCTCGAAAACCTACAAGCTGCGGGACTTCACCGGCACGGATCGCACCAACCAGATCTACCTGACCGGACTTGGCAAACGCAATTATTTCGACATGCGGGCGTTCTATTTCGACGTCCAGGATGCCGATCGAACGAACACGGCCGAAAAACAGCAGGCGATCGTCTATCCCTCGCTCGACTATCACTATGTAGCGCCGCAGCCGCTTGCAGGCGGCGAACTGTCGGCTGATGTCAACCTGACGAATATTTCGCGCACCCATGACGACTTTTATACCGTCGACGGATTCGATCGCTTCCGCGGCCTGAAGGGCCAGACGTCGCGACTGACCACCGAGTTGCAGTGGAAGCGCACCTACGTCACGCCGACCGGCCTGGTCATCACGCCGCTGCTTGCGGCGCGCGGCGACGCCTTCGCGCTGAATATGGACGACCCCACAGGCTACGCCGGCAACTACAGCGACGGAAATTCCGCCACCCGCTCGATGTTCACCGCCGGGCTGGAGATGCGTTATCCGATCCTGATGACGACGGATAACAGCACCCATATCCTCGAGCCGATCGCGCAGATCTATGCCCGCCCCGACGAGCAGCTCGCAGGCCGCCTGCCGAACGAAGATGCGCAGAGCTTCGTCTTCGACGCCACCTCACTGTTCGACCGCGACAAATTCTCGGGCTACGACCGCGTCGAAGGTGGCACCCGCGCCAATCTCGGCGTCCAGTACACCGGTACGTTTGACAGCGGTTACAAGCTGCACGGCATCTTCGGCCAGTCTTATCAGATCGCCGGCCAGAACTCGTTTGCCACCGACGATCTTGTCAATGTCGGCGCGGATTCGGGCCTTGAAACCACTCGCTCCGACTATGTCGGCCTCGGCGGTATCGAGACACCGTTCGGCGTTTCCGTAACGGGCTCGTACAGGCTCGACGAGAAGAATTTCGAGTTCCGCCGCGGCGACCTGACGACGGCCTACCAGAACGACACCTTCTCCACGCAGATGACATTCACCCATCTCAGCGCCCAGCCGGAATATGGCTTTGCCTCGGACAATGACGAGCTCCAGACCAGCAGCAAAATCAAGTTCAAGGATTACTGGTCGATTTTCGGCGGCATCGCCTGGGATCTGAATAATGATGTGATCAGCCGCCGGACGCTTGGCCTGTCCTATGACGACGAATGCACGATCTTCACGATTGCGTATACCGACAGCAGGGATTCCGGCGACGAGACGGCAAGCGACTGGACGATCGGCGCACGGCTGACCTTCCGCACGCTCGGCGACATCAAGATCGGCTCAGACACCCTCGAGTGATGGGCGGACAGCGCAAACATGGCCTGAAGCCATTCTTTCGCCGTAAGCCTGTGCAGGACATTGCCGCCAGTCGATATCTGAGGCATAGGGGATTCGCGCCGTGATGGAAGCGAATGTCCGCGTGTCTCGCACTATGGTAAGAACGCCGCGAACAACGTCTCGCGGCGCTATTGGGAGGTCAACAACAGATGATTGACGCAAAAAAAGCTATAGCTACGTTCCTCGCCGGGGCAGCGATTGCCTTGCTGACGGGTGTTGCCGCTCCAGCGCTTGCAGCAAGTGAGGTCAAGGCCGTGGTGAACGGTACCGCCATCACCAGCGGCGATGTCGCCAAGCGCCAGGCCTTTATGCGCCTGCAGCATACGAAACCCGATGCCAAGGCTGCCGAGGAGCAATTGATCGACGAGGCGCTCAAGCGCCAGGAAGTTTCCCGAGTCCATATGTCGGTTTCGCAACAGGACGTCGACGCGTCTTTCGCCCGCTTTTCGAGCGGCAACAAGCTTTCCGTCGAGCAGATGTCGCAGATCCTCGATCGCGCGGGCGTTGGCGTCGACCATTTCAAGGGTTTCATCGCCGTGCAGATGAGCTGGCCGCGGGTCGTCAACGCGCGATACGGTTCGACCTCGCGGCTGTCGAACTACGATCTCGTCTCGCGCATGATGCAGAACAACAAGCAGAAGCCGGTGACCACCGAATATATGCTGCAGCAGATCATCTTCGTCGTTCCGCAAGCCAAGCGCAATGCCATCACCGGCAAGCGCAAGGGTGAGGCCGAGGCGTCGCGCTCGAAATTTCCGGGCTGCGATCAGGCGAAGGTCTTTGCCGCAACGATGCGCGACGTTTCCGTGCGCGATCTCGGCCGCATGCTCGCCCCTGAGATCCCGCCGGATTGGAAGCCGCTGGTCGAGCAGGCCAAAGGCAATACGACGGGGACCCGCGTCACCGACAAGGGCGTCGAATATCTGGCAATCTGCAGCCAGCGCCAGGTTTCCGACGACCAGGCGGCCGAAATGGTGTTCCGTCAGGAAGATCTCGGCAAGTCCAAGGCCGACAAGGACGCCAGCCCGGAAAACGATAACAGCAAGAAGTATCTGGATGAACTGCGCAAAAAGGCGCAGATCGCCTATCGCTGACCGACGATGACGATACCGTTTTCGCGACCGCTTGCGCTGAGCCAGGGCGACCCCGCCGGCATCGGGCCGGATATTACGCTGATGGCCTGGCTGCGGCGGCGTGAACTCGGGCTGCCGCCTTTCTTCCTGATCGGCGATCCCGAGGTATTGGCGTTGCGAGCCCGCCAGCTCAACCTTTCGGTTTCGATCGGCGAGGCGGATAAGGCCAGCGAGGCCGCCGGGATGTTTGCCGAGGCGCTGCCCGTCATGACAGTACCTGTCGGTATCGAAGTGGTGGCCGGCGAGCCGCATGCGGCAACGGCTAAGAGCACGATCGCGGCAATCGAAAAAGCCGTCTCGCTTGTCATCGACGGCGAGGCGCTCGCGGTCGTTACCAACCCGATTTCCAAAGCCGTGCTCTACGAGGCAGGTTTCCGGTTTCCCGGCCATACCGAATTTCTCGCCGATCTCGCCGCCAGGGCAACCGGCAGGCCGGTGACGCCCGTGATGATGCTGTCAGGACCGAAGCTCAGGGCCATTCCCGTCACCATCCACATCCCGGTTCGGGACGTGCCGCAGGCACTGACCGGCGAACTGATCGTGGAAACCTGCCGGATCGCTCATGAAGACCTGAGGCAACGCTTCGGCATCGAGGCGCCGCGGCTCGCGGTTGCCGGCCTCAACCCGCATGCGGGCGAAGGCGGGACGATCGGCAAGGAGGACGAGGATGTCATTCGCCCGGCGATCGAGCGCCTGCGCGACGAGGGCATCGATGCGATCGGCCCCCTTCCCGCCGATACGATGTTCCATGACGAGGCGCGGGCGCGATATGACGTCGCCGTCTGCATGTATCACGATCAGGCGCTGATTCCGGCCAAGGCGCTGGGTTTCGACGACAGCGTCAACGTGACGCTCGGGCTTCCCTTCGTGCGCACCTCGCCGGATCACGGCACCGCTTTCGGCATTGCCGGCAAGGGACTGGCGCGCGAGCAGAGCCTTGTTGCGGCGCTGAAGCTTGCCGCCCAGCTCGGCCGCAGCGCGGAAAGCCGCCGCTGATGGCAGCACTCGATGGCCTGCCGCCGCTTCGCGATGTCATCCAGCGTCACGGCCTCGACGCGCGCAAGGCGCTCGGGCAGAACTTTCTGCTCGACCTCAACCTCACGCAGAAGATCGCCCGGACGGCGGGCGCTCTCGAAGAGGCGACCGTGTTCGAGGTCGGCCCCGGTCCCGGCGGGCTGACGCGCGCGATCCTGGCGCTCGGCGCCAGGAAGGTTATCGCCATCGAGCGGGATACACGCTGCCTGCCGGCACTCGCCGAGATCGCCGATCATTATCCGGGCCGGCTGGAGGTGATCGAAGGCGATGCGCTGAAGACCGATTTCGAGGCCTTGGCGCCGGAAGGCCCGATCAAGATCATTGCCAACCTGCCCTACAATGTCGGCACGCAGCTTTTGGTCAACTGGCTGCTGCCGAAAGCCTGGCCGCCATTCTGGCAGTCGCTGACGCTGATGTTTCAGAAGGAAGTCGGCGAGCGGATCGTCGCCTGCGAAGACGACGACCATTATGGCCGCCTCGGCGTGCTTTGCGGCTGGCGGACGGAGGCACGCATGGCCTTCGACGTGCCGCCGCAGGCCTTCACGCCGCCACCGAAGGTAACGTCGACGGTCGTCCATCTGACACCCCGCGAAAACCCCATCCCCTGCGCTGTCAGCAATCTGGAAAAGGTGACGCAGGCGGCCTTCGGCCAGCGTCGCAAGATGCTGCGTCAAAGCCTGAAACCGCTCGGCGGTGAGAGCCTGCTCGTCAAGGCGGGCATCGATCCGGCCCGGCGGGCGGAGACCCTGTCCGTCGAGGAATTCTGCCTTCTCGCAAACAGCTTAGTGATGACGAAGGCAAGCCGCGAAGTCGCCACCTAGGCCTCGGACGGCTCTTGGAAGCCACGGCAAAAAAATGCCAAATAACCGGCTGTGGCCGACGGCTGCCGCAATTTCGGCAAGGAAATTCGAGGCGAATTCAGTTTCGGATACTGATTCACGATGCACCATTGAGAATATGGTTTAGCGAAGCGAGAACGCGATCATTCTGCTTGGGCGTCCCGATGGTGACGCGCACCCAATTTTCGTAGCCCGCCTCGCGCCACGGCTTTACGATGATCCCGTCTGCGAGCAGCGCCTTGGCGGCATGCTCGCTCGGAAGGGTGGTCCGGAAGAAAAGAAAATTAGTCTGGGAAGACGCGGTGAAGATGCCGAGCTCGTCCAGACCTCGCGCCAACCGTGCTCGCTCGGTTTTTGTGCGCTCGACGGATTGCTTCATCCATTGTTGATCGGCAAGCGCGGCGACTGCCGCGACCTGGGCTGCAGCGTTCACGTTGAACGGCGGCTTTGCAGCGGCAACGATACGGGCGATCTCGGGGTTGGAACAGGTCGCATAGCCCACTCTGAGGCCTGCAAGTCCATAGGCCTTAGAGAAAGTTCGCAGCACGATCGAAGGGAAATTGCCGCTGCGAACCAGCGCCATCCCGTCCGCCTGCCCTTCTTCCATATATTCGAAATAGGCTTCGTCCAGCACGAAGAGCGTTTGCGGCCGCGTGGCGGCCACCAGTCTGTCAAGCTCGCTGCGGGTCAGCGCCGCACCGACCGGGTTCGACGGAGAGGGAAGGAAGAAAAGCGCCGGGCCGGTTGCAAGCGCCGCTTCCAGAGCCGGGATGTCGAAGCCCATATCCGATGTCATCGGCACCTTGGTGACCCGTGCTCCCGCCGCAAGCGGCTCGATCTCGTGCAAGCCGAAGCTCGGCGTCACGGTCAATGCCGATGAGCCCTGGACGAGGAAGGCACGGGAGATGGCGGCGACCATCTCCTCCGAGCCATTGCCGACGACGATTTGGCCGGGCGGCAGGTCAAGCAGGCGTGACAGGGCGTTTCTCAGTTCTGTGCAGGCTGGATCCGAATAGCGCGACGGGTTGAAGGCCGACGATGCCATTGCTTCCATCACCTTCGGCGAGCAGCCGTTCGGATTTTCATTGCTGGCGAGTGCCGCGATGTCGTCATGGCCGCTCAACTGACGCGCAAGCCTGATATTCATGCCCGCATTGTAAATCGGCAAGGCCGATATATGCGGATTAGGGACGATCCCTGGCCTTGCGGATTCATTGACTGACATCGATCGAGCGCTTTCGAATTTCCATGGAACGGGTTACCAGGGGAGCGGGATTGCTGCGGGCAGTCTTGGTTCAGGAGGCCGGGGCAACGCCCGCGAGATGGCGAAAGGCGCCGTTCCAGTAAAGAAGCGGCTCAGCCCCTCTCCGCAGCGTGATCGCCCTCACCCTTCCAATCAATATGGCGTGGGAATGCATGGGGATGGCTTCGTCCAATTCGCAATCGAGAGCCGTCAGCGCGCCGTCGAGCATCGGCGCGCCGGTGCTGATCGCCGACCACGCGGCACCCTCGTAGCGGCGAACGCCGCTTCTTCCCCCGTAACCGGAAAATGATTGCGCCACGCTCTGCTGATCATGCGCAAGCACGTTGACGCAGAAGTGTCTGTGGCGCTGCAGCGCCGGCCACGAGGACGATCCGCGATTGACGCTGACGATGACGGAGGGGACGTCGGCCGACAACGATGACACCGATGTCGCCGTAAAACCGGTCCGGTCATCACCAATACCCACGGTGATGACGCTAACGGCGCCGGCGAGATGGCGCATCGATGCCTTGAAAAGGTCCTTGTCGACCAACTGCAACTCGGCAGGGATCTCGGGAAGCGTTATTGAAACTGTCATCGGGGATCCTCGATAGGCTTTCGGGAAGCCCCGACCGGAGCCTCCGAGACATCGCGTCCTGGCTCAGACGGATTTGCGTGCGGCGGCGTAGCGGTTGACCGGCATAGAGAGACCCAGGTTCTCCTGCAGCGTCTTTCCTTTATACTCCTCTCTGAACAAGCCCCGAGATTAGCCTCAAGGAATTCAGACAGCATCCGGCGGCCGACATCCGCGACATTCAGCAAGTAATTGAAATCATTTGCACCGTTGACATTGCTTTGCGGATGCAGCCATGAAGCCGGATGATAAACGAAGGTGCCAAGTTTCGGTTTGTCCTGCCGAGGCATGCAATCACCTTTCAGAGACTTTGGGTTGCTGATCGTCTTCGGCAGCTCCCATGACATTCAATAGGCTGCGCCTGCCAAGGCAACAAGGCGGCAACAAATGCGTTCATTTTTAGATTTTCTAAACGTCGGGAGACGCGTGAGCATCCATGACACGCCCTTGGTTGCGACCCATGACCTGTGCGAGCACAGCGAACAACAGGCGTCGGTTTTGCCTTTGAGCTGGTTGGTGACGAGCTAATCACCCTCTGTAACGGCGGAGCGTCAAGTGAGATCCACGTACAAGGGTTCCGAGCTGTAGGCCGGATTGAACTTTGATCAAATGCCAATGCCCAGATACCAAGAGACAGCGATCAATTGACCGAGGTAATCGATGACATTCAATGAGGAAAAATTAATCGCTCTGCGCAAGAAGTATGGCGAAAGCCACGGCGGAGAATTTTTCGATGCCAATTTCCGTAACGTGGCGGATAAGATCTTCTCGAAGAGCGGCACCCGGCTTGCGCCATATGCCGGCATCCCGACCTTCCTGTCGGCACCCCATATGCCGGCCTATGCGGAAAATCCGGAGTTTGGCAATCTGCAGGTCGCGATCCTGGGCGTGCCGATGGATCTCGGCGTGACCAATCGGCCCGGTTCCCGCTTTGGACCGCGCGCGCTGCGCGCTATCGAGCGCATCGGTCCCTATAATCACGTTCTCGGCTGCGCGCCCGTTTTCGATCTCAACGTCGCCGATATCGGCGATGTTCCGTTCCAGAGCCGCTATCGTCTCGAACTCAGCCAAGACGATATAGAAAAGCGCATCAACCAGATCGTCGATGCCGGCGTGCTGCCGCTGTCCGTCGGCGGCGATCACTCGATCACGCATCCGATCCTGAAGGCCGTCGGCAAGAAGGCGCCGGTCGGTCTTATTCATATCGACGCCCATTGCGATACCGGCGGCTCCTTCGACCAGACGAAGTTCCATCATGGCGGTCCGTTCCGAAATGCCGTCCTCGACGGCGTGCTCGACCCGACGCGGACGATCCAGATCGGGATTAGGGGATCGGCGGAATATCTTTGGGAATTCTCCTATGAATCCGGCATGACGGTCATTCATGCAGAACAGGTGACCGGCCTCGGCATCCCGGCCATCGTCGAGAAGGCCAGACAGATCGTCGGCGACGGCCCGACCTATCTTTCCTTCGATATTGACAGCCTCGATCCGAGTTTTGCGCCTGGCACCGGAACGCCGGAGGTCGGCGGTCTGACCACCCGGGAGGTGCTGGAGCTCATCCGCGGCCTGAAAGGCATCAATCTGGTCGGCGGCGATGTGGTCGAGGTGGCGCCGCAATATGATGCGACGACCAACACGGCCCACGCGGGCGCGCAGACGCTGTTCGAAATCCTGAGCCTGATGGTTTTCAGCCCCTCGGTGAAATAGCGCGGGGCAACATCGGGTGGAAATGGAATGAGCGGCGGGCTTGTGAGCGCCTGTCTTATGGTCTTCGACAAAGCGGTTGAGAAGGCGATCGATATCGGTGTAGCAATCGATTTCAAAAGGATAATCGATATGCCTATCGCTGCCGCCAATTCGCTCGTTGCTCGTCTTTCACCCCCACCAATTCCCTCTGTCATCGCCTGGAGCCGCGAATATACCGGTGGAAAGGGCGCGCTCATCGATCTCTCGCAAGCAGTGCCGGGCTATCCGGCGCATCCGGAGATGCTGCGACTGCTCGGCGAGGCCGCCGCATCGCAGGCCATGACCGGCTACGGACCGATCGAGGGAGAGGCGGTCTTGCGGACGGCCTATGCGCGACATGTGAGCGGGCTTTACGGTGCGCCCGTCGGTGCTGAGAATGTCCATATCACCTCCGGCTGCAATCAAGCCTTCATGTGCGCGGCCATCGCACTTGCAGGCGCCGGCGAAACCGTAGCACTGACCAATCCCTTCTATTTCAATCACGATACGACACTGGCAATGCTCGGGATCAAGCGTGCGTTGGTCGCATGTGATGCGGCCAATGGATTTCTTCCCGATCTCGCATCCGCCGAACAAGCGCTGGCTGCCGGAGCGCGCGCCCTGGCGATCGTCACGCCCAACAATCCGAGCGGCGCAGTCTATCCGCCGGCATTGTTGCATGATCTGTTCCTGTTGTGCCGGAAACACGGCGCCTGGCTGATCCTGGACGAGACCTATCGCGATTTCCTGGCGGCGGGTTACGGGCCTCCGCACGCGCTGCTCTCCGAGCCCGGATGGAAGGAAACGCTCGTTCTCCTTTACAGCTTCTCGAAGTCCTTCTGCATTCCCGGCCACAGGCTCGGCGCAATTACGGCGGGACCGAAGCTGCTCGCCGAGATCACCAAGGTCATGGACAATATGCAGATCTGCGCGCCGCGCTCAGCGCAGCATGCCGTCGCCGAGGCCTTGCCGGTGCTGGCCACCTGGCGGGCCGACAACCGGCTGGAAATCGCCAGGCGGGCGGATGCGTTGAAGGCGGTGATCGCTGAGTTGCCCGGCTGGGATATCGCCGCGATCGGCGCCTATTTTGCTTTCATCCGCCATCCGTTCGCCGATCAGCCATCCACGGTGGTCGCCGAGCGGCTTGCAAAACAGGCAGGTATCATTTCGATCCCCGGCGCCTATTTCGGCGAAGGGCAGGAGCGATATCTGCGCCTGGCCTTTGCCAACGCCGATACGGCTTCGATCGGCCTGCTCGGTGAACGCCTGCGCTGATCAGGCGGGGGTCGCGAACCGATTTGCGGGCATGGAGAGCCCGAGATTCTCGCGAAGTGTCGAACCTTCATATTCCTCGCGGAACAATCCGCGGCGACGCAGTTCCGGCAAGACAAGCGTCACGAAATCGTCGAGGCTTGCCGGCAAGGTCGGGAACATCAGGATGAAGCCGTCGGCGGCGCGCGTCTCGAACCATTCCTCCATGAAGTCAGCGATTTCGGCCGGCGTGCCGGTCATGCCGTTGCCCGTATGCTTTTCCGCATAATGGCGGATGAGTTCTCCTACGGTGCGGCCGTTCTTGACGAAGTCGACCAGTTCGTCGAAGAGCGCCCGCGAGCCCTTCGGCGCGTCCGGCAGCCGGTCCATCGGAAAAGGCTTGTTGAGAGGCACGCCGCGCAGATCCGCCTCCAGGAATTCCGAAAGCATCAGGCGACCAACATCGGGATGCATCTTGTCGATCAGATAATCGACCTTCGCCTGCGCTTCGGCTCTGGTCTCACCGACATTGATGACGACGCCCGGCATGATCTTGAGATCATTCGGGTCGCGTCCGTAGGCCGGCATACGTTTTTTCACATTTTCATAGAAGGCCCGGTTGCGGTCGATGTTGGACGCGAGGCTGAAGACGATCTCCGCCGTGCGCGCCGCCATTTCCATGCCGGGTTCGGAGCCACCGGCCTGCGCGATAACCGGGCGGCCCTGGGGTGTCCGGGCGATATTGAGGGGACCGCGCACTTGGAAATGCTTACCCTTGTGGTTCAGCGTATGATGCTTAGTCTTGTCGTAATAGACCCCGTTCTTGCGGTCGAGAAGTAGGGCGCCGTCCTCAAAACTATCCCACAGGCCGAAGACGACATCGACGAATTCGTTGCCTCGCTCATAGCGCAAGGCATGCGGATCCAGGCCCTCGCGATTGAAATTGTAGCCGGTCTCGTCATGGTCGGAGGTGACGACATTCCAACAGGCGCGGCCGCCGCTCAGATGATCTATCGAGGCGAAGAGGCGCGCGACGTTATAAGGCTCGTAGTAGCTCGTCGACACGGTTGCGACCAGACCAAGGTTCCGTGTGGTGACCGAAAGCGCCGATAGCAGTGAAAGCGGCTCGAAGCGGTTCATCTTAGTGGGAATACGGGCGAGAGCATCAGGATCGCCGACGGCTGCGGCGGGTGAATCCGCCATGAACATGAAGTCGAACTTTGCCGCCTCCGACCGTTTGGCAACCTCAAGAAGATGGGCAAAGTCGTTGGCGCCGTTGATATCGCTGGCAGGATGAAGCCACGATGCCGGATGGAAGCCGAACGTGTAGACAAAGGTGCCGAGCTTCATCTTACGCGCCATAAAATTCCAGCCTCCAAGATTGATGATTGTGCAAATTATCGCCGCGCCGATTTTTCGAGCAATAGTGCTGAACTATCTTTCATTTTAGTTTTTCTAAAAGATTGGCAAGATTTTCATTGCGGGGCGGAAATCCGCGCCTGCTGCCGCGAAATCGTCATCAGCCAATCGCGGAAGGCGGCACCGTGGGATTTCTGCAGCGCTGACCTATCCCAGGCCAGGAAATAGCTTTCGCGAAGCGGGATCCGGATATCGAGGGGGATGACCAGCGCCTGAGCTTCCAGCTCATCGGCGATCATCGACATTTGCGCGAGGACGATGCCACGTTTTTTGACGGCAGCGTCGATCGCGCTACTTGATAAGGTGAAGGACAGTCCAGGCGTCGTTTCCCTGAGAGTCGCGCCCACTTTCGCGGCGAAGTCGACCCAACTGGGGTACGGGGTGAAGTGCCTTTCCCATTCGACATGCAATAGCGGATAGTCGAAAAGTTCAAATGCCGACGGCTTACGCTCTTGAATGAGCGCCGGCGAGCAGGCGGGCACGACCCAGTCGCGGAATAGTTCACTGTAATGCTCGTGCTGCAGCACGTTCGATCCGTAGCTGATGCGAAAGTCGATTTCGTCGAAGCCCATACGTGGCTCACTGTCGCGACCGATGATCCGGACATGGGCATCCGGATGAAGCGCCTGCCAGCCGAAGATAAGCCGGCCGATCCACTTATTGACGACGGAAGACAAGGCACTCAGGACGAGGGCATTTTCATTGCGTGCCCGCTCCAGCATGCGTTCGGCAATCGCGAATTGCTCGAAGCCTTTGGATATCTCCTGATGATAAAGCCTGCCCCAGAGGGTCAGCTCCGTGGTGCGGCCGTTGCGCTCCAGAAGCGTCACGCCCAGAAAGCTTTCGATCTTGCGCACCTGCTGGCTGATCGCGCCGGGCGAAACGTTCAATTCCAGGGCAGCGGCCGTCACGCTGCCGCAGCGGCCGACGGCTTCGAAGGCCTGCAAGCCTTTAAGCGGAATGGCTTTGAAGCGGCGCGGCGCACTCACGTTGCGTTTCTCCGGGACGAATAGTCGGACATTTCCTGCTCGGTCGGCTGAAAGTCACCGGCGAATTGAAAGCGGTCGCCGGGATGGGTGATTTCGACATAGGTGACGGTCCGGCCATTTTGCCATGTCTGGCGAATGAGCGTCAGGCAGGCGTCACCACGCTCGGTCTCGAGCAGCCTGGCGGTGGCCGGATCTGCGGAAACGGCGCGAATGATGTGCCTTGCCTTCGACCACGGCACCTGCTCCAGCAACCATTTGGCCGGCGGAACGGATGCGAAGTTTTCATTCCTGGCAAGCGGTACGGCATCAAGCATGATGATGCGTCGCTCGATTGCGTTCGGCTTGCCGTCGACGAGGTGCAGACATTGCAGCTTGAGAACCTCCGCACCCGGACTTTCACCCAATAAGACGGCCCCTGACGTATCCAGTTTCTCTATCTGCCGCTTCAGTATGCGGTGGTCGTGCTCGTGTCCGGCAAGCTCCGCCTCGGTACTGATATCCTGAATATCCATGACCGTGCGATCGATCTGCCGCGAGGCGACAAAGGAGCCTGTCTTGCGCCGCCGGACGATCATGCCGCGCTCGGCGAGCGCCGACAGCGCCTTGTTCACGGTCATCCGCGAGCATTGGTATTGGTCGGCGAGTTCATGCTCGATCGGGATACGCTGGCCAGGTTTCCAGTCGCCATTCATGATCTTCGCCTCGATGTCTCCGAAGATTCTATGATGAATTGAGACCAACACTCACCTCGATCCCGCGACGGCGTTCAGATCCTGGCCTCAATGCGAGGCGGCTTCGGCCAAAGGTCCGGCACGTTTTTTGCTTTTCAAGACTTTTACATTGACACTGTATGCCGAGCTATATCTATTTGTATAGACAAAAGCGGGCCAGAGAAGCTCGTTCGGCGGGAAACGCTGGGGAACCTGGACTCTTCCGCTGGAAGGGCAAAACTGGAGAGAAGATCATGAAGAAGAATTCATTGCTCAAAGGGTTGATGAGCGCCGCGTTCCTGCTCGGGGCGACACTTTCCGCGCACGCTGCAGATACGCTGGCGACGGTCAAGGCCGCCGGCACCCTGAAGGTCGGCACCGAGACGGCCTTCGCACCCTTTGACTTCATCGACGCTGGTGAGCATGTCGGATTGAACGTCGATCTTTTCGACGAGATCGGCAAGGAGCTCGGTGTGAAGATCGAGTGGGTGACGTTGCCCTGGGACGGCGTTTTCCCTGCTTTGGAAGCCGGAAAATTCGACGTGGTGGCCGGCCCGGCGACGATTACCAAGAAACGCATGGAGCGCTATCGCTTTACGCCGCCGCTGGCCGAAGCGACCATAGCCATTCTCAAAAAGGCGGGCGATCAAACCATCAGCAAGCCGGAAGACATCGCTGGCAAGAAGATCGGCGTCGGCAAGGCAACCTCGCAGCTCGATCAGCTCAAGGAATTCTCCGAGACATTGCCGACGAAAGCGGACATTCGTGAATATCCGGCCTTTACCGAATCCTATGCCGATCTTGCCGCCGGTCGCATCGCCGGCGTGGCAAACTCTCTGCCGAACATCGCATTCGTCGCCAAGCAGCGTGAGGGTGTCTTCGAAGTCGTGCTGCCGCCCTTCGGCAAAAAATCCTATTTCGGCTTTATCGGCCTGAAGGATACCGATCACACGCCGCTAATGGATGCGATCGATGCCGCGATGCTGAAGATAAAGGCGGACGGCAGAATGGCCGCGCTGCAGAAGAAGTGGTTCGGCGCGACCTTCGACACCCCGGATTCGGTCAAGGACCCAGCATTCTGATCGATTGATCGTCATCACCAATCATGCCCCGGATGTGCCGGGGCATGATTGGAAGCATATCCGGTTTCATGACCGCCAAGGGGACGACATCCAACCCTCATGTCCTTCAAACTCTTCGAATTGCTGCTGCAGGCTTCGATCTATACGGTCACGATCAGCGTCGTATCAATCCTGATCGGTTTCGCCATCGCGATCCTGCTGTCGGGCATGCTGCTTTCGCTGCGGCGCCATCTGGTGCTGCCTGCCCGGATTTTTATCAGCTTTTTTCGCGGTGTGCCGCTGCTCGTGCAATTGCTGCTGATTTACAATCTTCTGCCAGTTATTGGCATCAATGTGCCAAGCGTTGTGGCGGCGGTCATTGGCCTGTCGCTCTGTACCGCCGCTTATCAAGCGGAAAACCTGCGGGGCGGCTTTGCCAGTGTTCCCGTCGGGCTGGTCGAATCCGCTGAAATGGTCGGCTTGACGCCCGGTCAGATCTTTCGCCGCATCAAGGTTCCGACCGCCCTTCGCCTGACATTGCCTGCCCTCGTCAACGAAGCGATCCTCATTCTCAAGGCGTCGTCTCTCGTCTCCGTTGTCGGCATTGTCGAATTGACGCGCATGGCGCAGGATCTCGCCGGCAGCACCTTTCTGCCCCTGCAGCTCTTCGCGTCAGCCGGCTTGATCTATCTGGTGATCAACTGGATCGTCGCATTGGCCGGCGGCCTGATCGAACGCTCTCTTCCTGGAGCACCCCGATGAGCTTCGACATCAACGTCCTCATCGAGCAATGGCCTGCGATCGTCAGCGGCGCGGGCGTCACGATCATGATTTGGGTTTTCGGCACGATTGCCGCCGCCGCCCTTGGCTTTCTGCTGGCTGTCGCCAGGCAATATGGCGGTCTGGTGGTCGATAAGGCGCTTGGTCTTATTGTCGCGGTCCTGCGCGGTACACCCTTCCTGATCCAGATATTCCTAGTCTATTATGGCGGTCCTTTCGTCGGTCTGTCGCTCGATCCCCTACCCGCCGGGCTGATCGGCATCTCGATCTATGGTGCGGCCTATTTTAGCGAAATTTTCCGCTCCGGCTTTCGGGCAGTCCCAAGGGGGCACATCGAAGCCGGTGAATGCGTCGGCCTCACGCAAGGGCAGATCGTCAGGCGCATCCTGCTGCCGGAAATGACCATGCTGGTGCTGCCGCCGTCGGTGAACATGGCGGTGATCCTCATGAAGGAGACGGCAGTACTGTCGATCATTACCGTGCCGGAACTGACGGCGACATTGAGCGCCATAGGCTCGCAGCAATACGCCTTCGTGGAAGCGCTTTCCGCGCTGGCGCTCTTTTATTGGGTGCTGGTCGAATTCACCGGCCGGCTTGGCAATCTCGCCGAAACGAAACTTTCCAGATTCAGGTTTTTCAACGCATGAGCGTTCCCGCAATCGCAGTCAACAATCTTGTCAAGAAGTTCGGGGATTCCACTGTCCTGCAAGGCATCGACCTCGAGATAGCGCAGGGACAAGTCTCCTGCCTGATCGGCCCTTCCGGCTCCGGCAAGAGCACGCTTTTACGCTGCATGGCCTTTCTCGAAGAGGCAACCCGCGGCACGATTGCCATCAATGGCGAGGTACTTGGCTTCAGCGAGAACGCCGAGGGTGTGCGGGAGCGCGTTCCTGCGGCTACGAACCGAACAATCCGCGCCCAGATCGGCATGGTCTTCCAGCAGTTTAATCTTTGGCCGCACATGACGGCGCTCGGCAATGTCAGCGAGGCACTAAAGATGGTTCACAGGCTGAGCCGCAAACAGGCCGAGGATCTGGCGTTGGCTCAGCTTGTGAAAGTCGGGCTGGAAGCGCGCGCCGGGCACTATCCCTCGCAGCTTTCCGGCGGCCAGCAACAGCGTGTCGCCATTGCCCGCGCATTGGCGCTCAAGCCTAAGATCATGCTGTTTGACGAACCAACCTCTTCGCTCGATCCGGAGCTAACGGGCGAGGTGCTGAATGTCATGCGCGATCTGGCGGCCGAGGGCATGACCATGGTCGTGGTCTCACACGAGATCGGCTTCGCCGCGACGGTCGGTCAGCAGATCATCTTCCTCGACCATGGCAAGGTACTGTTTACAGGGGCGCCGCAAGACGTGTTCAAGAAACCGCGAAATCCGCGTCTGGAGCAGTTCCTAGACACCTATCTCGATCGCGGCGCGTCCATGCTTCTCTAAGCGCAGCTGCAGCTATAGCAACAGGCTCAGTGAAACCGTCGCCGTAACGTTAGCGGTGGCCGTCGCTGGCATCTGACGTTTCTTACCCAGAGCGGCTAGGACCGCTCAAGCTTCTCAGGATCTACCCCTAAAGCGACGGCGTCTCTTCCAGCAGCTCGCGGACGAAGTCGAACATGCCATGGCGGCGGTCGCGGCGCAGGCGTTCGGCTTTGACGATCGACTGGACGGCGTCGAACGCGGCATTAAGATCGTCGTTTATGATGACGTAGTCGTATTCGCGCCAGTGGGCGATCTCGGCGCGGCTGTTGGCGAGGCGCGTCTGAATGACCTCCTCGGAATCCTCGGCGCGGCGGTGCAGGCGCGACTGGAGCTCGGTCATGGTCGGCGGCAGCACGAAGATCGAGACGACGTCGGCCGACATCTTCTCCTGCAGTTGCTGGGCGCCCTGCCAGTCGATATCGAAGAGCATGTCACGGCCTTCTGCCATCGCCTGCTCGACCGGCTCACGCGGCGTGCCGTAGAAATTGCCGTGCACCTCGGCCCATTCGAGCAGCGCGTCGCTATCGCGCAGCCGCTCGAACTCGCGCACACTCTTGAAGTGGTAATGCACATCCTCGACTTCGCTCGGGCGGCGCTGGCGCGTGGTGACGCTGACGGAGAGGCCTATTTGCCTGTCCTGCTCCAGCAGCGTACGCGCGATGGTGGACTTGCCGGCGCCCGACGGCGACGAGATGACAAGCATCAGACCGCGGCGGGCGATCTGGACGGGCGAGGGTTTCGCCGGTTTCATGTCCTACTCCAAATTCTGGACCTGCTCGCGGAACTGGTCGATCACAACTTTCAGCTCGATGCCGGCGGCGGTAACCGCCGAGGCATTCGACTTCGAGCAGATGGTATTCGATTCGCGGTTAAATTCCTGTGCAAGGAAATCGAGCCGGCGCCCGGCAGGGCCATCTTTCACCAGGAGATCGCGCGCTGCGGCGACGTGCGCCTTCAGACGATCGATTTCCTCGCGCAGATCCGCCTTGGTCGCCAGCAATGCGGCTTCGGCATGCAGCCTGTCGCGGTCGAGCGCGGCCATGCCGTCCATCAACAAGGCGACTTGCGCGGCAAGCCGTGCGGCGATCTCCTGCAGCGAGCGTGAGGGATCGGCCGCGATCGTGCGCGTCAGACCGTCGATTGTCGTGACATGGTCGAGGAGAATGCGGGTCAGCGCCGCCCCTTCCTGCTCTCGCATGGCTCTCAGATCTGAAAGCGCGGCCAACAGGCCGGCTGCGATATCGGCATCACGGGCGGCAAGCGCTTCCTCGCCATCCTCGCTTTCCCGGAATTCAACGATGCCGCGCACCAGAAGCAGCGTATCGAGCTTCAGCGGCGCCGGATCAATTATCCCGTCCAATTGTTCGCGCATGGCAAGCACGGCGGCAAGCGCTTGCTTGTTCAGCACTGCATCGAAGCGGTTCTCGTCGGCGGTGACGGACAGCGATGCCTGCAGGTTGCCGCGGCTGAAGCTTTCGCCGGCGAGGCGGCGGACGTCTGCCTCCATACGTTCGAGGCCGGGTGGCAGGCGCAGCCGCAGATCGAGGCCCTTGCCGTTGACCGAGCGCAGTTCCCATGCCCAGCGCCAGCGGCCGCTCGTTCCCTCGCGCCGCGCAAAACCGGTCATGGACTGCAAAGCCATCCGAGCCTCCAGAAACTATCAGTTAATCTTCTTTTTCTTCGGCGGCACGACGGTCGCGCCGTCATCCGCCGGCTGTTCTTCCGGCTGGCCGTCGACGGCGATGCTCGGATCCGAGCCCTTGTCGGCTTCGAGCTTGCGCCAGTGCTTGACGTTGGCGTTGTGCTCCTCGAGCGTAGCAGCGAAAACATGGCCGCCGGTGCCGTCGGCGACAAAGTAGAGATCCTGGGTCTTCCAGGGATTGGCGACGGCTTCCAGCGCATCCTTACCGGGATTGGCGATCGGCGTCGGCGGCAGACCCTTGATGACATAGGTGTTGAATGGCGTGTCCCGCTTCAGGTCCGACTGGTAGATCGGCCGGTCGGCCGGTTTGCCGTCGCCGCCGAAGAGACCGTAGATGATCGTAGGGTCGGACTGCAGGCGCATGCCCTTGCCGAGGCGGTTCAGGAAAACCGAGGCGACATGGGCACGTTCGTCGGCAACGCCGGTTTCCTTTTCGACGATCGAGGCGAGCGTCACGAGTTCTTCCTTGGACCGCAGCGGCAGCGAAGAGTCGCGCTTGTCCCAGATCTGATCGACGATTTTCTGCTGTGCCGCCTCCATCTGCTCGATGATTTCCGAGCGCTTGGTGCCGCGCGAGAACTTGTAGGTATCCGGGCGAAGGCTGCCCTCGGCCGGAAGGGCGGCCGGCAGGTCGCCTTCCAGCACCCGATCCTCCAGCATGCGGTTGAACATCTGGCGGACCGTCAGGCCTTCGGGGAAGGAAACAGAATAGAGAATGGATTTGCCCGATTTCAGAAGCTCCATGATATCGCTCATGGAGGCTCTGGCCTTGATCTCATATTCACCGGCCTTCAGGCTCTCGCCGGCAGAAAGATGCGTTGCCGTGAGATAACGGAAGATGCGGGCATCGCCGATGATCGCGTTGCGTTCGAGGTTCGTCGCAATTTCGGCCAGACCGGCGCCATTGCGGATAATGAAATTGGTATTGGTCTGCAGCGGACCGGGGTTCCGATAGGTCGATGTGGCGTAGTAGAAGGCGATGATGGCGACAACGCAGACCACAACTGCCATCGTCATGATGAAGTTCAGGAAAAGAACCACCTGGCCGCGGGCTTTCTTGGACCGTTTCGGCGGCTCCGGAACGCGCTCCGGACGCAGGGCTTCGCTGGGCGACTTCGGGATGATCGGCCCCTTCTGCGCCTGGGTATCGTTGCTCTGGTTCGTCGTATCGCTCACCGGCAATCCTCTAAAACTTGACCCTCACTTCGCTATTTCGCGAAGCAATGCGGCAAAAGCAGGTTCTGCCGCCGTTCAACGGCGCTTCCGCTCGTTATGCTCGCGCCCCCCGCTACGCAACGCAGAGGACGGTTGCGGCGCAAGAGACACCCATTACACCGCGCGGACAGGACCGTTATTGCGCGTAACGGCGCAGGACGAGCGACGCGTTCGTGCCGCCAAATCCGAACGAGTTGGATAGCGCCACATTGATTTCTCGCTCACGTGCCTTGTGCGGAACAAGATCGATCGCCGTCTCGCGTTCGGGATTGTCGAGATTGAGCGTCGGCGGCGCGGTATTATCGCGGATGGCAAGCGTGGTGAAAATCGCCTCGATCGCGCCGGCAGCACCGAGAAGATGCCCGGTTGCCGATTTTGTCGAAGACATGGAGATCTTCGACGCCGCATTGCCGACCAGCCGCTCGACGGCGCCGAGTTCGATCGTGTCGGCCATGGTCGAGGTGCCGTGGGCGTTGATGTAGTCGATATCGGCCGCCGTCAGCCCGGCGCGCTTCAGCGCCATCGCCATGCAGCGGCCGGCGCCCTCGCCGTCTTCGGACGGAGCGGTGATGTGATAGGCGTCGCCCGACAGGCCGTAGCCGACGATTTCGGCATAGATCTTGGCGCCGCGCGCCTTGGCGTGTTCAAGCTCTTCGAGCACGACGATGCCGGCGCCCTCGCCCATGACGAAGCCGTCGCGGTCGCGGTCATAGGGGCGCGAGGCCTTCTGCGGATCGTCGTTGTGCTGAGTCGACAGCGCCTTGCAGGCGGCAAAGCCGGCGAGCGAAATGCGGCTGACCGGGGATTCTGTGCCGCCGGCGACCATGACGTCGGCATCGCCGAGTGCAATCAGCCGCGCGGCATCGCCGATCGCATGCGCGCCTGTCGAGCAGGCGGTGACGACCGAATGATTGGGTCCGCGCAGCTTGTGGCGGATCGAAACCTGGCCGGAGACGAGGTTGATCAGGCGGCCGGGAATGAAGAAGGGGGAGATGCGGCGGGGGCCCTTGTCGCGCAGTGTGTACCCTGCCTCGACGATGCCTTCGATGCCGCCGATGCCGGAGCCGATCAGCACGCCGGTGGCGATCTGGTCCTCATCGGTCTCGGGATGCCAGCCGGCGTCGGCAAGCGCCATGTCGGCGGCAGCCATGCCGTAGATGATGAAGGGATCGACCTTGCGCTGCTCTTTGGGCTCCATCCACTGATCGACATTGAAGGTGCCGTCGGTGCCGTCGCCGACGGGAATGCGGCAGGCGATCTTGGCGGGAAGGTCGTCGACCTCGAATTCGGTGACCAGGCGGGCGCCGTTCTGACCGGCAAGCAGCCGGGACCACGTCACCTCGGTTCCGCATCCTAAGGGTGATACCATGCCGGTACCCGTTATGACGACACGTCTCATCGCGTGCTTTCCCCCGTCTCTTATGTTCTATGGAGAAATATGCCGAAAAGAAAAGGGCGGACTCCAGGCCCGCCCTTTCTTAAAATTACAGGATCAGGCCTGGGCCTTCTCGATAAACTTCACGGCATCGCCGACCGTCAGGATCGAGTCGGCGGCGTCGTCAGGAATTTCAACGCCGAATTCTTCTTCGAAAGCCATGACAAGTTCGACCGTGTCGAGCGAGTCGGCGCCCAGATCGTCGATAAAGCTGGCGCTCTCGACGACCTTGTCGGCATCGACGCCAAGATGATCAATAACAATTTTCTTTACGCGTTCTGCGATATCGCTCATGTCGGTTTCCTCGACCTTATGTCCTGATCGGAATGCCGTTGCGGCACCCTACCCTGTTTCAGCCTGCGATGTTTTCAGACATCCTCGGCAAACTCGTTTACCCGGCTTCAGAGATGTCCCAGGCTTGCAAAAAGCCGGCCGGTCCGTCTGCTTTCTCGGGACGACTGTTGACAGTCATGGCCCGCTTAACATGCTTTATGTCTGCCGCAAAGCGAGAAAATCAACGGTTCGTGATTGCTCAACATGCTATTGGCGGAAATATCCCCATGCCAGCGGTTTGTCGTTTCAGATCATCGCCATGCCGCCGTTTACGTGCAGCGTCTGGCCCGTCATATAGGCAGCCTCGGAGGACGCAAGATAAGCGACCGCCGAAGCAACCTCACCGCCCGTGCCCATGCGCTTCATCGGGATCGCTCCCATGATCGCTTCCTTCTGCTTGTCGTTCAGCTTGCCGGTCATGGCGCTTTCGATGAAGCCTGGCGCCACGCAGTTGACCGTCACGTTGCGGGTGGCGATCTCCTGGGCCAGCGACTTGGTGAAGCCGATCATGCCGGCCTTGGAGGCGCAGTAATTGGTCTGGCCCGCATTGCCGGTGACGCCGACGATGGAGGTGATGTTGATGATGCGGCCATAGCGGCGACGCATCATCGGATGCGTCAATTCGCGCGTCAGCCGGAAGGTCGACGTCAGGTTCACTTCAAGAACGGCATCCCAATCCTCGTCGCTCATGCGAACGAACAGGCCGTCCTTGGTGATGCCGGCATTGTTGACGAGGATATCGACGCCTTCGAGTTCGGCCTCGGCCTTCTGGCCAAGCGCCTTGACCTCATCGCGGTCGGAAAGGTTTGCCGGGAAGATCTTGACGCGCTCGCCGAGTTCGGCGGCCAGCGCTTCCAGCTTCTCGACGCGGGTGCCGTGCAGACCGACGATAGCGCCCTGCTTATGAAGAAGGCGGGCGATTTCCTCGCCGATACCGCCCGATGCGCCGGTGACGAGAGCCTTGCGGCCGGAAAGATCGAGCATGGAAACGTTCCTTATCTTTGGATATCTGGATCTTTGGATATCTGGAAATACCAATCAGGCCATGAGGGCGGCGACGGCCGCGTCGATATCCGCCGGACCGTTGACGGAGATGCCGTTGATCGTCTTGTCGATGCGGCGGGCAAGGCCGGTCAGCACCTTGCCGGAGCCGAGTTCATAAAGCGTCGTCACGCCATTGCCGGCGAACCATTCCACCGTCTCGCGCCAGCGCACCTGACCGGTCACCTGATCGACTAGGAGGCCGGCGATCTCATCGGCGCTGGTCACGGGCGCGGCACGGACATTGGCAATGAGGGGCACGACGGGATCGGCCTTGGCGACCGTTGCCAGCGCTTCGCGCATGGCCTCGGCGGCGGGCGCCATCAGTGTCGAATGGAACGGAGCGGAGACCGGCAGCAGAATGGCGCGCTTGGCGCCCTTGTCGGTCGCCAGGCCGGCGGCCTTTTCGACAGCTGTCTTCTCACCCGAGATGACGATCTGGCCGCCGCCATTGTCGTTGGCGATCTGGCAGGCGCCGAGGACGGCCGCTGCCTCGCAGACGGCGACGACGTCGGCATGTTCGAGGCCGATGATCGCGGCCATAGCACCGGCACCGACAGGGACGGCCGCCTGCATGGCATTGCCGCGGATGCGCAACAGCCGCGCGGTGTCGGCGAGCGAAAAGGTTCCGGCGGCGCAAAGTGCCGAATATTCGCCGAGCGAGTGACCGGCGACGTAGGCGACCTTGGACTTCAGATCCAGCCCTTTGGCCTCCAGGACGCGGACGACGGCGATCGAGACAGCCATCAGCGCCGGCTGGGCGTTCGCCGTCAGGGTTAACGTATCCTCGGGACCGCTGAACATGACGTCCGAAAGCTTTTCACCGAGCGCCGCATCGACCTCTTCGAAAACGACGCGGGCTTCGGCGAAATTCTCGGCGAGATCCTTGCCCATGCCGACGGCCTGACTGCCCTGACCGGGAAAAGTGAAAGCAATGGTCATTCTCGTGTCCCTGGCTGATGCCCCTGATTGCGCCCCATGAGGCTGTTTTGCCTCCAATTGACATTCTTTCGGGCAGAGTCAAGTGGCGGCTCATTCTCCGCAAAGCCTTTCTCCCCGGCGCAAAAGCCAGGTTTTTGCTCTTGCGCTCCGCCAAATCGAGCCTAGATTTGCGCGGACCCTCCCTAAGGCTTCACCTCTCTCCCAAGGTTTTCCCATGCAGTACAATTCACTAGGCCGCACCGGCATTTCCGTTTCAGAGATTTGCCTTGGCACCATGACCTGGGGTTCGCAGAACAGCGAAACCGACGCTCACGCGCAGATGGATTACGCCGTCGAAAAGGGCGTCAATTTCTTCGATACCGCCGAACTCTACCCAACCACGCCCGTTTCGCCGGAAACACAGGGCCGGACCGAAGACTATATCGGCAGCTGGTTCGGCAAATCAGGCAAGCGAGGAGATATCGTGCTCGCCACCAAGGTCGCCGGCCGCGGCCGCGATTATCTGCGCGGCGGCGAAGGTGCGGATGCCAGGAATATACGGCTGGCGCTCGAGGCCAGCCTGACGCGGCTGAAGACGGATTACGTCGACCTCTACCAGATCCACTGGCCGAACCGCGGTCATTTCCATTTCCGCCAGAACTGGAGCTACAATCCCTTCAACCAGGATCGCGACCAGACCGTCGCCAATATGCTCGACATCCTGGAAACCCTCGGCGCACTGGTGAAGGAAGGCAAGATCCGGGCGATCGGCCTTTCCAACGAAACCACCTGGGGCATCCAGAAATACCTGACACTGTCAGAACAGAAGAGCCTGCCGCGCGTCGCCAGCGTCCAGAACGAATACAATCTGCTCTACCGCCATTTCGACCTCGATCTCGCCGAACTCTCGCACCATGAGGATGTCGGGCTGCTCGCCTATTCGCCGCTCGCCGGCGGCATCCTGTCCGGTAAATATGTCGATGGCCGCAGGCCGAAAGGTTCGCGCGGCTCGATCAACCACGATATCGGCGGCCGCCTGCAGCCGCTGCAGGAGCCGGCGACCAAAGCCTATCTGGCGATCGCGGCCAGTTACGGCCTCGACCCAACGGCCATGGCGATCGCCTTCTGCCTGTCGAGGCCCTTCATGGCCTCGGCCATCATCGGCGCAACCTCGATGGAGCAGCTGAAAGTCGATATCGGCGCGGCCGAGCTGACGCTTTCTAACGACGTGCTGGCGGAGATCGCCAAGGTGCATCGGCAGTATCCGCTGCCGCTCTGATTATATTCCTTGATTTCGATTTAAGGAATTATGCAATAGCCAGACGCTACCGATTGGTCTGCGTCGGGCTCGAGTGTCCGATTGAGCTTGCGTTTGCCCGAAAAATCCGTATAAGCCGCCCTGTTCGTTAATCCGGTCTTCTGGCTGGTGGCTGAACGGAGGGCCGGTTTCCTGTTGGAAATCGTTCGGAACGGAAGCGTTCCAGCCTCCCGTGTCTCCGCTCTCGACCGTCTCGGAAACGCTTTCTTGCCTGGGTCCGCCCAATCAGGAGCAGTCGTTGAGGCTTAGCCGCCGAATATCGGGTTGAACCAAACGCAAGAAAGGCAAAGCTGTCATGGCTCTTTATGAACATGTATTCCTTGCCCGGCAGGATATTTCCGCTCAGCAGGTCGATGCCCTCGTAGAACAGTACAAGGGTGTGATCGAAGCTAACGGCGGTAAAGTCGGGCGTATCGAGAACTGGGGCCTCAAGTCCCTTACCTATCGCATCAAGAAGAACCGCAAGGCGCACTACGCCCTGATGGACATCGATGCACCGGCTGCTGCCGTCCAGGAAATGGAACGTCAGATGCGCATCAGCGAAGACGTTCTTCGCTACATGACGATCGCCGTCGAGAAGCATGAAGAAGGGCCGTCTGCCATGACGCAGAAGCGCGACCGCGACGACCGTCCGCGCGAAGGCGGCCGTGGCCCGCGTGAAGGCGGCTTCGGCGATCGTGACCGCGGCCCGCGTCCGCCGCGTGAAGGTGGCTTCGACGACCGTCCGCGCCGTCCGCGCGAAGACCGTGTATAAGGGAGATCCGAGATATGTCTGAAACTTCCTCCGCTCCGGTCCGCCGCCCGTTCCATCGCCGCCGCAAGACCTGCCCGTTCTCCGGCGCCAACGCGCCGCGGATCGACTACAAGGACGTACGTCTGCTGCAGCGCTACATTTCCGAGCGCGGCAAGATCGTTCCGTCGCGCATCACGGCTGTTTCCCAGAAGAAGCAGCGCGAACTCGCCCAGGCGATCAAGCGCGCCCGTTTCCTCGGCCTGCTGCCCTACGTCGTAGCCTAATAGAATATGTGACCCCCGGATTCCTGATCTGGGGGTTGCCTCCCTTCTGCGATGGGCGCGGATCGGAACTCTTAAAACCCATGTTGAGACGTTTCTGAATTCGATTCAGCAACATCCTCTAACTGCTTGATGAAGCAGGACAGCGACCTTGAAACGACCGGATCTTAAAACGCTGCTGATCGGCGCACTCGCCGGATTGACCGCCGCCCTGCTGGTGCTGGGCGCGAGCGTGCAGCCGTCGTTTTTCAGCGCGCTCCTCTACACGGCCTCGGCGCTGCCGATCCTGATCGTCGGGCTCGGCTGGGGCAATGCCGCGGCGATCTCGGCCGTTGCCACTGCAGCGGCGCTCGGCGCGATCTTCATCTCGCCTTCCTTTGCGCTGATCATGACGCTGGTGACGCTCTTGCCGGCCGGCTGGCTCAGCCACCTCGCCAATCTCGCTCGCCCCGCCTCCGAACTCGGCGGCCCTGACCACCTGCTTGCCTGGTATCCGCTCTCCGATATTCTGCTGCATCTCTGCGGCCTGGTGACGATCGCCGTCATCGTCATCGGCGTGATGATCGGCTATGGGCCGGAGATCACCGATCCGATCGTCGATCTGCTGATCACCTCGGTCAAGCAGCAGCAGCCGGAATTCATGCCCGATCCGGCAGCCACCGCGCAGACCAAGTCGCTGATCCTGCTGATGCTGCCGGCTTTGCAGGGCGGCATGTGGGTCAGCATGCTGTTTGCCGCCTATTATTTCGCCGTGCGCATCGTCGCAGCGTCAGGTCGCGGCCTTCGCCCGCGCGAGGACATTCCCTCGTCGCTGCGCATGAACCGCAACTCGATCTTCATCTTCCTCGCCGGGCTTGCCGCCTGCTTCTTCGGCGGCGTTCCGGCGCTGGTCGGCGCGACGGTGATCGGCACCTTCGGCGCCGGCTTCGTGCTTTCCGGTTTCGCCTCGCTGCATTTCCGCACGCGCGGCAAGGACTGGCGCATCCCGGCCCTCATCCTTAGCTACCTGGCTTCGATGCTCATGCTGCTGCCAGCTCTCCTCATCCTCGTCCTCGGTCTCAGCGATACGCGCAAGGCGATCGCGCTGACCCCGACGAAAGATGCTGATGCCCCCAAACAATCCGACACGAAAATTTGAGACACAAGAAAGGCAAAAGAAAATGCAAGTCATCCTTCTCGAACGCATCTCCAAGCTCGGCCAGATGGGCGAAACCGTAAAGGTTCGCGACGGCTTTGCCCGTAACTACCTGCTTCCGCTCGGCAAGGCGCTGCGCGCCAACGCCGCCAACAAGACCCGCTTCGAAGCCGAGCGTTCGACGCTCGAAGCCCGCAACCTCGAGCGCAAGTCGGAAGCCCAGAAGGTTGCCGACGTTCTCGACGGCAAGTCCTTCATCGTCGTGCGTTCGGCCGGCGAAACCGGCCAGCTCTATGGTTCGGTCGCTGCCCGTGACGTCGTCGATATTCTCGCCGCCGAAGGCTTTAACATCGGGCGCAATCAGGTTCACCTCAACACGCCGATCAAGGCGATCGGCCTGCACAAGGTCGAGCTGCAGCTGCATGCCGAAGTCGAAATCCACGTCCAGCTGAACGTTGCCCGTTCTGCCGAAGAGGCAGAGCGCCAGTCCAAGGGCGAAGAACTCACCTCGGTCGACGCCATCTACGGCGTCGACGAAGACGCTCTGCGTCCTGAAGATTTCTTCGATCCGGAAGCCGACGGCGTCGACGAAGACGAAGCATAATATCGTCGGAGCAATCCACGACAGGAAGCCCGGCCACAGCGCCGGGCTTTTTCGTTGGGGATGTTTCGGATGTTTTTGCTGCGAGCCTTATCGCATCGCGCTAAAATAGAGTTCTCCGAAACGGATGGGCTGAGTCGGCGCCATACCGTGTCGTGCGGGTGACACTGCCGGTATTTCTCCTTTGCGTCGCCCAGGACTGTGGAGAAGTCGAACAACGTGCACAGCGTTCAGGATTTAAGCGAAGCGAGCCCCCGCTCCCCTCGCAGCCTCTTGATTTTCGCGTCCGGAATTGCAAATCCGGAGCTGGAAAAAGACAGAACGGATGATGATGAACGACGCCGCTCGAAAGATTGCAGCCGTTGCTCCCTCGGAGCAGCATTATCGCGAAGCACCCAACAATATCGAAGCCGAGCAGGCGCTTCTGGGTGCTATCCTGATGAACAACGACGCCTATTACCGGGTGTCGGACTTCCTGAAGCCGATTCATCTCTATGAACCGCTGCACAGGAAGATCTTCGAGGTTGCCGGCGATATCATCCGCATGGGCAAAATCGCCAATCCGGTGACGATCAAGACCTTCCTGAAGGCCGACGAGAAGGTCGGCGATATGACGGTTTCGCAATATCTGGCGAGCCTCGTCAGCAATGCCGTCACCGTCATCAATGCCGAGGATTACGGCCGGGCGATCTACGATCTGGCGCTGCGCCGGGCGCTGATCACCATCGGCGAAGATGTCGTCAACATCGCCTACGACGCGCCGCTCGACATGCCGCCGCAGTCGCAGATCGAGGATACCGAACGCCGCCTCTTCGAACTGGCGGAAAACGGCCGCTACGACGGCGGCTTCCAGGCCTTCAATGATGCGGTTGCGCTGGCGATCGACATGGCGGCCGTCGCCAAGGAACGCGACGGCGGGCTTTCCGGCATTTCCACCGGCATCCATTCGCTGGATTCCAAGATGGGCGGCCTGCAGCGTTCGGACTTGATCGTTCTTGCCGGACGTCCCGGCATGGGCAAGACTTCGCTTGCGACCAATATCGCCTACAATATCGCTGCCGCCTACGAAGGCGAAGTCCAGTCGGACGGCAGCACGAAGGCGAAGAACGGCGGCGTCGTCGGTTTCTATTCGCTGGAAATGTCGTCGGAACAGCTTGCCACCCGTATCATCTCCGAGCAGACGGAAGTCTCCTCCTCGAAGATCCGCCGCGGCGACATCAACGATGCCGATTTCGAAAAGCTCGTCGCCTGCTCGATGATGATGCAGAAGGTGCCGCTTTATATCGACCAGACCGGTGGTATCTCGATTGCCCAGCTTTCGGCGCGCGCGCGCCGTCTCAAGCGCCAGCGCGGCCTCGACGTGCTTGTGGTCGACTACATTCAGCTGATGACCGGCTCGGGCAAATCCAGCGACAACCGCGTGCAGGAAATCACCCAGATCACCACCGGCCTGAAGGCGCTCGGCAAGGAACTCAACGTTCCGATCATCGCTTTGTCGCAGCTCTCGCGTCAGGTGGAAAGCCGCGACGACAAGCGGCCGCAGCTCTCCGACCTTCGCGAATCCGGCTCGATCGAGCAGGACGCCGACGTTGTGCTCTTCGTGTTCCGCGAGGAATACTACGTCAAGAATTCGGAACCGCGCGACATCCACGATCCGAAATATCCGGAATGGGAAGCGCTGTTCGACAAGGTGAAGGGTACCGCCGACGTCATCATCGCCAAGCAGCGCCACGGGCCGACCGGCACGGTGAAGCTCGCCTTCCAGGCGGAATTCACCCGCTTTGCCGATCTCGCCGATCCGTCCTTCACCCAATATGAAGAGCACTGATCGCGCAGCGATGCTGCAGCGCCGGGCTTTCCATTGACAAAATCGACCTTTAAACTGGCCGGAGAATCCTCCTCCGGCCTCTTTTCGATGTGGATCATGAGCGATTTTCTCGACGCCCCCGAAGACGATAATTTTGCCTCGGCAGGCCTGCGACTGACCGTCGACCTGACGGCCTTGACGGAGAACTGGCGCGACATGGCGCGCCGCTCCGGTGCGGCGCGCGCCTCGGCGGTCGTCAAGGCGGATGCCTACGGCATGGGCATCGAGGATGCCGGCGAAGCGCTCTACATGGCAGGCGCCCGCGACTTCTTCGTCGCGACCGTCGACGAGGGTGTGACGCTTCGCCTCTATGCGCCCGAGGCGCGCATTTTCGTGCTCTCGGGCATATGGCCGGGCACCGAGCGGCGCTTCTTCGAAAACGATCTGGTTCCGGTGATCTCCTCTGACGAGCAGCTCGCCTTCTGGATGGCGGTACTTGCCGATTACGGTGACTACCCCTGCGCGCTGCATGTCGATACCGGCTTCAATCGGCTCGGATTGCATATGGACGATGCGATCGCGCTCGCCGACGACGTCTCACGTCCGGCGAGCTTCGCACCGGTGCTTGTCATGAGCCATCTCGCCTGCGCCGACGATCCCAGCCATGCGATGAACCGGCAGCAACTCGAATCATTCCACAGGGTTAGCGCCGCCTATGAAGGCATCGATTCAAGCCTTGCCGCCTCGGCCGGCATTTTCCTCGGCGAGGATTATCACTTCGACTTGACCCGTCCCGGCATCGCGCTTTATGGCGCCGAGGCGGTCTGCGGCCTGGCCAATCCGATGCGGCCGGTGGCAACCGCGGAAGCCCGCATCATCCAGGTGCGCAGCGTCGAGGCCGGCGAGACCGTCAGCTACGGGCGGGCGCTGCAGCTTGGCCGCAAAAGCCGGCTGGCGATCGCTTCGGCCGGTTATGCCGACGGCTACATGCGCAGCCTGTCGAGCGGCGGCGTGCCGCTGCGCCAGACCGTACCGCAGGGTGGGCAAGGCTTCATCGCCGGACGTAAGGTGCCGGTCGCGGGCAGGATCACGATGGACCTGACGATCTTCGACGTGACGGATCTGCCTGACAACGCCGTGCGCGCCGGGGATTATGTCGAGCTGTTCGGAAAGAACATGGCCCTGGACGATGTGGCGCGGGCGGCAGGCACGATCGGATACGAGATCCTGACCAGCATGGGGCTCCGCCACGAGCGGCGCTATGTCGCCGACGAGGAATAACCTACCCGTCAGCGGCTGCTGAGCGCAAGGCGGACGCCGAGCGCCAGGAAAAGCGCGCCGAGGCCGCGATCGAGCCATAACCCAATTTTTTGATTATGCCTGAGCGCATCGGCAAGGCGCCCTCCGAGGAGGACGAGCGGCGGCTCGATGAAGGCAGCGACGACGATGATCAGCCCGCCATGCAGCATGAGCTGGGCCCATGCCGGCCCTGCCCCTTCAACGACGAATTGCGGCAGGAAGGCCAGGAAGAAAATCGCCACTTTCGGATTGAGCAATGAAACCAGAATGCCCTGTCGGTAGATCCTTGCTGCCGGCATTTTTTCACCGGCAGTCTTTATCAGACCATTGCCGCCGCCGGCGCGCAAAGCCTGGATGCCCAGCCAGACGAGATAGGCGGCGCCGATCCATTTGACCGCGGAGAAGGCGACGGCGGAAGCGGCGAGCACGGCGGAAAGGCCGAGCGCTGCCATCAGTACATGCAGGCAGGCGCCGGACCAGACGCCGAACAACGCGGAAAAACCGGCGCGTTTTCCGCTTTTCATCGTGTGACCGAGGATGAAGGCGATGTCGGGGCCGGGCGACAGGTTGAGCAGAACCGCCGCTGAGAGAAATGCAAACCAGTGCGCAAGCGAATAATCGAACATCTTCCACCGTTCAGAATGAGCAGAGGCAAAGGATAGGCACGGGAGGCGCTGATGGGAAAATCATTAGTTTTGATCCGTCGCGATAGCCATTATCTCAGGCACGACAATGATTCGATGAAGCGGCGCGTCTGCTTCACTCGGGAACCCGGACTGAAAGAGTGATTGATGGCGAAGGCCAGGACACAATTCATCTGCCAGAGTTGCGGCACGATCCACAACCGCTGGGCCGGCAAATGCGAGAACTGCGGCGAGTGGAACACCATCGTCGAAGAGGACCCGATGGGCGGGATCGGCTCCGGCCCCGGCAAGACGCCGAAGAAGGGCCGGCCGGTGGCGCTGACGGCGCTCTCAGGCGAGGTCGAGGAGGCGCCGCGCATTCATACCGCCATGTCGGAGCTCGACCGGGCGCTCGGCGGCGGCTTCGTGCGCGGGTCGGCGGTGCTGATCGGCGGTGATCCCGGTATCGGCAAATCGACGCTGCTGATGCAGGCGGCCGCCGCCCTTGCGCGGCGCGGCCACAAGATCATCTACGTTTCCGGCGAGGAAGCCGTGGCGCAGGTTCGGCTGCGGGCACAGCGCCTTGCGGCGGCCGATACCGACGTGATGCTGGCGGCCGAAACCAATGTCGAGGATATTCTGGCGACACTTGCCGAGGGCAAGCGGCCGGACCTCGTCATTATCGATTCCATCCAGACGCTGTGGAGCGAACTGGCCGAATCCGCGCCGGGAACGGTGACGCAGGTGCGCACCGGCGTGCAGGCGATGATCCGTTTCGCCAAGCAGACCGGGGCCGCCATGGTGCTGGTCGGGCATGTCACCAAGGACGGGCAGATCGCCGGCCCGCGCGTCGTCGAGCATATGGTCGACGCCGTGCTCTATTTCGAGGGCGATCGCGGCCATCACTACCGCATCCTGCGCACGGTCAAGAACCGCTTCGGCCCGACCGACGAGATCGGCGTTTTCGAAATGTCAGACAAGGGCCTGCGCGAGGTTGCCAACCCCTCGGAGTTGTTTCTCGGCGAACGAAACGAAAAATCGCCGGGTGCTGCCGTCTTTGCCGGCATGGAGGGCACGCGTCCCATTCTCGTCGAGGTGCAGGCGCTGGTGGCGCCGACCTCGCTCGGCACACCACGGCGCGCCGTGGTCGGCTGGGATTCGGCCCGGCTGTCGATGATCCTCGCGGTGCTGGAAGCCCATTGCGGCGTCAGGCTCGGCCAGCATGACGTCTACCTCAATGTTGCCGGCGGTTACCGCATCACCGAACCGGCGGCCGATCTCGCCGTCGCCTCGGCGCTGGTTTCCTCGCTTGCCGGTATTGCCCTTCCCGCCGATTGCGTCTATTTCGGCGAAGTCAGCCTGTCGGGCGCCATCCGGCCGGTTGCGCACACCGCCCAGCGCCTCAAGGAAGCCGAGAAGCTGGGCTTTTCCGCAGCACTGCTTCCATCCGCCTCCGCCGAACTGCCGAAGGGCTCCGGCGGGCGGTGGAGCGAGGTCGAAAGCCTGCCGGATCTGGTGGCGCGCATCGCCGGCTCGAAGGGAGCGCTGCGTGTGGAAGACGAGGTTTGATCCTTTCATTGCCAAGATTGGTAATGATATAGGAGGCACACGATAAGGCACGACACGGCCGCCAAGCGGCAGTCCTGGAGTTGAATTTACATGCCCATTACGATTTTCGACGGTATTGTCATCGGCGTCGTGCTCTTCTCCGCCGTGCTGGCGATGGTCCGCGGCTTTTCGCGCGAGATCCTCTCAATCGCGAGCTGGGGCGGATCGGCAGCGGCGGCCTATTACCTCTATCCGTACCTGTTGCCCTACGCGAAGAAATATACCGATGACGACCGCATCGCGATCGTCGGTTCGGCAGCGGTCGTCTTCCTGATCGCGCTCATCGTCATTTCTTTCATCACGATGAAGATTGCCGATTTCATCATCGACAGCCGCGTCGGCGCGCTCGACCGCACGCTCGGTTTCCTGTTCGGGGCAGCGCGCGGCGTGCTGCTGCTGGTCGTCGCCGTCGCCTTCTGGAACTGGCTGGTCGATGTCGACCACCGCCCGGCCTGGGTCAACCAAGCAAAATCGAAACCCTTCCTGGATTCGATGGTCGTGAAGCTGAAATCGGTTCTGCCGGAGCAATTTGCCCAGATGATACCGGCGAGCATCCGTGATAAGCTTCAGCCGCCGGCACAGGGCGCCGAAGGCACCAATCCGCCGACGGGCGACCAGGCACCGGCAGAAGACGCACCGACCGCGCCTGCACAGCAGCCAGCGAATTGACACAGTGTTCAAGAGCTTGACCCGCCCTCCGACAATTGCCATTTGAGCGGGATGTCAAATAAGGGGTCCGGCCGGGCATTCCAGCTCTGCCGGGCTTCAGTTATTTCTGGAAATGCCGATCCATTCTTGTGAGAGCAGAGGCCCGCAGAAATGAACCAGTCCCATTCCTTCCCGACCGACGATCCGCTCGACGGAGATACGCTGCATGAGGAATGCGGGGTTTTCGGAATTTTGGGACATCCCGATGCCGCGGCACTGACGGCTCTTGGTCTGCATGCGCTTCAGCATCGCGGACAGGAAGCAGCCGGCATCGTCTCGTTCGACGGCAAGCGCTTCTATCAGGAGCGCCATATGGGCCTGGTCGGCGACCACTATACCAATCCGATGACGCTCGCCCGCCTGCCCGGCAGCATGTCGATCGGTCATACCCGCTACTCGACGACAGGCGAAGTCGCCATGCGCAACGTGCAGCCGCTGTTTGCCGAACTTGAGGAAGGCGGGATCGCCATTGCCCATAACGGTAATTTCACCAACGGCCTGACGCTGCGCCGCCAGATTATCGCGACCGGCGCCATCTGTCAGTCGACGTCCGATACCGAAGTGGTGCTCCATCTCATCGCCCGCTCCCGCCACGCTTCCACGTCCGACCGCTTCATCGACGCCATTCGCCAGATGGAAGGCGGCTATTCGATGCTCGCGATGACGCGCACTAAGCTGATTGCCGCGCGTGACCCGACCGGCATCCGCCCCCTGGTGATGGGCGAACTCGACGGCAAGCCGATCTTCTGCTCGGAAACCTGCGCGCTCGACATCATCGGCGCCAAGTTCATCCGCGACGTGGAAAATGGCGAGGTCGTCATCTGCGAAATCCAGCCCGACGGCTCGATCAGCATCGATGCCCGCAAGCCCGGCAAGCGGCAGCCGGAACGGCTCTGCCTGTTCGAATATGTCTATTTCGCCCGGCCGGACTCGGTCGTCGGCGGCCGCAACGTCTATACGACGCGCAAGAATATGGGCATGAACCTCGCCAAGGAATCGCCCGTCGAGGCCGACGTTGTCGTGCCGGTGCCGGACGGCGGCACGCCGGCGGCTCTCGGCTTCGCACAGGAAAGCGGCATTCCCTTCGAATACGGCATCATCCGCAACCACTATGTCGGCCGCACCTTCATCGAACCGACCCAGCAGATCCGCGCCTTTGGGGTGAAGCTGAAGCATTCGGCCAACCGGGCGATGATCGAAGGCAAGCGTGTGGTGCTGGTCGATGATTCCATCGTGCGCGGCACGACGTCTCTCAAGATCGTCCAGATGATCCGTGAAGCGGGCGCGCGCGAAGTCCATCTCCGCGTCGCCAGCCCGATGATCTTCTTCCCCGACTTTTACGGCATCGACACGCCCGATGCCGAAAAGCTCCTGGCGAACCAGTATGCCGATGTCGACGCCATGGCCAAATATATCGGCGCGGACTCGCTTGCCTTCCTGTCGATCAACGGGCTTTACCGCGCCGTCGGCGGCGAGGACCGCAATCCTGCCCGGCCGCAATTCACCGACCACTACTTCACCGGTGACTATCCGACCCGCCTGCTCGACAAGAACGGCGAGTCGATGGGCAACAAGCTTTCGATGCTTGCCAGCAACGGCTGAGCCGCCGCTGCTTTGACTTCCCTTCCGAGGGGCTCGTGCGCCCCTCGCCATCGCAAGCAAATCCGGAACCGGAACAGATGAACATCAATCTTGAGGGCAAGATCGCACTCGTCACCGGTGCATCGCGTGGCATCGGGTATTTCACGGCGCTGGAGCTTGCCAAAGCCGGCGCCCATGTGATCGCCTGCGCCCGCACGGTCGGCGGGCTCGAGGATCTCGACGATGCGATCAAGGCGGTCGGCGGCACGGCGACGCTCGTCCCCTTCGACCTGGCCGACATGAATGCGATCGACGCGCTCGGCGGCTCGATCTTCGAGCGCTGGGGCAAACTCGATATCCTCGTCGCCAATGCCGGCGTGCTCGGCGTCATTTCGCCGATCGGTCATATCGAGGCGAAGGTGTTCGAAAAGGTGATGACCATCAACGTCACTGCCACATGGCGGCTGATCCGGTCGGTCGATCCGCTGCTGACCCGCTCGGATGCCGGCCGCGCCGTCATCCTGTCCTCGGGTGCCGCCCACAAGTGCCGGCCCTTCTGGGGCGCCTACTCCGCTTCCAAGGCGGCCGTCGAGGCGCTGGCTCGGACCTGGGCCGGCGAGAGCCAATCGACGCCGCTGCGCATCACCAGCGTCGATCCGGGCGCCACCCGCACGGCGATGCGCGCCCAGGCGGTACCGGGCGAAGATCCGCAGACGCTGCCGCATCCCTCCGAGATCGCCAAGGCGATCCTGCCATTGACGGGGCCTGGTGTGACCGAGACGGGCAAACTGTTCATCGTGCGGGAAAACAAGCTCGTCGACTACCGCCTGCCGGAGTAGCGTCATTTGACAGCAACGGCTGGGAACAGATGTGCGAAGCCCGTTTCCGACGGGCACACCGCATTGAGGTCCACCGCTCCCTGAATGCCGTCGACAGTGCCGTTGTCGGCAAATTGCCAGATCGACCAACCACCGCAATCTTCCTGCGTCGGTTCTTGGAACACGCTTCGCAGCCACAGGAAATGGTCGGGGAAGCGGTATTCATTGCCTTTCAGATAGCGATCGAAGAATTCCTGCGTGACGTAAAAGATCGGCTTTTCCGGAAAGGTGCCTTTCAGCTCGATGAGGAAGGCGTTCAGTTCGGTGGCCATCTCCTCGAGCGTCGGGATCTTGTGCAATTGCCGACAAACTCCAGATCGACGGCGATGGGCAGGGTTCCCGGTTCCTTCGGCACGGTGGCGAGGACGTTCTGCGCCTGATCCTTGCCCGGGCGGCAGAAGGTGAAGAAATGATAAGCGCCCCTGACCACTCCTGCATCGCCGGCGCGCCGCCAGTTGTCGGCGAACCTGGAATCCTTGTGGTCGCCGCCTTCGGTCGCCTTCATGATCGCGAAACGGACATTCGGCTGCGCGGCCACCATCTTCCAATCGATATCGCCCTGATGATGGCTGACATCGATGCCCTGGATCGGATAGCGGCTCAAGGATGGATTGTTGAAGCGAAGCATCCCGAAATCGTATGCGAAATATGCAGCCAATGCGACTGCCAGAATTGCAGTCGCCGCAATCGTCCACCGAACCAAGCTTCTGACATTCCCCCCATTTTCAGTAGCTTGACGATAAACGATTTGTGCCGCGAAAATGGCGGACGAACCGTACCGCGGGATCGTTCTTCGCCCCTCTTGACCAAACGTCATTCCCACGCCATAAAACGCGGCATGAAAACGGTTATCTGCATTATCTGCGGAAAGATTATTCGCTAGCGCAAGCGCTGGCCCGGCCGTTTTCGTCTCCCAAATAGTCAAGATGCGAAACGCCCCGGCCCGCCGGTCGCGATATTTCTGATTGTACTTATGGGAGAGTGGAATGGGCGGCATGCCGGAACTGAGGCTGTACAACACGCTGACACGGGAAGAATCGGTTCTTTCGCCGATCGATCCCAACAATGTCCGCATGTATGTCTGCGGCCCGACCGTCTATGATTTCGCTCATATCGGCAATGCCCGGCCGGTCATCGTCTTCGACGTGCTGTTCCGGCTGCTGCGCCATGTCTATGGCCAAGACCACGTCACTTATGCCCGCAACATCACCGACGTCGACGACAAGATCAATGCGCGGGCGCTCCGGGATCATCCCGGCCTGCCGCTCAACGAAGCGATCCGGGCGGTCACCGAAAAGACCGAGACGCAATTTCACGCCGATGTCGCCGAACTCGGCTGCCTGGAGCCGACCTTCGAGCCGCGGGCGACCGACAATATTACTGGGATGACCGAGATCATCGAGAAGCTGATCGGCAACGGCCATGCCTATGTCGCAGCCGGCGAAGTGCTGTTCGACACCAAGTCCATGGCGGATTACGGCCAACTTTCGAAGCGCCCGCTCGACGAGCAGCAGGCCGGCGCCCGCATCGCCGTCGACGCGCACAAGAAGAACCCGGGCGATTTCGTGCTCTGGAAGCTGTCGAGCCACAACGAGCCCGGCTGGGAGAGCCCTTGGGGCCGCGGCCGGCCTGGCTGGCATATCGAGTGCTCGGCGATGAGCAAGCGCTATCTCGGCGATGTCTTCGACATTCATGGCGGCGGGCTGGACCTGATCTTCCCGCATCATGAAAACGAGATCGCCCAGTCGCGTTGCGCCCACGGCACCGAGGTGATGGCGAATGTCTGGATGCATAACGGCTTCCTGCAGGTCGAAGGCCGCAAGATGTCGAAATCCGAAGGCAATTTCGTCACCATCCACGAGTTGCTGTACACGCCGGTTTTCGGCGGCCGGAAATGGCCGGGCCAGGTGCTGCGCCTTGCCATGCTGATGACGCATTACCGCGAGCCGATCGATTTCTCGATCAAGCGGCTGGAAGAGGCCGAACGGCTGCTCGCCAAATGGCCGGCGACCGAAGCCGGCGATACCGCACCCGACGAAACCGTGCTCAATGCGCTGGCCGACGACCTCAACACGGTGGCGGCGGTGCAGGCATTGCATGCGCTGGCGCAAGCTGCCCATACGGATCCCGCCGCCGGCGCCGCCTTCGCGGCAACCGCTGCCCTCCTCGGGCTGCTGCCGAGGAAAGCAGAAATCGACGCGGTCGTCGCAGCGGCAGTCGATGCACTGGTCGCCATGCGTCTGGAGATGCTGAAGGCGAAGAACTTCGCCGAGGCCGACAATATCCGCGACGAGCTGACCGCGAAAGGCATCCAGCTGAAGGACGGCAAGAATACGGCGACCGGCGAGCGGGTGACGACGTGGGAGGTCAAGCGGTGAGAGTGGTGTCTGGGGATAAGGCCCCTCCCCAACCCCTCCCCACATTGTTGCGGAGGGATTGTCCATGACCACCTATACCGGCGGCTGCCAGTGCGGTGCGGTGCGCTTTCGCGTCAGCGGCGAGATCAAGGATTCGTCGATCTGTCATTGCCGCATGTGCCAGAAGGCGTTCGGGGCTTATTATGCGCCGCTGGTGTCGGTGCGTGGCGCCGATTTTGCGTGGACGCGCGGGGAGCGGAAAAGATTCCGCTCTTCCAATTTCGTCGAGCGCGGCTTCTGCGGCGATTGCGGCACGCCGCTTTCCTACGAGGCGCCTGACGGGGTTGCGATTGCCGCGGGTGCCTTCGACGATCCTTCGGCGCTCCCGCCGGTGGTGCAATTCGGCATCGAGGGCAAGATCGGCTTCGTCGATCATCTGCACGAATTGCCGGGGCACCGGACGGAAGAGGATGCGCAAGCCGCCCCCTTCGTGCTCGAACTCGTCTCCTTCCAGCATCCCGATCATGAGACGCTGGCATGGCCGCGCAAGGAGCCCAGATGACAGTGCACGCAGACAGAAGCGGCGGGTGCCAATGCGGGGCGGTGCGTTACCGCGCTGAAGGCGAACTCGGTTATCCCCACCTTTGCCATTGCCGCATGTGCCAGAAGGCGGCCGGCAATTATTTCATGCCGCTTGCAGCGGCGGAGCGTCAAGATTTCGAGCTGACGCGCGGCGCGCCGAAATGGTTTCAGTCATCGGATCTGGTGCGGCGCGGCTTCTGCGGCGATTGCGGCACGCCGCTGTTTTACGACATTCCGGAGATGAATTTCATCAACATCACGCTCGGCTCGCTTGATAATCCCGACACGGTCAAGCCCGTGATGCAATCGAACACTGGCCGCAAGATGTCCTGGTTTCACGCGCTGGACGGTCTGCCGCTGGAACCACAGGCTGAAACACCCGACCGCGAGGACGCGATTGCGGCAAGCAACCATCAGCACCCCGACCACGACACGAAAAGCTGGCCCCTCGGAGAAATCTCATGACGGACACGATAAAAACAGGCGGATGCCAATGCGGCGCCGTGCGCTTCCGCATTTCAGGCGGACTGGGGCGACCCTCGATCTGCCATTGCCGCATGTGCCAGAAGCAGTTCGGCGGTTTCTTCTCGGCGCTCGTTACTGCGCCTGAGGAGGGGATGGAATGGACGCGCGGCGAGCCGAGCTATTTCCAGTCCTCGGTCAATATCGACCGTGGCTTCTGCAGCAATTGCGGCACGCCGATGACCTATCGTCATCCGGGCGGGCTGGAGCTTGCGATCGGCACTTTCGACGACCGCAGCGATCTCGCACCGCTGGTCCAGGTAAACTACGAGGCCCGCCTGCCCTGGGTCGAAGAGATCTTCGATGCGCCGGTGCTGAAGGATCAGGATTTCTACGCGCGGCAGGAGGCGATCATTTCCTTCCAGCATCCCGATCACGACACCGCGCTCTGGCCCGCGAAAGGCGTGAAGATATGACCGAGATCCTGCGCACACTCTATCCCGAGATCGAACCCTATGCCTCCGGCCATCTCGATGTCGGTGACGGCCATGTGATCTATTGGGAGCGGTCGGGAACGCCTGGCGCCAAGCCGGCCGTCTTCCTGCATGGCGGCCCGGGCGGCGGCATTTCGCCCGCCCATCGCCGGCTTTTCGATCCTCAGCTCTACGACGTCATGCTGTTCGACCAGCGCGGTTGCGGCCGGTCGACACCGCATGCCGAACTTAACGCCAACACGACCTGGCATCTCGTCGCCGATATCGAGCGTCTGCGCGAGATGGCCGGCGTCGACAGCTGGCAGGTGTTCGGCGGCTCCTGGGGTTCGACCCTGGCGCTCGCCTACGCCGAGGCGCATCCGGAGCGCGTCTCCGAGCTCATCCTGCGCGGGATCTATACGCTGACCAAGGCCGAGCTCGACTGGTACTACCAGTTCGGCGTCTCGGAAATGTTCCCGGACAAGTGGGAGCGCTTTATCGCTCCCATTCCGCCGGAAGAGCGGCATGAGATGATGCATGCCTATCATCGCCGCCTGACGCACGAAGACAGAGACGTGCGCCTCAAGGCCGCGCAGGCCTGGAGTATCTGGGAAGGCGAAACGATCACGCTGCTGCCCGAACCTTCGACGAGCGGCAAGTTCGAGGAGCCGGAATTCGCCTATGCATTCGCACGCATCGAGAACCATTTCTTCGTCAATGCCGGTTGGATGGACGAGGGACAGCTGATCCGCGATGCCGGCAAGCTCAAGGATATTCCCGGCGTCATCGTGCATGGACGCTACGACATGCCCTGCCCGGCAAAATATGCCTGGCAGTTGCACAAGGCCTGGTCGAAGGCAGAGCTCCACCTGATCGAGGGTGCGGGCCATGCCTATTCGGAGCCGGGGATTCTCGACCAGCTGATCCGGGCGACGGATAAGTTTGCTGGGAAGGCGGATTGATGTCGCACGCCGCGACTACCCCCTCTGCCCTGCCGGGCATCTCCCCCACAAGGAGGGAGATCGGCTGGGCGTGGGCTCCTTGCCCAAACCTCGATGGCCTGGACTGCAGCTCAGCGAATTTTCGATCTCCCCCCTTGTGGGGGAGATGCCCGGCAGGGCAGAGGGGGGTGAGCCCCGGATGAAAACATTAAATGCCTGGGAGGCATCGCGGTGACCAAGGAAAAAATCTACCTCTTCGACACGACGCTCCGGGACGGGCAGCAGACGCCCGGCATCGATTTCTCGGTCGAGGACAAGATTGCGATCGCCGCGATGCTGGACGAATTCGGCATCGATTACGTCGAGGGCGGCTATCCCGGCGCCAATCCGACGGATACAGCCTTCTTCAGCGAGAAGCGCACCAGCCGGGCCGCCTTCGTTGCCTTCGGCATGACGAAGCGGGCGGGCGTTTCGGTTTCCAATGATCCCGGCATTGCCGGGCTGCTGCAGGCGAAATCCGACGCCATCTGTTTCGTCGCCAAGAGCTGGGATTATCATGTTGCGGTGGCGCTTGGCTGCACTAACGAGGAAAACCTCGAAAGCATCGCCGAAAGCGTCAAGGCGGCGGTCGGCGCCGGCAAGGAGGCGATTGTCGATTGCGAGCATTTCTTCGACGGCTTCAAGGCCAATCCGGCCTATGCGCTCGCCTGCGCCAAGACCGCCTATGACAGCGGCGCCCGCTGGGTGGTGCTCTGCGACACAAATGGCGGCACGCAGCCGCCGGAGGTGCGCGCCATCGTCGAGGCGGTGATCGCCTCAGGCGTTCCCGGCCACTGTCTTGGGATTCATGCCCATAACGACACCGGCCAGGCGGTCGCCAATTCATTGGCCGCGGTCGAGGCCGGCGTCCGGCAGATCCAGGGCACGCTGAACGGCATCGGCGAGCGTTGCGGCAATGCCAATCTGGTGACGCTGATCCCGACGCTGGCGCTAAAGAGCGCCTACAACACACGTTTCGAAACGGCAATCGACGAGGAGCGGCTGCTCAATCTCACCCGCCTTTCGCATGCCTTCGACGAGCTGCTCAACCGCTCGCCTGATCATCAGATGCCCTATGTCGGCGCTTCCGCCTTCGCCACCAAGGCCGGCATCCATGCATCGGCGCTGATCAAGGACCCGCGGACCTATGAACACGTGCCGCCGGAGACCATCGGCAACTTCCGCAAGGTCATGGTGTCAGACCAGGGCGGCAAGGCGAACTTCATCAATGCGCTGAAGCGGCGCGGCATTACCGTCGCCAAGGACGATCCAAAGCTCGACTTGCTGATCTCGATCGTCAAGGAACGTGAATCCATCGGCTATGCCTATGAGGGCGCAGATGCGAGCTTCGAGCTGCTGGCGCACCGCACGCTCGGCACGATCCCGGAATTCTTCACCATCGAAGGCTTCCGGGTGATGATCGAGCGCCGCTTCGACAGTCTTGGCCGCGTGAAGATCGTCTCCGAGGCCGTGGTGAAGATCACCATCGACGGCCAGACGCTGATGTCGGTTGCCGATGCCGAAGGCCCGGTGAACGCGCTCGACCTCGCGCTGCGCAAGGATTTCGGCAAATACCAGCACGAGATCGACGATCTGGTGCTCGCCGATTTCAAGGTGCGTATCCTCAATGGCGGCACGGAGGCGATCACCCGCGTTCTGATCGAGTCCACCGACAGCGACGGCGTGCGCTGGTGGACGGTCGGCGTCTCGGAGAACATCATCGACGCCTCGTTCCAAGCACTGATGGACTCCGTCATCTACAAGTTGATGAAGAACCGGCAGCTGGCAGGCAAGATCGCGGCGGAATAAGTCTCTTCCGCCGGTTCGGCGAGGAAGCCTTGCCGGTCTTTGCCGCCATCATCCGTCCGTCACCTCGTTTCCGCTTCAAATTCTCTCAAGGTTCATTGAAATGAATTGGCCTATTCACGGCGCTTAAGCTAGGCCGGATCAGAAGAAGAACAAAGATGGAAACACCCCGATGTCGACCGATGCATCCGTTCCCTTGGCCAAGAACGAAGACAGTCCGCGCGGTTTCGCCTTCGCGCTGACGGCCTATCTGCTCTGGGGCTTCCTGCCGATCTACATGAAGGCGGTGGCGCATATTTCGCCGGCCGAGGTGATCGCCCACCGCATCGTCTGGTCGCTGCCGCTGGCAGGCATCGTTCTGATCGTGCTCGGGCGCACCCAGGAGATCGCGACTGCGCTGCGCTCGCCGCGCATGCTGGCGATGGCAGCGCTGACGGCGTCGCTGATCACCGTCAACTGGGGCACTTATGTCTGGGCGATCGGCGCCGGCCATTCGCTCGATGCGGCGCTCGGTTATTTCATCAATCCGCTGTTCAGCATCTTCCTCGGCTCGGTGCTGCTCAAGGAGAAGCTGCAGCCGCTGCAGATCGCCGCGATCGCGCTGGCAGGGCTTGCCGTCGCCATTCTCGCATTCGATAGCGGCGGCATTCCATGGGTGGCGCTGACGCTGGCGATCTCGTGGGGGTTTTATGCTTTGCTCCGCAAGACGCTGCCGCTCGGGCCGAACCAGGGCTTCTTCCTCGAAGTGCTGATCCTCAGCGGACCCGCCCTGCTCTATATCCTCTATCTCGAATTCGGCAGCGGCCAGGGCCACCTCTACCGCACCGGCCTTGCAGATACGACGCTGCTGCTCGGCTGCGGCGTCATTACCGCTGTGCCGCTGATGATCTATGCCAACGGCGCCAAGCTGCTGAAACTCTCGACGATCGGCATCATGCAGTATATCGCACCGACGATGATTTTCCTGATCGCGGTCTTCGTCTTCCAGGAGCCGCTCGGCACGGCGCGCATGATTGCCTTCCCGCTGATCTGGGCAGGGCTGGTCCTCTACAGCTGGTCGATGCTGAGGGGAAGCCGCGGGCGCTGAGGGCGCCCGTACGGACTTCTACATCTTCGAGATCACCTCGTCCTCGCCGTTACGATCGGCGGCGAGTTGGGCTGCCTGGGCCATGATCGCCGGAATGATGCCGGAGATCTCGTCGACGACGAGCGGCTGCACCCGGTGGGCGGTGTGCAGGAAGCCTTCTTCGGTCATATGGCGCATCAGTTCCATCATCGGATCCCAGAAACCGTTGACGTTGGCAAAAACCATCGGCTTTTCGTGGCGGCCGAGCTGTGCCCAGGTCATGATCTCGACGATCTCCTCCAGCGTGCCGATGCCGCCTGGCAGCGCGACGAAAGCATCGGAACGCTCGAACATCGTGTGTTTGCGCGCATGCATATCAGGGGTTACAATAAGTTCGTTGAGCTGACCGAGCGAGTGGCGAGTCGCCTCCATATCGATCAGGAATTCGGGGATAATGCCCGTGACCTGACCGCCGCCTGAAAGCACGCCGCTTGCGACCGCGCCCATGATGCCTTTGGTACCCCCGCCATAGACGAGGCGCAGGCCGTATTCGGCGATCTCTCGTCCGAGAGCGCGCCCGGCCGCCATGTGGGAGGGATCGCGTCCCGGCCTTGAGCCGCAGTAAACGCAGATGGATCGAATCGATACAGATTGTTCGGTCATAGAGGCAAACAACTATTCCATTTCAATGCAGTCAAGAAAATTGACTGGAAAGCAGCGTGCCTAGCTTGCCGAATTGCTTTGAATGCTTGTGAAAAGCAACGGGAATCGCTAGCAATTTCGGTTACTACGGCAAATTGCCGCCTTGGGAGACATAATGATGAAGAACCGTGCCGGCTTGCTGGCCCTTGCAGTGCTCGTAATCGCAATCCTACTGATGGTGTTTTTCGTTATGCCGCGCATCGGCGGCGATGCAGGCAAGGTCGGCGACGCGATCAACCAGGCGAGCACGGAACTCAAGGATACGGTTAACGAGTCGGCAAAGACATCGCGCTCCGCTGTGGCGGATGCGGCTGCGACAGCCGACAAGGTGGGCCGCCTTTCGGCCGGCGCCAGCGTCTCGCTCAGCGAACTTAAGGCGCTGTTTGCCGACGGCAAGGGCCCTGCCGACGATGTCTTCGCCGCCACCAAGACCAAGGCCGTCAACGCGCTGGGCGCACTTGCCGGTTTCGCAATCCCCGAGGGCCTCGATCCGGCGACCCAGACGCTTGCCACGAAAGCCAAGGACGGCGGCGCGAAGGCGCTCGCTATCGTCCAGGCGCTGCCGGAGAACATCGCCGATGCGCTTGCCGCGATCGCCAAGGCCGAGGCTGCGCTGACCGGTGCGTCCGACCCTGCTGCGAGCACGGCAGCGGCGAATGCCGGCCCGAAGCTTCCCGCCTTCGACGTCTTGCGCGTTGAGCCCGACGGCTCGACGGTGATTGCCGGCTCCGCCGAACCGAACGGCAAGCTCGAAGTGCTTGACGGCGAAAAGGTCGTAACGACAGCCAATGTCGATGCAAGCGGCGATTTCGCCGCGGTTCTCGACGAGCCGCTTGCAGCGGGCGACCACCAGCTGGTGCTCAAGTTCACCGGCAAGGACGGCAAGAGCTCGCTTTCCGAAGAAGTCGCGACAATTTCCGTGCCGAAAGACGGCAACGGTGCCAATCTGCTCGCCATGGTATCCAAACCCGGCACAGCGAGCCGCATCATCACCGCGCCGAAGGCCGGAACCGAAGTTGCCGATGCCTCCAACAAACCGGCCACGGGCGAAAGCTCGCCTGCGCCTGCCACAACAGCTGCGCCGACCGGCGAGCTGGCGCTGCAGACGCCAAACCTCACCGACGCCGCCTCCGGCGCCGCAGCCACGGCACCGGCCATCCCCGGCACCGCCGCACCCGACAAGACGAATGCGCCCGATGTGATGGTCAATGCCGTCGAGATCGAAGGCAACAAGATCTTCATTGCCGGCACGGCGCGCGCCAACGCCAAGGTCGTCGGTTATGCCGACGACAGCCTGGTCGGCCAGGACACGGCCGGCTCGGACGGCCATTTCGTCATCGACGGTGTGGTGGCGCTTTCGGTCGGCGACCACAAGATCCGCGTTGATGTTGTCGATCCCTCCGGCAAGGTGATCGTTCGCGCGGCGGTGAATTTCAATCGCCCTGCCGGCGACCAGGTGAGGGTCGCCGCCCAATCCGCGCCTGCCGACGCGAATGGCGCTTCCTCGATGGTGCCGCTCGACGAAGGCGAACTCGGCAAGCGCAAGGCCGAGACCGGCAAGGCCTTCGGCCTGCTGAAGGGGCTGTTTGCCGACGGCAAGCTGCCGGGCGCCGAACAGCTTGCGGCAGCGCGCTCGGCAACGGAATTCGCACTGCGCTCGGTCGCCGATTTCCGCGCGTCGGCAGATGCATCCGATGCCTTCAAGCAAGCGTCCGGCGCCGCCTCTCAGGTCGCCGGCAATGCGCTGACGCTGCTGCAGAGCCTGCCTGGGGACGCGAAGTCCGTCGGCGCGGCACTCGACAGGCTGGGTGGCATGATCGCTGAACTTACCGCCACGCCCGCGCCGGCGGTGACCTCTGCAAACGATGTCGTAGGCAATCAGCCGAAGACGATCGAACAGGCGCCGCTGACTGCAAACAACGCGGCGGTCATCATTCGCCGCGGCGACACGCTGTGGCAGATCTCGCGCCGCACCTATGGCCTCGGCGTTCGTTACACGACGATCTACATCGCCAACGAAGACAAGATCGTCGATCCAGACCGCATCCGTCCCGGTCAGATTTTCGGTCTGCCGAAGGATGTGTTGCCGAATGCCGAAGAGCTGCACCGCAAGCGCCTTTCCGGCCAACACCTCTAAACGCCAGACAAGATGACGAAGCCGGGCGGGCGAACCGCCCGGCCTGTCTTTTCCTGAACTCCGCATTTGTTGTATTCGTCCGCCCGACACCCTATCTGGCGATGGCGGCTGCGGGTTGCGGCGAGTGCTTTCGGGCACGTCCCGGTTCCGTGCTCTTGCCGGCATCGAAGCGCGGCAATCGCCGCAAGCCCATCCGGGCTGGAGACAAGCATGGCAAACGGTAAGACAGTCTCGGAATCCAACCTGCTGCAGACGCTTCTCAACCTCTGGCCCTATATGTGGCCGGCCGGCCGGCCGGACCTCAAGATGCGCGTGGTCTGGGCTTCGGTCTTCCTGCTGATTTCCAAGTTCGTCCTGCTGCTCGTCCCCTATTTCTTCAAGTGGTCGACCGATGCGCTGAACGGCAGGATGGATCTGGCCGGCTCGGTGCCGCCGCTGCTGGCCGGCGCCATCGCCCTGGTGATCGCCTATAACATCACCCGGCTGATTCAGCTCGGCCTCAACCAGTTGCGCGACGCGCTGTTTGCCAGCGTCGGGCAACATGCGGTGCGTCAGCTCGCCTACAGGACCTTCGTGCACATGCACGAGTTGTCGCTGCGCTTCCATCTGGAGCGCAAGACCGGCGGTCTCTCGCGCATCATCGAGCGCGGCACCAAGGGCATCGAGACGATCGTGCGGTTCACGATCCTTAATTCGGTCCCGACAGTCATTGAATTCCTGCTGACGGCGGCGATCTTCTGGTGGGGCTACGGCTTCTCCTATCTCGCCGTCACCGGCTTCACTGTCTGGGCCTATATCTGGTTCACCATCCGAGCATCCGACTGGCGCATCGCCATCCGCCGGTCAATGAACGACAGCGATACCGACGCCAACACCAAGGCAATCGACTCCCTCCTCAATTTCGAGACCGTCAAATATTTCGGCAACGAAGAGATGGAGGCAAAACGCTTCGACAAATCGATGGAACGCTACGAGAAGGCGGCGACCGATGTCTGGACCTCGCTCGGCTGCCTGAACTTCGGCCAGGGCGTCATCTTCGGCATCGGCACGACCATCATGCTGGTGCTGTCGGCGCTGGCCGTCCAGCGCGGCGAGCAGACGGTCGGCGATTTCGTCTTCGTCAATTCGATGCTGCTGCAGCTTTCCGCGCCGCTCAATTTCATCGGCTTCGTCTACCGCGAAATCCGCCAGGGCTTGACCGACATCGAGCAGATGTTCGACTTGCTTGAGGTCAAGGCCGAGGTCAAAGACACGTCCGATGCGACCGAGCTTCGGATCGGCCAGGGTGCGATCGCCTTCAAGGACGTGCACTTTTCCTACGACCCGGCCCGTCCGATCCTGAAGGGCATTTCTTTCGATGTTCCAGCCGGCAAGACAGTTGCCGTCGTCGGTCCTTCGGGCGCCGGCAAATCGACGCTGTCGCGGCTGCTCTACCGTTTCTACGATATCCAGAGCGGCGTAATCACCGTCGACGGCCAGGACATCCGCACAGTGACGCAGAAGAGCCTGCGCTCAGTGATCGGCATGGTGCCGCAGGATACCGTGCTCTTCAACGACACGGTCGCCTATAACATCCGCTACGGCCGCACATCGGCCAGCGAAGGCGAGGTCTTTGCGGCAGCCGAGGTAGCGCAGATCGCCCATTTCATCGAGACGCTGCCCGAGGGATTCGAGACCAAGGTCGGCGAACGCGGGCTCAAGCTTTCGGGTGGCGAGAAGCAGCGGGTGGCGATCGCCCGCACCATCCTCAAGGCGCCGCCGATCCTGATCCTCGACGAGGCGACATCGGCGCTCGATACGACGACGGAACGGGAAATCCAGACCGCGCTCGACGTGGTGTCGAAGAACCGCACGACACTGGTGATCGCCCACCGGCTTTCGACCGTCATCGGCGCCGACGAAATCATCGTGCTGAAAAGCGGGGAGATCGCCGAGCGCGGGACGCATGCCGCCCTGCTCGAAATGAACGGTCTCTACGCCTCGATGTGGAACCGCCAACGCGAGGCGACACAGGCGGAGGAACATCTGAAGCAGGTGCGAGAAAGCGACGACCTCGGCGTGATTGCGCGGCTTGCCCCGGCAAGCTGAGCCGGGATAGGGCACCGACAGGCTTTTGTTGTTCAGAACCCCGGCGTCGGAACCAGGGCGCGGGCCATAGCATTGCCCCGGAGACGGTTTTTCGCTAACCAGCGAGAAACGCAAACGCAAGGAGACCGGCAGCATGAGCCTGTTCAACACGGTTCGCAACACGATCGTCCCCGTGCACAAGGAGGGTTATCCCTTCGTTGCCGCCTTCTTCGTCGCGTCGCTGATCCTAGGCTGGATCTTCAAGCCGCTCTTCTGGATCGGCATGATCTTCACGCTCTGGTGCGCCTATTTCTTCCGCGATCCCGAACGGGTGACCCCGCAGGACGACGATCTGGTGATCTCTCCCGCCGACGGCAAAGTCTCGGCGATCCAGATGGTGACCCCGCCGGCGGAACTCAATCTCGGCTCCGAGCCGATGCTGCGCATCTCGGTGTTCATGAACGTCTTCAATTGCCATGTGAACCGGGCGCCGATGCGCGGGCGCATCGTCAGCATCAACTACCGCTCCGGCAGCTTTGTCAACGCCGAGCTCGACAAGGCGAGCGAGGACAATGAACGCAACGGGCTGGTGATCGAAACCCGGCACGGCCAGATCGGTGTGGTCCAGATCGCCGGTCTCGTGGCACGGCGCATCCTCTGCTGGGCAAACCCCAACGAACCGTTAGATGCCGGCGAGCGCTTCGGGCTGATCCGTTTCGGGTCGCGGCTCGACGTGTTCCTGCCGGCCGGTGCCGCGCCACGCGTCTCGCTCGGCCAAGTGGCGATTGCCGGGGAAACTGTTATCGCCGAATTTGCCTCCGCCAAGGGTCCCGTCATCAGCCGCCGCAGCTAAAGCGCGTCGCGATCTTTCAGATTCGCTCTTGGCGCTTAAGCCCATTGTTTTACGCCTGTCGTTATCGCAAACCGCTGCACAGTTTTGCGCGACATGCTCCAGGTTCAGATTGGAACGCGATATGGAAACGCCCTTTCCGCCTTTCGAGCCCAATGGTCCGGATGATTCCGCCCGCGGCCCGCGCCTGCGCGAAATCCCGCTCCGTCTCGTCTTTCCGAACCTCATCACCATTCTGGCGATCTGCGCCGGGCTGACCGGCATCCGGCTGGCTTTCGAGAACCGTTACGAGCTCGCCGTCTCCATGGTACTGGTGGCCGCCTTCCTCGACGGCATCGACGGGCGCGTGGCCCGGCTGATGAAGGCGACCTCGAAGTTCGGCGCGCAAATGGATTCGCTTGCCGATATCGTCAATTTCGGCGTCGCACCCGCCCTCGTCGTCTATGTCTTCGCGCTCGACCAGGCGCGCTCGCTCGGCTGGATCGCCGCCCTGATCTACGCGATCGCCGCCGGGCTTCGGCTTGCCCGCTTCAACGTCATGGCCGAACGTGAGAACAAGGCGAGCTGGCAATCGGAATATTTCGTCGGCGTGCCGGCGCCGGCTGGCGCCATGCTAGTGCTGCTGCCGGTCTATCTCGGCTTCCTCGGCCTGGCGACGGACCGCACCTTCGCCTATGTTTCTTCGATCTATACGGTCGTTATCGCCTTCCTGCTGATCAGCCGGCTGCCGGTCTGGTCGGGCAAATCGGAAGGCAACCGGTTGCGGCGCGATCTCGTGCTGCCGATGATGCTCGGCGTCGTGCTCTATGTGGCTCTGCTGATGAGCTACACCTGGGAGGTGATGGTCTTTACCGTTGCTGCCTACCTTATATCGCTTCCCTTCGGCGCACGGAAATGGCGCCGGAAATATGGGACGCTGACGATCGAGGAACCTGGTGTCGGCGACGACGATATCGGCCGGCACATCTGATCTCCGCGCATTGCTGATTTTTCTGACCTGGGAAATCTTCTCTCTACGTTCTCACCCACGGGATAACCGCTACGCGCGATTCTCCGGCGAAAACCGCTGCGCACTTTAGTTGGAACCGCTGTCTTCAGTAAGTATTAACCAACGTAGGCTTCAGTTAAGCCTCGCGAATTATGGTGCTCGTTTACAAATCCTGATGGGAGACGTCTCTGTTTTGTCGCTATTTATGACGAAACAGCAAATCATAAAATGCCCAGGGAAGAACCACGTAAGGAGAGTATCGTGACCTCGAAAAAGAGTATTAGCAGCGAACAGCAGCCGTCCAAGCCTGATCTCAGCGCCAACTATCGCCCGGTTGGCCTGAAGGCCGTTGTCGCAGCATCGCTGATGGCAAAGAACAAGCCGGGCACCGTCAAGAAATCCGCTTGAGGTGCTACACTTCCAACCGGACTTCGGTGCGCTTCAAGTCTGGTTCTCCGCATGTCGTCATCCCAAAACAGCAGTGATTTTGGGTGACATGCGTTAGGTACCGCTGACGAAGCGGATGCTGAGATTTATCGCCGGAAGCCTCAGACGATGCCGACCACGCCATCCTCCAACCCGCCGTGCGGCGGGTCTGACGTGGAGCGGTTGCAGCAAGCCGCACCAAAACCTCCTCCAACGCACAAGACGAACCAAGCGGTTATACCGCCAAGTGAAAAATGGCGGATGCCGCTTCAGAAGAAACTGAGCTGGTCGTCGTCAGGCCTTCGCTTCTCGGGAGCCTTCAGCGGCTTTTCGATGACGACCGGCTGCTGCAGGTCAGGCCCCATATTAGTGACCTTGTTGACCTTGTCGGAGACCGGGACGGCCTCGAAGAAATCGTCCTGAACGGGCCGCATCAAGTCGACCACCTCGCGCGGTTCCTGCGTCTTGCAATCCAGCCAGCGCGAAAAGTCTTCGGGCTTGATGACGACCGGCATGCGATCGTGGATCGAGGATATGCCTGAGTTGGCTGATGTCGTCAGGATCGCGCCGGTATCGACCTCGGAACCATCAGCCGAGGACCATGTCTCCATCAGGCCGGCAAAGGCGACGACCCCGCCTTGACGCGGCCTGATCCAATAGGCCTGCGGTTTCTCACCGCTATCCTTTGATGCACGATGCCATTCATAGAAGCCGGAGGCCGGGATGAGCACGCGGCGATGGCGCATGGCCGCCCGGAAAGAAGCCTTGCCGATCGCGGTCTCGGAGCGGGCATTGGTCAGCAGCGGAAATTCCTTCGGATCCTTGACCCAGCCCGGCGTGAAGCCCCAGCGCACGAGCACGGCGCGCCGGTCGGCCAAGTTGCTGCCCTGCTCCCTGCCCTCGCCTGAAATGACGACGAGAATCGGCTGCGTCGGCGCAATATTGTAGCGCGCCGGAAATTCGTCGAAATCCAGACCGGAGAAAATGTCGCGCAGGCCGGCGCTAGTGATTGTCAGGGCAAAACGTCCACACATCGGCTTGTCTTTGCACCGGGCCTGAGTCCGGTCAAGGCGCTTCAGCCTCTCGGCGCAAAGAGGATGATGCTCGTCCCGGCAAGGCAGATCAACGCCCCGCCGATGTCGTAACGATCAGGCATGCGGCTTTCGACCAGCCAAAGCCAGAGCAGCGAGGCGACGATGTAGATGCCGCCATAGGCCGCGAAGGTGCGGCCGGCCGCCTCGCTCGGCACCAGCGTCAGAAGCCAGGCAAAAAGCGCCAGCGAGACCATGCCCGGCGCCAGCCACCAGATCGGCTTTTCGAGTTTCAGCCACGCCCAGAAGGCAAAACACCCGGCGATCTCGAAGACGGCGGCGAAGGCGTAAATGATGTAGGTCACGAAAGCACCTTTCGAATCCGTCACCACTATCCCAGCGAAAACTGGGGAAGCCAAGCAGCGGCGGCATGCAAATATCGGTTCATCGGATAGGATGGGCGATCCGAGCCAAGAGCCCCAAGAGCAGCCCCGATGACCTCCACCGCCAAAGCCGCCTCATCCGCCATTCTTGAACGCGACGGACGATTCCTGCTGGTGCTGCGGCGCAATCCGCCTTCCGCCGACATGTATGCCTTTCCCGGCGGACGCGCTGAACCTGGCGAGACCCCGGAGCAAACGGCCTTGCGAGAATTCGGTGAAGAGACCGGCATTTCGGCACGCAATCCGCGGCTGCTTTCGACCTATGATCTGAAGACCCATGCGGCCGATGGCAGCGTCAACAGCCATTTCCTGCTCTCGGTCTTCCGGGTCGAGGCGGATAGGGATGTGGTGGCGGAAGCCGCCGACGATGCGGCCGCCGTCGGCTGGTACACGGTGGAGGAAATCCGGCGATTGCCCGTACCGCAGAGCGTGCTCGAATGCGCCGAGCGGCTAGAACAGGATGCCGAAAACCGCTGACGCTTTTGGGCATCATGTCCTGGCGGGCGGCGAATAGAAGTGGAAACTCTCAGGCCCGCCTTGTTGCCGTCATGCTCAACGTATCAACTGAGAGCATGATTCCCGTTCGACGCATTTTCTTGTCCCTGCTCGTCCTGGCCGGTCCGACCATGGCGCAGGGCAAGAATTCGCCGCCTCCACAGGAGGAGATTACGCCGCCGCCCGCCGTGATCGTGCCTTATGACGACAAGCTGGCGCGGCTCGCCGAGGTGTTGGGTTCGGTGCATTATTTGAGAACGCTCTGCAAGGCGGCAGACGCCGACGAGTGGCGCAACGGCATGCAGCAGCTGCTCGATTCGGAGACCGGCAACGAGCAGCTGCGCAAGGAAAGGCTGACTGCAGCCTTCAATCGCGGCTACCGCGCGTTCGCCTCCGTCTATACGGATTGCACCGCAGCGGCCATCGTGGCAGAAGAGCGCTACCGTAACGAAGGTGCAACACTCGCCACAGAAATTACCTCGCGTTTTGGAAATTGACGTTTAATTAACCTGTTTTCGCATGCGGACGTGTCGTTTTGGGAAAAGGCTGTTAGTGTTGTTAACGGTGCAGTAAGACATGAGAAGTTCTGAGGAAAAGACAATGGAAGCAAGCCTCAACGAGATCGACGACATGATCGTCCACGAAAAGATGCAGGCGGCTCTGGAGTACCAGAACGAGGCTTGGGCCGACGGCATGGCGGACGGAATCGAGCCTGAAATCATCGCTGATGCCGCCATTGCGCATGCACTGCGGGAGACCATCAGATTGCACGGGGAAAGCAGCGCAGAGGCCCTGCTGGATTCGCTCCGTGAGCGCATGCTTGCCGGCGAATTCTCCGCGAACCGCACCCTGCAATAATTATTATCAGAGAGTTTGATGCGCACCGGTAAAGAGAAAGTATCGCGAATTCCGCTCGCGCCGGTGCTGCTTGCGTTCAGCCTCGCCGCCGGCAATGTTTTCCTCGCGCCGGCAGCGTACGCGCTTTCCGAACTGCACAAGGTCCCAGGCCAGCCCACCAACGACGCCCCGGCCGCTCAGGGACAGAGCCAACCGCAAAGCGGAGCCGCTCCCGGCGTTCCCATGGCGGATCCGCTGGTCAACAGCCAGAATAATCAGGGTGTCGACAAGACGCCAGGCGCCCAGGATGCTGCCAAGCCCGCCGAAGTGATTTACGACATCAGCAAGGTACCCGAGCCGGTTCGCAAGATGCGCGAGCAAATCGTCGAGGCGGCCGCCTCCGGCGATCTCGAACGGCTGCGGCCGCTGATGGGCGCCGGCACTGAGCAGACGCAGGTGACGGTGGGTGAGCCCACAGACGATCCGATCGGCACGCTAAAGGATCTTTCGGGCGACCCTGACGGAGACGAGATCCTCGCCATCATGCTCGACATCATCTCGACCGGCTTCGTGCATGTCGGCCAGGGTACGGCAGACGATATGTATGTGTGGCCGTATTTTGCCGAGAAGGACTTGAAGTCGCTGACGCCGCCGGAGCGCGTCGAGCTACTGCGCATCGTCACCGCCGGCGATCTTTCCGACATGCAGGAATTCGGCGGATATAATTTCTACCGCCTCGGCATTACGCCTCAGGGCAAATGGAAATTCTTCACGGCGGGCGACTGACGCCCACCTCGCTTGCTCCTCTCGCGTTTCGCATGAGGCGCTTGCGATCCCCCTCATGAAGACATACCTGTGAGCGATGACCAACGCGACAGGTTCCGCCATGCCAGCCGTATTCCTGAAAGACCGCGCATTGCTCTTTGTCAGCGGTGCGGAAGCCCAATCCTTCCTGCAGAATCTGATCACCACCGATATCATCTCGCTCGGGTCCGACGAGGTGCGGCCCGGGGCGCTGCTGACGCCGCAAGGCAAGATCCTGTTCGACTTCATGATCTGGCAGGAGGGCGATGGCTATACGATCGAAACGGACGCCAGCCAGCGCGATGGCCTGCTGAAGCGACTGACGATGTACAAGCTGCGTGCCGCCGTCACGCTTGCCCTTCGCGCAGAGGAGGGCGTCACCGTTTGCTGGGGCGATGATGCCGACGCCAGCCAGGGCGCCCGGGACAGTCGCTTCGCCAAGGCGGGCGTCACGCTGGTCCGTCGGCCCGGCAAACACGGCAAAGGTGAGGAAGCGCTCTATGACGCGCTGCGTATCAGGCTCGGCATCGTCACCTCAGGATCGGACTTCGCCCTGCAGGATGCCTTCCCGCATGACGTGCTGATGGATTTGAATGGCGGCCTCTCCTTCAGGAAAGGCTGCTATGTCGGCCAGGAGGTCGTCTCGCGCATGCAGCACCGCGGCACTGCGCGCCGGCGCGTCGTGACCGTTTCTGCCGTGACAGCCCTGCCGGGGACGGGAACGGAGATCACCGCGGCCGGCAAGCCTATAGGGACGCTCGGTTCGGTCGAAGGCGACCATGGACTTGCGATCGTGCGTATCGACCGCGCCGGCGCCGCAATCGCCGCAGGCACGCCGCTGCTCGCCGGCGAAACACCTGTTTCCCTCGTCCTGCCGGCATGGTCCGGCCTTGTCTTCCCCACCAGCGCCGACGAGGCCAGTGCGTGACAACCGCAAAAGCCCCGCGTGCCTGGCAGCGTATGCTGTCCGGGCGCAGGCTCGACCTGCTCGACCCCTCGCCGCTCGATGTCGAACTGATCGATATCGCCCATGGGCTGGCGCGTGTCGCTCGCTGGAACGGCCAGACATCAGGCGATCATGCTTTTTCGGTGGCGCAGCACAGTCTCGTCGTTGAAGACATTTTCCGCCGCTTCAACGATGCGCGGCCGCAGGAGTGTCTGATGGCGCTGCTGCATGATGCACCCGAATATGTGATCGGCGATATGATCTCACCGTTCAAATCGGTGGTCGGCGGCGGCTACAAGACGGTGGAGAAGCGGTTGGAGGCCGCAGTGCACCTGCGCTTCGGCCTGCCGCCGCATCCCTCGCGCGACCTCAAGGACCGAATCAAGAAGGCCGATACGATCGCCGCCTATTTCGAGGCGACGGTGCTTGCCGGCTTCACACCCGCCGAGGCGCAGAAATTCTTCGGCCAGCCGCGCGGCATCAGCCCGGAGATGCTGATGATCGAGCCCCTGCCGGCAGTCGAAGCGCAGCGACTGTTCTGCGAGCGCTTCGCGGCGATCGAGGCCGAGCGGGAGATGGTGTCGTGAGCTTCATCGTCGTCTCGCCGCTGTCGCGCATCGCGGAGATGGCGGTGCGCCACAAGGCGCGTGACATGATCAGCCTGATCGCCAAGGAGCAGGCCTTTCACCGACCTGGCGTGATCGCGGCCGACCGCCACCTGACGCTTGCGATGAACGACATCGCCTTCAAGGGCACCGGCGGCCTGGTGGCGCCCGACGAGACGCATGTGCAGGGAATTATCGACTTTGCCGCATCGTGGCGGCAGGAGACGCCGCTGCTCATCCATTGCTGGATGGGCGTGTCGCGATCGCCGGCGGCAGCCCTGATCGCCGCGCTGTCGCTCGTACCGGATCAGAGCGAAGAAAGGCTTGCCGGCCGGCTGCGGGCGGCCTCGCCTTTCGCGACGCCGAATGCCCGGTTGATCGAGATCGGCGACGCGCTGCTTAACCGCCGCGGCCAGTTGGTCGCGGCAGTGCGGGCAATCGGCCGCGGTGCGGATGCCGACGGCAACGCGCCCTTCGTGCTTGCGATCGACGACGCCGCCTGCGGTTGACGCTACCGCCATTCGCTCCATCTAGCCTCCGACCAAGAACAATCGACAGGGCCAGATCATGCAACAACAGGCAGCCGACGTCCTTCTCGCCACGCAAACGGCGCTCAGCCAGGCGAGCGCGCTGGCAGTGCAATATTCCTTTTCCGTCCTCGGCGCCGTCATCCTGCTCATTCTCGGCTGGGCGCTCGCCGGTTTTACCAGCCGCTGGGCCTATGAAGGCCTGTCGCGAGTCCATGGCATCGACGAGACGCTGGCGCGATTCTTCACCAATGTGCTGCGCTACGCGCTGCTTATCCTGGTGTTCATCACCGTGCTCGGCCAGTTCGGCGTCCAGACCGCCTCAATCATCGCGACCCTCGGCGCAGCCGGCCTGGCAATCGGACTGGCGCTACAGGGGACGCTGCAGGATATCGCCGCCGGCATCATGCTGCTGATCCTCAGGCCATTTCGAGTCGGGGAATACATCGAGACCAGCAGTGTGGCCGGCACAGTGCGCGAAATCGGGTTGTTTGCGACTGAACTCAGGACCGGCGACGGGCTCTACCGGTTGGCGCCGAATTCGACACTCTGGAACACGCCGATTACCAATTTCAGTCGCGAGCCTACGCGACGGAACGATGTGAACGTCAAGATCGCCGATGGGGATGACATCCATCAAGCGTTGGAGACACTGATGGGCCTTGCCAAAGCCGATTCCCGGGTGCTGAGGTCACCGGAACCAAGCGTCTTCATCAATAGCCTCGGTGACGGCGCGATCTTGGTGACGCTGCGCTACTGGGCAAAGACCGGCGACTGGTGGGCGGTCAGCCGTGACATGATAAAGCGCGTCAAACTCGCTTTCAACGAGAGGGATCGGGACGTTGTTCCGGATGTACCGGACGCTGCGTCGGCAAAGAACTCCAAAGGCAGGGCGGCGGCCGAAAAGCCGGCGCCGACGCGCCAATGACACATTCCAGCACCGCCGCGATTTCAGATCGCATAGCTCTTAACACGTTGAATCGGCGTATAATTTTGTCGTAACAGTCTATTGGATGACGCCGCAGGAGAGTCTTTCACCGGCATCACCGGAGGGCTGGCTGCGATAATCATCCGAATTGGCGTGGACCATCAATGCGCGGCCGCGAATTCCGTCGGTCTTGCCGTCGAGCGTGACCTTGCTATCGAAGACCTGGGCTCTCAGCATACCGTCCTCTCCGACATACTGATTGGGCATATCGCCGGCGTGCGGACCCTTGGCGGCAAGGAGGCCGTGCTCGGCCTTCTCAGGGTTGAAGTGACCGCCGGCCGACTCGTGATGGGTCGCGGCATCGCAGCGGCCGGTCTCGTGAACATGGAAGGCCACCCATTTGTTGGCCGGCAGCCCCGATATCTCGACTTCGATCAGGACGCCACCACTGGCGGCAGCCGTCAGTTGCGCGCGGCCGTCCTCCTTGCCGTCCTTGCCGACGAAATTGGCGACCGCCGTCTGCTTGTCCTGAGCGCTCGCCGGCAATGCAACTGCAAGCAGGCTCAGGGCGGCGATGGTGCACATGGCTTTCATGGAGGTCTCCTTCCGTCCGGTTGTCCTTCTGAACGTGTCAGCCAGGAAGGTGTTCCTGATTAAGCACAAAGGACGCTCTATCCGTTGGATTAACGCATGATCCTTTGCTGATATCGATTCCGGTTTTCGGGTCATGCGCTGGGAACACAGGACTGGAAAAGCCGGCCAAACGGCCGGCTTGCAGATCGCCTGATTCGGGAGTGGCTCAGGCGACGGCGTTGAAGTCGAACTGGCCGTAAGTGTTGCGGTAAACATCGTCCGACCGATCGCCGGTCGTCGGCGCGGTCTGCTGCAAAGGATAGGGAACGGCGATACTGGCTGCCACGCCGCTGTCACGCGAGTCCATCATCAGCGCAATCAGGCTGCCGGAAAATTTCGGCTGCGTTTCGCTGGCCTTGTCCTCGTCCAGGAGTTCCTTGATGATGCCGGGCTTCTGATCGGCGGCGCGTTCGCCGCGGCTGAGGACACCATCGCCATTGGCATCAAGCCGCGAGAGCGTCGCCAGATATGCATATGAAGTGTCCGAAACGGATGTGGTGCTGGTCATACAAACCTCCATTCACCGCCTTTAGCCGGTGGTGTTTGTACGCAATACGAACGTGGAAAATCACTAATTGACTCGCTGGTTAAACTGATTTGCGCGGTGCGTCAATAAGTTGTTAACTTCTCATTAACGATGATTGACAACCGTTAACGCAATGCTTGGCTGCCAACCTTCCGTCGAGGTCAAATGAGGGGATCTCGCGGTATTTCAGCGATTTTTCACATATAAAACAAATGCCTAACGATCTGGCCTCGCTGCCGCACTGCAACCGAATATTAATCCCGTCCGACCAGAATGGGCGCCACAAGCCACTACCCAGACTTTCAGCTTATAAAAAAATCAATTTTATGTTCACTTTGGAAGGGTTTTCGATGTGATGAGGTACGTTCATCAGGTGAGGACGACCATTGCTGTCGCAGCCGCCCCGCAAGAGGCATCCCCATGAAAGCTGAAGCGCTCTTCTGGAAGCAATGCAGCCAGGCCGTCATGGCCGATGGATCGGTCGATGCGCGACGTTTGATGGAGCTTGTGATCGCGACCTACCGCGTCCATGAAAGCGACTATGACGAAATCGAGAGAAGCGCGGATACGCTGCTGAGAGAAAACCATGCGCTGAGAGGCAATATTTCCGCCCTCAGTCAGGCATTCGACGGACAGCAAAGGCTCTTCGAAATCATCCTCAACAACCTGCCGCTCGGTCTCAGCGTATTTGACGCGGACCAACGGCTGACACTTTCCAACATTCGCTTCGCTCAGCTTTTCGGCCTGACGCAGGACGATGTCGCTGCCGGCGCGACAATCGCCGATCTCACCGACAAAATGCGCGGCGCGGAGGGCGCCAGCGCCAAACCCGGCCGCCGGGTCGGGCGACATTCCTCTGCAACCACAAAACGCAGCAGTATCCGTCGGCGCGAATGGCTGATGGACGACGGCCGCATCATCCAGAGCATGGTGACCATCCTTGCCGACGGCAGCAACATCGCCATTCATGCCGATGTCACCGAGGATCGAAGGGCGGCCGAGCGCATCACCTATCTCGCCCATCACGACCCGCTGACCGGCCTCCCGAATCGCATCCATTTCCGCGAGCAGGTCGATGCGACGCTCATCGAGCGCAAGCCGGACGAGCAGATCGCCCTTGTTCACCTCAATCTCGACCGTTTCAAATCGATCAACAACACGATGGGCGTGTCAGTCGGCGACAAAATATTGCAGCAGGTCGCCCAGCGCATCCGAGCCTCGGCTGGTTCGGAGAATGCCTTGGCGCGCCTCGGCTCGGACGAGTTCGCCATCCTGCAGACAGGCAGACAGCAGCCGTGGAACGTGACTGCCCTTGCCGAGCAGATCCGCCGTGCGCTTTCCGAGCCATTCATCCACGGCGAGAAACAAGTGGAGCTCAGCGTCTCGATGGGGATCGCAGTCGCCCCGGGGGATGGCGAAGACACCGATATCCTCCTGAAGAATGCCGGCGTGGCGCTGTCGCATGCCAAGGCGGACGGGCGCAAGCGCGAGCGTTTCTTCGCAGGCGAGATGGAAGTGCAGATGCAGCTGCGCCATGCGCTGGAGGCCGACCTCAGAGCAGCCGTTGAAAAAGAAGAATTCGAGCTGCATTACCAGCCGCTCTATGACCTTTCGCAGCGGCGCATCTGCGGCTTCGAGGCTCTGATCCGCTGGAACCACCCGATCCGCGGCCGCGTTGCGCCGATGGATTTCATTCCGCTCGCCGAAGAGGTCGGCCTTATCGTCGATATCGGCCGCTGGGTTTTGCGCCAAGCCTGCAACGATGCAGCGCAATGGCCGGAGGATATCAAGGTCGCGGTCAACGTTTCGGCGATCCAGTTCAGCAGCAGCGACCTGACTGAGGACGTCAGCGAGGCGCTTGCCGCTGCTGCTGTATCGCCGTCGCGGCTTGAGCTCGAAATCACCGAGAGCGTGCTGATGGAAAATCTCAGCGAGGTGCTGCCGATCCTGCATGCGCTGAAGGAGCGCGGCATCCGCATCTCGATGGATGATTTCGGCACCGGCTATTCCTCGCTGAGCTATCTTTCGAGCTTCCCCTTCGACAAGATCAAGATCGACAAATCCTTCGTCAGCGACATCGTCGACAACAAGGAAGCGCATGCGATCATGCATGCAATCATCCTGCTTGGCGATGCGCTCGGCATGCGCGTTACCGTCGAAGGCGTCGAGACGGCCGCACAGCTGGCGCTGCTCGAATGCGAGGAATGCGACGAGATCCAGGGCTATCACATCAGTCCGCCGAGACCCGTGCGTGACGTGCCCCATCTTCTCTCCCTTCCGAAGAACGGCGGCAAGATGCATCTTCCCCGGGGCTGAGCCTCGATTGCGACTCGCACGGCAAGCCGCTACAAAATCGGCAGCGGTCAGCGAGCCTTCATTGTCGCGGGCTTTGACCGAGATCTCCGCTTCCGTTCCGGTGTTCTATCGACGGAAAACATTCTTCCTCATAACAGGTGGCGCAATGTTCGAGGCCGAAGCCTTCTCTCCTTATGAAACTCTCGCCGCAGCGCTGATCGCAGACGCTGCCGATGGCGACGACGGCTCGCACGACCTTGCCCATATCCTGCGCGTCTTCCGGAACGCCATGCGCATCCATGCTAGAGAAGGCGGCGACGGGCGGGTTCTTGCCGCTTCCGTGCTGCTGCACGACTGCGTCGCCGTCGAGAAGAATTCGCCGCTACGGGCAAAAGCGTCGGCCTTGGCGGCGGAAAAGGCATCGGCCATCCTGGCAGACCTCGGCTGGAGCCACGCGGATATCGAAGCCGCGGCTCACGCGATCACCGCGCATAGTTTCTCGGCCGGGGTGGTGGCGCAGACATTGGAGGCAAAGATCCTCCAGGACGCCGACCGGCTGGATGCGATCGGCATGGTCGGCGCCGCACGCTGCTTCTATATCGCCGGGCGACTGGGATCTGGACTCTATGATCCATTCGATCCGGCGGCAGCGAACCGCCCGCTCGATGACAAGCGTTATGCGATTGACCATTTCCAGACGAAGCTGTTCAAACTGGCGGACGGGTTCCAGACCGAGACCGGCCGCAGGCTGGCGGCCGATCGCGACCAAAGCCTGCGCGACTTCCTCCAGGCATTCATGGACGAGATCTAGGAGAACGGCATGCATATCAGCGACCTCTTCATCTACCCGCTCAAGAGCGCCCGCGGCCTTGCCCTGCCTTCGGCCGACATCGACGCCTATGGGCTTCCTGGCGACCGGCGAGCAATGATCACCGATGCGCACGGGCACTTCATCACCCAGCGCGAGTTGCCGGACCTCGCGCGTATCGAAGTACGACCGGAACCCGGCGTCTTTCGGCTGCTGATGCAGGGAAAACCGGAAATATCGGTACCGCCGCCTCAGCCTGAAAGCCGCATGGATGTGTCCGTCTGGAAATCAACTGTCAGCGCCGCCGTCGCCGATCCCGAGAGCAACCGTCAGCTTTCCGAATGGCTTGGCCGCGAGGTGCGGCTGGTCTTCTTCGACGGACAGGCCCGGCGGACTGCGAATGCCGAATGGGCCGGCGAAGGCACGCCGGTCACCTTTACCGACGGCTACCAGATCCTGGTGACGACGACCGGCTCGCTGAAGGCGCTGAATGCCGATCTCGCCGCCCATGGCGAAGGCAGCGTCGGCATGGAACGCTTCCGGCCGAACATCGTCATCGATATCGACGAGGCCTGGCCGGAGGACCGCTGGGCGGCGATCGAGATCGCCGGCATCCGCTTCGATCTCGTCAAACCCTGCTCGCGCTGCATCATGACGACGCAGGACCAGTTGACCGGCTCACGCGACGGGCCAAACCCGATGCCGGCCATGGGCCGCATCCGCATGTCGGCCGACAGACGTGTGCCCGGCCCGCTTTTCGGCTGGAACGTCACCCCACGCGGCAACGGCAGGATCATGATCGGCGACACAGTCAGCATTATAGAAGAGAGGCCGGAGGGCTGGGCGCTCAAGCGTCGCGTCGCAGCATGATGCGTGTCCTCAGGATCTGATGCGACAGGCTTTGGAAGCGTCAGACACGCGCGAGTGCCGCGTCGATCCCGGCCATGACATCGGCCGATAGCGGTCCCTTTTCCAGCGCGCCGGCATTTTCCTCCACCTGGGCGACGGTGCGGAAGCCCGGAATGGGCAGGGTGCGCGGCGACCTCGCCCAGAGCCAGCCAAGCGCCCCTTGCGTCAGCGTGCGGCCGCCCGATGTCAGGAGATCGCGGACGGCGTCGAGCCTTGCGGTAAATTCCGGGGCCATGCGCCCGTCCTTGAAATAAACCATCCAGTCGAGGGCTGCGCCCCGTACATCCTTGGCGCCGACCGCCTTGTCGGCGGTGAATTTGCCGGTTAGGAGGCCCATGGCCAGCGGACCGCGATTGATGGAGATCAGGCCCTTTCTCTCGATCACCGCGATCATCTCCGGCACCGGCTCGAAGACATTCATCGTATGCTGAACGGAGACATAGCCCTGACGGCCGGCATGGCGGGCAGCACGATCAGGAAAATCGGTGCTCCAACCGAACGCATCGATCTTGCCTTCGGCGCGCAACGCTTCCAGCGTGTCGAAGACTGCGTCCGATTGTGCCAGTGGAAAGTCATTGAGGTGGAACTGCAGAAGATCGAGGCGGTCGCGCTTGAGACGGCGCAGCGAGGTCTCGACCGAACGGCGGATGAAGGCTTCGTCGGCGAAAGCGCCGGTTGCCTGCTTGGTTTGCGAATCGGTGGCGAAGCCGAACTTGGTGGCGACGATAATATCGTCGCGATTGCCGATTGCCCGGCCGAGCACCTCCTCCGAATGGCCGGCGCCGTAGTTTGAAGCGGTGTCGAAGAAGCGGATGCCGAGTTCGATGGCGCGATGGATCGCTTCCACCGATTCATCGTCGTCGACGTCTCCCCAGCCGAGTGGTGTGTCGCCGGCGAAGAAGGGACCGCCGATCGCCCAGCATCCCATGCCGAGACGCGGAATTTCGCGGCCGTTCCAGAGCGTGATCGTCGTCGGGGTTGCGGTCTTGATCAGCATGAAATCCTCCTTGGTTGGCGTCTCCAAGACATAGGAAGGGCTCATATACGGGTAAACCGCCAAATCCGGAGGATGTTTTGCACCCGTAAAAAACGGCTGAAAACCGATCTCAGGCGGAGATCTGACCGGAAAGCGTCCGCAAAGCAGGATTGAGCGCCTTGAGTGCCGCCTGAACGAAGCCCTCGCGGGCTGCAACGGCCTCGATGCCTCGCGGTTCATAGACGTGGCGATGCAGAAAGAATCCCGTCAGACGAAACGCCGCCGCAAGGCTGTCGAAGTCGGCTGCATGGTTGCCTTCGATGCCGAGGAAGGGCGGCAGGAGCAGCATCTTGTCCGCCCAGGGGGCACCGGCGCTGCGGCTGACGGCGCGGCCGGATTTCGGCGAGACATAGGCGAGATCGGAACGGGCGCCGGTCGCGGCACATTCGGCCAGATCGAGACCGAAGCCGAGATCGTTCAGCACCGCAAGCTCGAAACGCACGAAGAGTTCGCCGGCATCGGCCGGGTTGTGCAGGTGATCGAGGATGACCTCCAGCGCATCGAAGAGATGCGGATGCGGGTCACGCTCCGGCAGCAGCCGCAGCAGCGCGCCCATCGCCTGAACGCCGTAGACGGCGGTCGCCGTTTCCATCAGGCGGGCGGCGCGCAACGTCACCGGCTCGACGCGAAATTCGCCGAGATGCTCGTCCAACCTGGCGCGCCAAAGGACCTCCACGGCATTGCCCACCTGCAGCACTGGCTGCATGGCGCGCGACCGGCCGGAACGAACCAGGCCGAGATGGCGGCCGCGATCACGCGTCATCACCTCGGCGATGACACTCGTCTCGCCGTGGCGCTTAACGCCCAGGATGATCGCATGGTCCTGCCACTGCATCGAAAGAAGTCCTTACGGCCGACGAATCCATCCTAGAGCATGATGCCGAAAACAGTGAGCGGTTTTCGGGCGACATCATGCTCCTGTCACGGAGCGCATCAGGCGACAGCCGGGAAAAGCCTCAGCAGGAATTCACGCATCGCCGTTTCGTCGAAAGGCTTCACCAAAAGCGGAATGTGCTGCAAGTCGGGCGGGAAATCGCCCGTATCGGAATAGCCGCTGACGAAGCCGAAGGGAATGCCAATATCGAGAAGATGGCGGGCAAATCCGAAGCTCATGCCCTCACCGAGATTGACGTCGAGAAGGGCGAAATCATATGTCTCCGCAGCGATAGCAGCCCTCGCCTGCTCCACACTGCCGACGATATCGATACTCTCGACGCCGGCCAGGCGCAGCATATCCTCCGCCTCCATCGCGATGATCAGACTGTCTTCAAGAACCAGAACACGGATTGCGCTCATGATTCCATGCCTCCCGTCGGGCGCCTGTCGCAGCGTCCCGGCTGTTTCGCCAACATCATTGCCTTCCGGTGCCCCGCATGGCACGCTATCGGTGAATTCCGCCACCATTTCTGAATAAACCACTTTTCTGCCCGGTCGATAAGAATCAAAATCGGAGGAAAGGCGACGACCGACCTTATTTTCCGAGCTGCTAATGCGCATTTAAAAAAGACATAGGGCCAAGTGTTAGATGAAGGGGCGTTTGCCCTCTCCGAGCCCTTCCCAGCCGGCAATGGCCATCAATTCCTCGCCGTTCAGAACCTCGCAGCCGCGCTCCTGCCAGCGGATCAACCGACGTTCACCGAGCTTTTTCAGGGTCTTGTTGGTGTGGACGATGGAAAGGCCGAGTGTATCGGCAATGTGCTGCTGGGTGATGGGGATGAATTTGCGGCCGTTGAAGAGATTAAGCTTCCGGCCACGCTCAAACAGGAAAGCGATCAGGTAGGCTGCTCTTTCCAGCGCCGTGCGGCGGCCGATGCTGAGCAGGTGTTCATCGAGAATACGCTCCTCGCGCGCAGCGATCCAGGTGATGTCGAAGGCGAGCGAGGGGTGTTTGTTGTAGAGCGTCATCAGTCTGTCACGCTCGAAAACACAAAGAGATACCGGCGAAAGCGCTTCGACGGAATGCTGCATCTCGCCGGCGATCGTTCCCTGCAGGCCGATCAGATCGCCTGGCATGATATAATTCAGAATCTGGCGGCGCCCATCCTCCAGCATCTTGTAGCGAAAGCCCCAACCAGCAAGCACGGTGAAGAGATGAGCGCTGTGTGCGCCCTCGACGAGGATAGTGGAGCCGGCATCGACGGCAAGCTCACCCCTCTTGAAGCTCGAGACGAATTCCAGCTCGTCGCGGCTGAATTCCCTGAAATGCGGCAGGGGCCGCAAGGGACATTGCTGGCAAGGGGTCTTGAAAGAATTGACCGATCTCGACGTCACCATGTTTGCCCTTGCCGTCGCAAAACCGACGCACCATCGCTTGCACGCCGTTCATTCAGGAATGCGAAAGCCACAAATTTGTTCCGTGAGCAAAGCGATTTTTTTATGCGGAAACAACGGTCTGGCGCCTGGCCGACGAAATCCTTGCCGTGCTTATTTCGGGAAATCGAGACCCATTTCGCGGAACCGCTCGGGATCATCACCCCAATTCTCGCGAACCTTGACGAACAGGAAGAGATGGACCGGCTGCTCGAGGATCTCCGACAATTCCTTGCGCGACGCAGTCGAGATCGCCTTGATGGTTTCACCACCCTTGCCGAGCGCGATCTTCTTCTGGCTGTCGCGCTCGAGATAGATCACCTGCTCGATCCGCACCGAGCCGTCCTTGCGCTCTTCCCACTTTTCGGTCTCGACATGCGAGGCGTAGGGAAGCTCCTGGTGCAGGCGCAGAAACAGCTTCTCGCGGGTGATCTCGGCGGCGAGCTGGCGCATCGGCAGATCGGAGATCTGGTCTTCCGGATAGTACCACGGCCCTTCCGGCAGCGTGGCGGCCAGATAGTCCATGAGATCGTCGCAGCCGGAGCCGTTTTCGGCTGATATCATGAAGGTACGATCGAAGGCGATCTTCTCGTTGGCAGCGGCCGCGAGTGCCAGCAGATCCTCACGGTTGACGCGGTCGATCTTGTTGAGCAGCAGGATTTTGGGCTGCCGGACCTCCTTGAGGCCTTCGAGGATGGCTTCGGCATCGCCGCGCAGGCCGCGCTCGCTGTCGATCAGCAGTACGATCAGATCGGCATCCCTCGCACCGCCCCAGGCCGAGGTCACCATGGCGCGGTCGAGCCGGCGGCGTGGCTTGAAGATGCCGGGCGTGTCCATGAAGACGATCTGGGCGTTGTCATGGATCGCGATACCGCGGACGATGGCACGCGTCGTCTGCACCTTATGGCTGACGATCGAGACCTTGGCGCCGACGAGGCGGTTCACCAGCGTCGACTTACCGGCGTTGGTCGGCCCGATCAGCGCAACGAAGCCCGAATGCGTCGGACGATTGGTTTCTGCAGCAGCTTCGGCCGCGATATCTTCTTCTTGTGTCATTGTCCCGTCAGTTTCCGGCAGGCGATTGCTGCCAAATGCCTTCGCGCTCAAGCATCTTCGTCGCCGCAACCTGTTCGGCGGCGCGCTTCGACCGCTCTACGCCGGTTTCCGGCTTTATGCCAGCAACTTCCACCGTCACCTTGAAACGCGGATCATGATCCGGTCCGCTGCGTTCATCAACCCGGTAGTTGGGCGTGACGCCGAATTTGGCGTGCGACCATTCCTGCAGCTCGGTTTTGGCGTCCCGCTTGGCGCCATCGGCCCTGACCGCCCTGCCCTGCCAGTAGCGCAGGATGAAGCGGCGGGCAACTTCGAGGCCGCCGTCGAGATAGATCGCGGCGATCAGGCTTTCGACGACGTCGGCGCGCACGTTCATCATCCGCTTGCCGGTCAATTTCTTCACATCGGCGCCGGTACGGATATAGAGGTGAAGACTGAGTTCGTCGGCGACGGCAGCGCAGGTTTCAGCGCTGACGAGCTGGTTGAGGCGAACCGAGAGCTCGCCTTCCGCCGCCGCACCGAAGGTGCGAAACAGAAGCTCGGCGATGCAGAGGCCGAGCACCCTGTCGCCGAGGAATTCCAGCCGTTCGTAATTGCCGCCCTTTTCGGTGCGGGCGCTGGCATGGGTCAGCGCCCGATCCAGGCGTTCCTTTTCGGCGAAGTCGTGACCGATCAGGCCTTCAAGCTTTGCGCGGTCGGCCGCAGAAAGCGTCTGCGCCTTGCTCATTCAACAACCTTGAAGAGGCGGTCCCAGCGCATATTCGTCGGCCACTTCCAGATTTCGCGGAAGGAGGTGTCGTTGCCGAGTGAGAAGAAGATGACGCTGGCGCGGCCGACAAGATTTTCTGCAGGCACGAAGCCGACGTCGAAACGGCTGTCGAGCGAGTTGTCGCGGTTGTCGCCCATCATGAAATAATGGCCTTCCGGCACGATGAATTCACGGGTGTTATCGCCGCGCGACACGGGAGATTGATCGAGCGTATCGTAGGTCTTGCCGCTGTCGAGCGTTTCGCGGAAGACCGGTACGTCGGCGCCCGGATCGAGTTTGTAATCCGACGTGAAGGTACCGTCAGCCACCTTCGGAACCGGCTTGCCATTGACGTAGAGCACGCCGTCGGTAACCTGGATATGGTCGCCCGGCAGGCCAATGCAACGCTTGATGTAATCGACTTCAGGGTTTGGCGGGAAGCGGAAAACGACGATGTCGCCACGCTTCGGATCGGAGCCGAACAGGCGGCCGCTGAAGATATCGGGCGAGAAGGGCAGCGAATATTTCGAATAGCCGTAAGCGAACTTATTGACGAAGATGTAGTCGCCGACGAGCAGCGTCGGCATCATCGAACCGGACGGAATGGTAAAGGGCTGGAACAGCACCGTTCGGATCACCATCGCCAAAATCAGCGCCTGGATGATGACTTTGATATTTTCCCAGAGGGCGTTCGGCTTGGTTTCGACTTTTTCGGACACGCAGTCTTATTCCTTCAAGACGCCGCGGCGGCGCAATTTTTCTGTCGTTCTCTTAGAGCATGATGCCGAAAAGTGTCAGCGGTTTTCTTATGACATCATGCTCTAATTCTTTAATCGAGAACAGGATTCAGATTTTGGGCCGGCCCGGCCTAAAATCGCCCTGTTCTAGCGACTTCGGCCGGTTGCGGCAATGGCGACAACATCAAAAGCGACGAGAGGTCGCGATCAACATCTCCCGAGGTCGCGATCAACAGCTCCCGAGGTCGCGATCAGAGGCTCTCGGGCAACGCCTCGATAATCACGAAGGCCTGCGCCAAGGGATAATCATCCGTTATTGTCAAATGAATGGCGGGCCTATGGCCTGCGGGCAGCATCGATTCGAGGATCAGGGCGGCGGCGCCCGATAAAACCATGGTCGGCTTGCCGCTCGGCAAGTTGACGACGCCCATGTCCTTCCAGAAGACCCCCTGGGCTATGCCGGTACCGAGCGCCTTGGAACAGGCCTCCTTGGCGGCGAAACGCTTGGCATAGGATGCACCACGATTTGCCCGGCGGTCGGAACGCGCGCGCTCGATCTCGGTGAAGCAGCGACGGGTGAAGCGCTCGCCAAAGCGTTCGATGGATTTCTCGACGCGGCGAATGTCGATCAGATCGCTGCCAATGCCGATGATCATGCCGGAACCTTCCGTCGCTTAAGCATTCTTGATCAGGCTCATACGCTCGGCATGTCGCCGGCCGGGCTGGCTAGGCGCAATCGCGCCCGCTCCAACAGCCGTGTGTGGCGGCGCGTCTGGAAACCCTTCACGGTGTAGAACGTCAGCGCATAGAGCGCAACGGAGGTGACGATCCCGGGCGGAATGGCGCCAACGAGCATCGGTTCGAGCACCGGCCTCCACAGTTCGGAAAAGTTCAGCTTGTGAAAGAGGGCAGCCAGATCAACGGTCTGACCCGCCAGATGATCCTCACGGCTCAACAGCAGATGCCCGATCTCCCAGGTGATGCCCCAGATGAAGGGATAGGTCAGCGGATTGCCGAAAGCGGCGCAGCCGAGGGCGGCGGCCACCATACTGCCGGAGAGGAAATAGGTGATGACAAAAGCCATGACGAAATGCACGCCAATGAACGGCGTCCACGAGACGAAGACACCCGCAGCGACGCCGGCCGCAACCGCATGCGGCGAAGCGCTGAGGCGCAGGATGCGCATTGTCAGATAACGGATCGGGCGAAGGAAACCTTTGCGGGGCCATAAAAGCTCTCGCATCTTTTCCTTGAATCCCGCGGGCTTGCGACGGCGAAACAACATGGCCGGTATTTAGTGCAGCGCACATGACCATGACAAGAGCGGCAGTTGATACCGCGTAAAAAACAGCTCAGTTCTCTTCGCGGTGAGGAGCTTCTTCATGCCAAGGGGCGTCCGTCATGCATAACGTCCCTCACTCGTCTCAAGTATAAAGTTCAGTATCAGCGCGTGCGGAACAGACCGCGGTCGACCTGGCGCTGACGAAACTCGAGATCGATACGATCGAGCGAGCCATTGAGATATGCCATTTCACGTTCCTGCGTGGTCGGAGCGCGGAAGGCACGGGCGAATTTCTTGATGGGGTCAAACATTTCTTGTCTCATCTTCTGTTTGCGTTTCGATGACCAGAAGATAGGCTCGGCACAAGTTAATTACTACAGCCGCAACATGGAGACAGCCATGCATTTAGCGCATTGCTTGCCTTTTTAACGCTCCACCTTGACCACGGAACGATCATAAAATGTGCAATTTTGCGCTCAAAGCCCTGAGGGCTTAACAAAGAGCCTACTCATAAAGCCGCCGAACCGTGGCGATGCAGTCCAGTTCCTTCATCTGAGCGAGCAGTTGATTGAGCTGACGGAGGTCCCAGACCTCGACCTCGAGCATCATCTCGGTGAAATCCGCCGCTACCCGCACGGTATTTAGCAAACGGATATTGACGTCGAGGCCTGCAACCGTCTGGGCGACCTTGGCAAGCGTGCCGGGCTCGTTCAACCCATTCACCATGATGCGCGCCATGAAACGCGACTTGTTGGCTTCGTCGAGGTCCCAGCGGACGTCGATCCAACGGTCGGGCTGATCGTCGAAGCGCTGCAGGCTCGGCGACTGGATCGGATAGATGGTGATGCCCTTGCCCTGGTCCATGATGCCGACGATGCGATCGCCGGGCACCGCGCCTGTTGACGCGAACTTGACGTCGACATTGCCGGACAGGCCGCGGATCGGCCCGATATCGGCGTCGGTGTCGATTTCCGAATGGCCGCCATCAGGCCCGGGCTTGGTCTTGCCGGGGATCTTGAAGATCATGCCGGCAGCACTGCGGACATTGAACCAGCCGTCGTCGCCGGAGGGCCTCACGGTGACGCGCTCATCCTGATGGTCGGGATAGACGGCGCGCAGCACGTCGAGCGAAGACATCTCGCCGCGGCCGACGGCAGCGATCGCATCCTCGACTTCCTTCTGGCCGAGGCGGTGCAGCGCCGGCTTCATCGCCTCGCGGGAGAAAATCTTGCCGGCCCTGTCGAAGGTGCGTTCGAGTATGCGGTGGCCGAGGCCGGCATATTGCTTGCGGATCGCCATGCGGGTGGCGCGGCGGATGGCGGCGCGCGCTTTGCCGGTGACGACGATCTCCTCCCAGGCTGCGGGTGGAACCTGCACGCCGGAGCGGATGATCTCGACCTCATCGCCATTCGCAAGCCGCGTCACCAGCGGCATGATCCGGCCGTTGATCTTGGCGCCCACCGTGGTATCGCCGATATTGGTGTGCACCGCATAGGCAAAATCGATCGGCGTGGCGCCACGCGGCAGGGCAATCAGCTTCCCCTTCGGCGTGAAGCAGAAGACTTGATCCTGGAAGAGTTCGAGCTTGGTGTGCTCGAGGAATTCTTCCGGGCTGTCGCCCTCGGCGAGCGCTTCGATCGTATGGCGCAGCCAGGAATAGGCATTGGATTCGCGAGACAGGATGTCGCCGTCGGCATTGGTGGCGCCGTCCTTATAGAGCGTGTGGGCGGCGATACCGAATTCGGCGATCTCATGCATGCGCTTGGTGCGGATCTGCAGTTCGATCCGCTGGCTGGAAGGACCGACGATGGTGGTGTGCAGGGAACGATAATCGTTCTGCTTCGGCGTCGAGATATAGTCCTTGAAGCGGCCAGGCACGACGCGCCAGCGGGTGTGAACGATGCCGAGTGCCCGATAGCAGGAGGGGATGTCCTCGACGATCAACCGGAAGCCGTAGACATCGGAAAGCTGTTCGAAGGAAAGCGACTTCGACTGCATCTTGCGGAAGACCGAATAGGGCTTCTTCTGCCGGCCCTTGACATAGGCGCTGGTCAGGCCGCTTGCGACCAGCAGGTCACGCAGTTCGGCCTCAATCTTCTTGACAATGCCTTCATTGCGCTTGGAGAGCTCTTCCAGCCTTTTGGTGACGGTGTCGTAGGCTTCCGGGTTCATATGCCGGAAGGAGAGTTCCTCCAACTCCTCGCGCATGTCCTGCATGCCCATGCGGCCGGCGAGCGGCGCATAGATTTCCATCGTCTCCTCGGAGATGCGGGCCCGCTTGTCGGCCGACATGTGATCGAGGGTGCGCATATTGTGCAGACGGTCGGCAAGCTTGACGAGCAGCACGCGCACATCGTCGGAAATGGCCAGCAGCAGCTTGCGCAGGTTTTCCGCCTGCTTGGCTTTCTTGGTAACGAGGTCGAGCTTCTTGATCTTCGTCAGACCCTCGACCAGGCGGCCGATATCCTCGCCGAAGAGTTCGTCGATCTCGGCGCGCGTCGCCGTCGTATCCTCGATCGTATCGTGCAGCAGGGCAACCGCGATCGTCGATTCGTCGAGGTGCATGTCGGTGAGGATGGCGGCGACTTCGAGCGGATGGGAAATATAGGGATCGCCGCTCGCGCGCTTTTGCTGGCCATGTTTCTGCATGGCGTAGACATAGGCTTTGTTCAGCAGTGCTTCATTGGCATCGGGCTTGTATTGCTGAACCCGCTCCACGAGCTCGTACTGCCGCATCATTCCAAAGCCACTCCGATAAAAATAAAAGCGCGCCAATCAACGATTGGCGCACACATGGGCAATAATATGCCTAAGCAATAAAGGCGCAAGATTGACGATTGGTAATCATCGCTCTTTTCCATCGCATGAAACTTTTCCCGGATCGGATTCAACCGGGGGATCACATGCGACCGGGATCAGGCTACGCGCTTAGTAGTCGTCGCTCTTTTCCGGCGGCACGAGGCCTTCAATGCCGGCGAGCAGCTCTTCTTCCGACATCTGGTCGAAAGTGATCGTCTCGGGCACGTCGTCCTGCTCTTCGCTGTCGGCTGCGGCGACACCGCCGGCGGCGATCATGCTGGCCGGATCGGGCTCGGGCTCGTCGACTTCGACATGCTTCTGCAGCGAATGGATCAGATCTTCCTTGAGGTCATCGGGCGAAAGCGTCTCGTCGGCGATTTCGCGCAGGGCGACGACCGGGTTCTTGTCGTTGTCGCGATCGATGGTGATCGAGGCACCCTGGGAAATCAGCCGGGCGCGGTGGCTGGCGAGCAGAACCAGCTCGAAGCGGTTCTCCACCTTGTCGATGCAATCTTCAACTGTGACACGGGCCATTGCCTGTCCTTTACGGTCGTCATTTCGGGATTAGCACGCCGGATACAATTAAAACCGGGCAAATACAAGTTTTTCATTCCGGCTCCCCTCGTCTTTATCCGCGGCCGAGCTAAATTTCCATGGAGAATGTCACAATTCCACCGAAGGTTGCTTGGAATATGCCGAATCGTGCCCTAAATCTTTCATATATGAATAATTGTTAAAATATGGATCAGATCGAAGTCAAAACACAAGTCATTGTTTTTATTGGATTTTGGTCCTGCGGATTTCTATTGCTCTCATTGGATTGGTAAGCGATGTTTGACCCACGCGAGAAAATTGCACTCTTCATTGACGGCGCCAACCTTTACGCTGCATCCAAGAGCCTCGGCTTCGACATAGATTACCGCAAGCTCTTGAAAGCATTCCAGAAACGCGGTTATTTGCTGCGCGCCTACTATTATACGGCTCTGATCGAAGATCAGGAATATTCGTCGATCCGGCCGCTGATCGATTGGCTCGACTATAACGGCTATAAAGTCGTCACCAAGCCTGCCAAGGAATTCACGGATTCCATGGGTCGACGCAAGATCAAGGGCAACATGGACATCGAGCTTGCGATCGACGCCATGGAACAGTCCGAAACTGTCGATCATCTCGTTATCTTCTCGGGCGACGGCGACTTTACCAACCTGGTCGAGGCGTTGCAGCGCAGGGGCCGCAAGGTCTCGGTGATCTCAACCATGGCGACCCAGCCGCCGATGATTGCCGACGACCTGCGTCGCCAAGCCGATCACTTCATCGATCTCCTATCTCTGAAAGCTGAAATTGGTCGCGATCCCGCCGAGCGAGCCCCACGTCAGGTCGAAGTCGCACCGGCGAACGATGTAGAGGATTGATCTCAATCGATCATTTCGAAGCGAGTGGCCGCGAGGGAAAAGGGCGTGGCAGCCCCTCCCCGCACCGCCATGCCTGCACACTCGAGATCAGCGACAGCGGCCGACTGCAGTGTGATCGCCAATCACGGCATAGTGGGCAGCCCAGTGTGGTCAGCCATTGTCCTTCAGAAGGCGGCTCTTCTGCCGGTTCCAATCCCGCTCCTTCTCGGATTCCCGCTTGTCGTGCAATTTCTTGCCCTTAGCGAGCGCCAGCTCCATCTTTGCCCGGCCGCGATCGTTGAAATAGATCTTCAGCGGGATCAGCGTCATGCCTTCGCGGTTGATAGCAGAGCGCAGGCGATGAATTTCACGCCCCGACAGCAGCAGCTTGCGGCGTCGGCGCGGTTCGTGATTGAAGCGGTTCGCCTGCAGATATTCGGGCAAATAGGAATTGATCAGCCAGATCTCGCCGCCCTCATCCGACGCATAGGATTCGGCAATATTGGCCTTTCCTTCGCGTAGCGCCTTGACCTCCGTGCCCATCAGCACGAGGCCGGCCTCGTAGGTATCGATGATCTCGTAGTTGAAGCGGGCCTTGCGGTTTTCGGCCACGACCTTATTCACCACGCGCTGGCTGCCTTTGGGGGCCATGACGATATTCCCTTCAGGGCGCGAAAAGCCGCGCCCTCATTGCTTGCCCTTATGTAGGGGAACGACCCGGCCTTGTGAAGACGGCCGGTCTCTTCAGTTCAGAAGCCCGGCGTGGCGCAGGGCGGCGTCGATCGCCGTTTCCGTTGCCGGTTCCAGCGTCGAAATCAGCGGCGAGCGGACGTTGCGGCTCATACGACCAAGCTTGAAGAGCCCGTATTTGGCGCCGCAAAGACCAGGTTCCAGGAAGATCGCTTTATGCAGCGGCATCAACCGATCCTGATATTCCAGCGCGCTCGAATAGTTGCCTTCCAGCGTCGCCGCCTGGAAATCGGCGCAGAGGCGCGGGGCGACATTGGCCGTTACCGAAATACAGCCGACACCGCCATGGGCGTTGAAGCCGAGCGCCGTCCCATCCTCGCCGGACAACTGCCTGAAATCCGAACCGCAGGTGATGCGCTGCTCGGAGACACGCTCGATCTTGCCCGTCGCATCCTTGACCCCGACGATATTCCTGTGGGCTTTGGCGAGCGCACCCATCGTTTCCGGCGTCATGTCGACCACGGAGCGGCCGGGGATGTTGTAGATATAGATCGGTAGATCGACGGCCTCGGCAATCGCCGAAAAATGCGCGATCAAGCCCTTCTGCGTCGGCTTGTTGTAGTAAGGCGTGACGACCAGAACTGCGTCCGCACCGACCTTTTCGGCATGCTGGGCAAGCTCGATCGCCTCACGTGTATTGTTCGAGCCGGCGCCGGCCATGACGGGGACGCGTTTTGCAGCAACCTCGATGCAGAGTTCCACCACTCGTTTGTGCTCGGCATGCGACAGCGTCGGGGATTCGCCCGTCGTGCCGACAGGAACGAGACCCCGGCTGCCTTCCTTGACCTGCCAGTCGACATGCGCGGCGAAGCTGTCTTCGTCGATCAGTCCGGCATCCGTGAAGGGGGTGACGAGGGCGGGAATGGACCCATTGAACATGCAAAGCTCCTCACGACCAAATCCTTGCTTCGGCCGCATTCCATGAATATTTTGCGCACCATAGAGCGCCGAAATCATCGCGACAAGCGCGTAGAGTTCGGTTTAGGGCAATTCCGATAGCAGATGTGAATGAATTTTACCTGGTACGGTAAGGTTTCGTTAAGATGCCTCTAGCCAAATGGCAGGGCGTGTTTTCGTTGCGAGATCCCGGATGAAGAAAGCTGTCCTGATTCTGTCCGCCTTCGGCTTCATTGCCGCCGCGTGGGGCGGTGTAGCGTCGCCGCTTCCCGGCGAGAGCGCGCCCGTGCCTGCTGTCAAGCCGCTCGGCTTCATTCCTGAGACGGCCATACCGGAATCGATCACAACAGGCGCCATTCCGCGCAATCCGGCAGTCGCGCCAGTCAACAACGATCTGAAAGCCGGCCTCGACGCGCTTTCCGACAAGGACCCGCAGCTAGCGCTGTCGATCCGCGACAGCATGCGCGACGATACGCTCGACCGCCATATCCTCACCTGGGCGATCGCCGTTTCCGGATTGAAGGGCGTTCCCTCCTATGAAATCGCCAGTGCTGCGCAAGAGCTCAAGAGCTGGCCGGGCCTTTCGCGGCTGCGCGCCTATTCCGAACGCGCGCTCTATGATGAAAACCCCGCCCCATCAGCCGTGCTCGCCGCCTTCGGCGATACCGCACCTGAGACGATGCAGGGCGCAGTCATCCTCGGCCGGGCGCTGATTGCAACGGGCAAGCAGGCGCAGGCGGCAAAATATATCCGCAAGGTCTGGCGTGGAGAGGGTCTCGACAAGGCGACCGAGGATAAGATGCTCATCGAGTTTTCGGCGCTGCTGACGCCCGCCGACCACAAGGCGCGGATGGACTATCTGATGTATCGCGGCCGAGTGGCGCAGGCTAAGCGCTTTGGAGACATGGGCCAGGCGCAGTCGCTCTACAAGGCCTGGTCTGCCGTCGACGCCAAGGCTGGCAATGCCGGCGCGCTACTCGATACCGTCGATGCCAGATGGCGCGGCGATGCCGGCTTGCTGTTTGCGCGAATCGAATATCTCCGCAAGCAGGACAAATATGCCGAGGCGGCAGCACTTCTGGAGCAGATGCCGCCCGAGCGCAGCGACCTTGTCAATTCGGGCGAGTGGTGGAACGAGCAGCGTATCGTCAGCCGTGGTCTCGTCGACCAGGGACAGTTCAAGCCGGCCTATCGCATCGTCGCAAATTACGCCGCAACGAGCCCGACGGATATCGTCGAGGCTGAGTTCCATGCCGGATGGTACGCGCTTCGCGGCCTGCAGGATCCGGCAGCCGCGGAACAACACTTCCGCAAGATCCTCCAGACGTCAAACGGGCCGATCTCGGTTTCACGCGCCTGGTATTGGCTGGGACGAGCGGCGGAGGCCGGAGGTCCTGGCAAATCCGGCGAACTCTATGCGAAGGCTGCGACTTTTCCCGGCACTTTCTATGGCCAGCTCGCGGCGGAACGGTTAGGGCGGAAGACGCTGAACGTTACTTATCCCTCGCCGACCGCGGACGACCGGCAACGCTTCCAGGGACGCGAAGCCGTGCAGGCGATCGCCCGGCTGGAGGCGGCAGGCCATGGATGGCGGGCCGACATTCTCTATCTGGCGCTCGCCGATCAACTGCAGAGCCCGGGTGAACTGGCTGTGCTTGCGGCACAGGCTGAGCAATCCGGCGATCACCATCTGTCGCTGCAGATCGGCAAGATCGCCTATGGACGCGGCATCGACGTCGCAGCACTCGCCTTTCCTGTCGGCGTCATCCCGGCTAATGCCAATATCTCCGGCTCCGGCAAGGCACTCGCCTATGCCATCGCCCGGCAGGAAAGCGCCTTCAACCCAGCCGCCGTTTCGGCGGCGAATGCGCGGGGATTGCTGCAGCTTCTGCCGGGGACAGCCCAGGCGGTGGCCAAGCGCCATAACATCGCCTACTCGAAAGACAAGCTGACGGCCGATGCCGGTTACAACGCCACACTCGGCGCGCATTACCTTGGCGAGCAGATCGACGCCTTCGGCGGCTCCTACATTCTCACCTTCATCGCCTACAATGCCGGACCGAAGCGGGTACCTGAATGGATCGGCCGCTATGGCGATCCGCGCGGCAAGTCGATCGACGAGATCGTCGACTGGATCGAGCGCATCCCCTTCCCCGAAACGCGCAACTACGTCCAGCGGGTCATGGAGAATTACGAGGTCTACAAGGCCCGTCTCGGCCAGCCGACCGATATCGAGCGCGACCTGATCGGCGGACGCAGCGCCTCCTGAAGCCGTTTGGCGCGGCAGGCTACATCTGCGGGATCAACAACTCTCGAGGGATACGATGCCGGATACGGATGCAAGCGGTTTCCAGGAACGATTTTACGCGTCTTCGGATGGGCTGAAGCTTTATGCCCGCGACTATCGGCCGGGCGAGGCGGCAACCGCGGGACGACTGCCGGTCGTCTGCCTGCCCGGCCTGACCCGCAATACGCGGGATTTTCATCCGCTTGCGCTGCTTCTCTCCGGGGACATGACAGAACCGCGCCGGGTCATCGCGCTCGATTCGCGCGGGCGGGGAAACTCGGCCTGGGATGAGAACAAGGCGAACTACAATCTCACGATGGAGGCCGGCGACGTCGTTGCCACCTGCGCGGCACTCGGAATCGAGAGGGCGATCTTCATCGGCACGTCTCGGGGCGGGCTGATCCTGCACCTGATCGCGGCGACACGGCCGGATCTTCTCGAAGCCGTCATCCTCAACGATATCGGGCCTGTCGTCGAGGCCGAAGGGCTGGCGCGGATCCGCGATTATCTCAACGGCGGCAGAAGGCCAGAAGACTGGAACGCCGCGGCCGATATATTGAAGGAAAATCATGGCGCGTCGTTCACCGCGCTTGAAAACGACGACTGGCGCGAGATGGCACGTGCCATTTATCGCGACATCGGCGGAGGGCCGGTCGCCGATTTCGATCCGGCGATCGCCGAGGCACTGAAATCGGTCGATCTCAGCCAGCCGCTACCGGATCTCTGGGAGCAATTCGAAAGCCTGAGCCGATTTCCGCTCCTGCTGATCCGTGGCGAAAATACATCTCTGCTCTCAAAGGAGACCGCTGATGAAATGGGGCGGCGGCACTCAAGGTTGATCTTTCACGCTGTCGAAGGGCAAGGACATGCACCCCTCCTGCATCTCAGCAGTATTCCCGCAGCTATTCGAGCTTTTCTCGCCACCTGCGGATAGCCTGATTGACGCCGGACATCCGCAGCTATCCCTGCCATTTATCGGAATACAAAAAGCCCGGCTCGAGAGCCGGGCTTTCCTGATTGACCGAAATCAGATCAGATTAGAACGAACGCTGCAGACGGAAGTAGCCCGTCGTGGAGTCGTCAGCATCTTCCGGATCGAGGTACTGAACCGAAGCCTTGGCGTAGAAGTTGTCGACGATCTGGTAATCAACCGTCAGACCGACCTTCCAGGCGTCGCCGTCGGCGAAGTCGCTACCGTCAATGCCGTAGTTGCTGTAGTACTGAACACCAGGGGTGATCTTGAGCTTGTCAGTTGCCTTGATAGCGTATTCGGCAGCAACAGCCCATTCAGCCGCGTTGTAGTAGGCATTCGGGTTGGTGGCGTAGACGGCTGCGAGGCCGAGCGTGCCGGGACCGATTTCAACCGTACCCATTGCGCGGACGGCGCCTTCTTCATTGTCGGTGTCATAGCCGGCAGTGATCTGGTAGCTGAATGCACCAGCCTTACCGCCGAGACCGACTGCAACGCCGACGTTGTTGGCGGTTTCGCCATCATAGAACGGGCTGTCTTCCAGCTCGTCGACGCTGATGCCAGCATAGAAGTCGCCGGTTTCGTACTGATAACGGATGGAGTTATGCAGCGTAACCGGAGAGCCGATATCGTCGGTTTCGCCGGAGAGGCCATCGTCCCACCAGCTGTAGAACAGACCGGCGCGGAAGCCGGCGATGTCGAGGTAAGCGGAGTCGAGCTTGGCTTCCTGATCGGTGGCGTTGTCAGCATTGAACTGCATGACGATGACGCCGGTCAGCGGACCATACTCGGTATCGCTCTTGGCGGTAAACTGAACCTGACCGCGGGTAACGGCATCCCAATCGGAGTCGTTAGGATGAGCTAGCGAACCGCCAACCTGATCGCCAACGTTGACCTGGAAACGAATGTAGCCTTCGATCTTGAGGCAGGTTTCGGTGCCCGGGATGTAGAAGTAGCCGGTGCCGTAAGCGTCGCAGACGCGAACGTATTCAACCGGTTCCGGCTCAGCAGCAACGATAGCGTCAGCAGCCTGAGCACCGGAAACTACTGCGAGAGCAGCAGCGGAGCCGAGAAGAAGGCTCTTGATGTTCATAAATGACCTCCAATTCAAAGTTTCGATCGGGTTTGGGATCTTTCGCTGAGCAGCGTTCCCTGCCCCATCCCCGTGTTTGAAGAAGTGGACGATCAGTCGCCCTTGCTTCCGACGCTGAAAATACAAGACGGAAGCCGTCACGCAATCACCAACTTACTCGGACGGGGGTTTTGGGGGAGCCTTCCCGACATTCTGTTGCTGAAAGGACACAAGTCGGGCCACCGGCCGCGATTTCCTTTATGCTTTGTTAAGAAAACCCTGATTTTGCGGCGGCTTAGGTCGGATCAACAATGAACTGGACATGGGCTGCGCAACATATCTGGGACGCTTTTTTGACGAAATCCGGATGCCGAAGGAGATATCGCCACTGCGGCAAGCGTAACCGGACATGCACAGAACCGGTTTCGCCGCTTGCCGGGGCATGGGAGCGGGCGGTGATTCCCGCCGGCGATTCTCTCGCCCAGGGCGGAGCGATTTTTCTCATCGCGCCGCCGCGAGACATAATCACCTAAGCGAAGGGGTTCTCTGCCGGACGGTAAGAATCGATTTGAGCTGGGAAAAATCAAAATGGCGGAGAAGATGGGATTCGAACCCACGATACGCTTTTGACGTATACTCCCTTAGCAGGGGAGCGCCTTCGACCAACTCGGCCACCTCTCCGGTGCGGCCTAACTATGGTGACCGGTCTGTGAATGCAAGGGTTTTTTCAGGTTTCACCAGAAGAAATGCAGTGGCCGGCATTTCGACCGGTTGCTTAAACAGACCGCATTTCCTGGGCTGATCCGCGGAATTTGATCGCGCTTCGTTCTCTTTAGCGAAGAAGCTGAGCTTTGCTGCCCGGCGTTCGATATGATTGGCGAGCCGAGCACGGCGTTTCCGCTGGCTGTGATTCGTTGCGACGATCGGTCTTGGGCTCAGCCAAGCAGGCGCTTGAGGTCGGCGGAGGGGTCGGCGAGAATCGACCTGTCGGGGTTGGTCCCGGATTCCAGCAGCTTTTTGCCGGTCACATAGGCTTTGGCGTCGTTGATGGCATCGACGGCAATCAGCAGGCCTTGCCTGAAGTACCAGATCGAATGGGCGCCTTCGCGGGCGCCGGGGCGCAGCAGCGTTTCGTCATAACCGAGATTGAAGCCGGCGATCTGCAGCTTGACATCATACTGGTCGGACCAGAACCACGGCTTCGGATCATATGGCTCGCTGCCACCGGCAATGACGGCGGCCGCCGCTTCGGCCTGGTCAACGGCGTTCTGCACCGATTCGAGCCTGATGCGGCCACCCTGCCAGGGAAGAGCTGCGCAATCGCCGGCGGCAAAGATCGCCGGATCGGAGGTGCGAGCGAATTCGTCGACGACAATGCCGTTGGCGACTTCGAGGCCGGCTTCCTTGGCGAGCTGGTCATTCGGCACGACGCCGATGCCGACGACGGCAAAGTCGATGTCGATAACCGATACGTCGGACAGGGCGGCGCCAGTGACGCGGCCATCCCTGCCGACCAGATGCTTGAGCCCGGTTTTTTCGCGGATCACCACGTCATGGGTCTCATGGATCCCGCGCATGATGTCGGCGGTCTCCTTCGCGGCGACGCGCTGGAGGATGCGGTCAGCCATCTCTATGACGGTGACCTCAAGGCCGCGGTGGCGGGCGACGGCTGCCGCCTCGAGGCCGATATAACCGCCGCCGATGATGAGGACGCGGCGACCGGGGCGCATCTCGTCGGCGAGCAGATCGGCATCGCGCTTGTCGCGGGCGACATAGACGCCTTCGAGATCGCCGCCGATTGCGGCCGGCAGCCGGCGCGGCGTCGAGCCGGTGGCGAGCGCCAGCGTGCCGTAATCGAGAACAGAGCCATCCTGCAGCAGAACCTGTTTGCTGTCCGGCTTGATTTGCTCGGCCCAGGTCGAAAGGCGAAGATCGACGTTATTGTCGGCATACCAGTGGTCGGCGCGGAACAGCAGGCGGTCGAAGGTCATTTCGCCCAGCAGGTATTTCTTCGAAAGCGGCGGGCGCTGATAAGGCGCCACGTCTTCGGCGCCGATAAGGGTGATCGGGCGCGCGTCCTTCAAGGCACGCAGCTTGGCCGCCAATGCGAAGCCGGCTTGTCCCGCGCCGATGATCACCAGTCTATCCGTCACGATCTCACTCCCGAAAATGCGCCGACAACCGCGCCAAGGCCTATTCCCTGCTCTGCGCGCCGTCAACGGAAAGCGGCTTCTTACCTTCAGCCGATCTCGATCCAGCGACGCTCGTGGAAGGACTGTGCCATGGCATGCACCGACTTCTCTATCCTGAGACCGTCTTTAAATGTCACGATCGACGACGGCTCGCCCGATATCGCCCGGATCAGCTCGCGGCATTCGATAATCTTCAGATCATTGAAGCCTAGGCCGTGGCCGGGCGCCGGGATGAACCGATCATAGGGCCGATGGGCTGGTGCCGCCAGTATCTTGCGGAAACCCTGTTCGGAGCCGCGACCCTCGGCCTGATAGAGTTCGAATTCGTTCATCCGCTCCTGGTCGTAGACGATCGAGCCTTTCGAACCATAAATCTGCAGGGCGATGCGGCCCTTGCGGCCCCAGGCGGCGCGATTCGCCATCAAGACAGCGGAGATGCCGCCGCCAAGCCGCATCAGCACGTTGGCGGCATCGTGGTTTTCGACGGCGCGACGGCCACCGTCGCTGAGCGGTCGGTCTGCATAGGGCTTCACCATGTCGGTTATGACGGCCTCGACATGGCCGAAGAGGTACCAGAGCAGCGACAGCGGGTGCACGGCGAAATCGTCGAGCGCGCCGTAGCCGGCGGAAAGCTCGCTCTTCCAATAAAAGAAGACATCGGGATCGGCCATGAAATCCTCGTCCATCTCGACGCGGATATGGTTGACCGTGCCGATGGCACCCTCACCAACAAGCATCTTGATGTGCCGCATGACGGGATTCTGGATGTAATTATAGCCAAGGGCGGCAACCTTGCCGGAACGCTCCGCCGTTTCCAGCATGCGCTCGGCATCGGTATAGGCGGGCGCCATCGGCTTTTCGCACCAGACGTGCTTGCCGGCCTCGAGGGCTGCAATCGCCATCTCGGCGTGGAACTGATTGGGCGTGGTGACCGAGACGACGTCGACCTCGGGGTCGGCGATCAGTTCCCGCCAGTCGGCCGTCGCCTTCTCGAATCCGAATTCACCGGCCCGCGTCTGCGCCAGCCCGGCATTGGCTTCGGCCAGATGCACGAGACGCGGACGCTCGACATCGCCGAACACCGTCTTCACCGCATTCCACGCCAACGCATGGCATTTGCCCATGTAGCCGGTGCCGATCAAACCGATGCCAAGTGACTTCATTTCCGTCTCCTCCAAAGCTGCGCGCAGATTTTTGGAATATTTGGATCATTTTGACAAGAGAGTTGTCCGCAGGCATTTTCGCGTTTTTCCCGAAAAATTGTTCAAAACCCTTCAATTACAGAGGATTAAAAACAATTAGGCGTGTGATTTGAAATCGTCTATGCTCAATAATATGGAATATTTGTTTCATCTCGCGGGCAGCAAGCATGGATAACGATCCCCAGAGGCAGGCGCGTGTGCCGCGCGATTTCGAAAGCCTGCGCAGCACCATCATCGAGCGCAAGGCGAACATGCCGAAGCGGCTGGCGCAGGTCGCCGCTTTCGCGCTCGGCAACCCCGACGAGATCGCTTTCGGCACGACGGCAAGCATTGCAGCCGCCTCCGACGTCCAGCCCTCGACGCTGGTGCGCCTGGCGCATCATCTGGGCTACGAAGGCTTTTCCGACCTGCAGAGCATCTTCCGCGAAAGGCTGCGCGACCGAACCCTGAGCTATGAAGAGCGGCTCGTCACGCTGGAGCAAACGAGCGGCGACGACGAGGATGCCAATCTGCTTTCCGGTTTCATTGCCGCGGCCAGCCAGTCGGTCAACCGGTTGGCGGCGACGGTGCAGAGCGATACGTTCACGAAAGCGGTGAGTATCCTTGCCGCCGCCGAAACGATCTATCTGATCGCCAAACGGCGTTCTTACCCGCTGACGGCGCACATGACCTACGCATTTTCCAAGCTCAACATCCGCCACCAGATCGTCGCCTCGCCGAACGGCGTCGACCCCGAAATGGTGCAGTTCGCAACACCGAAGGATGCAGCGATCGCCGCGAGCTTCTCGCCCTATGCGGCCGACAGCCTCAGCCAGAGCCAGGAGCTTGCCGACCGCGGCGTCCCCGTCATCGCGATCACCGATTCGGCGTTCTCGCCGCTTGCCGCCTGCGCCACGCACTGGTTCGAGGTGGCGGAAGCCGATTTCGCCGGCTTCCGCTCGCTTTCGGCCTCGATGGCGCTCACCATGGCGCTTCCGGTGGCGATCGCCGAACGGCGCCGCAAGCTTCAGCATCCAAAAGCTGGAAAAGCGAAAATGGAATAAACATTCCGAATTGACAAAATAACGGAACCGATGTTTCATTATTGAAAATTCGCAGGCACTGGAAGCCGCGCAAAATCTAGCGGGAGGACATCATGGTACAATCGAATCCGAGCTCACAGCCGGAGCCGGCGCTTGATGTAATCACTATCGGCCGCTCCTCGGTCGATCTTTACGGCCAGCAGATCGGTTCGCGGCTGGAGGACATTGCCTCCTTCGCCAAGTCCGTCGGCGGCTGCCCGGCCAATATCGCCATCGGCACGGCGCGGCTCGGCCTCAAATCCGGTCTCATCACCCGCGTCGGCGACGAGCAGATGGGACGCTTCATCCGCGAGCAGTCGGCGCGCGAAGGTGTGGCAACAGACGGTATCGTCACCGACAAGGAGCGGCTGACGGCGCTGGTGCTGCTTGCGGTCGAGGCCGAGGGGGTGTCGCCGATGATCTTCTATCGGTCCGACTGCGCCGACATGGCGCTCGATGAAGGCGATATCGATGAGAATTTTATCAAATCGTCGCGCGCCGTTCTCGTTTCCGGCACGCATTTCTCGAGGCCGAATACCGAGGCCGCGCAACGCAAGGCGATTCGCATCGCCAAGGCGAACGGCCGCAAGGTGATCTTCGACATCGACTACCGGCCGAACCTCTGGGGCCTTGCCGGCCATGCGGAAGGCTTCGAGCGCTACGTGAAATCCGACCGGGTGTCCTCGAAGATGAAGGAGACGCTGCCGGATTGCGACCTCATCATCGGCACCGAAGAGGAAATCCTGATCGCTTCCGGCGCCGACGACGTGCTCGGCGCGCTGAAGGAGATTCGTCGCCTGTCGCCGGCGACGATCGTGCTCAAGCGCGGCGCCATGGGCTGCATCGTCTATGACGGGCCGATCGCCGACGATCTTGAAGCCGGCATCGTCGGCCAGGGTTTTCCGATCGAAGTCTTCAACGTGCTCGGCGCCGGCGATGCTTTCATGTCCGGCTTCCTGCGCGGCTTCCTGCGTGACGAGCCGCTGAAGACCTGCGCCACCTGGGCCAATGCCTGCGGCGCCTTTGCCGTCTCCCGCCTGCTCTGCTCGCCGGAATATCCGACCTGGGCGGAACTTGACTTCTTTTTGACGAGCGGAAGCAAACACCGTGCGCTGCGCAAGGACGAGGCGATCAACCATATCCACTGGGCATCGACCCGGCGCGGCGAAATCCCGCTGCTGATGGCGCTGGCGATCGATCATCGTTCACAACTCGTCAGCGTTGCCGATGAACTCGGCGTCGGCCACGAAAAGATCGTCGCCTTCAAGCGGCTGGCGGTCGCCGCAGCGTCGCGGGTTTCGAATGGCCGCGACGGCTACGGCATGCTGATCGACGAACGTTTCGGCCGTGACGCCTTCTTCGATGCGGCGGCGAAGAATTTTTCCTGGATCGGCCGGCCGGTGGAATTGCCGGGCTCGAAGCCGCTGCGTTTCGAATTCAGCCAGGATATCGGCTCGCAGCTTGTGGAATGGCCGCTTGGCCATTGCATCAAGTGCCTGTGCTTCTATCATCCCGATGATCCGGCCGAATTGAAGACCGAGCAGCAGGAGAAGCTGCGCACGCTGTTCGAGGCGGCCCGCAAGGTCGGGCGCGAACTGCTGGTGGAGATCATTGCCGGCAAGAACGGACCGCTGACGGACGATACGATCGCAACCGCGCTGGAGGAGCTCTATGCACTCGGCATCAAGCCTGACTGGTGGAAGCTCGAGCCGCAGGCATCGAGCAAAGCCTGGAAGAAGATCGATGCGGTGATCGCCAAAAATGATCCCCTGTGCCGCGGTATCGTACTGCTCGGGCTCGAGGCGCCCGCCGACGAGCTGATTTCCTGCTTCGAGGCGACGCTGGCTGCTCCTTCGGTGAAGGGCTTTGCCGTCGGCCGGACGATCTTTGCCGATGCGGCGCGCGCCTGGCTTTCGGGCGCAATGAACGACGAGGAAGCGATCAGCGATATGGCCGGCCGCTTCCGGCAACTGACAGAGGCGTGGCTGAAGACGCGCGAGCGTCAGTAGGAAAATTAAGACCCCTCCCCAACCCCTCCCCACAAGGGGGAGGGACTTAACTTGAGGCATCGCCTCACGCCATGAGCGAGCATCCCGAGGATGAAACGTTGCGGCGCGAAGCAGAGAGCCCGGCAGATTGGCCCCTCCCCCTTGTGGGGACGGGTTGGGGAGGGGAAGATAGATAGAGAGTTCAAAGTTCGGGAGGCCCCGATGGGCAAGACGATACGGTTGACGATGGCGCAGGCCGTCGCACATTTCCTCAAAAAGCAGATGACTGTTGTCGACGGCAAAAAGGTGCCGATCTTCGGCGGCGTCTGGGCGATCTTCGGCCACGGCAACGTCGCCGGCATGGGCGAGGCGCTCTATCAGGTGCGCGGAGAGTTGACGACCTATCGCGCCCACAACGAGCAGGGCATGGCGCATGCGGCGATCGCCTATGCCAAGGCGAATTTTCGCACGCGCTTCATGGCCTGCACCACCTCGATCGGCCCCGGCGCGCTGAACATGGTGACGGCCGCCGGCGTCGCGCATGTCAATCGTATTCCGGTTCTCTTCCTGCCGGGCGATGTCTTCGCCAACCGCGCGCCGGATCCGGTGCTGCAGCAGATCGAGGATTTCGGCGACGGCACGGTTTCGGCCAATGATGCCTTCCGTCCGGTTTCGCGCTATTTCGACCGCATCACCCGGCCCGAGCAGATCATTTCGGCGCTGAAGCGCGCCATGCAAGTGCTCACGGATCCGCTGGATTGCGGCCCGGTGACCTTGTCGCTCTGCCAGGACGTCCAGGCGGAAGCCTACGATTACCCGGAAAGCCTGTTCGATGAAAAAGTCTGGACGACCCGCCGGCCACAACCGGATGCCGACGAGCTGGCGAATGCCATCGCGCTGATCAAGGCCTCGCAGAAGCCGGTGATCGTTGCCGGCGGCGGCGTGCTTTATTCGCAGGCGACGAAGGAGCTTGCCGCCTTTGCCGCGGCCCACGCCATTCCGGTTGTCGTCACCCAGGCCGGCAAATCGTCGATCAACGAGACCCATCCGCTGGCGCTTGGCTCGGTCGGCGTCACGGGCACGTCGGCGGCGAATGCGATTGCCGAAGAGACGGATCTCGTTATCGCCGTCGGCACCCGCTGCCAGGATTTCACCACCGGCTCCTGGGCGCTGTTCAAGAACGACAGCCTCAGGATGATCGGTCTCAATATCGCCGCCTATGATGCGGTGAAGCATGACAGCCATCCGCTGGTGGCCGATGCCCGCGAAGGGCTGAAGGCGCTTTCGGCGGGGCTTTCCGGCTGGAAGGCGCCGGCGGCACTGGCCGAAAAGGCGGCTGCGGAGAAGAAGGCCTGGATGGAGGCCGCCGCCAAAGCGTTGGCGACGACCAATGCCGCCCTGCCCTCCGACGCCCAGGTGATCGGCGCGGTGGCGCGCACGATCGGCGGCGAGAATACGACGGTACTTTGCGCTGCGGGCGGCCTTCCCGGCGAGTTGCACAAACTCTGGCCGGCGACAGCGCCGGGCAGCTATCATATGGAATATGGCTTTTCCTGCATGGGTTACGAAATTGCCGGCGGGCTCGGCGCCAAGATGGCGCATCCCGAACGGGATGTCGTCGTCATGGTCGGCGACGGTTCCTACATGATGATGAACTCCGAGATCGCGACCTCGGTCATGCTCGGCCTCAAGCTGAACATCGTCGTGCTCGACAATCGCGGCTATGGCTGCATCAACCGCTTGCAGATGGGCACCGGCGGCGCCAACTTCAACAATCTGCTCAAGGACTCCTATCACGAGGTGATGCCGGAGATCGATTTCCGCGCGCATGCCGAAAGCATGGGCGCCATTGCCGTCAAGGTCGGCTCGATCACCGAGCTGGAGCAGGCGATCGCCGGTTCGAAGAAGAACGATCGCACTTCGGTCTTCCTCATCGACACCGATCCGCTTGTTACCACCGAGGCCGGCGGCCACTGGTGGGATGTCGCGGTGCCGGAGGTCAGCCCCCGCGAACAGGTCAACGAGGCGCGCAAGGGCTATGTCGAGGCACGCGCCGCCCAGCGCATCGGCTAATCTACTGCTGTCATTTTTCGGAGGAGCGGAGCCGCTCTTCCGCAGTGCTTTTGAGGAGAATGTGATGAAGGCCAAACTCGGCATGTCGCCCATCGCGTGGTGGAACGACGATCTTCCTGAACTCAGCGACGACGTATCGCTGGAGGAATGCCTTCGGCAATCGCGCAGCGCCGGTTTTACCGGCATGGAGCAAGGCCGTCGTTTCCCCAGCAATCCCCAGGATATGCTGCCCATCCTGCGCGCCGCCGACGTGACGCTGTGCGGCGGCTGGTTCTCGGGCACGCTGGTCAATGAGGAGCTTACCGCCAACAAAGACCGCATCGCTCCGATGATCGAGCTGTTCAAGGCGGTCAATGCGCCCTGCATCGTTTATGGCGAGGTCGGCCGCTCGATCCAGGGCGACCGGTCCAAGCCGCTCGCGACCAAGCCGCGCCTTTCCGACGACGAGATGAAGGCCTATGCCCGCCGCGTCACCGAGTTCGGGGAATGGTGCGCCGAACAGGGCATGCCGCTCTCCTATCACCATCATATGGCCGCCGTCGTCGAAACCGAGCCGGAACTCGACGCCTTCATGCGCTCTTCGGGCGCAGGCATTCCGCTGCTGCTCGATGCCGGCCATCTCGCCTTTGCCGGCGGTGACGTGCTGCGCGCCATCGGCAACCACCACGCCCGCATCAACCATGTTCACGTCAAGGACATCCGCAAGCCTGTCGTCGACGGGCTCGACCGCAGCCGGCAATCCTTCCTCGACGCAGTGGCGCTCGGCGCCTTCACGGTGCCGGGTGACGGCTCGCTCGATTTCGGCGCCATCGTCCAGCGGCTGGCCGATCACGGCTATGAAGGCTGGTTCGTTGTCGAGGCAGAACAGGATCCACGCAAGTCACCTCCGCAGAAGATGGCCGAGATCGGCCATACGGAATTGATGCGGGTCATGACCGCCGCGGGTTATACAGTCGAGACCGAAGGGTTTCCGAAGGGATAACTGAAAGGTCCTGCCGAACTGCTGGAGCAAGAGGCCCCCTCATCCGCCCTCCGGGCACCTTCTCCCCCAAGGGAGAAGGGGAAAAGAGACGGCGCGGCATATCCCTTCTCCCCTCGGGGAGAAGGTGGCGGCAGCCGGATGAGGGGACCGCACCGCCAACTTACGAGGAGAAATCACCATGCCAAACCTCAAGGTCAAACCATCGGGCACACATGGCCGGGTCACGCATGTCACCCCTGAGAATGCCGGCTGGACCTATGTCGGCTTCGACCTGCATCGGATGAAGCCGGGCGAGACCGTTTCCGGAGAGACGGGCGATCGGGAAGTCTGCCTGGTCTGGGTGACCGGCAAGGGCAAGGCATCGGCGGGAACCGAAGATTTCGGCATGCTCGGCGGCCGCATGAACCCGTTCGAAGGCGCACCGCATGCGCTCTACATCCCGATGGAATCGACGTGGTCGGTGACGGCGGAAACCGATCTGGAGCTCGCCGTCTGCTCGGCGCCCGGCGGTGGCACCTATCCGGCGAAGGAAATCCCGCCGGGCACGCATGCGCAGGCGACGCGCGGCAAGGGCACGAATGTGCGCTACGTCAACAATATCATGCCGGAAGACGACAGCTCGGCGCATTCGCTGCTTGTGGTCGAGGTGATTACGCCCGGCGGCCATACCTCGTCCTATCCGCCGCACAAGCACGACCAGGACGACCTGCCGAACGAAAGCTTGCTGGAAGAAACCTATTACCATCGCCTCAACCCGCCGCAGGGCTTCGGTTTCCAGCGCGTCTACACAGACGATCGCTCGCTTGACGAAGCGATGGCGATCGAGGACGGCGACGTGACACTGGTGCCGAAGGGCTATCACCCCTGCGCCGCCTGCCATGGCTACGATCTTTATTACCTCAACGTCATGGCCGGGCCGACGCGGACCTGGAAATTCCACAACGCCGTCGAGCACGAGTGGCTGGTCAAGGCGTGAGGACTGCGTCAGATCGCTAAATAATCTGACAGCGGCAAGCTGCCGTTGATGGTTCACTGCCTCCATCCAAACACGGATGGAGGACACCATGCACAGCTCGAATGTCACAATCTCGGCCCGGAATATTCGCTCTTCGCGTCATTTCCGTCCCGGCCTGCTTCTTGCCATCGTCGCGGCAGCACGCTGGCTGGCGCGCAAGATAGGCGAACGGCGCAACAGTAATGCGCTAATGGAACTTTCCGACGATCAGTTGAAAGATATCGGTCTCTCCAGGGGGCAGACAGAAAGCGACGTTCACGTCTATAGTCGCTACTAAAATACAGGCGTCAGTTGTGATACTGTGCCTCGGGCCGCCTCGTCGGCGGCCTGTCCTGACCCGGAACATCAAATGTCGCAGTTTTCAACAGCACCGCTCCTGCAAACGAAGATGATCACCATTCGTGACATCGTCTGCAATGGTGAGTGCCGCCATAAGAGCGACGAAGAATGCGCCCACGCAACAAGCCTCGTCTATCCCTATCGCGGCGTCTTCATGCGGCATGTCGGCCGCAATGACACGGTGGCCGAAGCCAATCAGCTGTTGTTCTTCAATGCCGGCCAGGGATATCGGATCAGCCATCCGATCGAAGGTGGCGACGCCTGCATCGATCTGGCAATCGACGAAACCATGCTCGAAGAACTCGCGCCGAAAGATCAGGTGCAGCCCGGCCCTGCTTTTTCCTTCCGCCGCCAGCGCCGACGGATCGATCCGCGCGCACAGGCGCTGGTCGCCCTCCTGCGTCACGGTTTGAGCCGCAATGTCGCCGAAACGCTGGAGGCAGAAACACTCGCACTGACGCTGGTCCGCCGCTCGCTCGGCGAGCGCACATCGCATGCGCCGGGCGCCAGCGCCGGCCGGCAGAAACTCGTCGACCGGGCAAAGCTGGTGCTTTCCTCCGATCTCGCGCGGCGCTGGACGCTCGGCGAAATCGCCGTCGAAGTGGGCGTCTCGCCGGTTTATCTCACCCAGGTCTTCCAACAGGTCGAGGCGACACCGCTCTATCGCTATCAGCTGCGGCTGAGACTTGCCCGCGCGCTCGATCTACTCGGAGAGTACGACGATCTGACCGCGCTCGGGCTCGATCTCGGCTTTTCCAGCCACAGCCATTTCAGCGCTTCCTTCAAACAATCCTTCGGGCAGACCCCGGCCGAATTCCAGCGCGCGACGCAGCTGCGCCGGAGGTGATGGTCCAGGTCGATCGCTAAAGATTTCGACAGCGGCGTTGCGGTCTTCGATGATCTTATCAGCCCGTCCCGATCCGTGGACGATCAACCGGAGGATCACCAGGTGAAGAAGACAACCTGTGCCGCCTGCGACTGCGAACTCGGCGCCGAGACCATCACCGTCAAGCTCGGCGGCAAGACGGTCGAGGTCTGCTGCCAGGAATGCGCCGAGGCGCTGAACGAGGCGGAAGCGGCGACATCGGCGGCTCCGACAGGCAAGGAGTAGACGGCATCAGGCAAGAGCCGCGCTCCGCAGCGCGGCTCTTGCGATTCAGGCCTGCAGGAGGCCGTAACGCCAGCCGCGGCGTTTTGCATTCTGTGACAGGACAAGGAAGGCGAGGATAAACATGCCTGCCTCGGCAAAGACCGGCACCATCCAGATCCCCTGCTCGCCGAAGATAAAGGGCAGCAGGAAAGTGAGCGGCAGGGTCAGCAGGTAGGGCCGCGACAGGCCGAAGATCGCCGCGCGCGGCGCATCGCCGATCGACTGGAAATAGGAAGACAGAATCAGCATCTGCCCGAAAAGAAAATAGGCGCCGATCGTCCAGGGCAGAATTCGCCTGACCTCGGCGACAATGGCGGGATCGGCGACGAAGACGGCGCCGAGGCGGCCAGCCAGCAACTCGACGGTGATCTCCACCAGGCTGCAATAGACGAGCGCTGCGAGCATGGCGATCTGCAGGCTTTGGCCGACGCGAAGCTTGAGACCAGCACCATGATTGTTGCCGGCGATCGTCTGCAGGGCAATGCTGAGGCCGAGCAGCGGCAGATAGGTGAAGGTCATGATCCGGGTGATGATGCCGTAGGCGGCGATCGTCGCGACGTGGTCATGCGAGTTCCAGAGCGAGATATTGATCAGAATGGCTGCCGAGGCCAGCGATATGCCGATGAAGCCGAGGCTCATCGGCGCGCCGAAGGCGACGATGCCGCGCCACTCGGTCAATGCGGTTTCCAAAGAAGGCCTGAGGGCCGCCGGCCGGCGCCGGCGATAGGCGAGCACGGCTGCGAGACAGACGAATTGCGATGTGATGGAGCCGATCGCCGAACCGAGCACGCCCCAATGCATCACCGCCATGAACAGCCAGTTGGCGAGGATGTTCAGCAGCGAGGCCGACAGCGTCACCAGCGTCATGAAACCGATCTTGCCTTCGCAGCGCAATCCGTCGAGATGCAGCGACAGGAAGAAGCTGACCGGCGCAAAGGCGATCATTGTGCCCATGAACAGCATGGCGCCCTCAGCCACCGCGGCGTTGCCGGCAGCACCGGCATCGATGATCTGCCGGCCCGCGGTCCAGTAGACCGCGTTGAGCATCAGGATGACGGCGAGCGCCAGCGTATGGGCGCCTGTGAATACTCGGCGCGCGCCTTGGCGATCGCCGGCGCCGAGCCGGCGGGCAAGGATGCTGGCCATGCCGTTCGAGACCAGTGATTGCAAGGCGACGAGCAGCATCAGCCCCGGGAAAATCAGGCTGACGGCAGAAAGCGCGTCAGGGCCGACATAGGCGCCGAGGAAGTAGGCATCGACGACGGTGAACAGGCCGTTGACGGTGGTGATCGCGACGATCGGCGCCGCCGTTTTGATGAAGACGGCCGGCAGCCAGCCGGTGAGAAAGGCGTTGCCTTGGGAAAGAGCGGTCATGGAGAAATCCGTGCGATAGGAGGCAAGGCCCGAGCCGGCTAAATCATCCGGATCTGGACGGCCTCAAAAGAAAGAAAGCAATCTAGAGATCAAGCACCAGATGCGGCACGCCGTTCGAGGTCTTCCGCGGCGAGACGCCGTCGGCATCGATCTGCGCGTTCACGCGCCGGCGAAAGGCCGAAAAGCTCTCGAAGGTGACGACATCAACCGGCTCGTCGAAATGGATGGTGATCCTGTGGAGATCGCCGCCCGGCAAGGCCGAAAGCGCCAGAATCTCGCCGGTAAACGGCTGATTGAGATAGCGGCCGCGAATATGGGCGCCGACGAAGAGCTGTGTCTTCGGGCTGGTATTGGGCTTTGCCGCAAGGGCTGCGAGCGTGTTCCAATCGCGTGCGCCGTGCTGGCGGGCAATCATTTCGAGGGCTGCACTGTGGGTCAGTGCGGTGCCGCGATCGTTCATCGCCTGGCGCAATCGCTTGGCCTGGGCCTTCAATTCTTCAATGGCAGGATAGGTCGCCGTCATGGAGTGAGCCTTCGCAAGGCATGCTCTTCGACTGTGAATGGGAGCTCGCATTGCCGCCAGTCAGCATGCACAAGGGGCCGTGACCATGATCGCGAGGACTTCACCATGGATTTTCATCCGCGAGCGGCCGGTGCCTCGAACCGGCCTCTGTATGCGCGAACGCCGCCGACATGTCAAGAATGGCGCATGCGCACTTGATAATGAGCAAATTTGGGAATGAGCAAATTTGGGGCAAATCTGCTCGAAATCGGTGCGATTTCCCCGCAAGTTCCACATAAACATTCAATCTTATCGATGTTGTTCAGCAGCTGTCAGCATTCTTCAACTAATATCCTGTGGTAGAACAAGCGGAGGCTGAAAGGGCCTTTCAGATGCACCTCGACACAGAACACCCCAAGCCGGAACGTGCTTACAGGGAATTCAATCTCGACAGGCCCGGCAACATCATCTTCGTCGGCCATCACCTCAGCACCGGAACGCAGGTGCGCTGCCTGATCCGCACGATCACGCTTGCCGGCGCATTGCTCGAAGTCAGCCCGAACCTGGAAATGCCGAGCCATTTCTTCCTCGAAATCCTCGGCATCCATGACGAGATCGGCGCAACCATGGTCAAGCGCGAAGGCGAATGGGTGACGGTCAGCTTCAACATGCTGCTCAATCCGGAATTTCTGCACCACGTGCTACGACTGAGCTTCGAAACCTGAGGCTTGCGATCGGTAGATCATTGCGGCGCGGCATTTTTGTTTCGACGTCCCGCCTTGCGGCCAGACGAGCAATGATCGGAACGACCCAGAGACTCCCGTGCCACTCCGGTCGATCGAGCGGGTCGGCAAAAGCATCGCGGCGGATCCGGCGATTGCGGATTTCAATTTCCCTGAAGAGAACTACCCAGTTGAGAAGCATTGCTTCATCCTCCATCTATTGGCTGGAGCACTTGAGCTAGGGCTTCACGCCGCTCCGATGTAGAGGCGCTGGGGAAAGGGGGTTTTCATCCATGAAAGATGCGAGCTGGGACGACCTGCAACTTTTCTTCCATGTCGCGACCGGCGGCGGGCTCTCGGCCGCAGCCGCGCGCACCGGGCTCAGCGCGCCGACGATCGGCAGGCGGATGCTGGCGCTTGAACGAGTGACGGGCAGATCGCTGTTCAGCCGCGGCCCCACCGGTTATCTGCTCGCGAGGGACGGGCAGGAATTGCTCGGCCGCGTCCGGCTGATGCAGGATGCGGCGCGTGCGATCTCCGACTGGCGCGGCGAGGTTCTGACACTGCCGATCGTCTCGACGGCCGCCGACAGCTGGACATCGCGCTTCATCGCCGATCATCTGGCCAGCGTCTGGACGCCGAAGGACAGCTTCCGCATGTGCTACAAGACCTGCGATACGAGTGTCGATTTCACCTACCGCGAGGCACATATCGCAGTTGGCCACAGCCGGCCGGACAGCGGTAACGTCGCGATCCGCCGCTCGGTCAAGGTGGCGCATGCGGTTTACCAGGCGGCAGATTATGACGAGGCCAACTGCAACTGGATCTCGCTCGGCACCGATACCGCCGTCACGCCGGCGGACAAATGGACCTTCGAACAGCCGGATTACTGGATCACCAGCTGGACCAACACGCCGCATATGCTGTTTTACCTGATCCGTGGGAGTGCCGGGCGCGGCGTGCTCCCCTGTTTCATCGGCGACCGGGAACGCCACCTTGTCCGCGCCGGGCCTCTCATCGACGAACTGACCTATGAAATGTGGATCGTTGCGCATGACGACGAGCGGCAACGGCCGGAGGTCAGGATCGTCATCGACCGCCTGGCGGCACTCTTTGCCGATCATGAAGACCTGTTTGCCGGGCAGAGGCCGTCGACATGACACGAAAACGCGGGCCTCTCGACCCGCGCCCCCATCATTCAATGTGTACAGCGTCCTTAACGCGCCGGAATCGACGCGCGGCGCTGTCGATAGGCTTCTGTCGGTTCAGGCGGCGAGATGGCGCTCGATCTCATCGACCGGCATATTCGTATAGTCCTTCGCCACTTCCGCGGTGATCACAGCCTGCGTATCGGCGCTGAGCGCCGGCCGCAATGTGCCGAGCGCTTTTGGCGGTGCGACGATAACGATGCGGCGGGCACTCTTTTCCTGCACCAGTTCGTCAAGCTTTTCCGCCACCTGTTTCAGGAATTCGGCTTCGGCCTGATCCTGCCAGCTGGTCTCCTCGACAGCGCTGCCGCTGAAGCCATTTGCTGCATGGGTTCGGCCGGGCTTATCGGCGCCAATCTCGCGATCCGGCGCGCTCGGCTGCGTCAGGGTTTCCAGCACCTTCAGGTTCATCAGTTGGGCATCGCCCGCGTTCTGCATGATCAGAGCCTTGGCTCCGTCACAGACCACAACCCATGATTCCAAAGGGATTTTAACGTTGGCCATTTTCAACTCCTCGCTGTCGTCATTCGAAGCGCGCCCTGCGTCATCGATCAAGGCAGAACGCCCGGCAGTTGAAAGAGTTCGGGAAAATTGCACCGAAATCGAACGGGCGGCAATCCGGTCGGCCTTTGCTGCGTAGAAAAGGCAGGTTCGGGAGATTGACGATGAAGACATCACTGTTGGCCTATGCCGGCACCTTTCTCACCCTGCTCGTCTGCGACGGGATATGGCTTGGCCTCATCGCCCGCAACTTTTATCGCGACCAGTTGGGGGCGCTCATGCTGCCTTCCCCCAATCTAGCGGTCGCCGCATTGTTCTACCTGTTCTTCGCCGCCGCAGTGGTCGTGCTTGCAGTGCTGCCCGCGCTGCCGGCAGGCTCGATCGCCACAGCGTTTCTTCACGGCGCCATTCTAGGATTGGCGGCCTATGGCACCTATGACGTCACCAATCTTGCCACACTCCGCAACTGGCCACTCGCCATGAGCCTTGTCGACATGGCGTGGGGCACGTTGCTGACGGCGCTGACCGCCGGCGGCGGATATCTCGCCGTCAGAATTCTTGCCTGAAACGATACCAAGGAGTGAAAGCCCGCGTCCCGATAATGGACATGACGGCGTCCCGCATAGGAACAAAGTTTGAACTCGTTAAAATTGTAATTTTATATTTGACGAATGTGCAAAACATTCATGTGACCTTGGTTGGGAGCAAGACCAGATTGCTCGGGATGAAGACCAGCTTGCTCGATCAAAACCGCCCTGATCGAGATCATAGACCCCAAATGCGTCCTGACGGAGAATGTGAATGTCTATGCTCCGCGCCACACACCTTGCCACGGTGAAGTCCGCTGTTTACGACCTGCGCTGGGAAGAATTCAGCGTCAAGCGGCCAGCCCGCATCGTCGCCGTCCGGCCGTGCCTCACAGGCGTCTCGATGCGAAGCGCCGAGATCATCGATATTTCCCAGGGTGGCGCGACGTTTGTCGTATCGACCACGGCCGGCCTGCCGAAGCATTATTATCTCAACATTCTCGGCCTCGCCTATCGCATCGGATGCGCCGAAGTCTATCGTCACAAGGAACGCATCGGCGTGCGGTTCATCAACATTATGGACCCCGAGGTTCTGCGCCGCGTCGTCCGCACCGATTTCCTCGTCGGCAATATGGAAGCGATCGCCGCCCGGCGCGGGCCGATCTTCCGGGCGTGAACAGGCCAAGAGGCTGCATAATTCCTTGAATCGGGATTGGCGTCTCGCGCGTCTGAAAAGACGCGCTGGGCTGCCGTTGCGGAAATAATCTTGCTTGCGTTGGCCGTGCCCGGGCCTATTGTTTCGCCAATTGTCACGATATCCGGGAAACCGCCGTCGCATGTCCGCCTTTTCGCGCTTCACGCCTCTTGCCAGCGCCCTGCCTTCCACAGTTCCTTTCGTCGGCCCCGAGGCGATCGAGCGCCAACGCGGACTTGCCGTTTTGGCCCGTATCGGCGCCAATGAGAACGGCTTTGGTCCAGCCCCTTCCGTCTTTGCGGCGATGCGCGAGGAGGCCGGCAATATCTGGAAATACAATGATCCGGAAAATTTCGCGCTCAGGCAAGCGCTTGCCGCCCATCTCGGCGTCTCGGCCACCAATATCGCCATCGGCAGCGGCATCGACGAATTGCTCGGCCAAATCGTCCGGCTGGTGATCGAGCCGGGCGCGCCTGTCGTCACTTCGCTTGGCGCCTACCCGACCTTCAACTTCCATGTGACCGGTTTCGACGGCCGACTGGTGACGGTTCGCTACGCAAACGACCGTGAGGATCTCGACGGGCTGCTGGATGCCGTGAAGCGCGAGAATGCGCCGCTCGTCTATTTCGCCAATCCCGACAATCCTATGGGGAGCTGGTGGGATGCCGACAGGATCGTCGCTTTCGCCCGGGCGCTGCCCGAGACGACGCTGATGGTGCTCGACGAGGCCTATAGCGAGACCGGGCCGGCAGGGTCGCTGCCGTCGATTTCCTCGCTTATCGACCTGCCGAACGTCGTTCGCACCCGCACTTTCTCCAAAGCCTACGGGCTTGCCGGCTCGCGCACCGGCTACGTGATCTCGGCCGCCGGCACGGCGCAGGCCTTCGACAAGATCCGCAATCATTTCGGCATGAACCGGTTGGCGACGGCCGCAGCGCTCGCCGCCCTCAAGGACCAGGCCTATCTCGTCGAGGTGGTCGGGAAAATCCACGCGGCGCGCGACCGGATCGGCGGTATCGCCCGGGCAAACGGCCTTGAGCCCCTGCCCTCGGCAACGAATTTCGTGGCGATCGACGCCGGCCGCGACGGCGCATATGCCAGGGCGATCGTCGACGGTCTGATGGAACGCGGCGTCTTCATCCGCATGCCTGGCGTGGCGCCCCTCAATCGCTGCATTCGCGTCAGCGTCGGGCCAGAGGCGGATATGGCGCTTCTCGAAGAAACCCTGCCGCAGGTGCTGAAACAGATCGGCTGATGGAGCATGTGCCGAAAATGTCAGCGGTTTTCGGGCGGCATCATGCTCTCACTCTTTGCTGTAAAACAGCGAGAACCGCGACCGGGTGGAGGATTCGGTCGCGGTTCCGTTCTCCCGGCGTCGGCCCCATCTAAAGTGCCCGCCAGCCCCTCTTTTCGAGGTTGTTATATCGTTCCTGCCGATTTGCCGGCAGGACAATGTCAGTGAACCGTCATCCACTCGCGGGCGGCGCGTAGCGCTGCCACGAGCTGCATCTTGTCCATTGCGGCGGCCACGTCGGCACGAAGCTCGGCGGCGCGGTCGTTGCCCTTGATTGCGGCGATGTTCAGCCATTTGTGAGCTGCGACAAGATCGACTTCGCAACCGCGGCCGGTCGCATACATCAGACCCATTTCGCAGAAGACATCGGCGCTGTTGTCGCCACCCATGGTGGCCGTTTCAGCATTGTGCATTTCAAAGCGTGCCATCGGTTTTATCCCTGTTAGCCTGTTTATGACTTACCCTGTTTTACCTCTGGGCCTTGCCGTCTATCGCGGCTTGCGGCCCTTGCGGTCCGGCGGGTTTGCCCCGCTCGTTTGATGGGTTCACTATGCCAAACGGCTTTCAAAAAACGCCTAAAATGCATGATTAATTCTAGACAAACAAAGTGCAAATGCTTGGTAAATTTGGGTTTTTGTTAAACATCAGATGCCTTGCGGATTAGGGATTTTCGCTCGAATTTTACGAAAGATTCAGATCTGAAAATAAAGGGATCGTTCATCATGAAATCAGCAGGCGATATTTTTGAAAGGCCGCCGCACGGCTTTTTCTCGCGTCTTTTGCCCAGTCTGCGGGATAACAATCATGCTTATTTACCTTTACGTTCGCGTCAGTTAGTTTCGCGGCCGATCAGGGACATCATGGAGGAAAAGATGATCCGCAGCTTCGTTCTCGCCGCCGCCATAACAATGATCGCGGGGATCTCGCATGCCGAGGAGCCGATCGTCGGTAACTGGAAGACGGCCGCCGGCGATACGGCGGTGATCGCTTCCTGCGGCGGCAGTTATTGCGTGACGCTGAAGACCGGCAAATATGCCGGCCGGAAGATCGGCACGCTTGCGGGAACCGGTGGCAGCTATGCCGGCGAGATCATCGACCCGGCCGCCGACAAGACTTATAGCGGCTCGGGCAAGATTTCCGGCAATTCGCTGAGGATGCAAGGCTGCGTGATGAAGGTCCTCTGCAAGGCCCAGACATGGACACGGCTCTGAGCCTGGCGGCTGCACGACGATCACCAAACGCGGGGCATGCCAACGCCCCGGCATGCCAGCGGCCCTTTTCCGCCCCTTCACCCAAGCGACCCGGCAAAATCGAACGCGTTGAGCCGGGCCTGGCGAACCCTTGTAAATCCCCTCCGCAACCCGCCCGAGCCTCCCCGGCAAGCTGAACGCTGGATGAACCGGTATCTCAGCACTCATTCAGCCGCCCCATGGCAAAACCCTTGTCACGATAGAGTTGCGTATCGGGGGCAAGGCAATGGACATGTATATTCTGGCAAGGCGTTTCAGCATCATCACACTGTTTGCGGCGATCTTCGCGATCACGTTTTCGGCGGTGGTGGTGCACAATGGCGGCGGTGGCGCACAGTCGCATTTCGGGGCGAGCTATACCTGCCTGGAGAGAAACGGCACCTTCTGCGCGCCATCGGTGCAGTGAGCGGCATCTGACGCGGAAGACGATAAAATAATCGGATTCCGCCGGCGCGCGTCGTTTGCTTGTCAAAAACAACTCTCTATAATGCGTCATGAACAAACGAATCTCCCCTTTGTCGCCGCTCGACATATCCTCGCCACCCCCTTTCCAGTCGCAGAGCTTTGATGATCCCGCCAAGGCGGTGGAGGCGCTGACGGCGCTTTACGAGCGCAATACGGCATTCCTGATCAAGAGCTTCACCGAGCTGGCGCAGGGCGCTCCGATCTCCTCGCGCTATCGTGCTTTCTATCCGCAGGTCAGCATCGAGACGACAAGCTTCGGCCATGTCGATTCGCGCCTTTCCTACGGCCATGTCACGGCACCGGGCATCTATACGACGACAGTCACCCGGCCGAAGCTCTTCAAGCATTACTTGAAGGAGCAGCTGGCGCTCCTGGTGAAGAGCCACAATGTTCCGGTCATCGTGTCGGAATCGACGACGCCGATCCCCTTGCATTTCGCCTTCGGCGAGGGTGCGCATGTGGAAGCATCGACAAACGCCTTCATCGACGTTCCGATGCGCGATATTTTCGACACGCCCGACCTCAACACCACCGATGACGAGATCGCCAACGGCGAATATATCCCGCCACCGGGAGAGCCCTCGCCGCTTGCGCCATTCACCGCGCAACGCATCGACTATTCGCTCGCCCGTCTGTCGCATTATACGGCGACGCATGCCGAGCATTTTCAGAATTTCGTGCTGTTCACGAACTATCAGTTCTATATCGACGAATTTTGCAGCTGGGCTCGCAAGCTGATGGCGGAGGGCGGCGACGGCTATACGGCCTTCGTCGAGCCCGGCAACATCGTCACCCTGCCCGGCTCGAGCGCGCCGGAAACCGATGCGGCGCTTACGCGCCTGCCGCAGATGCCGGCTTACCATCTAAAGAAGAAGGGCCATGCCGGGATCACCATGATCAATATCGGCGTCGGCCCCTCCAACGCCAAGACGATCACCGATCATGTCGCCGTGCTGCGCCCGCATGCCTGGCTGATGCTCGGCCACTGCGCCGGTCTTCGCAACAGCCAGCGGCTCGGCGATTATGTGCTTGCCCATGCTTATATGCGCGAGGACCATGTTCTCGACGACGATCTGCCGGTCTGGGTGCCGATCCCGGCGCTGGCCGAAGTGCAGGTGGCGCTTGAGGCAGCCGTTGCCGAAATCACCGGCTACGAGGGCTTCGAGCTGAAACGCATCATGCGCACCGGCACCGTCGGGACGATCGACAACCGCAACTGGGAACTGCGCGACCAGCGCGGGCCGGTGAAGCGGCTGTCCCAGGCGCGCGCAATCGCGCTCGACATGGAATCGGCGACGATCGCCGCCAACGGCTTCCGCTTCCGCGTGCCCTACGGCACGCTGCTCTGCGTTTCCGACAAGCCGCTGCACGGCGAATTGAAGCTGCCGGGCATGGCGACGGCCTTCTACCGCACACAGGTCAACCAGCATCTGCAGATCGGCATCCGCGCCGTGCAGAAGCTTGCCGCCATGCCGACGGAAGCGCTGCATTCGCGCAAGCTGCGCAGCTTCTTCGAAACGGCCTTCCAATAGGCCGTTTCCTCATCGGCCTGTCATCACAACAGGCACTGAGCGCTGTGCAAGCGTCTGCGGCCTGCCAGCGGCAATATTCAGCCCTGCGATCAACAGGGTGAAGGCCAGGAAGGCGAAAGCGACGCGCTGGAGAATCTTCAGCCCATCGCTTTCGAGGAACTCCTGCTGACGCTTTTCATGGCGACGTGCCCAGATCTGGCTTGCCAGCGCGATTTCAAGAATGCTCATTGTCGTTCTCCTCGACAGGTTTCGATGAAGCCTTGTCGAGTGCTGACTTGCCGTTTCGACAGCCGACCCACCAAAAGTTTTTTTAGGGCGATGTCGAAATGCGCGAAGCTCGATCGTCCAGAGTCATTGAAGCGCCGCAAGGGAGGCTGTCCGCGATGAAATATCTCTGTCAGGTCTGGTTCGATAACGGCGTGCTCGACGCCATGACGCAAGAGGAGAAGGCCAAGCTCGACACGAACTCCTTGAACTATGACAAGGACCTCGTCGAAAGCGGACATATGATCGTCGCCCAGGCGTTGCAGTCGCCGAAAGCGGCGGTGACCGTTAGGGTGCGGGGCGGTGAAATGTCGGTAACGGACGGTCCCTTTACCGAGACCAAGGAGGCGCTCGGCGGCTTCATCCTGATCGAGGCCAAGGATCTCAACGACGCGATCCGCATCGCCGCTGGCATCCCGCTTGCCAAGCTCGGCGCGATCGAGGTGCGGCCCATCCACGAATTCGCAGCTCAATGAGGAGGTACCAATGAAGTTTCTATGCCAGATCTGGTTCGACACGGAAAAAAGCAAGCTGGTTCCTCAGACCGAATGGGATGCGCTCACACAGGAGTGCATCACCAGCGACAATCGCTGGCGCGAGAGCGGTCATCTGCTGGTGGCGCTCGCCTTGCATGAACCGTCAGCGGCGATCACCGTCCGCCTGCGCAACGGCGAAGCCTCCGCGACCGATGGTCCTTTTGCCGAAATCAAAGAGCACCTCGGTGGTTTCGTGCTGATCGAAGCCGAGAATATCGAGGAGGCGAAGACGATCGTGTCCAGTTTTCCGATCCTCAGATATTGCTCAATCGAAGTGCGCCCGACTTATGCCATCCAGGATGGGAAATAGTCGTGCGCTACATCTGCCTGATCTATAACAGCGCCGACACCGACGGCACGCTGACATCTGAAGAGACCGATGACCTCGTCAAAGCGCATTTCGCCTTCGACGAGGAACTGCGCCGCGACGGTATCATGGTCCACGCCGATGCGCTTGAGATGCCTGATAGGGCGACCGTGCTGCGTGTTCGAGACAACACTCTGTCCGCGACCGACGGTCCCTATGTCGAGACGAAGGAGCATCTTGCCGGCTTCTACGTCATCGAGGCGCCTGATATGGCGACGGCAAAAAAGATCGCCGGGCGGATCCCTTCGGCGCGTTTCGGCGCGGTCGAACTTCGGCCCGTGCGGATGCTGACCCTGCCGGACTGAGGTGCGCCGTTGGAAAGCCTGATCGAGGAGATTTATCGAACCCAATCGCGCCGGGTGCTGGCGACGCTGATCCGCCTGCTCGGCGATTTCGACCGGGCCGAGGAAGCGCTGCACGACGCCTTCGCCGCGGCCGCCCGGACATGGCCGGCCGACGGCATTCCCGGCAATCCCTTCGCCTGGCTCGTTTCCACGGGGCGCTTCAAAGCGATCGACACGATCCGGCGGCGAGCGCGCTTCGATGCGTCGCAGCATCACATCGAGGACAGCCTCTACACGCCTGATGCAACGGAGATCGGCGACATGGAACCAATCGAGGACGACATGCTGCGGCTGATCTTCACCTGCTGCCATCCCGCCATCCCCTCCGATGCGCAGACGGCGATGACGCTTCGGGAAATCTGCGGATTGACCACCGAGGAGATCGCCCATGCCTTCCTCTCCCCGGCGCCGACGGTCGCCCAGCGGATCGTGCGCGCCAAGAACAGGATCCGAACGGAGAATATCCCCTATGAGGTGCCAGGCCGCGAGGCGCTGCCTGAGCGGCTCGACCAGGTGCTGCACGTCATCTACCTGGTCTTCAACGAAGGCTATTCCGCCTCTTCGGGCGAGGCCGTGGTTCGTGCCGACCTGACGGCGGAGGCGATCCGTCTGGCCCGGCTGCTTCTGGCGCTGCTGCCGCATCCCGATGTCCGCGGCCTGCTGTCGCTGATGCTGCTGCAGGATTCCCGCCGCACCGCCCGCAGCAATGAGCAGGGGCTGCTGGTGCTGCTTGCCGATCAGGACCGCTCGCTCTGGGATCATGAAAAGATTGCGGAAGGATCGGCGCTGCTTGCCGAGGCGATGCGGGCGGGAGAGATCGGCACCTACACACTGCAGGCGGCAATCGCCGCCGAGCATGCCAGGGCACCTGCTGCCGATGAGACTGACTGGCGGCGGATCGCCTTCTATTACGATCTTCTTCTGGCGGCTCAGCCCTCGCCGATCGTCGAACTCAATCGCGCCGTGGCGATCGCGATGGCGGAAGGGCCGGCGAAGGGGCTGGATCTGGTCGATGCCATTATGGAACGCCAGGAGCTCAAGGCCTTTCATCTCGCTCATTCGGCGCGCGCCGATTTCCTGCGGCGCCTCGGCCGGCGGCAGGAGGCGATCGCGGCCTATGGAACGGCGCTGTCGCTTTGCCGGCAGGAGCCGGAGCAGGCATTTCTCAGAAAACGGATTTCAGAGCTTGCCGCGACGCCCGAGCGGCAGTGAGATCGCCGTGCCCGTCAGCGCTGAGACGATGATCAGCAGGTGGGCGTTGACGCTTGCCTGCGCCAACGCGGCCAGGGCCAGCCGCTCGCTCGAAGCGCCGAGAGCAATGGCGCCGGCGGTGATGCCGGCCGGATAGGTACCGACGCCACCCGGCGCGTGTACCGGCAGCACGGAGGAAAGCTCACCGCCAAGCGCACCGCCGAAGCTTGCCGCCATCGGCAGCACGCCCATCAGGCCGAGCGCCCAGGCAAGCACCATCACCTTCACCAGCCAGTTGACGATGGTCATCGCCCAGGCGCGTGTAAAAGCGATGGCATCGACCGGCAACCCGTTTTCGATCTCAGCGACGAATTTCTGCGCCTTCCCCGGCAGCAGCCTGGCGGCGAGGCGCAGCAGCGGCTTGCGGGCGGCGAAAGCTGCGACCGGCAGCAGCAGAAACATCGTCCAGAGCAACCAGGCAACAACTGCATCTGCGGCGGCGACGGCAAAACCGATACCGGCGGCGGCGACAAGCGCGTGCAGGTCGAGCAGCCGCATGACGAACAGCGCCGAGGTTCCGCGCGTCAGCGGAATACCGAACTCCGTGCGCATCAGCAGCGGAAAGCTGGTCTCGCCGGTGCGGAAGGGCAGCATGATGTTCAACAGGTTGTGGATCTGCGTGACGCGGAAGAGGACCGCGAACCGGCCGGCCGTCTCCTTCGGAAAATAATCATAGATGCGCCAAGTGCGCAGGAAATAGGTGCTCGTCAGGAGCACCAGCGCGCCGATCACCGGGCCGGCGCCGATATCCGCCCATTGCCTGATAATGACAGGCCAACCCCAGAACCATTGGATGAAGAGCGCATAGGCTGCGACGATGACGACCGTCAGCACCGTCATGCGATTGCGCATAAACCAGGATTGCCGGCTTTCAACGATCGAACTCTTCATATAGTAGGCATTCCTTGCTTGGGTCGGCAGGGCTTGGGTCGGCAGGGCCCGATCCCGTCGCCAGGCCTTTTAAGAGAAATGACGGTTGCGCACAACGGCGGAGTTGATGGGCAGTGGCGGCGAACTCCGATTCCCCGCCGACGATCCCAGCGCTGACCGGTAAATCACATGCCTTGCCGGCTTGACGTGGAGATCGATGTTGGAGCGGATTACCAAAAGCATTACGAGCGCAAGCTTTTTTCTGGCAGTCTATTTCCTGCTCAATATCGCGCTGCGCATCGCCTTGCCTCATACGCTCGATCTCGACGAGGCGGAGCAATCTTTCTATTCACAATACCTGCTTGCCGGCTACGGCCCGCAGCCGCCGTTCTACAACTGGATTCAATATGCCATCGTTTCGGTGACCAGCATATCGATGTGGGTGCTGTCGGTGCCCAAGAATATCATTCTCTTCGGCTGTTATCTCTTCTATGGGCTTGCTGCCCGCGAGGTGCTGAAGAACCGTTCGCTGGCAGCCGTCGCCATGCTGAGCCTGATTACGCTGCCGCAGGTGGGTCTGATGGCGCAGCGCGAATTGACCCATACCGTCGCCCTGCTGTTTGCGACCTCGCTCTTCCTCTTCGGTTTTTTCCGGACGCTGCGCCAGCCGACGCTCGCAAGTTTCCTCGTCATCGGCATCGCCACCGGCATCGGGCTGATCTCGAAATACAATTTCGCCATCCTGCCGGCTGCAGCACTCCTCGCCGTGCTGCCGGACCGGGAATGGCGCAGCCGCCTGATCGACTGGCGTTTGCTGCCGGCGATCGTAGTCGCCATTCTGATCGTGCTGCCGCATGCGCTCTGGTTGCCTGACAATCTCCTAAGCGCCTCTGGGCCGACACTGGAGCGAATGACCGCAGAAGACTTGGCCCCCGCCGGCATGCCCCGCATCGGACAGGGACTATTATCTCTCCTCATCGCCGTCCTCGGCTTCGTCGCCTTGCCGATCGTTCTCGTCGCAGCGGCCTTCCGGCGGGACTTCTTTGGCGCGCTCTCCTCGTCCAGCCCGATGATCCGGGTGATCGAGCGGATGATGGTCATCAGTCTGGTCGCTTTCGTCGGCGTGGTGCTCTTTGCCGGCGCAAGCGATATCCACGAGCGCTGGCTCGACCCCTGCCTGCTCGTCCTGCCGCTCTATCTGTTCCTGAAACTGGAAACCGCAGGTGTCGATCTTTCCGCCGGCCTTGCGCGCTTCCGGCCCGTGGTGCCGGTCTTCATGGTCGTCATCCTGTCGATCCTTCTCTTCCGGATCATCGGCATTCAATATATCGGCACCTATACGAGAACGAACGTACCCTTTGCGGGCTACGTCGCTGAATTGACCGCGACCCGCAAGCCGGTTCTCATCGTCGCTGGAACCAAGTTCGTGGCCGGCAATCTGAAGCTGGCGCTTCCCGATGTTCCCGTGGTGATACCGTTCTTCCCGGGATCCGGGGTTCCCGAATATGCGGCTGCGAAGGGACCGGTTCTGGTTGTCTGGCGCGGCGAGACCGCAGACGACCCGACGATTTCCCCCGGCTTCGCCAACGATCTCGCAAGATCAGGCATTCATCTGCAGGAGTTGAACACGCTGACGCTGCCCTATCTCTTCGGTGACGGCAAACGCAGCTTCTCCATCGGGTATTCCTGGGTAGAGGGCGGCGCGAAATAGCGTTGCGGCAGGTCAAGCGATTGCGGGGAAACCGGCATTGCCCGCTGGCAACCGGCGGACAGTTCATGTACTAGCCTTCCGCAAGCGCGACGGCAGCAGTAAGATTGCTCGGCCGTCCGGCCTTTTGGAGATGAACGTTGCAGACAACCGTAGAGCCCATTCGCGGTACGAATGATCCGGTACAATCGCTCGAGCTGTCGCTGGTCGTGCCGATTTTCAACGAAGAGGATAGCGTCGGTCCGCTCGTCGAGCGTGTCGTGGCTGCGATGGCAGCCTATCCCCATCGCTGGGAGCTGCTCCTCGTCGACGACGGCAGCACGGATGCGACGCTCGTCAACGCCCGCAAGTTCGTCGGACGCGACGGGCTGGTGCTCAGGATTGTCGAACTGCAGCGCAACTTCGGCCAGACCGCTGCCATGCAGGCTGGTATCGACACCGCTCAGGGCCGGCTGATCGCAACGATGGACGGCGACCTGCAGAACGATCCGAAGGACATTCCTGCGATGGTCGCCGAATTGGAACGGCGCGAACTCGACCTCTTGGTCGGCTGGCGCAAGAACCGCAAGGACGGTCTGCTGCTGCGCAAGATCCCCTCCTGGTGCGCAAACTACCTGATCGGCCGCATCACCGGTGTCAAGCTGCACGATTACGGCTGCAGCCTGAAGATCTACCGTGCCTCAATCATCAAGCAGGTGAAGCTGATGGGCGAAATGCACCGCTTCATCCCGGCCTGGGTGGCCGGCGTCGTCCCGAGCTCGCGCATCGGCGAGATGGCCGTCACCCACCATGCGCGCGAACACGGCGTTTCGAAATACGGAATTTCGCGCACCGTCCGCGTCATTCTCGACCTGCTGTCGGTGATGTTCTTTATGCGCTACAAGGCGCGGCCTGGGCATTTCTTCGGCTCGCTGGGTCTTGGCCTCGGTGCGGTCGCGATGCTGATCCTCATCTATCTCGGCTTCGACAAGTTCATCATGGGCAACGATATCGGCACGCGGCCGATGCTGATGGTCGGCGTCGTGCTGCTGCTGTCGTCGGTGCAGATGATCACAACCGGCATCCTGGCGGAGATGATCGCGCGCACCTATTATCGTGACGACGCCTCTCCGAATTATATCGTGCGGCAGATCTTCGACGATCGAAGCCAAGCCTAAGCCGGCAGCACGATGCTGGAGCGCGCGACGAGGACGATCAAAACCGCCGGCCTGCTGCTTGCGGCCTATTTCGTGCTCAACATCGTGCTGCGCCTCGCGCTTCCGCATTCGCTGGAGCTCGACGAGGCCGAGCAATCCTTCTTCTCGCAATATCTGCTGGCGGGCTACGGTCCGCAGCCGCCCTTCTACAACTGGATGCAATATGCCGTCGTTTCGGTGACGGGCATGTCGATCGGCGCGCTGATCGTTCCGAAGAATATTCTCCTCTTTCTGTGCTACCTTTTCTACGGCCTTGCCGGGCGCGAAGCTTTGAAGGACCAGGCGCTTGCCGCCATCGGCATGCTCGCGCTGATCACCCTGCCCCAGGTCTCCTTTATGGCCCAGCAGGATCTGACCCACACGACGGCACTGCTCGTTGCCAGTTCGCTGTTTCTCTACGGCTTTTTCCGCACGCTCGATCGACCAAATCTCGGCAGCTATCTCGTGCTCGGGCTTGCCACAGGCATTGGCCTGATCTCGAAATATAATTTCGCACTGATGCCAGCCGCCGCCTTGATCGCCATCCTGCCGGATGCCGAATGGCGCCGCAGGGCGCTCGATTGGCGCATATCGGCGGCGATCGCCGTTGCGCTGGTCATCGTCCTGCCGCACGCGATCTGGCTGCGAGACAATCTCGCATTTGCCTCCTCGGATACTCTGGTGAAGATGGCGGCCGGCAACGAACCCGCCGGCATGGTGCGAATTGGCAAGGGCATCATCGCCTTTGTCGTTGCCATCATTGCCTTTGCGGCCCTGCCGGCCGCTATCTTCGCCGCCACCTTCCGCCGGGATTTTATCCGTGCCCTTTCGGCCGGCAACCGCTGGACCGGGATGATGGAGCGGATGATGCTCGCAAGCCTTGCCGGCATCGTTCTCATCGTGCTCTTCACCGGCTCCACCACTGTGCGTGAACGCTGGCTCGACCCGTTCCTGCTCGTGCTGCCGATCTATTTCCTGGCGAAGATGCAGGCTGCCGGCATCGACCTTTCCGGAGGGCTACGCCGCCTCCGGCCGGTGCTGCCGGTGCTGATGGCCTGCGTGCTGATCGCACTCGGCTTGCGTGTCGTCGGCGCCGGGCTGATCGGCGTCTACAGCAGGCCGAACGTGCCGATGGCGCGCCTTTCCCGCGAGATGTCGCGGCAGGCGGAACCGGCGTTGGTGATCGCCTCGGACACCTATGTCGGCGGAAACATGCGGCTGCAATTTCCCGATGTGCCCGCGGTCATCCCCGATTTCCCGGCACCTGGCATTCCAGCCTATGCCGAGGCGAAGGGACCGGTGCTGATCGTCTGGCGCGGCAAGAAGACGGCGACGGCCGCCGATGCGGTCATGCCGGAGCAGTTTTCATCGGCGCTGACGGCAGCGGGCATCGCGCCGCAGGAGATCGGCTCGCTGTCGCTTCCCTATTATTTCGGCCGCCCGGGCGACAATTTCGCGCTCGGTTACGCCTGGGTTCAGCCGAGGGCCAGATAGATGAGCGAAACCAATAGCCGCGACATCCGGTGGATTTTCGTTCTGCTGGCGGCCTATTTCGTGCTTCAGGTCGGCGTGCGGCTGGCAACCTCGCATTCGCTCGATCTCGACGAAGCCGAACAGGCCTTCCGCTCGCAATGGCTTGCCGCCGGCTACGGCCCTCAGCCGCCGTTCTACAACTGGCTGCAATACACCGTCTTCCAATTTGCCGGCGTCTCGCTTGCCGCGCTTTCGGTGGTGAAAAACCTTCTGCTGTTCACGTCCTACTTGCTCTACGGCCTGACCGCGCGTCTCCTGCTGCGCGACAAGGCGCTGGTGGCGATATCAGCACTGGGGCTGCTGACGATCCCGCAGATGGCTTTCGAGATGCAGCGCGACCTCACGCATACGGTCGCCGTGTTCTTCTCGGCCAGCATCTTCTTCTACGGCTTCATCCGCAGCCTGAAACAGCCGAGCCTTGCCTCCTATCTGATCGCCGGCATCGGAATCGGCTTCGGACTGCTTGCTAAATATAATTTCGCGATCCTGCCGGCGGCAGCGCTGATTGCCGCGCTGGCGGATGCGCGCCTGCGGCCGCGGATCTTCGACCGGCGGCTGATGCTGACGGTGGCGGTGGCATTCGTCATCACCCTGCCGCATCTCTTCTGGCTGAAGGACAATCTCGATTTCGCCACCGCACGCACCCTGGAGAAGATGACTGCGAGCGGCCATGCGAGCTATCTCGTGCAGGTGGCCATGGGTGTCACCTCGCTCGCTCTCGCCACCATCAGCTTTGCCGGATTGACGGTGGCGGTCTTTGCCATCGTCTTCGGCAAGAGCCTTCGTCCGGCGCTCACCGCCGGCTCGGAATGGACACGGCTCATCGAGCGGATGATGCTCGTCTTCCTCATCGGCATTCTGTTTCTGATCGTCTTCGGCGGCGCGGCCGGTATCAAGGACCGCTGGCTGGTGCCGATGCTCTTCATCCTGCCGCTCTATTTCTGCCTGAAGATCGAGGCCGCCGGCGTCGCGACAGGCAGGGCGTTCCGGCGTTTTATGGCGATCGTCGCGATCATCATGATCGGCGTGCCAGCGGCCCTTTACGGCAGTGTCGCGGCCGCACGCTTCACCGGTCACTACGAACGATTGAACAGGCCCTATGCCACGATGCTGGAAAGCCTGCGCAAACAGGCCGAGCCGGCGGCGATCCTTGCCGGAGACAGCCTGCTTGCCGGCAATCTCCGGCAGGATATTCCCGGCTTGCCGGTTCTCTCCGTGGATTATCCCGGCTTCCATCCGGATCTGACCGACCGGCGACCGCTTCTCCTCGTCTGGCTGATACCGCCGAAAGGGGGAAGCGAAGCCCTCCCGCCGGCCATGGCTCAATGGCTCCAAGCCAATCTCGGCACGTCCGCACCGGATGGGTCGGTGATCGACGCGCCCTATTTCTACGGGCGCGGCGAGGATCGCTACCGTTTCGGCTATGCCTGGATCAACCAGCCGGACTAAGCGAAATCAGGATTTCAGTTCCTTCCAGGCCAAATCCAGCGCCAGGCTGGTAATTCTTGCCATCTCGTCCACCTCCGCATGGCTGATGACAAGCGGTGGCGAGGCCAGCATGCGGTCGCCCGTGGCGCGCAGCACGAGGCCGTTCGCCAGCGCATGGTTGCGCACCAGCGCACCGACCTGATCGGGCTTGTCATAACGCGTGCGCGTGCTCTTGTCGGCAGTCAGCTGCAGGGCGCCCATCAGGCCGATGCTGACGGCCTCGCCGACCAGATCATGCTCGGCAAGGGCCGCCCAGGCCTTGCCAAAATAGGGGCCGATATCGTCGCGCACCCGTTCGACCAATTTCTCCTCCTCGATGATGCGCAGGTTTTCGAGGGCGGCGGCAGCGCAGACGGGATGGCCGGAATAGGTGAAGCCGTGATTGAACTCGCCGACCTCGTTGATCAGCACGTCGGCGATGCGGTCACTGACGAGCACGCCGCCGATCGGCAGGTAGCCGGAGGACAGTCCCTTGGCGATCGGCGCCAGATCGGGCTCGACGCCGAAATGCTGATAGCCGAACCAGGCGCCCAGCCGGCCGAAACCGCAGATCACCTCATCGGTCACCAACAGGATATTACGCGCCTTGCAGATCCTGTCGATCTCCGGCCAGTAGGTCTCGGGCGGGATGATGACGCCGGCAGCCCCCTGCACCGGTTCGGCGACGAAGGCTGCGACATTTTCCTCGCCCAACTCGTCGATCTTCGCTTCGAGTTCGCGGGCGACCTTGAGACCGAATTCATCAGGCGAGAGATCGCCGCCCTCGCCGTACCAATAGGGCTGGCCGATATGAACGATGCCCGGGATCGGCAGGTCGCCCTGCTCGTGCATGTATTTCATACCGCCGAGGCTGGCGCCGGCGACGGTCGAACCGTGATAGCCGTTCTTCCTTGCTATAACGATTTTCTTCGACGGCTTGCCGACGGCGCTCCAATAGACGCGGGCCATGCGGAACCAGGTGTCGTTCGCCTCCGAGCCGGAGCCGGTGAAGAAGATATGGTTGAAACGCGCCCCCGCGTGGGCGGTGACCTTCTGGGCAAGCAGCGTCGCCGGCGTCGAACTCGTGCCGAAGAAGGTATTGTAATAGGGCAGCTCGTTCATCTGTCTTGCAACGGCGTCAGTGATCTCGCGGCGGCCATAGCCGATATTGACGCACCAGAGGCCGGCGAAGCCATCGAGATATTTCCTGCCGTGATTGTCGAAGATATGAACGCCCTCGCCGCGCTGGATGATGCGCGTGCCTTCGGCATTCAGCTTCTTCATGTCGGCGAAGGGATGCAGGTGATGCGCGGCGTCGATCGCCGCAAGGTTCGAGGGTGGGTAGGTATCGGGCATAATGGGAAGACCCTCGCGGATTGAAAGGCTGTTATCGATGGGATAGGAGCTTGGCCTTGTCCCGGAGGATTTTCAAGGTCATGGCGAGCGACAGGGTGGACGGCAAGGCCGAGGGCGGCGATCCTCGTTTTGAGATCCTGATCGTCGGCATGAACGGCGATCTGCGCGGCAAGCAGCTTCCGCCCGGCGCCGAAGACAAGATCTGGGCCGGCGACATCCGCCTGCCGACCTCGACGCAATCGCTCGACATCTGGGGCGACGACAATGACGACATTACCGGCCTGTCGCTGACGATCGGTGATCCGGACGGCAAGCTCGTCCCCGACCGGCGGAGCCTCGCGCCGATGCCCTGGGCGCCCGAGGGCTCGATGCAGGTGCTTGCCACCATGCACGAATTCGACGGCATCCCGAGCTTCATGGATCCGCGCGCCATCCTCGCCTCGGTGCTCGATCGTTATCGTGCACGCGGCCTGACACCCGTGGTGGCGACCGAGCTGGAATTCTACGTGATGTCAGGGGACTGGCGCGAGGCCGGCCGCCCCTCCCCGCCCGAAAGCCTCACCTATCGCGGCGAACCGAACGGCTTCCAGCTTTACGACATGAGCGCCGTCGATGCACTCGACGTCTATCTCGGGACGCTGAGGGCCTATGCGAAGGCGCAGGGGCTGCCGGCGGATGCGACGACGGCGGAATTCGGCCCTGGTCAGTTCGAGGTCAACCTGCTGCACCGCCCCGATGCGCTGGCCGCGGCGGACGATTGCCTCTACCTCAAGCGCATCGCCGAGCAGGCGGCGCGCCGCCACGGACTGAAATCGACCTGCATGGCCAAGCCTTATTCCGACCATGCCGGCTCCGGCCTGCATGTGCATGCGAGCATCATCGATGTGCAAGGCCGCAACATTCTCGATGCCAAGGGCGGCGAACCGAAACTGCTGAAATCGGTGACAGCAGGCCTGCTCGACACCATGCGCGCGGCGCAGCTGATCTTCGCCCCGTTCGCCAACTCCTATCGCCGCTTCCAGCCGGGCTCGTTTGCACCTGTCGATCTGACCTGGGGCAGCGGCCATCGCGGCACGGCGATCCGCATACCCGACAAGGATGGGCCGGCCGCCCGCATCGAGCACCGCGTCGCCGGCGCCGACGCCAATCCCTATCTGCTGCTCGCCGCGATCCTTGGCGGCATGCTTATCGGTCTCGACGGCGAACTCGACCCCGGCGAGGAGACGTCGCCGTCGCACACACCGGCGAATACCGCGCGGCTGACGCATGATTTCCTGAGTGCCGTCGAAGCCTTCCGTGCCTCGCCCTTCATCGCCGATATCTTCGGCGCACGTTATCAGGCGCTCTACGGCGACACCAAGCGCAAGGAAGCGCTTGCGCATCTGCGCACCGTCTCGGATTTCGACTATCGCACTTATCTGCCGCGGCTCTGAAATTCAGCAGAAGACCTACACAGCCGGCTCGCGGCGCTCGGCCGCATCCACCTGCGCGGCGAGACCCTGCTTGACGAGAACCTTCAACTCGCCTGGATGCAGTCGGATCGAGACGTCGCGTTCGAGCGGCAGCAACTCGCCGTCCATGACACAATTGGCCTTGTAACGCAGTTTCGGGAAATGCAGTTGCACCTCCGCCGGATGCATCACCATGACATCGGCATTCTCGCGGACCTTGCCGCGCAGCATGTCGATGGCGAGACGGGCGACACCGACCGGTTTCAGCGGATTTGCCGTATAGAAGCCGAGCTCGCCGCTTCTCAGATTGTCGGCGTAAAGCAGCGCATTCTCACCGAAGGGATTGTTGGAGACGGAGATTGCCGACACCCTGCGGCGCTCGCGCATGCCGGCCGCCTCGAACTCGACTTCGAATTCCGGCGGGTTGAAGATGACGCCCAAGGCCGCCTTTGTGCTCGCCCGTATCTTGCCCAGCCGCGAACGATAGCTGTAGGCGTTGCGGTAGCGCACCATTCGGGCATGCAGGCCGGCGGAAAACTGGTGGATGAAGGGCCGGCCGTTGGCGCTGGCGATATCGACATTGTCGATCTCGCCAGAGGCAAGCACATCGAGCGCCTGCCAGATATCGAGCGGCACACGCAGCGAGCGGGCAAACAGGTTCATGGTGCCGGCCGGCACGACGCCGAGCGCAATGCCGTTTTTCCAGGCGATCGATGCCGCCGCCGAAATCGTGCCGTCGCCGCCGCCGGCGACGATCCCGTCGATGTCGTCGCGCTTGGCCGCCCGCTCCATGGCGGGAATGATCTCCTTTCCGGAGAAGACGATGGCGTCGAAATCGTGCCCAGCTTCGCGGAAAGCCGCCTCCGCCCTCTTTTCGTAGGCCAGCATGTCGGTGGTCCTGAAGGTACCGCCGTCGCGATTGAAAAAGCCTACAAGCTTCATGAGGGCTCCCGTCTCTGGCGCGGAAATAATCCTGCCTTGCCCATCAGATGGTTTCGGGATCGGCGATTTCAAGCGCCAGTACCTTTCCCGGGAGACGACAGAAATGCAAAAATTGCAACGGACATATGCACATAGCAGGACGCTGCACTGCAAAAAACGCACTCGACGCCGGCCGGGTCGTCACGGATAGATGGAAGGATCGGAGACAGGTCTCCACCTCCCGCCATTTTGAACGATCGGCCCGCGGCCGTGCCAGCGCCAAGGCCATCGCCAATCAGAAAACCGCATCGAGGAGCTCTCGTGAGTGAGATCACCGTCAATGATTCCATCGATAGCCAGGATGAAGGGCTGCCCTCGGCAACGACAGTAGCGCTGGTCCAGCTGGCGCTCGCCTGCGGCGGCTTCGGCATCGGCACCGGCGAATTCGCGATTATGGGCCTATTGCCCAATGTCGCCAAGACCTTCTCGGTCACGCCCCCGCAAGCCGGCTACGTCATCAGCGCCTATGCACTCGGCGTCGTCATCGGCGCGCCCGTCATCGCCGTGCTCGCCGCGAAGATGGCGCGCCGTACGCTGCTGCTGACACTGATGCTGATCTTTGCCGCCGGCAATATCTTCAGCGCCATGGCGCCGACCTTCGAAACCTTCACGTTGCTGCGCTTCGTCAGCGGCCTGCCGCATGGCGCCTATTTCGGCGTCGCAGCCCTTGTCGCCGCCTCGATGGTGCCTGTGCACCGCCGCGCACGTGCCGTCGGCCGCGTCATGCTCGGCCTAACCGTCGCAACACTTCTCGGCACGCCCTTGACGACGTTCTTCGGCCAGTCGCTCGACTGGCAGATCGCATTTTTCTCGGTCGGCGTGCTCGGCCTGCTGACGGTGGCGCTGATCTGGTTCTACGTTCCCAAGGACAGGGTTTCCGAGGAGGCAAGCTTCCTGCGCGAACTCGGGGCTTTCCGCCGGCCGCAGGTGTGGCTGACGCTCGGCATCGCCGCTGTCGGTTACGGCGGTATGTTTGCGATGTTCAGCTATATCGCCTCGACGACAACCGAGGTGGCGATGCTGCCGGAAACAGCGGTTCCGATCATGCTGGTGCTCTTCGGCGTCGGCATGAATGCCGGCAATTTCATCGGTTCATGGCTCGCCGACAAATCGCTGCTCGGTACGATCGGCGGCTCGCTCGTCTATAAAATCGTCGTGCTGACCACCTTCTCGCTGACCGCCGCCAATCCCTATATGCTCGGCCTCTCCGTCTTCCTCGTCGGCTGCGGTTTTGCCGCCGGCCCGGCGCTGCAGACACGGCTGATGGATGTCGCCGCCGATGCGCAGACGCTTGCCGCCGCTTCCAACCATTCCGCCTTCAACATCGCCAATGCGATCGGCGCCTGGCTCGGCGGTCTCGTCATCGCCTGGGGCTACGGTTTTGCGGCAACCGGTTATGTCGGCGCAGCACTGTCCTTCCTCGGCCTCTTCGTCTTTGCGGCCTCAGCACGGCTGGAGCGTCGCAGCCGGAGCACGCAGGCCGCGTAGAGCGTCTCCGCCCACAATGCGCGGGTGTGCGACATTCTGGCGTTAAGCTTTTACCCCGCTTGACTTTTTTCGCGTTCGGGACCACCTAGAATCTCACGTGGACGGCACTCGTCTTCCGCGGATTTTAACGGAGCCATCTTAACGATGCCAAGCGACAGTAGCAGTCGATTGCCCTTGCCGTACGCGGCCCTCGTGCGCTGACCGACTCCTGTCGGCTCGCCCGGTCGGGACGCTACGGCGGATCGACGGAAAGGCGAGCCTCAAATGAATATCAATCGCTTCCCTCTTCGGGCAGGCCATGCCGCCCGTGCCTTCATCAACAACAGCCGCGGCGCAACGATCGCCGAACACGTCGAATCGTTGAACGCGCTGACCGTCCAGGACGCCGGCCGCGTGCTGACCGGCATGCCGCTCGACTATGCCGTCAACATCCTCGACCGGCCGGAGCTTCGCAACGCTGCACAGATCCTGGCGCTGATCAGCGCCGAGGACGCTGCACGCCTGCTGCATGGCATGTCCAACGACCGTGTCGCCGACGTGCTGCTCGAACTCGACGGCGAGACCCGCGCCCGGCTGTTTGCCAGCCTCGACGAGCCGGTGCGCATCGCGATCCAGCACCTGATGGGCTACCCGCCGCGCACGGCCGGCGGCATCATGACGACGGAATTCGTCAGCGTGCCGGTGAACTGGACCATCGCCCAGACACTCGACCATGTGCGCCAGGTCGAACGCTCGCGCGAGACCGTCTACGCCATCTATGTGCTCGACGAGATCAGCCATGCGCTCATGCATGTGGTGACGCTGCGCCGCCTCATCACCGGCGAGCCGGATGCTTCCATCCTCTCGGTGGCGCAGAAGGGTGCGCCGGTTTCGGCCGATCCGCTGATGAAGCAGGAGGATGTCGCCCGGTTGATCCGCAAGCATGACCTGCTCGCCCTGCCGGTCACCGACGAACATGGGCAGATGCTCGGCATCGTCACCGTCGACGACGTGATCGACACGATGATATCAGACACGACGGAAGCGGCCCAGAGGTTCGGCGGCATGGAGGCGCTCGGCCAGCCCTACATGAAGATCGGCTTCGCCGGCATGATCCGCAAGCGCGCCGGCTGGCTCGCCGCCCTCTTCCTCGGCGAGATGCTGACGGCAAGCGCCATGCAGCATTTCGAAGGCGAGCTGGAAAAGGCCGTGGTGCTGACGCTGTTCATCCCGCTGATCATGAGCTCGGGCGGCAATTCCGGTTCGCAGGCGACCTCGCTGATCATTCGGGCGCTGGCGCTCGGCGAGCTGAAGCTTTCGGACTGGTGGAAGGTGCTGCTGCGCGAACTGCCGACCGGCATCGTGCTCGGCGCGATCCTCGGCCTCGTCGGCTTCATTCGCATCGTCTTCTGGCAGTCGGCCGGCCTCTACGACTACGGCCCGCACTGGCAGATGGTCGCCATCACGGTGTTTGCCGCCCTGATCGGGATCGTCACCTTCGGCTCGATCTGCGGTTCGATGCTGCCCTTCTTGCTGCAGAAGCTCCGGCTCGATCCGGCCAGCGCTTCGGCCCCCTTCGTCGCCACGCTGGTCGACGTCACCGGGCTCGTCATCTACTTCTCGGTGGCCCTGCTCATCCTCAGCGGGACGCTGCTGTAGCACCCGCAAATGGCAGCAAGCCCCGAGGGGATTTATTTTCCCTCGGGCAGCTTCAACGGCCCATGCGTCTTCATGCTGCGGATGGCGAAGTTGGAGCGGATGTCGCTGACATTCGGCAGGGTCAACAGCGTTTCCGTCAGAAGCCGTTCGTAGGCGGCGAGATCCTCGACCACCACTTCGGCGAGGAAATCGGCCGTGCCCGAAATCAGGAAACAGGAGACGATCTCGGGGATGGCGAGCAGCGCCTTCTGCTGCGCCTCGGAATTCTCACGGCTGTGATGGGCGACCTTGAATTCGACGAAGACGGTCAGGCCGAGGCCGACCTCCTTACGGTCGATATCGGCCGTGTAGCCGCGGATGATACCGGAGCGTTCGAGATTGCGGATGCGGCGCAGGCAGGGCGACGGCGAAAGGTTCACCTTCTCGGCGATCTCGACATTGGTTGCCCGTGCATCCTCCTGCAGGCACTTCAGGATGGCGATATCGAATTTATCGAGATTTGGCATTTTCGCGATCCCTGTTGGCGTCGATTGGCAGAATATTGCGCATAATATGATTTTTGAGCCAGAGATAGCAAGGACATGCCCTGCCCTCTGGGACTAATCTTTTCCTCAACCGGAAAGGCTCCGGATGAAGGAAGGGACAGGACGATGACCACCATTGCATTTACGAACGACAAATCGCCTTCGCAGGCACTGGGTTATGCCGGCGGCACCGTTACCGTACTGATCTGGGCGACATGGTTTCTCGTCACCCGCCACAGCGCCGCAACGCCGCTCGGCTCGGTCGACATCGGGCTGATCCGCTTCGGCATTCCGGCGCTGGTGCTTTCGCCGGTCTGGCTGAAGACCGGACTGTTGCCGAAGTCCCTGCCGCTGCACCTGGTGGCGATCATGGTGTCCGGGTCCGGCGCCGTTTTCTTCCTGCTCACCACGCTGGCAATCCATTCGACGCCGGCTGCGTCTTCAGGCATCCTGCTCGGCGGCTCGATGCCGCTCGCGGCGGCGCTGATCGGCATCGTGCTGTTTGGCGAAAGACCTGATACCACCCGCATCGCCGGGCTGGTCGCAATCGTCGCCGGCGTGCTGATCCTGCTCACCCACAGCCTTGCAGACGCCTCGCTTCCATGGACGAGCTTCGTGCTGCTACCGGCCGGCGCCGTATTGTGGGCGAGCTATACGCATGCCTTCCGCCGCTCCGGCCTGACGGCCGTGCAGGCAAGCGCGCTGATCGCCGTCTGGTCCTTCCTGATCATGGGCGCGCTGGCCCTCATCTTCGGCATCTCGCTGCAGCAGGCACCGCTTCCGGAAATCGGCCTGCAGGTGCTGAGCCAGGGCATTCTTTCCGGCCTCGTCGCCATGGTCGCCTACGGCACCGCCGTCACAACGCTCGGCGGAACGCAGGCCGCCGCCTTCACGGCGCTGACGCCTGTGCTGGCAACGCTTGGCGGCGGCTTGCTGCTTGGCGAACCGATCGGCCTGACGGAAATCAGCGCCGCCGTGATCACCGGCATGGGCGTTGCGCTTTCCACGGGGATCGCCGCCCAGCGCCGCTGACCGCCACCGGACCAACGAACGTCGAAAGCCGCCGACAGCCATCGCTGCGGCGGCTTTTTCAATCAACGTGATTTTGCTCGCTCAAGCCTGGATGACGACGACCCTGGCGCCGACTTCGACCCGGCTATAGAGGTCGATCACGTCGTGGTTCATCATGCGAATACAGCCGCTCGACATGGCGAGCCCGATCGATTGCGGCTGATTGGTGCCGTGAATGCGGAAATGCGTGTCGCCGCCGCCGCGATAGAGATACATCGCTCGTGCGCCGAGCGGGTTGTTCGGACCGCCCGGCATGCCGCCGGCGAGCTTGCGATAACGCTCTTCGCGGCGCTGCATGTTTTCCGTCGGCGTCCAGCTCGGCCACTCGGCCTTGCGGCCGATATAGGCGTTGCCGGCAAATGCCAGCCCCTCGCGACCGACGCCAACGCCGTACCGCACCGCCCTGCCGCCGCCGAGGACATAATAGGCACGGCGCGTCGGGGTGTCGACCACCACGGTGCCGGCGTCATGGGTGGTTTCGTAGGCCACTTCCTGACGGCGGAGTTCCGGCTTGATCTTGTCGATCGGCACCTGCCTCAACGGGAATTTTTCATCCGGAAGTGCGGCGTAATTGGTCTGGCTGTTCAGGCCGGTCGAAGAGCAGCCGGCGACAAAAAGCGGCAGAGCGATCAGGAAACCCCGGCGGGAGATCGTCATGAATGTGTCCTTAGTGCGTCAACAAGATGTCGCACGCTAAGGAAATTATGGTTAACGAACGGCTAACGGCCGCCCGCCGCAGGCGATACGAAGGCGTCAGCACGTAAAATTGTCGGCGGCGTGGATAATCCGCCTCACATGTTCGGATAGACCGGCCCCTCGCCGCCCTGCGGCGGCACCCAGTTGATGTTCTGGTTGGGATCCTTGATGTCGCAGGTCTTGCAGTGCACGCAGTTCTGGGCGTTGATGACGAAGGTCTCCTCTCCGTCCTTCTCGACCCATTCATAAACCCCGGCCGGACAGTAACGCGTCGACGGGCCGGCATAGATGTCGTGCTCCGAACGTTTCTGCAGGCCCATGTCCTTGACCTGAAGATGCACCGGCTGGTCTTCCTCGTGATTGGTGTTCGACAGGAACACCGAGGACAGCCGGTCGAAGGTCAAGACGCCATCCGGTTTCGGATAGGCAATCGGCTTGTGGTTTGCGGCCGGCTCGAGCGACTGCGCATCGGTCTTGCCATGCTTCAGCGTGCCGAAGAACGAGAAGCCGAACAGCGTATTGGTCCACATGTCGAGACCGCCGAGCGCCACGCCGAGCGCCGTGCCGAACTTCGACCACAGCGGCTTGACGTTGCGCACCCGCTTGAGATCCTTGCCGATGTCGCCCTTGCGCCATTCGTTTTCGATCTCGACCACCTCGTCATGGCTGCGGCCGGCTGTAATCGCCGCCGCCACCTTCTCGGCCGCCAGCATGCCCGACAGAACCGCGTTATGGCTGCCCTTGATGCGCGGCACGTTGACGAGACCAGCCGAACAGCCGATCAGCGCCCCGCCGGGGAAGGAGAGCTTCGGCACCGACTGATAACCGCCCTCGGTGATGGCACGCGCGCCATAGGAGAGCCGCTTGCCGCCCTCGAAGGTTCCGCGGATCGCCGGATGGGTCTTGAAGCGCTGGAATTCCTCGAACGGATAGAGATAGGGGTTCTTGTAGTTGAGATGGACGACGAAGCCGACGGCGACCAGATTGTCTTCGAGGTGATAGAGGAAGGAACCGCCGCCGGTCTTCATCCCGAGCGGCCAGCCGAAGGAGTGCTGCACCAGGCCGGGCTTATGGTTCTCCGGCTTGACCTGCCAGAGTTCCTTGATGCCAATGCCGAACTTTTGCGGTTCGCGACCTTTTTGCAGATCGAACTTGGCGATCAGCTGCTTGGCGAGCGAGCCGCGTACACCTTCGCCGATCAGCACGTATTTGCCGAGCAGTTCCATGCCGCGCGTATAATTCGGGCCGGGCTCACCGTTCTTCTCGATCCCCATGTCGCCGGTGGCGACGCCGATGACCGCGCCCTCGTCATTATAGAGCACTTCGGTTGCGGCAAAGCCCGGATAAATCTCGACGCCGAGTTCTTCGGCCTTACCGGCCAGCCAGCGACAGACGAGCCCGAGCGAGACGATGTAGTTGCCGTGATTGTTCATCAGCGGCGGCATCAGCACATTCGGCAGGCGGATCGAGCCGGCCGGGCCGAGCAGCAGGAAATGGTCGGCGGTGACCTCGGTCTTGAAGGGATGCTCACTCTCTTCGCGCCAGCCGGGCAGCAGCCGGTCGATGCCGATCGGATCGACGACGGCGCCGGAGAGGATGTGGGCGCCGACTTCCGAGCCCTTCTCCAGCACGACGACCGAAAGCTCCGGATTGACCTGCTTCAGCCGGATCGCCGCAGAAAGACCAGCCGGACCGGCGCCGACGATCACCACGTCGAATTCCATGCTCTCGCGTTCGGGCAGCTCAGTCGTCTCGGTCATTCACTCGTCTCCGCTTGGCGGCACGCGGCCGTCATCCCGTCATAGGCACTTTCTTGTCAAAACGAGAAAGCATTGTCGAGCCGGGATACGACAGCCAATCTTCAATTCGCACAATGATATGCCCTGGACGCCAGAATTATATGCGGTTTACGTGAACGTCAATTATCAAACGACGCCGAACCGACCACACGCCCTTCCCTTTTCCGGCGCATGCGCCTTATACATCGCTCAAAGATATTGGAGGGAACGATCATGGATCTCGGCATCGAAGGCAAACGGGCGCTCGTCCTCGCCTCCTCGCGTGGCCTCGGCCTCGGCATCGCCGCAGCACTGGCGCGCGAAGGCACAAATGTGCTGCTCTGCGGGCGCAGCGGCGAGCAGCTGGACGCCAACTGCAAGGCAATCAATGCCGAAGGCAAAGGCCGGGCCGACTGGATCTGGGCCGACCTCGGGGATGAACGCTTCGTCGAGACGACGACGGCGGCGGTGAACGAAAAATTCGGCGGGCTCGATATCCTCGTCAACAATACCGGCGGGCCGAAGCCCGGTACGACCGAGGACATGACGGGTGAAAAGCTCGAGACCTATTTTATCTCCATGGTCGCCCGCGTGATCACGCTGACCAATGCGCTGCTGCCCGGAATGAAGGCGCAGGGCTGGGGCCGCATCCTGACGGTCGCCTCCTCAGGGGTGATCGAACCGATCGCCAATCTGGCTTTGTCGAATACGCTGCGCCCCGCACTTGCCGGCTGGAGCAAGACGCTTGCCTCCGAAGTGGGCGGCTTCGGCGTTACCACCAACCTGCTCTTGCCGGGCAGCATCCTGACCGGGAGGCTCGACGAGCTCGACGGGGCGGCGGCAAAGCGGACGGGCAAGAGCCTCGAAGATATCCGTACCGACAAGGAAGCGCGCATTCCGGTCGGCCGCTATGGCAGGGTGGAGGAATTTGCCGCAACGGCTGCCTTCCTTTGCAGCCAGCCGGCAAGCTACATCACCGGCTCGCTGATCCGCTGCGACGGCGGCGCGGCGCGATCAGTCTAGCAGTTTCGCTTCAGCCGACGTGGACAGCCCCCGCCCACGTCGCAGCACTTCGGATCATCTGTTCGAGGTAGGCCGGATCGTCGGCAAATTCGGCGAGCTCGGAAAGACGATGGAAGCCCGTCAGGATTGCAATGCGCCGCCGGTCGAGCCGGCGTCCGGTCAGCATTTCATAGGCCGATACGATGCGAGTGGTGAGATCGGGCGAGATGAAGTTCGAGTAGATGAATTCCTGGTGCAACGGACCGAAGCCCGAATCGGCAAAATCGTAGATGCCGTTGAGCCTCCCTTGCGCATGGTCGAAGGCCATGTTCCAGCCATGACCGTCGAAGAAGCCGTAGATGTTGCCGTGGGGATCAGGCGGCAGGGTTTCGAAATCGGAAATAATGGCCTGCGCAAAACTCCGGAGGTCGAGCGGCAGCAGCGGCAAGGCCTTGGTTCGCACCACCTCCGACGATTGCCAGGGCTGGATCGGCCCGGCGCCGGCCGACCGCATGCGATCGGCATCGAGCACGTGCAGCTCGGCGTAAAAACGCGCAAGATCATCGGCGAGGCGCCGACGATAACTCTCGCCAAGCGCATCGTAATCCTCGGCGATGAGATGTTCGCCCTCGAGCTTGGCATGGCTGGAGAAGATCGGCGGCCCGTCGTGAATGCACATGTCTGGAACCGCCATCGACAGCGACGGCCTGATGATGTCGAGCAGGGCGGCTTCCTTGACGAGCGCTCTTTCCGCGCCGGAATGGCGGGGAAATTTAAAGATCAGCGTGTCGTCGACGTCGACGGCAAGCGAGTCCCAACCCTGCGCCGCCAGCTTGAAGACGGAGGCCGTGAGTTCGGGAAACACGCTTATGATGAGAGAGCGAAATTCGCTGGCGCTAAACTCGGTCATGACGACCTGCCTTCTCTGGTTTTTCCGCGTTTTTCCCGCGCTATCGACGGCTTGCGGGTTGATATCGTCTTCTCGCGAAGGGTCTCCCGCCGCAGCCGTCAAACGGCAATCGGGCACGCTCGGCCTATATTAGTATAGTTTGAATATTACGGAATATTCATTACAAAAATTTAAGCCGTTATAACCACTTAGTGATTGCGACCCGGGAATTATGTCTTTTTTGCGCCGCAATATAAGCGGCTCAATCGGAGCATAAAATTCGCAACCCCGTTCAACACCCGGTCTGTCGCCCATGAAGAAATTTTGGATCACTGTCAGCGTTATCGCAGTTGCCGCCGTCGGCGTCTGGCAATTCGGGAATCTGATCCCTTATGCCTCTCGCATTCCCACCCTCTCGCAGTTCATCAAGCAGCCGGCCGGCAGCAATGGCGGTGGGCAGCAAGCACGGGGCGATCAGGCGCAGGCCGACCAAGGGCAGGCCGATCAAACGCAGAACGGTGGTCAACATCAGGGCGGCGGGCGCAGACGCGGCGGCGGCGGCCCGACGGTCGTCAAGACCGTCGCAGCGGTGAAAACCACGCTGCCGACCGATGTGACGGCGACCGGCTGGGCCGATGCCGATGACAACACGACCATTGCCGCACAGGAACAGGGCCTGATCGTCAGCATCGATGCGCAGGATGGGGCGACCGTCAAAACCGGCGACCTGATCGCCAAGCTGGACGGGCGGACGGCCAAGGCAGCGGTCGACAAGGACAATGCGATGATCGTGCGCGACACCGCCACCCTTTCGGAGGCCGCGACCGCATTGACGCGCGCGCGAGATCTCTTCGACCAGAAGGCGGGCACCCAGCAGAGCCTCGACCAGGCGGTCGCCGCCCGTGATACCGCCGCAGCCACTGTTGACGCCGACAAGGCATCGCTTGTCTCCGATCAGGTCATCCTCGAGCACACCGACATTCGCGCGCCCTTCGATGGTCGGCTCGGCGATATCGCCGTCAGCAAAGGCGCTTTTCTCAGTGCCGGCGCGGCAATCGTCACCATCGCCAAATACGACCCGATCTATATAAAATTCCACCTGCAGGAGCGCTACCTGCGCACGTTGAAAAGCGCTCTGGCAGCCGGTCCGGTCGCGGTCAGCACGGTTCCCAAATCCACCAAGGGACAGGTCCGAAAGGGCGAGATCAGCTTCTACGACAACACGGTCGACACGGCCTCGGGCACGATCCTCGCCAAGGCGAAATTCGAGAATGCCTCCGGTGCGCTCTGGCCCGGCCAGTCGGTCAACATCGTGGTGCATTTCAACAATGACGAACAGCAGGTGGTGGTGCCGACGGTTGCCGTCAGCCCCGGCCCTGAGGGTTTCTTCGCCTTCGTCGCCAAGGACGGCAAATCGCATCTGACGCCGGTCACCGTCGCCCGCGCAAATGGCGGCTTCACCGCCATCGGCGCGGGTCTTTCGGCAGGCGACCACGTTGTCGTCGAGGGTCAGGGCCAGCTCAGCGATCAGCAGGCGATCAACGAGCAGTTCGACGAAAAGGCGCTTGATGTCGCCTCCGCCGACGAGCCTCGGCAGCAGCAGTCCGAGACGATCTCGGTGGGAGCTCAGCAATGATCCCCAATTTCTGTATCCAGCGGCCCGTCGCGACGACGCTGCTTGCCATCGGCGTCATTCTGGCTGGCCTTGCCGGTTACCAACTCGTTCCGGTCGCGGCACTTCCACAGGTCGATTTCCCGACAATCAACGTTTCGGCGCAGTTGAGCGGCGCCTCGCCGCAGACGATGGCAACCTCGGTTGCCACGCCGCTGATCAAGCAGTTCGAGACCATTCCCGGGGTCAGCGAAATCAGCGCCTCGAGTTCGCTCGGCAGCAGCAGCATCGTGCTGCAGTTCGATCTCAATCGCAATATCGACGCCGCCGCAGCCGACGTGCAGGCGGCGATCTCGCATGCAACCCGGCAGTTGCCCGACAACTTGACGACACCGCCGAGCTACCGCAAGACCAATCCGGCCGATGCGCCGGTGATGCTGCTTTCGGTGCAGAGCAACACCATGCCGCGCAGCAAGCTCGACGAGATCGCCGAGGACATCATCTCGCCGTCGCTTTCCACACTCCCCGGCGTTGCTCAGGTCAGCGTCTACGGTGCGCAGACCTACGCCGTGCGCGTCGAGGTCGATCCCAACAAGCTTTTGACCCGCGGCATCGGCATCGATACCGTCAACAAGGCGCTAGCTGCGGCCAACAGCCAGCAGCCGGTGGGAACGCTGCAGAACAACTCGCAGAGCATGACCATCACGGCAAACACGCAGCGCACCAACGCCGAACAATTCCGCTCGCTCGTCATTGCCAATCCGAATGGTGCGCCGATCCACCTCGGCGATATCGCCGATGTGCAGGACAGTGTCGAGAACCAGTATACCGGAAGCTGGTATGACGGCCAGCGCGGCATCATTCTCGCCATCCAGCGTCAGCCGGATGCCAACACGGTCGATGTCGTCGATGCGATCAACGCCAAGCTGCCGCAGCTTCACGCCGAAATCCCACCCTCGGTGAACACCGTCGTCATGAACGACGCGGCAAAACCCATTCGCGATGCCATTTCCGACGTGAAGTTCACGCTGCTCTTGACGATCGGCCTCGTCGTTCTCGTCATCTACCTTTTCACCGGCCATGCGACCGCAACGATCATTCCGGGACTTGCGGTTCCGCTGTCGCTGATCTCGACCTTCGGCATGATGTATGTGCTTGGCTACAGCATCGACAACATCTCGCTGCTCGGGCTGACGCTCGCGGTGGGGCTGGTGGTCGACGACGCGATCGTCATGCTCGAAAACATCCTGCGCCATGTCGAAGAAGGCATGCCGGTGCGGGAAGCGGCGATCAAGGGTGCCGGCGAAGTCAGCTACACCATCATTTCCATGTCGGTTTCGCTGATTGCTGTCTTCATCCCGATCCTGCTGATGGGCGGCGTCGTTGGCCGCGTGTTCAACGAATTCGGCATGGTCGTCGCCATCGCCATCATCTCGTCGGCCATCGTCTCGCTGACCGTGACCCCGATGCTCGGCTCGCGTCTGTCCAACAACCACAGCCGCCCACCGCTCATCATCCGCATCTTCGATGCCGGCTTCGAGCGGACGCTCAACGGCTACGACAGGGCGGTTGGCTGGTGCCTTCAGCATCGCCCCACAATCCTCGGGGTTTTCCTCGGCTCGGTGGCGCTGACGATCTACTTCTTCATGACGCTGCCGACGAGCTTCTTCCCGCAGGAAGATATCGGCCGCCTGACGATCAGCACGCAGGCCCGGCAGGACATTTCCTATTCGGCCATGGAAGCGCTGCAGCAGCAGGCGGCAGCCGCCGTCAAGGCGAACCCGGCGGTCAACCACGTGATGTCGACGATCGGCGGCAATCCGAACAAACCGCAGAACAACGGCTCGATGTTCGTCGAACTCAAGGACAAGAAGGCGCGTCCGCCGCTTGACCAGACGCTGCGCGAGCTGCGCACGGCGATCAACAAGATCCCCGGACTGCAGGCCTTCGTGACGCCGAACCAGAGCCTGCGCTTCGGCGGCCGCCAGACCGCAAGCCAGTATCAGCTGGTGGTGCAGGCGCTGAGTGCCGATCAGACCAACCTCTGGGCCGGCAAGATCCAGGCGGCGATGCGCAAGGACCGCCTGTTCACCGACGTGACTTCGGACGCCCAGAACAACGCCCTGCAGGCCAACATCGTCATCGATACCGAGCGGGCGGCCGCCTATGGGATTGACAACGACACGCTGCGCACGACGCTGCAGGAATCCTTCAGCGGCTATTCAGCTGCGGAAATCCAGTCGACCGGCGATAGCTACAATGTCATCGTCGAATACGACACCAGCAAACCCTGGGACGACCAGAAGCTGTCGGAAATTCGTGTCGCCTCCGCCAATGGCAGCCTGGTGCCGCTGTCGAACTTCGCCCATGTGCAACGCACCACCGGCCCGGTCACCATCAACCAGACGGGGCAGCTGGTCTCGACCACTGTTTCCTTCAACCTGCCGGAAGGCGTCTCGCTCAGCGATGCGACGACGGCGGTCGACCAGATCAAGAAGGACATCGCCACACCGGCGGACGTCTTCACCTCCTATGGCGGTACGGCGGAGATTTTCCAGCAGTCGCAGGGCAATACGCCCTATTTGATCCTGGCGGCGGTGCTGACCATCTATGTCGTGCTTGGCGTGCTCTATGAGAGCTTCATCCATCCGCTCACCATCCTCTCCGGCCTGCCGGCCGCGGCCTTCGGCGCGCTGCTGGCGCTGAAGATCATGGGCTTCGATCTGTCGATCATCGCGCTTATCGGCCTGTTGATGCTGATCGGCATCGTCAAGAAAAACGCGATCATGATGATCGACGTGGCGGTGGAGACCATGCGCACGACGGGCGAAAAGGCGACGGCGGCGATCCACGAGGCCTGCGTGCGACGCTTCCGGCCGATCATGATGACGACTTTTTGCGCCTTGCTCGGCGCCCTGCCGATCGCGCTCGGCACCGGCGCAAGCTCGGAACTGCGCCAGCCGCTCGGCATCGCCGTCGTCGGCGGCCTGATCGTCTCGCAGATGCTGACACTGTTCATCACCCCGGTCATCTTCGTCGAGATGGACCGCTTCGGAAACTTCCTCGGCCGCCTGATCGGCGGAAAGAAGGTTGCGGAGCCGGTGGTGCAGGAGGCGAGGGCAATGGCTGCCGAATGATGATGGCCCTCTGAATTCGGCATTTGCCAATCAACCCTTGCGGCGCACTTCTTCTTCCGACCGGGAGAAGAAGTGCGCCCGCGATCACATCAGCTTTCGATCCCCTTGAATGTGTCCCGCCCCTGTGGCATCACCCGCCCTCCTGAATCTGGGGCGTGCTTACGCCCGTCGCGGAGCGATGCTCCGTCTCCAATAACAATCGGCATGAAGAGGTGCGGGCATGGCTCAGGCGCTGGGTTTGGACTTTGGCACGACGAATACGGTTCTCGCCATGGCGGATGGCGGGGCAACGCGCTCGATGGCGTTCACGAACACGGAAGGCACGGCCGACAGCATGCGCACAGCACTTTCCTTCATGAAGGATGCGCAACTCGGCGCTTCAGCCCTGAAGGTGGAGGCGGGCCATGCGGCGATCCGCCAGTTCATCGACAATCCCGGCGAATGCCGCTTTCTGCAGTCGATCAAGACCTTTGCGGCAAGCGCGCTGTTCCAGGGCACGCTGATCTACGCCAAGCGGCATAATTTCGAGGATCTGATGGAGGTGTTCGTCAGGCGCCTGCGCAATTACGCCGGCGACCACTGGCCTTCGGATGTCAGCCGCATCGTCACCGGCCGGCCGGTGCATTTTGCCGGCGCCAGCCCCGATCCTGACCTCGCGACCCAACGCTACAACGAGGCGCTGTCGCGCTTCGGCTTTCCCGAAATCCACTACGTCTACGAGCCGGTCGCCGCCGCCTTCTACTTCGCGCAGAACCTGAAGCAGGATGCGACAGTGCTGGTTGCCGATTTCGGCGGCGGCACGACCGACTATTCGCTGATCCGCTTCGAGACGGCCGCCGGCAAGCTGACAGCAACGCCAATCGGCCATTCCGGCGTCGGCGTTGCCGGCGACCATTTCGACTACAGGATGATCGACAACATCGTTGCACCGCTGATCGGCAAGGGCAGCCATTTCAAAAGCTTCGACAAGATCCTTGAAGTCCCGTCCAACTACTATTCCAGCTTCGGCCGCTGGAACCAGCTGTCGATCTTCAAGACCACCCGCGAATTCGAGGATCTGAAGAAGCTGGTGCGCACCAGCCTGGAGCCGGAAAAGCTCGAAATCTTCATCGATCTCATCGACCATGACGAGGGCTACCCGCTCTATCAGGCGGTGTCGGCGACGAAGATGGCGCTGTCGGCCGCGGAGGAAGCACCTTTCGATTTCGCGCCGCTCGGCCGCGGCGGGCATCGCAGCATCCGACGCAGCGACTTCGAAGGCTGGATCGCCGAGGATCTCGCCCGCATCGAAGGCGCGCTCGATGACGTGCTCGACAAGACCAGGACAAAGCCCGGGGAGATCGACAAGGTGTTCCTGACCGGCGGCACCTCCTTCGTGCCGGCGGTGCGCCGCATCTTCACCGAGCGTTTCGAGCGCGACCGGATCGAAAGCGGTGGCGAGCTGTTGTCGATCGCCCACGGTCTGGCGCTGATCGGCGAACGCGAGGACATCGCGCAATGGACTGTGCAATAGATCAGGCAGGGGTGGGCAATCTGTCGCCTGCCCTTCCAATGCCACTGTCTCTCCGCTAAACCTGCCATATGATCTCCGCCAACGACCTTTCCCCTGCCGAGCTTGCAGCGCTTCTGCATTTCCATGCGGATGCCGGCGTGGAATGGCTGCTGGAGGAAGAGGCGATCGACCGCTTCGCCGAGTTCGAGGCGATGAAGGCGGCCCGACGCCCGGCGGCACAGGCGCAGCCACAAGCTCCCATCACTGGGGAAGGTCCTGTCGCTCGGGACGGCCGGACACCGCCGCGTCCGAATACAGCGTCACGCCCGGCCCCGGCCGAACGCGCCGCTTCCGGCCCGCAGCCGGCGATCCCGGACGGCGAAGCGGTGCAGCAGGCGCGTTTCGTCGCCGAGACGGCGCGATCCCTGAGCGAACTCAAGACCGCGATCGAAGCCTTTAACGGCTGCAACCTCAAGCACAGCGCCCGCTCGACCATCTTTGCCAGCGGTGATGCCGAAAGCGGTATCATGGTGATCGGCTCGGCGCCGGGCGCCGAAGACGATCGCGAAGGCGTGCCCTTCTCGGGAAAATCCGGCCAGCTGTTCGACAAGATGCTGGCTGCGATTGGGCTGACGCGCTCAAGCGTTCTGCTGACGCAGGTCATCCCCTGGCGGCCACCTGGCAATCGTGCGCCTTCGGCGGCGGAAATGGACATCTGCCGGCCCTTCATCGAACGGCAGATCGCCCTGGCCGAACCCAAGGTGATCCTGTTGCTCGGCAATTTTTCGGCCCGCTTCTTCTTCGGTGAAAACGACACGATCCACGGCTTGCGCGGCCGCTGGAAGGAGATTGCCGCTGCGGACTGTGTCATTCCTGCCATAGCCAGCCTGCATCCGCAGGATCTGTTGACCGCGCCGGTCAACAAGCGGCTGGCCTGGAATGACCTGCTCGCCTTTCAAGCGAAGCTTAAGTCCCTCTCTTTGCTTAGAAATTAGCCAAAGTTGAATATATTATGAATCGATCTATGCGCCTTACGCATGGCTGCATCCCGCCATGACGCATTGCGGAATCAATGCTGCACCGCAATATGAAGTGGTGTCTTGGGAGGAACCACAGGAACCAAGGCCATGAACAAACGATTTCGTCCTATCCATAGCGGGTTTGAAACCCTTCGCCTCGCCGGCGACCAAGTTCGTACCACTCACGGCTACAGCCGCTTCGGCTTTGCCGCGAATGAACAGATGATCGCCCGCGGCACCGACATCAACGGCCGCACAGCGCGCCCCGACGCGATTTTTTCGGACTTCCAGCAATATTGAGCGGCAGGCGCTTCGCCTGCCCTTTTGCGTTAAGAGTACTCAAAGATGACGATCCTGATATCGCTTCTGCGCAACATCGAAACCTTCGAGCATATCCGCGTCGCGGTCTCAGCCGCGCGGGAATATGAGCGCGAGCTATCGCTCAAGCCGGTCGACGCCGCCCCCTGCATTGGACCAAGTGTTGCGGCAATCGTTCTGTGATCAGACGGCAATTTCCTCGATCTGGGCTTTTGCCCATTCGAAGGCTTCGTCGACATAGGCGAACTTGACCGCCTGCCAGGCGCAGTATTGCTCGACGAAATCCCGCGATATCCAAATGTGCGCCTTGCGTGGTTCGTCATGCCAGCCGACGCAGCCGCGCTGCGCCGCCTTTGCCAAGAGCCGTTGGAGATGGGTGCGCGACATCATGAAATCGGCGGCGAGCGCACGGGTTTCGACGCGGCCGACGGAAAATCTATCCGGCTCGCTGCTTTCCATATCCATTCGAGCGATGAAGTTGTCGACGACGAGGCCACCAGCCTCCGTCCAGAGGAACAGCGCCACCTGTTCGGGCGGCTCGCGCCAGGCGGCATCTTCCAGGCAATGGCGGGCGATGCGCGGCTGAACCAGCCGCATCATTGATGGGTTTGACTGAAAAAACGCTGCCCTTCGACCGCCGTCAAGTAGATCGAGCGCGCCGAGATTGGAATGAATCCAGGCAAACATCGCCTGATGGCTGACGTCGGCCGGCTCGAAATGACGTGGCCGCCGCCGCTCGTCGCCGGGCGTGTGAACAATGAAGCGGTAGGTATAGAGTTCTTCGATAAAGGCGAGAACGGTGTTGCGGCTCGCCACCTTATGCGCGGTGATGCGTCCGGTCAGCCGAACGGCGGTGAAACCCGAGGTCGGGTCGCGCGGGTCATATTCCAGGTTGAGGGCATAGGCAGTCTGGGTCAGAAGCCAGCGCTGATGCGAAGCGAGCAATCGCGCCAGGCGCGGGCCGGCATCGAACATGCCGCGCATCTGCCCAGCCAAAAAGCGGATGCTCATCAGAAAGGAGCAGTTCCCCGCCAATTGCTCCGCCGTGAATGCCATTATGCTTTTCTCCACCTCCGCGCGCCGGCCAGCGTTCGGAGCAGCAATACCGGAAGCTTCCCCGGTATCAGCGGCCATTCAGACATGCACAGCTTCGAATAAATGATACTCTCTCATCTTCAACAAACATATTCCGTGCGGCAGCGATATCCCAAGAATTCACCATTCTTTTCGCTCTTAGCGAGCAATTTTCCCCAAGCGGCGATATTCGCCTTAAAAGCCTTCATATCATGCGGTTGCAAGCGTCAGGCTTGCGGCGTCGTGGCTCTGCGCGCCTCCCTCTGCTCGATGCCGAGCTGATGCTCACGATAGATGATGAAGATGCCGGCGGAGATGACGATGAGAGTGCCGATCAGCATGGTAAAGCTCGGCACGTCGCCGAAGACGAAATAAGCGACGATGATGCCGAGTAGGATCGAGGTATATTCAAACGGCGCGATGGTGGAGACATCGGCATGGCGGTAGCTTTCCGTCAGCAGGATCTGCGCGACGCCGCCGCAAAAACCGGCGGCGACGAGATAGAGTGCCGACGGCCATGGCAGGACGAGCCAGCCGAACGGCAGGGAGGCCAGCGAGAAGACCGATGCGATGAGCGAGAAATAGAGCACAATCGTCGCCGTCTTCTCCTCCTCGACGAGACGACGCACTTGGATCATCGCCATGCCGCCGAGAACGGCCGAAAATAGCACCGAGAGCGCGCCGACGGCCTGCTCGGCTTCCATGCCGCCGTCACGAAACAGCGTGAGTTTCGGCCAGGAGACGATGGCGACGCCGACGATGCCGACCAAGACGGCGCTCCAACGATAGATGCGCACGGTCTCGCCGAGAAAAACCGCGGCGAAGACGACGGCGACGAGCGGTAAGGCGTAGCCGAGCGCAATCGCTTCCGGCAGCGGCAGATGCAGCAGGCCGTAGAAACCGAAAGCCATCGACATGATGCCGATCGTGCCGCGCTTGAGGTGGCCGATCGGATTGGCGGTGTAGAAGGCCGCGCGCAGTTGCCCGATATAGGCGAGATAAGCCATGATCGGGAAAAGCGCGAAGAAGGACCTGCAGAAGGTGACCTGACCGGGTGGGATGTCTGAGCCCGCCAGCTTGATGAAAGTCTGCATGGCCAGGAAGACCACGACCGACGAGACCTTCAGCGCAATGCCTCTCATCGGGTTTTTGAGAACCGCGTGCATGATCCTGGCTCTTATGTCGACTTAACAGCAACGGGGAGACGCGTTCGACTCGGGAACGCAGAAGATGACGTCTCCCATCGTAGCGAAGAAAATCCCGATTGGCGAAAAAATCGCAAGCAGCGTGGAAGAATCGCAAAGTCACCTTCCGGCGCAGGCCCGACGGTGCGGATGCGCGCCCTCGCGTCGATTTTTTGCTCTCTTCAGCCATTTCGCCGCAAAATGTTCACCTCTGACCGGTCGGTGTTAACCAATTGAAAACCATAGGCACGCATCGTTTTTGCTTACTCGAAATTTTCTTCGCCCTGCAACGATTGCCCGCCCCTTCCAGGATCATTTGATGAAGCCGCTTAGCGCCGAAACCATTGCCCAGTCGCAAAATGCGACGCCGCGCTCGATGCGCGTTGTCACCGACGGCATCAGCACCGACCTCGAGCGCTTCAGCGCCGACAACACCAATATCGTCAAGCAGATCAAGCTGCTCGCCATCAATGCGCTGATCGAAGCGGCAAGAGCCGGCGAGACCGGAAAGGGCTTTGCGGTCGTTGCCAACGAGGTGCAGCGGCTGGCGCAGGTCGCCACCGACATCACCGGCAGGTTCGAGAGCAACGTGCTCGGGCGCATCGGCCTCAGCCGCGCCATGGCGGATTCGCTGGTCGAGGAGATGGAGGGCGTTCGCCTCACCGATCTGGCGCAGACGCTGGTGCAGCTCATTGTCCGCAATCTTTTCGAGCGCACGGCCGATGTGCGCTGGTGGGCGACGGACCCGGCACTCTGGCAGGCGCTGCGAAACCCGGATCGGGAAACCGTCGCCTTTGCGGCGGAGCGTCTCGGCGCCATCAACCGCTTCTACACCGTCTACCTCGATCTGGTCATGACCGATCTTTCGGGCAAGGTGATCGCATCGGCCAATCCCAAGTTCCAGCGCAAGATTGCCGGCACGAGCCTTGCCGGTGATGCATGGTTCCGCGCGGCGTCTGCCTGCGCCTCCGGCGAGGCGTATAGTGTCGACGAGGTCAAAGCGAGCCCGATCCATGACAACAGGCATGCGCTCGTCTATGCCACCGGCATCCGCGAAGAAGGCAAGCTCGACGGACGGCTGATCGGCACGCTCGGCGTCTATTTCGACTGGCAGAACCAGGGCCAGGCGATCGTCGAGAAAGAGGCGAACCTGCCGCCGCAACTGGCGGAAAGGACGACAGTCATGCTGCTCGACGGCAAGAGCCGGGTGATCGCCACCACCAATCCCGCCTTGCTGTTTTCCCATTTTGCTCTCGCCAATCCGTCCGGCCGGGCCAAGGGCAGCTACTACGACAATAACGGCTCGATCGTCGCTTTCGCGCGCACCCTCGGCTACGAGGATTACGACGGGCTCGGCTGGTACGGCGTCGTCGTACAGCGGACGGAAAGCGACGCGACGATCAAGGCGGCACTCAATCTAAAATAGCACCTTTCGCCCAGCAGCCGCGTCCTTCAGTTCTGAAGAGGATATTTTGCCCGTGAACTTGGTGTTCGCGGGCAATTTGCTTTAACTTTAGTTCAGACTTTAATGTAATCATGCCCGGCAAAATTATAGCAGAGTGCGCCCGCCTCTGTATTCCACGGTTGTCAAATAACGGTCTTCAGGAAACACCATGCGAACAGATACCGGCCAGGTCATCCATCTGGCAGATTACCGTCCCACCGACTTTGTGCTGGAACGCGTGGACCTGACCTTCGAACTCGACCCGACGGAGACAAAAGTCGAGGCACGCCTGATCTTTCATCGCCGCCCGGGCGCCGATACAACGGCGCCAATCGTGCTCGACGGCGACGAGCTGACGCTGTCCGGGCTGCTGTTCGACCAGGTGGAGCTCGACCCTTCGCGTTATGACGCAACAGCGGAAAGCCTGACGGTGCGCGACCTGCCGGAGAGCGTGCCTTTCGAGCTGACGATCACTACGGTCATCAACCCCGAGGCCAACACCAAGCTGATGGGCCTTTACCGCACCGGCGGCATCTACTGCACGCAATGCGAGGCGGAGGGCTTCCGCCGCATCACCTATTTCCCCGACCGGCCCGACGTGCTTGCGCCGTTCACGGTCAACATTATCGCCGACAAGGACGCCAACCCGCTGCTGTTGTCGAACGGCAACTTCCTCGGCGGCGCCGGCTACGGCCCGGGCAAGCATTTCGCCGCCTGGTTCGACCCGCATCCGAAGCCGAGCTATCTCTTCGCGCTCGTCGCCGGCGATCTCGGCGTCGTCGAAGACACGTTTGCCACCATGTCCGGCCGCGAGGTGGTGCTGAAGATCTATGTCGAGCACGGCAACGAGCCGCGCGCAGCCTATGCGATGGACGCGCTGAAACGCTCGATGAAGTGGGACGAAGAGAGGTTCGGACGCGAATACGATCTCGACATCTTCATGATCGTCGCCGTCTCCGACTTCAACATGGGGGCGATGGAGAACAAGGGCCTCAACGTCTTCAACGACAAATACGTCCTTGCCGATCCGGAACTCGCCACCGATGCCGACTATGCCAATATCGAGGCGATCATCGCGCATGAATATTTCCACAACTGGACCGGCAACCGCATCACCTGCCGCGACTGGTTCCAGCTGTGCCTCAAGGAAGGCCTGACGGTCTATCGCGACCACGAATTCTCTTCCGACCAGCGCTCGCGGCCGGTCAAGCGCATCGCCGAGGTGCGCCATCTGAAGTCGGAGCAGTTCCCGGAAGATGGCGGCCCGCTCGCTCATCCGGTGCGGCCGACGCAATATCGCGAGATCAATAATTTCTACACGACGACCGTCTACGAGAAGGGCAGCGAAGTGACGCGGATGATCGCGACGCTGCTCGGCAAGGACGGCTTCAAGACGGGCATGGACCTCTATTTCGATCGTCATGACGGCCAGGCCGTGACGATCGAGGATTTCGTCAAATGCTTCGAGGATGCAAGCGGGCGCGACCTCACGCAATTCTCGCTCTGGTACCATCAGGCCGGCACGCCGCTCGTCACCGCATCGGGCAGCTATGATGCGGCCGCCGGCAGCTTCACCCTGTCGCTCGAACAGATGACGCCCGCTACACCCGGCCAGCCGAACAAGGAGCCGATGCACATTCCGCTCAGCCTGGCGCTCTTCGGCGAAAACGGCGGCAAGATCGAGCCTCGCTCGGTCGACGGCGCGGAATATGCCGGCGAGGTGCTGCATCTCACAGGCCGCACGCAGACGGCGGTGTTTCATGGCATTGGCTCGCGGCCGGTCGTTTCGATCAACCGCAGCTTTTCCGCGCCGATCAACCTGCATTTCGATCAGAGCCCGGCCGATCTCGCCCACCTCGCCCGCCATGAGACCGATCATTTCGCCCGCTGGCAGGCACTGACCGATCTGGCGCTGCCGAACCTCCTGAAAGCAGCCCGCGACGCTCGCGAGGGCAAGCCTGTCGTCTGCGAGGCGACCTTCGTCGAGACGCTGATTGCGGCGGCCGCCGACGAGCGCCTCGAGCCTGCCTTCCGCGCCCAGGCGCTGGCTCTGCCGAGCGAATCCGATATCGCCCGCGAACTCGGCGGCAACAATGATCCCGATGCCATCCATGCCGGCCGGCAAGCGGTTCTGAAGCAGATCGCCGATGCCGGAAAGGATGTTTTTGCCGACCTCTACGCGGCGATGACGACATTGGGCGATTTCAGCCCGGACGCGAAAAGCGCCGGCCACAGGGCCTTGCGCAATACCGCCCTCACCTACCTCTCCTATGCCGAGCAGACGCCGGCCCGCGCCAAGGCCGCCTTTGATGCTGCCGACAATATGACAGATCTCAGCCATGCGCTGACGATCCTCGCCCATCGTTTCGCCGGCAGCGCGGAGACAAACGAGGCGCTGGCAAACTTCCGCGACCGCTTCGCGGGAAATGCGCTCGTCATCGACAAATGGTTCGCAATCCAGGCCGGCATTCCGGGCGCGGAAACCCTGGAACGGATTCGCGCGCTGATGGACGATCCGCTGTTCAAGCGGACCAATCCGAACCGGATGCGGGCGCTGGTCGGCACCTTCGCCTTCGCCAATCCGACCGGCTTTGGCCGCGCCGACGGCGAAGGCTATCGTTTCCTCGCAGGTCAGATTCTCGATATCGACGAACGCAACCCGCAGCTTGCCGCCCGCATTCTCACTTCGATGCGCTCCTGGCGCGCGCTTGAACCGGCACGTGCCGATCACGCCCGTTTGGCGCTAATCGAGATCGAGCAGGCTGCCGCTCTTTCGACCGACGTGCGCGATATCGTCGAGCGCACGCTTAAAGGGTAATTTGCTTCGACCGGTCGTCGTGAAAAATTCGGCGACCGGTTGCCTAGCGAGTCGAATCGCCCGAAAAGCACGAAATCATAGATAGTTAACGGATTTTTACCTTTGCCTCTGGACAAGGCGAATCACCCATGATTCTCTAGGTCAGGTTCGAGCGAGCGGCGCGCGAATCACACGAGGGACAAGGCGAAGAGATGATAGACGTGCGGCGGGCAACCGTGGCCGGAGGACGGCTGCGTGTCGATTTTGACGGGTTGAAAGCCTGGCGAGACAGCCTTTCCGGTCATGCGACATCGGAACCTCTTCTGCGTCATCTGCCGAAGGCCGAGCTGCTCTTGAAGCGCGCCATTCCGGCGCTGATCGTCGCCTTCCTCTTCATCGTTGCCGCATCGCATTTCTTCGGCATGGTCAGCGAATACTCCCGCCTGGAAGCCTCGGCTCGCCATGCCACCGCGCTGTCGGCAGCGACCGCCTCTGCGGTATTTGCCGATACATCAGACATTTTCGACAGCGGCGATATCGCAGAAGCGCAGGCCCGGCTCGCCAGGTTCCTGCCGCAGGATCGGCTCGACAGCGGCGCCTTCGTGCTGCTCGTACAGGCAAGCGGCAAGGTTTTTGCCGCGACGACCGCCGGGCTTTCGCATGTCGGCAGCAATGTCAGCGATTTTTTCCCCGAGGTCTCGGCGATCCGGCGGTTCGGCGACCGCGCCGGCGTCATCGAAACGACCATAGGCGGCGTGCCGCACTATGCCGAGATCACGCTGATGGGCAATGCCGGCGGCTATATCGTCGCCGCCACCTCGCTCGACGAGATCAGCCGGCTCTGGCGCGAGCAGCTGGCCCTCAACGTTACGCTGTTTGCCGGCATCTCCTCGATCCTGCTGGTCATTCTCTATGCCTATTACACGCAGGTGAAGCGCGCCCGCGACGCCGACGACATCTTCCTGGAATCGAACCTGCGCGTCGAGACGGCGCTGTCGCGCGGCCGCTGCGGCCTCTGGGACTTCGATTTCGAGAACCGCGAATTCTTCTGGTCACGCTCAATGTACGACATGCTCGGCCTGCCGGGTTCCGACAAGACGATGGGCTTCGGTGAAGCCGCGCGGCTGATGCATCCTGATGACGGCGGGCTTTACGAGATCGCCCGCGCCATCGCCAAGGGCCACTCCGGTCAGGTCGATCAGATCTTCCGCATGCGCCATGCCGGCGGCCACTATGTCTGGATGCGCGCCCGCGCCCAGGTGATCCGCAGCAATTCCGGCCGCGTGCACCTGATCGGCATCGCCATGGACGTGACCGAGCAGCATCGGCTCGCGCAGCGCTACGCCGAAGCCGACCAGCGCCTCGCCGACGCCATCGAATGCACCTCGGAAGCCTTCGTGCTCTGGGACAAGAACGATCGGCTGGTCATGTGCAACACGCATTTCCAGCAGGCTTACGGCTTGCCGGACAGCGTGCTCGTGCCCGGCACTGAGCGCTCGGCCGTCAATGCTGCCGCCGCCCGTCCTGTCATCGAGCGGCGGATTTCCGATGCCGACGGCTCCGGCTATTCACGGACGACGGAAGTGCAGCTTGCCGACGAGCGCTGGCTGCAGATCAACGAGCGGCGCACCCGCGACGGCGGCAGGGTCTCGGTCGGAACCGACATCACGCTGATGAAGCGCCATCAGGAACGGCTGCGCGAATCCGAACGCCGGCTGATGGCAACGATTGGCGACCTTTCCGCCTCGCGCCAGACGCTGGAGAGCCAGAAATCGGAACTTTCAACGGCGAACGCCAACTATCAGGCTGAGAAAGAACGCGCCGAGGCTGCCAACCAGGCGAAATCGGAATTCCTTGCCAACATGTCGCATGAGCTGCGCACGCCGCTTAACGCCATCCTCGGCTTCTCGGAAATTCTGCAAAACGAGATGTTTGGTCCGCTCGGTTGCCTGAAATATGACGAGTATGCCCGCGATATCCATGACAGCGGCAAACATCTGCTCAACGTCATCAACGATATTCTCGACATGTCGAAGATCGAGGCCGGCCACGTCAGGCTGCACTGCGAGCGCATCGATCTCGTGCCGCTGATCGAGGAAAGCCTGCGCTTCACCGCCATGCCTGCGGCTGAAAAGAACATCGTCATCGACCAGCGTATCTCATCCGGGCTGACGCTGATGGCCGACCGCCGGGCGATGAAACAGGTGCTGCTCAACCTGCTCTCCAATGCGGTGAAGTTCACCGACAACGGCGGCCGCATCGCGGTGCGCACACGCCGTGTCGACGGCGCCGTCGTCGTCACCATCGCCGACACCGGCATCGGCATTCCGCGCTCGGCACTGGCGAAGATCGGCCAGCCCTTCGAGCAGGTGCAGAGCCAGTATGCCAAGAGCAAGGGCGGCTCCGGCCTCGGGCTTGCCATCTCCCGCTCACTGACCGCGCTGCATGGCGGCCGCATGAAGATCCGCTCCCGCGAAGCGGTGGGCACGGTGATCTCGCTGCGCATTCCCGACGACGTCTAAAGCACGCCGCAGTTCGTCGATGCATCAAGCCTTCACGATTTTCAGGAAAATCTTTCTGACCGCTTTCGAAAGCCGCTTCAGCTCGCCTTCCAGCGTCCTGATGTCGGGGCAATCGCCGGCGCGGCAGACGAGTTCGACGAGGCCGGAAGGTGCTTCCTTCGGATCGAACAGGCCGTCGATGGAGAGGCGGATCAGTTGTGAAAGCCCGGTGTAGAGCGCGAAGGCCTCCAGGCAAATGTCGAGATCGACTGTTGCCATCAGCCTGTCACCAAGCTGCTTCAAGGCCTCGCCGGTGCTCATGCCGTTCACCGCAATGCCGACACCCCTGGTGGGCGCGATCAGCGCCAGATACTGGGCGATGAATTCGAGGTCGATGACGCCGCCGGCGATCAGCTTCAGGTCCCATGGGCCGGCGGGCGGCTTTTCCTTATCGATCAGCTCGCGCATTTCGGCGACGTCATGCGCCACCTTGGCGATGTCGCGATCGGCCGACAGCACCTCGCGGACGATATGTTCGGCCTCGGCGATGAGGCTCTCATCGCCAGAGATCAGCCGGGCGCGGCTGAGCGCCATATGCTCCCAGGTCCATGCCTCTTCACGCTGATATTTGCCGAAGGCATTGATGCGGGTGGCAACCGGCCCCTTGTTGCCGGACGGGCGCAGCCGCATATCGACCTCATAGAGCACGCCTTCGGCGGTCGGCGCCGAAAAGGCGGCGATCAGCCGCTGGGTGATGCGGGTGAAGTAACGCGTCGCGTCGAGCGGCTTTTCTCCATCGGATTCGGAGGCGGTGTCGTCATAATCATAGAGCAGGATCAGATCGATGTCGGAACCGGCCGTCAGCTCGAAGCTGCCGAGCTTACCCATGCCGGCGACAGCGATGCGCCCGCCGGGGTAGTCGCCGTGCGCTACCCGCATCTCGCTCACGACGGCCTCGAGTGCGGCTGCGATGATAAGGTCGGCGAGATGGGTGAAGGCGCGTGCGGCCATCTGGCCATTGATCGCGCCGGTCAGCAGGCGGATGCCGATCAGGAAGCGCTGTTCGGCGGCGAAGATGCGCAAGCGGTCGAGCAATTCCTCATAGTGGCGCGCCTGGACAAGCGAGCCCTTCAGCCGTTCGCCGAGATAATCGCGGGTCGGCAGCTCGGCCATCAGGCCGGGATCGAGCATGCCGTCGAAGACATGCGGCTTGGCGGCGATCACCTCGGCAAGCCGTGGTGCCGAGGACATGATGTTGACGATCAGCGACAGCAATGCCGGGTTGCTGCCGAGCAGCGAGAAGAGCTGGATGCCGGAGGGAAGGCCCGAAATGAAGCTGTCGAAGCGCAGCAGCGCTTCGTCGGCGCGCTTGCTTTCGCCGAAAACCCGCAAAAGCTCCGGCGCCAGCTCCGTCAGCCTTTCGCGCGCCTCTACCGATTGCGTCGCGCGGTAGCGGCCATAGTGCCAGGTGCGGATGATGCGGGAGATGTCGGACGGTCTGCTAAAACCGAGTTTCTTCAGCGTCTCCAGCGTATCGGGATCGTCGCCCTGGCCGGTGAAGACGAGGTTTCCGGTGTCGGTGGAAAGCTTGCTCTCCTGTTCGAAGAGATGGGCATAACGCCGCTCCACCGTCTTCAGCACGCCGACCAACCGTTCGGAGAAGCTTGGCGTGTCGCAAAAGCCCATCATGAAGGCGATGCGCTTCAGGTCGACATCCGTCTCCGGCAACAGGTGGGTCTGCTCGTCGCGCACCATCTGGATGCGGTGCTCGACATCGCGCAGGAACCAGTAGGCCTCGGTCAGTTCGTCACGGGTCTCGGCGTCTATCCATTTCGCCTTGGTCAGTTCGCCGAGCGTCTGCTCCGTTGCCCGGCCCCGCAAGGCCGGCATGCGGCCGCCAGCGATCAGCTGTTGCGTCTGGACGAAGAACTCGATCTCGCGAATGCCGCCGCGGCCGAGCTTGACGTTATGGCCCTTGACCGCGATCGCGCCGTGGCCCTTATGCACATGTATCTGCCGCTTGATCGAATGGATATCGGCGATGGCGGCGTAATCGAGATATTTTCGAAAGACGAAAGGGGCGAGCCCACGCAGGAATTCGCTGCCGGCCGTCAGGTCGCCGGCCACGGCGCGAGCCTTGACGAAGGCTGCCCGCTCCCAATTCTGACCCCTGCCCTCGTAATAGATCATCGCTGCGTCGACCGGGATCGCCAGTGGCGTCGAGCCGGGATCGGGGCGCAGTCTGAGATCGGTGCGGAAGACGTAGCCGTCAGCGGTGCGCTCCTGCAGGATGCGCACCAGCCGGCGCATCATCCTGGGGAAGATCTCGATCGCGTCATCCGGGTCGGGCACGATGCCTGCCTCCTCGTCGAAGAAGACAACGAGGTCGATATCGGAGGAATAGTTGAGCTCGGAAGCGCCGAGCTTGCCCATGCCGAGCACGATCAGGCCGGAGCCGTCGCTGGGTGCTGCCGGATTGTGCAGCTTCAACTTTCCGCCCTCATGCGCCGACAGCAGTAGGTGGTCGATTGCGGCCGCGACCGAAGCTTCGGCCAGCGCACTCAGCCAGGCCGTCGTCGCCCGCCCGTCGAAGATCCGCGCCAGATCGGCGAGTGCGACGAGGAAGGCCACCTTGCGCTTGATGACGCGCAGCCTGCTCATCACCACGGATTCCGTAGGTGCTGTCCCCTCGCCGTTCGGCCGCCAGCAGTGCCGGGCCTCAGCGACCAGCGCCTCGATTTGCGGCTCCAGCGGCTCGCTGATGGCGCCAGCGAGGACGGCAGGGTCGAGATTGGCGATTTCGCGCAGGTAAGGCGACAGCGTCAGCGCGGCGGCGATGAAATCGCGCAGCGGACCGTCGGTCTTGAGCATTGCAGCCACCGACCGCTCGCTCTTGCCGGCCTCCTGAAGATCGGCCATCGCCAGCTTCAGCTCCGTCTGGCTCAGCGGACGAAGCAGCCCTTCGACCACATCCTTCAGGCCATGCGTCGATTTCGTCAGCATGCGCTCTCCCTGGCTTTTGAGCGGAAGAAAACGGCCACATAGAATCGCGAACCGTCTGCTTCGATCGGAATTAAACTAGGGTCTTGGCGCCAAACCGCCAATACGCGATTCGGCCGATGGTCATTCGGCAGAAGAGTTCAGGCGGCCTTGGCCGGAAAAATCATGCTGACGGTCAAGCCGCGCTGTCCGGGTCTGTCGGGATCGGTGTCGGAGAGTTCCAGCCGGCCGTTGTGCAGCTCCATCACCGCTTCCACCAACGAAAGCCCGAGCCCCGTCCCGGGCTTCGAACGGCTTTCATCAAGGCGGACGAAGCGCTTCACCACGTCGTCGCGCCTTTCGGCGGGAACGCCCGGTCCGTGGTCGGCCACCGAAAGGCAGATGCCATCCGGGCGGCGGGCAAGCTTCAGCGATACCGTGCCTGCTCCTTCGGTATCGGAGGAATATTTGATGGCATTGTCGAGCAGGTTGAAGATTGCCTGGCCGATCAGCTCGCGATTGCCCTGCACTTCGACACCTGGTTCGACGCTGGCGGTGAGGCCTAGCCCGGCTTCCTCGGCCGCCGGTTCGTAAAGCTCGGCGCTGTCGGAAACGATCGCCGAAAGCTCGACCGGCGACATCTCGGCCGCCACCGATCCGGCCTCGACGCGAGAGATCATCAACAGCGCGTTGAAGGTGCGGATCAGCTGGTCTGATTCGGAAATAATGCCTTCGAGCGCTCCCCGCCGCGTCTCGCCATCGGCGATATCGAGTGCATCGGCCGCCTTGTTGCGTAGCCGGGTCAGCGGCGTCTTGAGATCGTGGGCGATATTGTCGGAGACCTGCCGCAGGCCCTCGTTCAGCTTCTCGATGCGCTCCAGCATGGTATTCAAGGACATCGACAGCCGGTCGAACTCATCGCCGGATCCGCCGACCGGCAGGCGTTGCGACAGGTCGCCGGCCATGATCTTCTTGCTCGCATCCGACATGCGGTCGATGCGTTTCAGTGCATTGCGGCCGATGGCGAACCAGATAATGATGGCGCCGAGCCCCATGATCGCCAAGGCCACCATCAGCGCCTGGCGTACCAAGAGACGAAAACGCTCGGGATCGCCGAGGTCGCGGCCGATCAAAATCCTCAGGCCGTTGTCGAGCACGAAGATATTGGCGATCGCCTTGTGGCGGCGCTCGACGCCGCTGTCGGTATAGCGCTGATAGATGAAAGACGCGGACGTCCAGCCGATTTCCTCGAAAACACCCGGCTGCACCGAGGCGACGTTGCCGGCGAGAATATCGCCCGAAGGACCGGCGATGATGTAGAGATTGGCGCCTGGCTGACGGGCGCGCCGCTCCATGGTACGCAAGAGAAGGTTCATGCCGCCAGTGTCATAGGCGCGCTGTACCTGCTCCACCTCCTGCTTGACGGCATCGCGGATCTGGCCGGTCAGCAGCCGTTCCGACATCGCCGTCACATAGAAGACGAGCGTCGCGGCGCAGATGGCGAAAAGCAGGATATAGAGTGCCGAGAGGCGGACTGCGGTGGACTTGAAAAGAACCCTGAAACGGCTCATCCCTCGTCCTTGATCATGTACCCCGCGCCCCTGATGGTCTTCAGGAGCGGCTGGCTGTAATCCTTCTCGATCTTCGAGCGCAGGCGCGAGACGTGCACATCGATGACATTGGTCTGCGGATCGAAGTGATAGTCCCAGACATTTTCAAGCAGCATGGTGCGGGTCACCACCTGGCCGGCATTTTTCATCAGGTATTCGAGCAGGCGGAATTCGCGCGGCTGCAGCAATATCTCCTTGCCGCCGCGGCGTACCTCGTGGGAAAGTCGGTCGAGTTCGAGGTCGGCGACACGATAGACGACGTCCTGATCCGGCGTGCCCTTGCGGCGGCCGAGCACCTCGACGCGGGCCAGCAGTTCGCTGAAGGCATAGGGCTTCGGCAGGTAATCGTCGCCGCCGGCACGAAGTCCGGTGACGCGGTCATCGACCTGGCCGAGCGCCGAGAGAATGAGGACCGGCGTATGGATCGCCTTGCGGCGCAGCTCGCTGATAACGGAGAGACCGTCCCGGCGCGGCAGCATGCGGTCGATGACGATGACGTCGTAGGTATTTTCCGACCCCATGAACAGGCCGGCCTCGCCATCGCTGGCGTGATCGGCGACGATGCCCGCCTCGCGAAAGGCTTTCGTGAGGTATACCGCGGCTTCGAGATCATCTTCGATGATGAGAATCTTCATGCGGCCGACATTACCCACCGGCTGCGTTTCGGCAAGGCTCAAAGCATCTTCCTGCGGGGCGGCGCTCATCGCGATCATCCTTCAAAGGTCAGAAGAATTGAGCCGCGCGGATTTTCATCCGCACGGCTCCTGTTTTCTTAAAGGATCAGCCCTGGCCGTTGATTGGAAGCGCGACGAAACGGCTTCCTTCACTGGACTGGATCTGGAAGAGCGCGCGGGTGCGGCCGTCCTTCTTGGCCTGGTTCAACACCTTGACGACATCGGCGGGGCTGGAGACCTCCTGGTTGTTAACCGAGGTGATCTTTTCACCTTCCTTGATGCCCTTGTCGGCGGCGTCGGAGTCCGGGTCTATGCCGGTGATCGCCAGGCCCTTGCCGTCATCGGCAGGACCGACCGTCAGGCCGAGATCGGCAAGCGCCTTCTCGGAAGCCGGTGCCTCAGGCTGCTGCGGCTGGCTGTTGTCATCGGCGGACGCATCCTTCTGGTCGGCCGGCAGCGTGCCGAGTTCGACGGTGAGAGGCTGGGCCTTGCCGGCGCGCCAGACGGAAAGCTCGACCTTGCTGCCCGGCTGCATCGCACCGATGCGGCGGCTGAGGTCACGCGCATCCTTGATCGTTTCACCGTTCAGCGCCGTGACGACGTCGCCGGCCTTCATGCCGGCCTTGTCACCCGGCGATCCGGCCTGCGGGGCGACGACGAGGGCGCCGCTCGGCTCGGAAAGGCCGATGGATTCGGCGATGTCCTTGGTCACCGGCTGGATCTGCACACCCAGCCAGCCACGCGAAACCTGGCCGTCCTTCATCAGATCGGCGACGACGTCCTTGGCGGTCGAGGCGGGAATGGCGAAGGCGATGCCGACGCTGCCGCCCGACGGCGAGAAGATCGCGGTGTTGATGCCGACGACTTCGCCGCTGAGGTTGAAGGTCGGACCACCGGAGTTGCCGCGGTTCACGGCGGCATCCACCTGCAGGTAATCGTCGTATGGACCGGAACCGATATCGCGGCCGCGGGCCGAGACGATACCGGCTGTGACCGTGCCGCCGAGGCCGAAGGGGTTGCCGACCGCAACGACCCAGTCGCCGACGCGGACGTTATTGTCGTCGGCCCAGTTGACGTAGGTGAACTTCTTGCCCTTGCCGTCGACCTTCAAGACGGCGAGGTCGGTGCGCGGATCCTTGCCGATCAGTTTGGCATCGAGCTCGGTGCCGTCATTCATGACGGCGACGAAGGCCTGGCCATCGGAAACGACGTGGTTGTTGGTGACGATGTAACCGTCCTCGGAGATGAAGAAGCCGGACCCTTGAGCGACCGGACGCAGACGGCCCTTGCCGCCGGGGGCATTCGGGCCGCCGGGACCATTCGGGCCGCCCGGGCCGTTCTGGCCAAAGCGCCGCTGATGGCCCTGCTGATCATTTGGGTCCTGACCGCCGAACTGCTTGAAGAAGCGCTTCAGCGGATGATCATCGGGAAGATCGTCGAAGCCGCGGCCTTCGATGGAGAAACCGTCATTGTCAGAGACGGGATTGACGCGGTTTTCAACGCGGACGGAAACCACGGCCGGCGAAACGGCATCGACGACATTGGCAAAGCTCGGGACAGCAGGTGCTTGAACCTTGACTGCTTCGGCATAAGACCGGGTGATTTCGAGCGGAACGCCGGTTGCAAGCACAGCGGCTGCGATACCGGCGACGGTAGAAGCCTTGAGCACAGTGGCGAGGGACGGACGTCCGTTGAAATTCTTGAGCATTGGAGCACCTTCTCTTGTTCTTAAATCTTCAGACCGGCGGCGCCGGATCAGTCGATGAATGAAGATATAGGACGCCGCACCTTACTGCGAACTGTCCGGCCAATGAAAAATTGGTAATGTATGAAAATGCTTGGCCCGGTTGCGGCGGACGATTGCCGCCGGCGGACTGCCTACTTTTTCAAAAGCTCGCTCAACTTCGCCTGCTCATCCGCCGTCAGCTTGCTTCCCGTCGGCTTGCCGGCCCTCCTGCGCGCAAAAACCAGCAGTGACAGCCCGCCGGCGAGCACCAGCAGCGCCGGGGCGCCCCATAGCAGGCTCGTCTTCATGCTGAAACGCGGCTTCAGCAGCACGAACTCGCCGTAGCGCGAGACGATATAGTTCAGCACCTCATCGTCGCTGTCGCCGTCGGTGATGCGCTCGCGCACCAGCAGACGCAGATCCTTGGCGAGATCGGCATTGGAATCGTCGATCGACTGGTTCTGGCAGACCATGCAGCGCAGTTCCGCCGAAAGGCCCCGCGCCCGCGCCTCCAGCGCCGGATCGGCCAGCACCTCGTCCGGATTGACGGCGAAGGCCGGCGCGGCCATCAGCACCAAAGCCAAAGCCAGGAGGAGACGTCGCATCATTCCGCCGGCTCCATTGCGGGCGCTACCGGCTTTGCGGCCTTCGCCTTCCTGCGTGGGGCGCCGACGCGCAGGCGCCGGTCGCTGAGCGAGACGAGGCCGCCGAAGGCCATGAGCACCGCTCCGCCCCAGATGCAGAGGATGAACGGCTTCCACCAGATGCGCACGACGATGCCGCCGTCCTTGGTGGCGTCACCCAATGAGACATAGAGCTGGCTAAGCCCGAAGGTGAGGATGCCCGCCTCGGTCGTCGGCATCTGGCGGGCGGTGTAGAGGCGCTTGGCCGACCAGGTATCGGCGACCGCGACACCGGCGCGGCGAATAGTGAAGTGGCCGCGCTCCTCGGTATAGTTCGGCCCGGTCGCCGGCTGCATGCCGTCGAAATGCAGGCTATAGCCGCCGGCATCGGTCGTCTCGCCGGGCTTCATCTCGACCACATGTTCGGTCTGAAACGTCGTCACCGCGACGATGCCGAGCACGGTCACGCCGAGCCCGGCATGGGCAAGGGCGGTCCCGAAGGCCGAACGCGGCAGGCCGGTCAGACGGCGCCAGGCGACGTTGCCCGCCACCTTGCCGATGCCGGCGCGATACCAGAGATCGGCCGCAGCACCCAGAACCACGAACAGCCCGGCTGCCAGTCCGAGCACGGACAGTACCGGGCCGCCATGTTGGAGATAGAAGAAGACCACCGCAGCAGTGAAGGCGAGACCTGCGACGACATAGAGCCGCTGCAAGGCGCCGAGGAGATCACCGCGCTTCCAGGCAAGCAGCGGTCCGAATGGCACGACAACGATCAGCGGCGCCATCAGCAGGCCGAAGGTCAGGTTGAAGAAGGGCGGCCCGACAGAGATCTTGTCGCCGGTCAGCGTTTCCAGCAGCAGCGGATAGAGCGTGCCTGTGAGAACCGTGCCGCAGGCAACCGTCAGGATCAGATTGTTGACGACAAGCGCGCCCTCGCGCGAAATCGGCGCGAACAGGCCGCCGGCCGACAGCTTCGGAGCGCGGAAGGCAAACAGCGACAGCGCGCCGCCGATAAAGATCAGCAGGATGCAGAGAATGAAGACGCCGCGGCTCGGGTCGCTGGCAAAGGCATGCACCGAGGTCAGCACCCCGGAGCGCACCAGGAAGGTGCCCATCAGCGACAGCGAGAAGGTGAGGATGGCAAGCAGCACCGTCCAGATCTTCAGCGCCTCGCGCTTTTCCATGACGAGGGCGGAATGTAACAATGCGGTGCCGGCGAGCCACGGCATGAAGGAGGCGTTTTCCACCGGGTCCCAGAACCACCAGCCGCCCCAGCCGAGTTCGTAGTAGGCCCAGTAGGAGCCCATAGCGATGCCGAGCGTCAGGAAAGTCCAGGCGGCCAGCGTCCAAGGCCGCACCCAGCGGGCCCAGGCGGCATCGATGCGCCCTTCGAGGAGTGCTGCAACCGCAAAGGAAAAGCAGACGGAAAAGCCGACATAGCCGAGATAAAGCAGCGGCGGGTGGATCGCCAGGCCGATATCCTGAAGGACCGGATTGAGATCGCGGCCCTCGGCCGGCGCCGGATCGAGCCGCAGGAAGGGATTGGAGGTCAGCAGAATGAACAGCGTGAAGGCGACCGAAATCCAGGCCTGCACGGCCAGCACATTGGCCTTCAGCGTCTCCGGCAGATTGCGGCCGAAGACGGCGACCAGGGCGCTGAACAGCGTCAGGATCAACAGCCAGAGCATCATCGATCCCTCGTGATTGCCCCAGACGCCGGAATATTTGTAGATCAGCGGCACCAGCGAATGCGAATTCTCCCAGACGTTCTCGACCGAGAAATCCGAGACGACATGGGCATAGGTGAGCACGCCGAAGGAGAAGGCGACAAGCGCAAACATCGCCAGCGAACCGACCGTCGCCACATCCATCATCGCCCGGTCGTGGCGACGGGCTCCCATCACCGGCACGATGGAAAGGATGAGCGCTGTTGCCAGCGCCAGCACCAGCGCGTAATGGCCGATCTCGATGATCATTGCGTCGCCTTCACTTCCTGGGCTTGACCTTCCTTCGTTGGGCCTTGGCCTTCCTTCCACAGCCCCTGCTGCTTCAGCCTGTCGGCCACGTCCTTCGGCATATAGGTTTCGTCATGCTTGGCAAGCACGGTATCGGCAACGAAGACGTTGGTCCCTGATGCAAACATGCCTTCGGTGACGACACCCTGGCCTTCGCGGAAGAGATCAGGAAGAATGCCGGTATATTTGACCTTCACGGCATTGGCGCTGCCGTCGGTGACGGCAAATTCCACGGTCGAGCCTGTGCCGCGCACAACGCTGCCTTCGCCGACCAGGCCGCCAAGCCGGATGCGGGTTTCCGGCGCCACCGGCGTCTTCGCCAGATCGGCCGGCATATAGAAATAAGCGACCGACTGGCTGAAGGCGAACATCACCAGCAACACGGCGGCGGCAATGAAGCCCATGCCGCCCGCGATCACCGCCAGGCGCTTCTGCTTGCGCGTCATTGCGTCATTCCCTCCGTGGCGATGCCGAGTTCCCGGGCCAGCGCCAGCAATTGCCTGCCCTGCTCGCCGGCCGACGGAAAGGCAGCAAGCCCGCGCTTCAGCGCAGCGGCGGCGCGATCCTTATCGTTCAATACGGCGTAAGAGCGGACGAGCCGCACCCATCCCTCGAAATTGTTCGGATCCTCGTTCAGCTTGGCGTCGAGGCTCTCGACCATGCCGCGGATCATCTGCTGCCGGTCGCCGGCGCTCATGTTGTCCGCCGCGGCCACATCCTGCTGCGTGGGATTGCCCGGGGCAGCCGGGGCAGCCGGGGTTATCGGGGCTGCTTGATCGGGAACTGCCGGCGCGCCGCCGTTCATGGCGATATGCTGGTTGACCAGCGGCAGCCAGGGCGCATCGGCCGGCGATTGTTTCGCCAGCGCCTCGAAGGCCTGGCGCGCCTCATCGGGCCGTCCGGCCTGCTCCATGCTGAGCGCGATATAAAAGCGGGCGCGGGGATTGTCGGGTTCCAGCGTCAGCGACTGTTCCAGCACTTGGCGCGTCTCCTCCGTCACGACGCCGTCGGAGATCGCCATCAGCGTCTCGGCCAGGCCGTCGAGCCGGACCGGACTTGGGCCGAGAAGCCGGATGGCATTGCGATAGGCCAGTTGCGCATCGTTCACGCGCATCGTGCGGACATAGATCGGCGCCAGCACGTCCCAGCCCTTGCCGTCATCGGGATTCTGCGCCAGGTGCCGTTCCGCCTTGGTGATCAGCACAGCCATATCGTTGCCGGGATTTTCCAGCCGCGCTTCCAGCGGCTGCGAGGGCAGGTCCGGCCTGCCCGTCGTCAAATAAAGACAGAGCCCGAGAACCGGCAGGACCAGCAGCACGAAGGCCTCGGTGAAACGGCGATGCCGTGCGGGTTTCGGCGTTTCTTCCCGCTCATCGGCAGAAACGGCGATCAGCCGCCGGCCGATTTCAGCCCTGGCATAGTCAGCTTCTTCAGGCGTGATCAGTCCGCCATTGAGATCGCGGTCGAGTTCGCGCAGTTGGTCACGGTAGACTGCCGCCTCGCCCGCGCGGATATTCTCCGCCGCCTTCGCTCCGCGCAGAAGGGGGTAAAGCAGGATGATGGCGACGGCTGCCGTCAGAACGGCAACGAGAATCCAGAACAGCATATCGGCCCAAATACTTGATGCGCGCCGCCATTCCAACTGCCAAAGCCGGAATGACAAAGATTTGAGCCGCAACTCACCAGATTCAGCCGAGCGGCGACCAGCTTCCGTCATTGTTGCGGCAGGCAACGCCTCGCACCACGGTGTCCTTGCCGTCGGCGGTCAGCGTATGGGTATATTGGCGGCAGTTCTGCGAACCGACCTGATAGGGTGCTGCCGCGACCACCTTGCCGGTGACGTCCTCGCCGGTCCACAGCACCGGCTGGCCGACGGCTGCGCCTTCCAGCGCCCGATATTCTGCCTCGAGCGCCCGCTGCTTGTCGCTATCGCTCAAGCTCACGCCGCTGCGGCCGGCAAGGCCGCCTTGCAGCGCGGTGAGGAAGGCGGCCGAGGCCGAGGGCTTGCTCGAAAAAATGCCGCGTGAAGCGGCACCCTTCGTCGTCGTGCAGCCGGTGAGCGCGACGGCGACGAGAAGAGCGGAAGCGATCATGCCTTGCGAGCGTAAAATCATTGCGTCGAACCACGATCAGGGGTCAATTTCAGCCGATCGAAGTGCAGCGTCCCCGTGTCAGCATTAAGGCAAAGCATGCTATGCATTTGCCAGTATCTTTGTGACATCAAGCAGTTGCTCATGCAACATCCTTTGTGATGCCGGGCAGGATAAGCTTCGCCTTGAGCCCGCCCCATTCGCCGCGGGAAAGCTCGAGCCGTCCTTGATACTCACTGGAGATCTCGGTGACGATCGAAAGGCCGAGCCCGGTTCCGGGCTTGCTTTCGTCGAGCCTGCGGCCGCGCTTCAGCGCCTCGCGGATCTGATCGGGCTCGAGGCCCGGCCCGTCATCCTCGACGGCGAGCTCCACCCAGTGGCGGCGCGCACTCGCCTCCGCTCCCTTGACGTCGTCGCCGGCCTCGACGGCCGAAAGCCGTACCTTGCTTTTGGCAAAACGCGCCGCATTCTCCAAGAGATTGCCGACGGTCTCCTCGAGATCCTGTTGCTCCATAGCGACGGCCAGATGCGGCGGCGAGACGACGAGATCGAATTCGGTATCGACGTTCAGCCGGCGCATGACGCGCACCAGCCGCTCGAGCGCCGGCTCGGCATCGGTGCGGGCGAGCACGGATTCGCGTTGCGCAGCGATGCGGGCGCGGTTGAGATAGGACTGCACCTGTCCCTGCATCGATTCCGCCTGGCTGCGCACCAGTTCGCCATGGGATTTTTCGAGCACGCGCGCCTCGTTGAGAAGCACGGCAATCGGGGTCTTCAGCGAATGGGCGAGATTGCCGACCTGCATGCGGGCCCGCTCGACGATGCGGCGGTTGCTGTCGATCAGCGCGTTGACCTCGTTGGCGAGCGGCAAAATCTCACGCGGGAAGTCGCCTTTGAGCTGCTCGCTCTCGCCGGCGCGGATGCGCTCCAAGGCGGCACGTGCCTTGTCGAGTGGCTTCAGGCCATAGAGAATCGCCAGGGCATTGACGATCAGGCTGCCGACGCCGAAGCCGGCCAGCGCCAGATAGAGGCTATGGGAAAAGGTGCGCACGTCGTCTTCGACGACATCGACATTGCCGGTGACGCGGACGCGCGCCGCGCGCCCGTCAGTATCGAGCACCACTTCGGTTTCCGCCACCTGCACGCGGTTCCCGGAGGCATCCGTCACCTGATAGTAGCGTTCGTAATTCTTGTCGAAAGGCGCCTCGACGACGGAGGGAACCGGAATGAGCGCCGAGCCGAGCGAGGGCGACACCAGCGGTGCCGTCGTATAGGTGCCGAGCGGCTCCACCACCCAATACCAACCGGTCTTCGGCTGGGCAAAACGCAGGTCGCCGAGCTGCGGGCTGCCGCTGAGCGCTCCCTGATCGCCGATCGTCACAGAGTTGATGACGTTATAGAGCTGCGCCCGCAGCAGATCCTGGAAACCGCGTTCGGCGCTCTTGCGGTAGAGGGTGGAGATCAACAGGCCGATCACCACCAGCGCCACCGTCGACCAGACTGTGGTCAACAACAAAACACGTGCGGTGAGCGACTTAATTCGCATGTTTCGGCGCTTGGATGCGGTATCCGAGACCGCGCACCGTTTCGATCAGATCGACGCCCATCTTCTTGCGCAGACGGCCGACAAAGACCTCGATCGTGTTGGAATCGCGGTCAAAATCCTGGTCGTACATGTGCTCGACCAGTTCTGTGCGGGAGACGACCTCGCCCATATGATGCATGAGATAGGCGAGAAGGCGGTATTCGTGCGAGGTCAGCTTCAGCGTCGTGCCATTGACCGTCGCCTTGGAGGATTTGGTATCGAGCCGCACCGGCCCGCAGATGATCTCGGATGAGGAATGCCCCGCCGCGCGCCGGATCAGCGCCCGAATTCGCGCCAGCACTTCCTCGACATGGAAGGGTTTGGTGACGTAGTCGTCGGCCCCTGCGTCGATACCGGCGACCTTGTCGCTCCAGCGGTCGCGCGCCGTCAGGATCAGCACCGGCATGCCGCGGCCGGCGCCGCGCCATTTTTCAAGGACGGTGACCCCGTCCAGCTCCGGCAAGCCGATATCGAGAATTATGGCGTCATAAGGTTCGGTATCGCCGAGGAAATGGCCTTCCTCGCCGTCGAACGCCTGGTCGACGACATAGCCCGCCTCCTTCAGCGTGTCGGCCAGCTGCCGGTTCAGATTAACATCGTCTTCGACTACCAGAATGCGCATCGGTCCGCCTTCGCCCGCTTCAAATCGATCATGTCCTGAATAGACCGATTCCGCCTACATCGGAACCTTTACCGTCACTTTGCGTGGACGCTGGCCGTTTCCCGACACCAGAACGGTGATGATGCAGGTGTCGCCCACCGGTTGCACGGACAGGAGCTGGCCGCCCGTTTGCTCAACCACCTGGGCTGCGGCGGCGCTGCAGTCACCTGCCACGCTGTGAACGAGAGTGCCCACGACGTCCGATGAGGGCGCCGATACCACCAGTCCGGCGGCCAACGCTGCGACGCTCAGAGGAAAGGCCATGTGCTATGCTTTCAAGGTAATGCCAATGTGGCCCGAATATGTACTCACGCGACCTGAATGGCAAATGAATGCGCTGTAACGCAGGGCATTTAGAACCATTCTCGACTGCTGACGGCAACCGGTGTCAGCTGCTGAAAACCGCTGCCGCGGCAGGCTTCGGCGGCCTCCTCCGCATCGGAAAAAGTCGTTCGGTATCAGGTGTGGCGGGAATTGCGATCGCAACTTTTACCGGCCGATTGAAACTGGTATGTCCTTGGTGTTTCCGCATTCAGGCCATTTCAGCACCAATGCCAAATTCCTTCCGCTTCCGCTCGGCGCAGACGGTCACCGTGCTTGCCATCACCCAGTTGATCGGCTGGGGCACGACGTTCGACATGCTCGGGGTCATGGGCCGCGTCGTGGCACCCGCTCTTGGCTTGGCGAACGAGGTCGCGTTTGCCGGCCTGACGATCATGATGATGGTCAGCGCCATCATTGGTCCCGCGACCGGCCGCTGGCTCTCCCGCTACGGCGCCGCCCGAGTGTTATCGGCCGCCTCACTGACCTTTGCGCTTGGCTTGCTTCTGCTTTCCGCCGCAAACGGCATCGTGTTTTATGCCGCCGCCTGGGTGATCATCGGCATCGGCGGCGCCTGTGGCCTTTCGGCACCGGCCTATACGGCCGTCGTCGAGCGCGAAGGGGCGAACGGCAAACGCGTCATCGCTATTCTCATGCTGTTCACCGGGCTTTCGAGCGCCATCTTCTGGCCGATCCTCAGCCTGCTCAACGAGACGCTCGGCTGGCGCCTCACCTTTCTCGTCTGCGCGGGGCTGCAATTCTTCGTCTGTCTGCCGCTGCATCTTTTCGCCCTGCCGAAACCGATCGTAATGCATATCGAAGGCGGCGCGGCAGACATTGCCCCGGTGCCGCTGTCGAAGGTGGCACGGCGCAAAGCCTTCCTGCTGATTGCCGCGGCGACGACGATCTCGACCTTCATCACCTTCGGCATCTCGCCATCGCTGCTCGAAATCTTCCGTCAGTCCGGCGCCTCGCCGGCCTTCGCGCTGCAGCTCGGCTCGGCACGCGGCGTGCTCGGCATCTCGGCGCGTTTCCTCGACATGCTGCTCGGCCGGCGCGGCAACCCCATGCTCAGCGCGGCGATGGGCATCGGCCTGATGATGATCAGTTTCCTGATCATGCTGGTCGCCGGCTCGTCAACACCGCTGCTCGTCACCTTCATTCTGCTCTACGGCTTTGGCGCCGGCGTCATGACCGTCGCCCGCGCGCTTCTGCCGCTGGCGCTGTTTTCACCTGCCGAATACGGTCTGCAGTCGGCCCGGCTGTCGCTGCCGCAAAACCTCGCCAACGCCATCGCCCCCGTCATCTTCACCGCCATCCTCGACCGCGCTGGCACCGGCCCGGCACTCGTCGCCTGCGCCGTTCTCGCCGCCTTGTCGTTGAGTTTCGTGCTGATGTTGATGGCGGTGGTGCGCAGCGCCCACGCATCGCACCCGAGCCCGGTCGTCTCGTGAGAGCCCGGGCCCGGCAAGTCAGCCATTCTTAATCTGTCTTGATTATCATCATCATCAGGACGAGAGCGGCTTTCCGACCGCGTATCGCGACTGCTGCAGCCAGCTGACCATTAGCACGCAGCCCGCTTTGGCGAATCTTTTGAATCGCTTGCCGCCGCTTTTTCGAAAGTTGAGTCCGGCGGCTCAACAGTTGAGTGAACTTCGGGGCGCGACCCCCCTCCGGAAAATCAGTCTTCCATCTGAAATTTCGACGGAATGTGGCATGGCAACAGCACGCTTGCGAGATTCAAAGCGGCCGCGTCACCGCCGTGGAGCTGTCGTAATCGGCGGCGATGCGCTTTTCCCGGAGCGGCCGCACGCGCTCGATCGAGAGCTGGTAATCCGGATGGGCCTTATAGGCGGCAAGGGCCGCCTCGTCGTCGAATTCGCCGTAGACTACGAGATCGATCTCGGTGCCCAATTGATCGGTTTTCACATTGGTGCCGATCTCCAGCAACCGCGCATGCGGAATGCCGGTCAGAACCGAAAGCCCGGCCCTCACCTCCTGCAGATGTTCCTCCTGCACGGTGAAGAAGACGATATGGCGGATCACGCGGAAGCTCCTGTCAAGTTTCAGAGGGTCAGCCGGGCGATAACACGCAAGCCCCAGGCCTTCAACCGCGCGAACATGCCATGCGGGGCATCCGGACGTATCGCCGCAGCGAAGATGATGGCGTAAGCCGCGAGCTTTTCCGCCCGGTCGGTGCCGTTGACGATGCGGCGTGCGTTCACCCAATCCTCCGTCGTCAAGTTCAGGTGATCGGCGAGCTTGTGGCCGGTAAAGCTGCCCTGCAGCATGCCTTCGATCAGGATCGTTACCGCCGCCGCCATCTCCATCGCCCGGTCGGGATCGGCAACGAGGTCGATGCCCGTCAGCGTGCTCATCGCCTCATAGTTCCGCTTGTGGGTGAGTTGCACCAGACCGCGTCCATGCCAGCTGCGACCATCCTCGTCCGGCCGCCAGTACGGGGTTTTCACCCAGGAAAGCTTGCCTGCAGCAAAGGCCGTCTCCAGGATCTCGACCGCGCGTTTATCGCTGTGCGCCAGCGTCTCGCGCACTGGCTGCATCGTATAGGCGGTCTCATGGTAAGCGGTTGCGAGGATATAGGCGAGCCACCGCCGATCGGCATGGGGAAACCGCTCTTCCCAAGCGTCGATAATCGCTGTGATGCCCACTACCTGAGGATGCGTCATCTCTCCCTTGAAGAGTTGGTCCCGCACCGCATCGAAAAAGAAACCCCGGTCCATGTGGACAACCATTCCGCGCTTCCCAAAAATATCGTGGTTAAAACCGTCTTAATCGATTAAAATCTATTTAATCGTTTAAAGTGTTTAAGCCACTGATTTACACGCCTTTTGTCTTGTGCGATGCATCTCTTTGCCCTGAAGCCTTACCACAGAACGAGGAGACTTCCGATGCAGACGCCCGCCACAACGCAAACCACCATTCCCCAGCACGTCGTCGACCAGATGGAAAATGAATGGCGCCAGATTCGCCCTGAACGGGAAAATCCGCGCCCGGCCCAGCAGCCTCAACAACAACGCTGATATAAGATCGAGCGCCGCCCAGCGCCCGATCGAGGCCCCGGCCAATCAATCGTGGCCGGGTGAATTCTTTACGGCTGCAATGGAACATCCCAGCCGCTTTGACCGCCCTCATCGCATCACGACTTCGAGCCGTTTCGCCAGCGTCTGCAGCGATCGGGTGAAGACCGTTGTGTCGTCCAGCGCCCGCGACAGCACCAGTGCGCCTTGAATGCCGGCGACGCTCTCCTCGGCCAGCGCCTGCGCCTCCTCCTCTGCACAGCCCGCCCGCATCAACGCCGAACGCAAGGCGTCGATCCAGCGAATGAAATAGCCGCCGATTGCTGGCGAAAATCGTTCCCGGGTCTCATCAAGCGCGAAGGCGCCGACGAGGCAGATGCGCCGGCCGGAGCGAAAATAATCGTTCACATGCGTCCACATCGCCGCGATAGCCTGACGAGCGTCGTCCTTTCTTAACGGCTGATAGATCGCCTGTTCGAACCAGGCATCGACATCGGCGAGCACGGCACCCGCCATCTCCTCCTTGCCACCGGGAAAGAAGTGATAAAGACTGCCCTTGCCGATGCCGATGCGTTCGGTTATGCGGCTGAGCGACGTGGCCTCATAGCCGAGTTCGCGGAAGATTTCCGCCAGCAACGGCACGATGTCGGCGCGTTCGTAGACGGTCTTCACCGGCGGAGTTCCTTGGCCTGGCTTGCGTCAGAGGCCGAGTTCGCTCAGACCGGGATGATCGTCGGGCCGCCGGCCGAGCGGCCAGTGGTACTGTCGTTCCGATTCCCGAATCGGCAGGTCGTTGATGCAGGCGAAGCGGCGCTGCATCAGACCGGCGGCATCGAATTCCCAGTTCTCGTTGCCATAGGAGCGGAACCAGTTGCCGCTGTCGTCGTGCCATTCGTAAGCGAAGCGCACGGCGATGCGATCATCGGTGAAGGCCCAGATCTCCTTGATCAGCCGGTAGTCCAATTCCTTGGCCCATTTGCGGGTGAGAAAGGCGACGATCTCGGCTCGACCGTTGACGAATTCGGCGCGGTTCCGCCAGCAACTGTCCGGCGTATAGACGAGCGAGACGCGCTCCGGATCGCGGCTGTTCCAGCCGTCCTCGGCAAGGCGGACTTTTCGGGTGGCGGTCTCAAGGGTGAAGGCTGGGGCCAGGCTGGACATGGGCGCTCCTGTAGTGAATGGTTATCATTGTACCGATCGGTACAATTGTTGCAAGGCGCCAAGGTAACGTTTTGCCGCAGAGGTCGAGATGCAGCCAAGCGTCCCCCTCACCCGCGGGAACGGCGCAGCAGATCGGCGCTCTCCTTGCTCCATCGCAGCGGCAGAGCATCCGGGCGAAACACGATCTCTTCCGGCGTGAAACGCCACAGCCGTTCCGCCCTTTGAAAGCTGGTGATTTCGGGCGAATCCACCAGCACTTCTGCCGTTCCGGTCATCTGCAGCATGTCGCCGGTTTCAAAATCGATGAAGACCAGACCGGCCTTCGGGTTGACGAGGAAATTGCCGAGGGTGTTGAAGAACCGATTGCCGGCAAAATCGGGAATGGTCAGCACGCCGCCAGCACTGAGACGGACGAAGCCGGCATCGCCGCCGCGATGGGAGACGTCCACCTGCCGCTCGCCATTGTCGCGATCAACATAGGAGGCGACGAAGAAGGTGTCGGCACCCTCGATCATCTGCCGCATGCGATGGTCGAGTTGACCGGAATGCGGCGGCGCCACCGCTGTCGGCCTATCGGGATCGCGGACAAAGACGGAAGAGCGCGGCTGGATATACTGCGGGCAGTTGCCGAAGCTCTGGCCGACACGCACGCGGAAAGCTTCGGCATCCGTTCTGCGGATCACGCCGTTCAGCCGGTTGCGCCGGCGGGTCTCGAGTTGGATGCCGAGCATTGCGATCGCATTGCCGTCCTCCATGCCGGCATCGGCGGGATCGGCCGGGTCGCGCCGCAGGTCGACATCCAGGACCTCCGGATCCGGTGAGGACATGAAGCCCGGTCGCTCAGCCCGCACCGTCGCCCAGACATCGCCTTTGGCATCGACGGCGCCGAGGACGACAAAAGGCAGCATTGGAAAGAAGGCGCGGTGCTGCTCCGGCATTGCCTTGCGGACGAAATTGCGTCCGGGTCCGTCCATGCGTTCGACGACCCCGACGCTACGCTGCATGGCGAGTTCACCTTGATGCCAGGGTGATGTGGCGTCCTGTCTTGTCTGCTCCAGCATTACGGCCTCCTTGCGGGCACCATTTGGGAAACCGGGACGGTGATCCGTCCCGGCGACGTCTCATGCGGCAAGGCCGATCTTCGTCTTGCGAAAGCCGACGAAACCCGGCAACGCCTCGATGCGCGCGAGCCAGGCGCGGACGTTTGGATAAGCCGAGAGATCGACATTGCCCTCCGGCGCATTGGCGATGTAGCTGTAGAGCGCGACGTCGGCGATCACCGGATTGTTGCCGAGTAGGAAATTGCGGTCGGCGAGTTCCGCGTCGATCAGCGCGAGAATGCGGTGCGCCCGGGTGATCACCTCCTCAGTACGGAAATCGGCGCCGAAGACGGTCACCAAGCGAGCAGCGCACACCCCGTAGGCGATTTCGCCTGATGCAACCGACAACCATTTCTGTGTTCGCGCCGCGGCCAATGCCTCTTCCGGCAGCCAGTCGTTACGGCCATATTTGCGCGCGAGATAGACGAGGATGGCAGAGGAATCGGCAATGACCGTGCCATTATCGTCGAGTACCGGCACTTGGCCAAAGGGATTGAGCTTCAGAAACTCCGGCGCTTTGTGGTCGCCTGCCGCCAGGTCGAGCTCGACCAGTTCATAGGGCACGCCCAGCAGAGACAGGAACAGGTGAACCCGGTGCGAATGACCGGATAGCGGATGGTAGTAGAGTTTCATGATGTTTTCCTCTGATCTTTGTGATCGACGGGCCGCGATTGATGATGGCCGCTTCGAACCATCTGCGGCATAATTTATTGCCTTCCATTTGCGTGCAGTAGAGTGCTATTCTGGAAGGTATATTCCCAATTTATGGAAGGATAGGATGGACCGCCTCGACGCCATGACCGTGCTTCTTGCCGTGGTCGAACAGGGCAGCCTGTCGGCCGCCTCCCGGCATCTGCGGTCCCCGCTGGCAACTGTCAGCCGCAAGGTTTCCGAACTGGAAGCACATCTGAACGCCCAGTTGCTGCAGAGAACCAACAGGAAGGTCGCGCTGACGGAGGCAGGCCGCTCCTATGTGGAGGCGGCGCGGGAAATTCTCGATCGGGTGGAAGAGGCGGAACGGGCGGCGGCCGGTGAATACAGCGTACCGAAGGGCGAGTTGACGATGACTGCGCCGATCGTCTTCGGGCGGCTGCATGTCCTGCCTGTGGTGGTGGATTTCCTGAAGGCCTACCCCGATATCAATCTGCGGCTGATGCTTGGCGACCGGCTGTCCAACCTCGTCGAGGATCATATCGATGTGGCGCTCCGTATCGGCAACCTGCCGGACAGCAACATGATCGCCACCAGGCTCGGCGCAATCCGCCGGACGGTCTATGCCAGCCCGGATTATCTGACGCGGCACGTCGCACCTCAGCAGCCAGGCGATCTCACCGCCCATGACTGCGTCACCTTCGAGGCCATGGCCTCGACGCTGAGTTGGACATTCACCGAGGGAAAACGTGACCTCATCGTGCCGATCCGCTCACGGCTTGGCGTCAACACCGCCGAGGCTGCGGTCGATGCGGCGGTCGCCGGCCTCGGCATCACCCGGGTACTTTCCTACCAGGCCGCAGGCGCTGAGATGGCCGGTCAACTCACGCCGCTGCTTGTCGATTTCGAACCGCCGCCGGCACCGGTGCATCTCGTCTATCCCCAGCAGGGATTGGTGCCGCTGAAATTGCGGGCGCTCATCAATTTCGCCACGCCGCGCCTGCGCGCGACGCTGAACAGATCTCAGGCGAGTTTGCCCTCTTCCGCCTTGTAGAAATACTGGCTGGCGACCAGCCAGCCCTTCAGCGGCCGCAGCGGCGGTATGCAGGTGGCGAGCATGAAGGGGCCGGTGACCAGAAGCTGCACCCAGATCGGCGCCGTGAAAGCGACCTCCAGCCAGACGCCGAGCAGCACGCTCGGTATGCAGGCAAAGCAGATGACGAAAAAAGCCGGACCATCAGCCGGATCGGCGAAGGAATAATCGAGGCCGCAGGCCTCGCATTCCGGCTGCAAGGTCAGGAAGCCCTTGAACATATGGCCCTGGCCGCAGCGCGGGCAGCGTCCCCTGATGCCGGTCTGCAGCGGAGGAAGCGGGGGGTATTCGGTCTCCATGATGATATCGCCTTTTTCTGCGCGGAACATCGAGTCAATCAATGCTCAGCAATGTATGCATTCAATATAACTGCATCATCTCGACATTACCAGTCAATTCGTCAGAATGCCGCACAGTCCCGCCGGCTGGCGGCAGCTGACGGCTAATGCGCGTCGCATTGGACTAGATTCATGCGATGCGCATTAGCTCTTGTTTTTATGCATGTCCTTATCCCGGAACCGCTGCACACTTCCGGGCGACATGCATTAGGCTTCATCTTGGGTGAATCATGGCGCGGCCGATTACCCCGACCGCTTCCGGCTTTCGGATGCGTCGACGGCGTCAGCCACGAGGCTTGAACGTCAGAAGAACGAAGCCGCCATTTCCGGCGGGCCCTCAAGCGCATGGGCCATGAACTCCAGCGCGCCCTGCAGCTTCTCCCGGGTGATCGGCCCGCCAAGGCAGACACGCACGGCCTCGGGTGCCGTCCCCTCGACTGTGAAGACATCGCTTGCCGCGACGCCGATGCCGGAGGAGCGGGTGTGGCTGCCGAAGGTGGAGCGGGTCCAGCCGTTGGAGAGCGGCAGCCAGATATTGAAACTGATCGGATCGGCGCGGTAGCTGTCGGCCGGCAGGATGGCAGCGACCATCTGCTGGCGGGCGGCGGCCTCGGCGCGGATGAAACGCAGGATCGTATCGGCGGTGCCGTCCTCGATCCAACGGGTGGCGAGCGCCACGGTCAGCGGCGAGGCCATGACATTGTTGGCGCGCATGGCGCTGACGAAGGGCCAAACGGCCTTGCTATCCGGCGCCACGACATAGGCAAGGCGCAGACCCGCGCCGATGCATTTCGCCAGTCCGCCGATATGCCAGGTGAGATCGGGGGCTATTGCCGCGAGGGGCGCCGGGCCTTGCAGCGGAATGAAGCCGTAGGCATCGTCTTCGACGATCGGCACGTGGTATTTGCGGGCAACAGCTGAGATTTCCTCACGGCGCTTGGCCGGGATCGTCAGCGTCGTCGGGTTCTGCAGCGTCGGATTGAGATAGAGTGCCTTCGGCTTCAATCTCTCGCAGGCCTCGGCAAAAGCGTCCGGCAGGATACCGTCCTCGTCCATCGGCAGACCGGTCAGATTGAGCCGCAGCTGGGCAGCGATCGATCGCATGCCAGGATAGGTAATGATTTCCGAAAGCACGGTTTCACCCGGCTTTGCCAGCAGGCCGAAGATCGCCAGCAGGGCCGGATGGGCGCCAGGGGTGACGAATATCCGCTCCTGCGAGGGCACCAGCCCGCGACGGCTGAGCCAGGCGGCGGCGGCATCCTTGTCCATGCCGGAGCCGCCAAAACCCTGATAGCGCAGAAGCGGAATGAGGTTGGCGGCCACCGCCGACATGCCCTCGCGCATGCGGGCGAGCAGTTCCGGATCGTTCGGTTCCGGCGGCATGTTCATCGAGAAATCGACGACGGATGCGCGGCGCGGATCGGGGGCGGCGCCGGGCGCGAAACCTTGGCGCTCCTTATCGGCGCCACCGGTGACGAAGGTGCCGCGGCCGACATGCGAATCGACAAGCCCGCGCTTCTGCGCCTCGACATAACCTCTCGCCACCGTCGTGAAATCGACATTCAGCCGCTTGGCGAGTTCGCGTTGCGGCGGCAGCCGGTCGCCGGCCACCAGATGGCCGCTGCGCAGATCCATTTCGATCACATCGGCGATCGCCATATAACGAGGGCTGCTGCTGCGGCTGAGATCGGGATGCCAGTCTTTCATGTCGTAAATCCGTGTCAGCCTGATTCCTGATAGGATTGACCGTATATTGTTGCACGGTGACGCTGTCATCAAAAATATCGCGTCCACAAGTTTGGTTGTGCCGAACCTTGGCACGGAACGGCCATTTACAACGTATTTGATCGCGCATTGAATGCATCCCCTGGGTTTCCCCGATTTGGAAATTCCATCCGCTGCAGCCTTGCCGCCACCCGTCCGTCTTCTTACTTATTCAGGGTGAAATGCGCCGGCTTTCATCCTTTCGCGCCGGTGCCTCATCGGGATGAAAGCATGAATATCGATCCGATTTTGCGGTCAGTCGTGGCCGTTCGTTCTTCCATTCCGGAAGATGCCTTCACAGCGGAGACGCTGGGCATTGTCCGGGAGGGCAGCGGCGTGGTCATTCGCGACAATGGGCTGGTGCTGACCATCGGCTATCTCATCACCGAGGCCGAAGAGGTCTGGCTGACCACCCATGACGGGCGCGTCGTTCCCGCGCATGCACTCGCCTATGATCAGGAAAGCGGCTTCGGCCTGGTGCAGGCGCTTGGGCCCCTTGATGCGCCGGCCGTGGATCTCGGCGACGCGGCAAGCGCCAAGGCCGGCGATCCCGTCGTGCTTGCCGATGGCATCGGAGAATTCGTCGAGGCAAACATCGTCGCCCGGCAGGAATTCGCCGGCTACTGGGAATATCTGCTGGACGAAGCGATTTTCACGGCGCCGGCCCATCCCTCATGGGGCGGTGCGGCGCTGATCGGTTCGGACGGCAAGCTTCTCGGCATCGGTTCGCTTCGCCTGCAGATGAGCCAGGGCGACGAGGTCGCCGATATCAATATGGTCGTGCCGATCGACCTTTTGCCGCCGATCCTCGACGATCTGCTGAACCGCGGCCGGGTCAACAAGCCGCCGCGGCCCTGGCTCGGCGCATTCTCCGCCGAGAGCAATGGCGGCGTGGTGGTGATGAGCGTTGCCGAAGACGGTCCGGCCGCAAAGGCCGGCCTGCGACAGGGCGACATCATCTCGGAGATCCGCGACGAAGAGGTCGATGGTCTGGCCGACTTCTATCGCAAGGTTTGGAGCAGCGGCCCGGCCGGCGCTGAGATTCCGATCCGGATACTCAGGAACGGCCGGGAAGCCTGGCTGCGCATCAAATCCGCCGACCGCAACAGCTTTCTCAAGAAGCCGCAGCTGCAGTAAGGTCGCTCCAGGCGTCGTGAAGACCGCCGGCGCTTATCCAAATTGGCCACATCCCGCCTGTCTGGAGGCCGACTCAAGGACGCCATTTCCGATAAGCCGGTCGTCATCTTCCGCCGCCCGCGGCGCCCGGCTACGGAGGCTATCGTTGGCTGCTTTCTTATGCCTATCGGCTGCTGCCTCGCGGACTTTCTCGAAGCAGTCCTCGCCGGCGTCTTCTGCGGCTGGCTGCGGGTCGCTCTTTTTCACGAAACGGATCATTGGTCATTTCCAGCTTTGGTCATTTCCAGCTTTGACGGTGGCAGCGCTCCGCACACATATCGGAGCGCTCTGGAAAAACGATGTTAGACGGCAAGCGCAGTGGCGCAGCCTTGGACACTTCGGCTGTCGGCTGAGGTCTGCGCCGGCATGGTCGCCCAACCGCCGGCCTCAACGAACTGACGCTGCTTGTAGCCTTCGGTAATCGCCCTGAACTCGATACGTTTAGCACTCGCATCCGGCGCCGCATTGAACCGCTCGACGCAAATGGCCGACGCCAGCTCCCCGCGTGCGATGTCGCTGGCGGCGGCGGCCGCTTTGCTCGACGTGCCGCCTGTGACCCAACCTCCCCAGCTGAAGCCGATAATCATCGTGGCGATCGCTGTGACGACGCAGGCCCAGACGAGTAACGTTTTGGATGGCTGGTAACTGTCGAAACGCTGGGTGATCGATGTCTTACTGCTGCTCTGCATGGACATTGGAATTCTCCCTCTCTGTTGTTCGGGTTCCACCGTCGGACCACCCTGGCCAAACGGCTCAGGTGTTCTCAATAGCCCATATCGCCACTTCCGGCTGCAGGGGCAGAGTCTCTTGCGGGGATGTCGGCGATCATCACCTCGGCGGTGATCAGAAGTGCTGCAATCGAGCCGGCGTCCTGCAGAGCCGTACGCACGACCTTGGCGGGATCGACGATGCCGGCCTCGATCATATCGACATAGGTCTCCGTCTGTGCGTCGAAGCCGTGATTGTAATCATTGCTGCCGGCGAGTTTTCCGACGACGATCGAGCCCTCGAACCCTGCATTGTCGGCGATCTGCCGGATCGGGGCCTCGAGCGCCCTGAGCACGATCGAGATGCCGGCTGTCACGTCGGCGTTCTCCCCGGTCAGTCCCGTTAGCGCCGACTTCGCGCGCAACAGTGCCACGCCGCCGCCGGGCACGATGCCCTCTTCGACCGCGGCACGAGTGGCGTTCAGCGCGTCATCGATGCGGTCCTTCTTTTCCTTGACCTCCGTCTCGGTCGCGCCGCCGACGCGGATGACCGCAACGCCACCGGCGAGTTTCGCCAGCCGTTCCTGCAGTTCTTCCTTGTCGTAGTCGGAGGTGGTCTCGTCGATCTGCGCCTTGATCTGCTGGATGCGGGCCTGGATGGCCGCTTTCTCGCCGGAACCGTCGATGATCGTGGTGCTATCCTTTTCGATCAGCACGCGTTTGGCGCGGCCGAGCATATCGAGCGTGACGTTCTCAAGCTTGATGCCTAGATCCTCGGAAATCATCTGGCCGGCCGTGAGCACGGCAATGTCTTCCAGCATGGCCTTGCGGCGGTCGCCGAAGCCTGGCGCCTTGACGGCCGCGACCTTCAACCCGCCGCGCAGCTTGTTGACGACCAACGTCGCCAGTGCGTCGCCTTCGACGTCCTCCGAGATGAGCAGAAGCGGTTTGCCGGTCTGCACGACGGCCTCCAGGATCGGGAGCATCGACTGCAAGCTGCCGAGTTTCTTCTCGTAAACGACGATGTAGGGCTCCTCCAGCTCCACGCGCATCTTCTCGGCATTGGTCACGAAATAGGGCGAGAGATAGCCACGGTCGAACTGCATGCCCTCAACGACGTCGAGTTCGGTCTTGAGATACGGATCGGAATGCGATCGATCAGGCGGCTTTTTGAGAGGCCTCTCCGATCTTTTCGACAATGCCCATGATGTCGGTTTCCTTCATGATCAGAAGGGTTTCGTCATCGATCGTGACCTCCGTCCCCGACCATTTTCCGAACAGAATGAGATCACCGACCTTAACGTCGAGCGGGACCAGATTGCCGTTTTTGTCGCGCAGGCCGGGGCCGACCGCGACCACTTCGCCTTGCTGCGGCTTCTCCTTAGCGGCGTCTGGAATGATGATCCCGCCCTTGGATTTGACATCGCCTTCCGCACGTCGAATGACGACGCGGTCGTGAAGTGAACGGAATTTCATAGAGATCTTTCTGCTGCCGGCGCTTATGGCGGCTGCAGCCTATAAATAACTCTCGTGGCACTCGATTGATAGGAGTGCCAAGAAATAATGTTCGCGCGGGAAATTTTTTGAAAAATTCATGAAATCAATCCGACGGGATATTTTGTAATAATCAGGAAATGGATAGAATTTTTCAAGCCATCGCGCTCCATTTATCTGGGTGAGCGAAGAGTTAATTTAGCGTTTTTCATAGATAATTCTGAATTTATCTTGATTTAAACTCAATCGAGGCGCAATGATTGGCCTCGTCGATTTGGCCGATTTGGCTTCGCGGTGTCAGAGACCTACGACCCGCCATCACCACTGAATTCTCGATGCGATCTATACGTCGTTCCGGCGTTGATTTCGCCTATTCCGATCCGGAATGAGCTCGGCGCTGACCGCGGATGTACCGGCAGCCTCGAGGTCGTCCGGTTCGGATCCCAACGATACAGGAAACGCATCGATGTATTCCTGCGGAGGCCTCAGCCGTGACAAGTCGCACCACACAAACGGTCGTCCGCTTTTCGTCTCCATTCCGCCTGCCCGGTTTCGACGGGGCGCAGCCAGCTGGAGAATACCGCGTCGATCATGATGAGGAATTGATCGATAGCGTTTCCAGGCTTGCCTGGCGACGGGTCGGCGCCTTTATCCACCTGCCGGCGATCGCCGGGCAGAGTTCGACGCAGCAGATGGTGCCAATCCACCTGTCAGATCTCGAAAGCGCACTCGAAAAGGACCACAAACCGTCATGACCGCTACCCGCATCCCGCAACGCAATGGACGCTCAATCCGACGCGAGGAAGCAACACATATCTTCAAGGTGGGGCAGCCTGTCCGGTTGAAGGCCAGGTTCTTAGGAGTCCCCTCCAAGCTCCCCGACACATACCGCATTACCGCCACGCTGCCTCTGAGAGGAAATGTGCTGCAATACCGCATCCGCAGTGACGATGAACGTCATGAGCGGGTCGCGACGGAAGATAGCCTGGAACCGGTAAACCTATCGCCCGCCGGCAGCGGCGCAACACTGATCGAGAGGACGTTTGGCAATGGCCCGAATGACGAAAGGTTGACATCGTGAACAGCCATGAAGACGAAGCCGAACGAAGACGGAATGCCTTTGCCGTCTGCACATGGGAAAGCAAATGTGGTGCGCACGGCCGCTACTCCATGGAGATCGAACACGACCGCCGGATCGAATCCGCCCGTTCGTGGACCGTCTATCGTGTCTCTGCGAGCGTTCCAGTGCACGCCGACCATGTCATGATCGGCAAGAGCCGTTCGGAGGCCAGGAGAGACATGATGTCCTTCAATCTTCTCAGCATAGGATATCGGAAGGAATGGCTGAGGCTGTCGGACGCCGCCCGGAGTGCTTGTGAGATCCCGCCGGTTCAACCATGGCGCTAGCTTTTCTGAGCCAAAGCCGCAGCTTCGATTCGGTGAGAAATGCTGTGCGCTTTGTCGGCCATGACGGCATGTTCCAGGTATTGTTCTTCATCGAGGCTGGCGCGCTGGCGAAATCCGACGCTGCATTGCAAAGAACCGAGCCTTCGGAAACGAGGTGGCTTTCGTCTTTCGACGCCCTGCGCAACTCGATTCAGCACGTGGCACACAAAGCCTATTCCTGCCGCCGCCGCGCCTTCTACACTCCAACTGCGGCGGAGAACGTTCCATGTTGATCCGTTACGGCTATGAAATGACGCTGACCTGCCCGCAGCCGACCGCATTGGTGTGTCTGTTGTCGGTTCATGAGGATCGTGCGGCCGACATCAGAATTCCGGAAACGGTATTCACCACGCCCGATGTTGCCACTTCGACTTATCGCGACCTCTTCGGCAACCGCTGTCTTCGGCTGGTTGCCCCAGCGGGCGACCTGACCATATGGGGCGATGCGACGATCGAAGACGACGGCAAACCGGACAGGTCGCTGCTAGGCGCCAGGGAAATCCCGGTTTCGGAGTTGCCGGATGATTGCCTCGTCTACCTGATGGGCAGCCGCTATTGCGAGACGGATCGTCTCAGTCAAATCGCGTGGGATATGTTCGGCACCGTCTCATCCGGCTGGGGCCGCGTTCAGGCGATCTGCGACTTCGTTCACGGCTATATCCAATTCGACTACATGCGGGCGCGATCGACGCGGACAGCCTTCGAGGCGTTCCACGAACGTGTCGGCGTCTGTCGCGACTTTGCGCATCTCGCGGTGGCGTTGTGCCGTTGCCTCAACATTCCTGCGCGATATATCAATGGCCATCTCGGCGACATCGGTATTCCCGTCGTCGATCCGATGGACTTCAGCGCCTGGATCGAGGTCTTCCTTGATGGCGCATGGCATACATTTGATCCGCGCAACAACACGCCGCGGATCGGTCGTATCATCGTCGCGCGCGGGCGCGACGCCGCCGACATACCGCTCATCAATTCCTTCGGACCGCATGTGCTGAAGGCGTTTCGAGTCTGGACCTATGAGGTGACGAACCTGCAGCACATGCAAAGCGTCGCTGAGGGCGCCGTTTAGAACGAGACCTGGGCGGATGCGGCAATGTCCAGCCACAGGCTTTGCCGCAGGCGGAAGGCGCGGCCGGAATGGTCGACCGCAAGCGCAGTTTTGCGCGACATGCTTTGAGACAGCGGTTGAAAGATTTTAGCGTCGAGCCATCTTGGGTGTGAGCAGTCCTTTGGGGATTAGCAGAAGATAGGGGGTTCGCAGTCCATGTTCGATCATATCTCCATCGGCGTAAAAGACCTGGAAAGAGCCCGCCGTTTCTATGATGCGGCACTGGCGCCGCTCGGATATGAGCGCCTATCCAATTCCGACAAGATGATCGGCTACGGCCCGGAACAGGTCGGGCTCTGGGTGATGCAGGTCGAGCAACCGGTTGTTGCCGATATGCGATCCGGGCTGCATTTCTGCTTCGTCGCGCCGAACGAGGCGGCGGTCGATGCCTTTTACGCGGCCGCAGTCGCATCCGGCGGCACCGACAATGGCGAACCGGGTATCCGGCCGGATTATGGACGCTTTTATTACGCCGCGTTCATCATCGACCCGGATGGCTACCGCCTCGAAGCCTATTTCCACAAAGGCGAGCTATAATAGGGATCAGCATTTTATTTTTACGCAATTCCAGACGGAAAACCGCTTCGCACTTTTCCTGGAATTGCTTAGGCCGCCGCTCTGATGATCGAGACGCGGCAGCCGGAGGCTACGAGCGCCTCGCCGGCGACGTCGAGGAACAGGCGGCGGAACCAGCGCGCCCGGCCGTCGGCCTGGTCGACCCGGCGGTAGAGCATGGTCACCGGATCGGCCGGCAGCGAAAGCGGCGGCGCTGAGATGGTCAGCCCATGCAGTTGCGCCATGCAGCGACCGATCGATTCCGGCACGATGGCGATGGCGGGCATCGCCCGCAACGCCGTCGGCAGGGCGGAAAAGCGCGGCACCGTCGCCACCACACGCCTGACATGGCCGGTGCGGCTCAGTGCGGTGTCGATGCTGGTCGAGGCATTGCCTTCGAACGAGACGGTGAGATGGGCGACAGTGGCGAAATCCTCAAGGCTCAGCGGCGCCTCCAGTCGGAGTTGAGCGTCATCGTAAATGCAGATCGAGGCCTGGTCGAACAGCGGCGCGCGGATGTGCCAGGAGGCCGGTTCGTCATGCACGGAAACGCTGAAGTCGAAGACCCCCTCGTCCAACCGGCGGGCGGCATCGCGCTTTTCGGACGCGATGCCGATCAGCCGGGCGCCCGGCGAAAGCTGGAGAAGACGGGCGGCAAGCGGGCCGAAGAAAGCTGATTCGAGATTGTCGCACATGCCGATGCGGAACTCGCCCTGCCAGCTTGCCGGATCAAACTCGGCCTGCGGGCGGATGGCGCGTTCGATGCCCGATAGCGCATCCTCGATCGCCGGGGCAATGGAAAGGGCGCGCGGTGTCGGCTGCAGACCGCGGCCGACACGCACGAAGAGTTCGTCATCCAGCGCCTCGCGCAGGCGCCGCAAAGCGGCCGACAGGCCTGGCTGGCCAAGCAGCAGGCGCTCGGCGGCGCGGCTGACATTGCGCTCCTGCATCAGCACCGAAAAGGCCAGCAAAAGGTTCAGATCGATTTTTCGAAGCGTAGCATCATTCATCATCGTGAGTAATACCTGGCATGGCTACTATCAATTTGCAATAGGTTAGGAAGCTGTACATTTTCTCGTTCCCTGCCGTCCGCGCAACCTCCCTCGACGAGGCGGCAGCAAAGAAGGAACGATTTCGATGACACTTTCCAAATCGAAAGGCGGAGCGGGGCTGGCATTGCTGCTGCTCTGTGCCGCCAACTTTCTCGACGCCATGGACGTCTCCACCATCGGTGTCGCGCTGCCCGCCATCCAGGCCGAACTCGGCATGGAGGCGACATCGCTGCAATGGGCCGTCAGCGCGTATGTGCTCGGCTATGGCGGCTTTCTACTGCTCGGCGGCCGGGTTGCCGACGTCTTCGGCCACCGCCGCGTCTTCCTGTGGTCGCTGGCGATTTTTGCCGCCGCCAGCATCGCCGGCGGCTTTGTCGACAGCGGGCCGACGCTGATTGGTGCCCGATTGATCAAGGGCATTGCCGCCGCCTTCACCGCGCCTGCCGCCCTTGCGCTGCTGCTCTCCGTCTTCGGCGAGGGGAAGGCGCGGGCAAAAGCGCTTGGGGTCTTCGCCTCCACCGGCGCCACCGGCTTCGTGCTCGGCATGGTCCTCGGCGGTGCGGCGACGATCTTCAGTTGGCGGGCGACGCTCGTCATGGGCGCGCCGGTTGCCATCCTGACGCTCTTTCTTGCGCCGCTGGCGCTGCCGGCCGACCCGAAAAGAACGGGACCGCGGCCCGCCTTCGACTGGGCCGGCGCGCTGACGATCACCCCCGGCCTGTTGCTCTTCGTCTTCGGCATCACCAATGCCGCTGCCGCCGGCTGGCAGGCTTTTGCGACCTGGGGTTCGCTCGTCGCGTCGCTGGCGCTGATCCTGCTCTTCCTGCTGGTCGAAGCGCGCCATGCCGATCCGATGGTGCCGCTTGGCATGTTCCGCCGGGCGAAACTCCGGCATGCCAATGCGATCGCCGCCCTCTTCCAGGGGTCCTATGTCGGCTTCCAGTTCCTGGCGACGCTCTATTACCAGAACGTCATCGGCTGGTCGGCCTTCACCACCGGCTTCTGCTTTGCGCTTGGCGGCGTCTTCGTGATGTTCCTGGCGCCACGTTTTGCGACACTCGCGCAAAATCGCGGCGCCACCGGCCTGATGGCGGCGGGTGTCGGCCTGCAGGCCTTCAGCTATATTTTGTGGGTAACCGCACTCGGACATGTCGACCCGATCCTGCTTGTGCTGTTCTCACAAATCCCGCTCGGCCTCGGTTACGCCCTGACCTACCCTTCAGTGCAGGTCGCAGCCCTTTCCGACGTGGAGGATGACAAGTCGGGGCTTGCCTCTGGACTGCTCTTCGCTTCTTTCCAGATCGGCGGCGGCATCGTGCTCGCAGCCGCCTCGGCAGTGTTCGGTGCCGCACCGCATTTCGGCTGGGATCCTTATGTCGCCGGCATCGCCTTCGTCGCGCTGCTCGCGGTCGCGATTACCCTGCTTGCAGCCGCCGGTCCGCGGACATCGGCCGCCCGGACGTCGGCCTATCAGGCGGCGGAATGACCGTTGCGCCCGCACCCTGATCGGTGCGGGCTCTTCATAAGACAAAGCGAATATTAGCAGCAGAATCCCGTTGCCTTGCTCCGGCGAAAGGCGCATGGTCTCGCCTTCGGCAGCCATTGTACGGGCGCTGCCGACTGAGGGTTTTCATACCTTCGCCCCGATGAAAGGAGGACCTATGTCTTCCACTTCCGAAAAGTCACATCTGACCTCGTCCGATCTCGACATGCTTCAGGGCGTGCTCGACGACGCCGGTTATGACGCCAGAATCCTGATCGAGGACCAACGGGTCTTCAACGTCGCCGCCGTGCTTTTGATCAGATTGTTCGAGGAGGGTGTCACCTCGCCGGCCATGCTCTCACGGGCGCTCGAATACCATTTCGGCAAGCCGAAGGCACCGCCGAAACCGGTCGTCCCGGTCTGTAACCGATATGCGATACAGGGATTGCCCCGCGAAAAACGTGCCGCCGTCTAATGCCCCGCGCGTCTTTCAGACGCTCCAAGGACGCTCTATCACTTTGAAACTGCGCATAACCGAGCTGCCCGGCTCCGAAGGATTATTGTGCGAAAAACCCTGTTGCTCTGTATCTGCGTCGTAGCGGCCGGTTATTTTGGATGAGTGCAGTTCGGGGCTTACCAACAACGACAGCATGCCGAGGAACTTGCAGAGATTGACAGGGAGCGCCGGGTGGCGCTCCTCGAAGCGGACGGTTGCCAGGCGCGGCTGGACCTGCTTTTGTCGATGACCGACCGCCTGCTCAAGGCCGGCGGCATGCAAGTACCTGTCGATATCGGGCGGGATAGAGACCTTTGCCTGGCCCGTGGCATCATGTCGGCATCAGGCCGAGCGGAAATGGAAAGAACCAAGCTGATCCGCCTGTTTCCCATCAATGATTAAGCCCTGTGGAAATATGGCTTTCTTGCGGCAATGGCCTTAATGGCACCGTAATTTCAGTGTAAGAAGATGGCTCGCTGATCTGGCCGATGTGGCATTTGCGGTGACCGGATTCCGGCCCCGCCATTTTCCTGATCGCGAAGCATGGTGACGTCCCGTCTCAACGTCGGGTTTGGCTTTTGGTGACCTCTCAGGTCATCCGCCTCCAGACTTCGATGCGGTTTCAGCAGGCATCATTTCATTCAATTCCTGCGGCCCGGCGTTGTCGGGTCGCCCTCATGACGACCCCGCGATCTCCGGTCGCGACCGACAAGTGGGCGAACACCGCGCAGGCTGCGGCTTTCAGTTTTCGATCAAACGGGAGATTTATCCATGGCAAAAGGACAGGTAAGAAGCAATCGTGAGGTCCGGAAGCCGAAGAAGGACAAGCAGGCGGCTAAGACGGAAAGCACATTCGCCAACCAGATGAAGACGGCGACCACGACCGCCCCGCAGGGCAGTGCTCCAAAGAAATAGACGCTCTCATCGAGCCCCCACGCACATACAGCGGAAATCAGGATCGATTTGCGCACAAAATCATGTGTGATTTGAAGGTGATGGCGCGTTCTATCGGCCGCGCCGCGCGCCGGCGTGACATTATCGCCATTGACATGTTTTCAGAAAAACGGGAAGTGCTGCAGCCATGACCTCTTTTCATACAATGTACCGTTTCGACTATCCGCTCTTTCTCATTCGCTCGGCTGTGGTGATCGCACTCGGCCTTTCGAGTATCGCGGCCTTTCATGGCGCTATTCTGTGATCGAATCCGCGCGCCGCAACGAGAGCGAGGAAATGCAAGTGGCCCCTTTGGCCGAACCCGCCGCAACCTTGGAACCCTCCGCGGGCCACAACGAGCTTTTTGCTGAAAAGCGCTGGTTGAAGATTCTTGCCGGATATCGCCAGCCGAGAGCCGGACGTAGCGCTTTCGAGCTTGCCGTCACCGTCGTCCCCTTCGCGCTGTTTTGGGCTGCCGCATGGGCCTCGGTTCATTACAGCTTCTGGCCCGGCCTGATCCTGGTCGTTCCCGCCGCCGCTTTTCTGCTGCGGCTGTTCATGATCCAGCATGATTGCGGCCATGGCTCGTTTTTCGCGCGCCGCGGCGTCGACGACTGGGTTGGGCGCACGATCGGCGTCCTGACGCTGACGCCTTACGACTATTGGCGCCGGGCGCATGCGGAACACCACGCCTCGGCCGGGAACCTGGACGAGCGCGGCGTCGGCGACATCGAAACGCTGACGATCGCCGAATACAATGCGCTGTCGCGCTGGGGCCGTCTTGGCTATCGGCTTTACCGGCACCCGATCGTGATGTTCGGGATCGGGCCGGCATGGCTGTTCCTCATCAAGCAGCGCCTGCCTTTCGGCATGATGCGCTCCGGCGCTCTGCCCTGGGTCTCGACCATGGCGACCAATCTTGCCATCGCACTGGTCGCAGCGCTGCTGATCTGGGCCGTCGGGATCGTCCCCTTCCTCCTGGTGCATCTGCCGACCGTCCTTCTGGCCGGTGCTGCCGGTGTCTGGCTGTTCTACGTCCAGCATCAATTCGAGGAAACCCATTGGTCGAAGGATCCGGACTGGCAGTTCCAGCATGCCGCCCTCCACGGCGCCTCGCATTACGACCTGCCGCCGGTGCTGCGCTGGATTACCGGCAATATCGGCATCCACCACGTGCATCATCTGTCGAGCCGGGTGCCCTATTACCGGCTGCCGGAGGTGCTGCGAGACCATCCTGAGCTTGCCGACCTCGGCCGGATCACGCTCATGGAAAGCCTGCGTTGCGTCAAGCTTGTGCTGTGGGACGAACAGACCAAACGGCTGGTGTCGTTTCGCGATGCGGCGCGGCTCGCAGCCGCGCGGTAATCAGAGGCCTTAAAGCGCGTTGCATCAAATTTGATTGATGCAACGCGCTTGATCCTTTGTTTTAGGCAGGTCGTTATTCCGGAACTGCTGCACACTTCCTGATGACATGCATTAGCGATAGCCGGTCACGTCCGCCGGCTTGCCCGGCTCCTGCACTTCCACCATGTAGCGCCAGCAATCCGGCCGCGAGCCGTCGATGTCATCGAAGCCGTAGACCTTGGCCAGTCCACCGCTCGACAGCGACTGGCCGTTCCAGCGGGCGCGGTCGGGATCGGCGGCGATGGCCGCCACCGCGCGGCCGACGAAGCGCGGGGTTTCGGAAATGGCGAAATGCGGCTGCGTCTTCGTCGCCTCGCGCCAGTTCTCCTCTCGAACACCAAAAGCATCCAGCATCATTTCGGAGCGCAGCCAGCCAGGCGTGATTGAAACTGCAGTGGCGCCGCGTTTTGCCAAATCCTGAGCATGCGCCCAGGCCATGCGAGTGACACCCGTTTTGACGAGGTCATAGAAGGGCGACAGCCGGTAATGGCTGGCGTTGTATTCGGCCGTGCCATCGGTCATCTCCACCAGCAGTCCACCCGGCCGTTCGATCATCAGCGGCAGGGCGTAGTGGGCGGTGATCAGATGTGTTTCGATGCCGAGCCGCAGCATGCGCAGGCCGTTGTCCAGCGAATGCTCCCAGACTGCCTTGTCCCATTCGAACAGCTTCTCGCCGCCCCAGATGTCGTTGACGAGAATATCGAGCTTGCCGGTCTCCGCCCGGATGCGGGCCACCAGCGCCTCGACCTCAGCCACAACGAGATGGTCGACCTGCACGGCAATGCCCCTGCCGCCCGCAGCCGTTACCAGTTCGGCCGTCTCCTCGATCGTCTCCGGTCGCGCATATTCGGATTGCCGGGTGCGCGTCGTGCGTCCTGTTACGTAGACGGTGGCGCCGACAGCACCGAGTTCCACCGCGATGCCGCGGCCGGCGCCGCGCGTTGCGCCTGCCACCAAAGCCACTTTCTCCCGCAGGTTCGCTGTCACTTCTCCATCCTCCACGCTAGAACTCAAAAAAAGCCGATTGTATATAAACGAACGTTCGTTCATAAATAGAGCGAATGCAAGAGGAATTTCATGCCGCGCCGCCGCACGCTTTCCGATGAACAGCTTCTCGCCATGGTGCTGGCGCTGATCCATGCCGAGGGGCCGGATGCGGCAACTTTTGCTGCAGTGGCCAAAGCCAGCGGCCTTTCCGGCTCGACGCTGGTGCAGCGGTTTGCGACGAAGGCGGCGATGCTGCGTGCAGCGCTGCTATACGCCTGGGACGGGCTGGATGCGGAAACGACGCGGCTTGCCGAGAGCGTGCCGAAAACCCCGGAAGGCGCGATCGCCCTACTTGTCGGCCTGTCGCTGGATTACGGCGACAATGCCGCCGCCTATGGCGAGGGACTGCTGGTGCTTCGTGAAGACTTTCGTGATTCGGTGCTGCGCGCCCGCGGGGCCACCTGGGGAAAAGCGCTGACGGTGGCGGTCGCTCGCTGTTTCGGATCGGCAACCGCGCCGGAGACGATCGCCCGGCTGATGCTGTCGCAATGGCAGGGCTCGCTCACTTGGTGGGGTTTTGGCGCAGACGGGCCGGTGGACGCTTATGTGGAGAGAGAACTGCGGCGTTTCCTCGCGGCGGTAGCCCGCATCTAGAGCATGATGCCGAAAAGTGTGAGCGGTTTTCTTATGACATCATGCTCTAACTCTTTAATTGAGAACAGGATTCAGATTTTAGGCGGGCCTAAAATCATCCTGCTCTAGCTAGGCTTCTTCTTCCTCATCCTTCTCTTCGCCCACGGTCAGCGGCCAGTCGACGACGTAGTCTTCGAGATCGTCGATATCGATCTCATTTTCGTTGATCGTGCGGCCTCGGGCGGAAATGCCGGCGGCATGAACGGTTTCCGGATCGCCGGAGACGAGCGGATGCCACCAGTAGAGGTCGCGGCCTTCGTTGACCAGCCGGTACCCGCAGGTAGGCGGCAGCCAGGCGATATCGGGCACATTCTCCTTGGTCAGCTGCACGCAATCCGGCACGAAATCCCAGCGGTTCTCGTAGCTGGAGCAGCGACAGCTTTGGCCGTCGAGCAGCTTGCAGCTGACCGAGGTGAAATAGATATCGCCGCTATCCCATTCCTCGATCTTGTTGAGACAACAAAGGCCGCAGCCGTCGCAGAGACTTTCCCATTCGGCGACGGTCATTTCGGCCAGTGTCTTGCTCTTCCAGAAGGGCAGATCGTTCATCGTTCGTTTCTTGCAACAGCGGCCCGCAAATTCACGTGACCCCCATCTATCTCTCTTGTTATCAGGCGCAAAATCAATCAATTCTTCAGCATGCTCCTGGTACCGGAGAACTTTCTTCTGGTATCGGAGAGCATTGCGGCCATATGGCGGCCTCGCGCTTTCGTCGCTTTCCGACGGTCGGATATGAGCGAAGCGCGATCAGGCGGGAATACGGGACGTGCAGGATCCGGACAACCCCGAAAAGGGGCCTGAAAATGAACCAGAAAAAGCGGCGGACAAGCGGCCGACGAAGAGCCGTCACATTCTGCTGCGCATCGATTCGTGGATCGATTCGACCGTCTGGAACGCCGGCTTCCGTGCCGCCGAGATCTGGGAAGACATCACCATCTTCTTCCGCCGCTTCCGCGTGCGCGGCTGGAAGCGCATGGTATTCGAACTTGCCGGCGAAGGGCTGACGCTCGGGGCCGCCGGCTCGGTGCTGATGCTGCTGCTTGCCCAGCCCGCCTTCGAGGCGACCAAGGAGGACTGGCGTAACCGCGGCGATTTCGCCGTCACCTTCACCGACCGCTACGGCTACGTCATCGGCCATCGCGGCGTCATCCATCAAAATTCCGTGCCGATCGATGAACTGCCCGATTCCCTGATCAAGTCCGTGCTCGCCACCGAAGACCGGCGCTTCTTCGACCATTTCGGCATCGACGCCATCGGCCTCTTCCGCGCTATGGTCACCAACGCCCAGGCCGGCGAAGTCGTGCAGGGTGGCTCGACGCTGACCCAGCAGTTGGCCAAGAACCTGTTCCTCTCCAACGAACGCTCGATCGACCGCAAGGTCACCGAGGCATTCCTGGCACTTTGGCTCGAGGCAAACCTTTCCAAGAAGGAAATCCTCTCCACCTATCTCGACCGGGCCTATATGGGCGGCGGCACGTTTGGCGCAGCCGCGGCGGCACAGTTCTATTTCGGCAAGAATATCACCGATGTAAACCTCGCCGAATCCGCCATGCTCGCCGGCCTGTTCAAGGCGCCCGCGAAATACGCCCCGCATGTCAACCTGCCGGCAGCGCGTGCGCGCGCCAACGAGGTGCTGACCAATCTCGTGCAGAGCGGGCTGATGACCGAGGGCCAGGTGATTGCCGCCCGGCGCAACCCGGCCACCGTCGTCGACCGCAACGAGGTGGAATCGCCCGACTTCTTCCTAGACTGGGCCTTCGACGAGGTGCAGCGGCTTTCGCCGCGTTTCCACCAGCATTCGCTGATCGTGCGCACGACGATCGACATGGGCATCCAGCAGGCGGCTGAGGATTCAGTCGAAACGTCGCTGCGGGAATATGGCGAGGCCTATCACGCCAAGCAGGGCGCCATGGTGATGATCGAGAATGGCGGCGCCGTGCGCGCCATGGTCGGCGGCCGCGATTACGGCGAGAGCCAGTTCAACCGCGCCACCAGGGCGCTGCGCCAGCCGGGCTCCTCTTTCAAGGTCTATACCTATTCGGTGGCGATGGAGAGCGGGATGACGCCGCAAACGACCATCGTCGACGCGCCGATCTCCTGGGGCAATTGGAGCCCGCATAATTATGCCAACCACTATGCCGGCCGCATAACGCTCGAGACCGCGATCGCCCAGTCGATCAACACCGTGCCGGTGCGGCTCGCCAAGGAAAAACTCGGCATTCAGCCGATCCGGGCGATGGCGAAAAACCTCGGCGTCGAGACGCCGATCCGCGACGACGTCACCATTCCGATCGGCACATCCGAGGTGACGGTGCTCGATCAGGCGACGGCCTATGCCACCTTCCCGGCCGGCGGCTACCAGTCGCGTCGCCACGGCATAACCCAGGTCCTCGATTATGACGGCGACGTGCTCTACGATTTCGACCGTGACGAGCCGGCAGCCAAACGTGTGTTGTCCGAAAAGGCCGACGCCTACATGAACCAGATGCTGTCGCGCGTTCCCTATGTCGGCACGGCGCGCAAGGCAGCCCTCGACAATGGCATTCTGACAGCCGGCAAGACCGGCACGACCCAGGCCTATCGCGACGCCTGGTTCGTCGGGTTCACCGGCAACTATACCTGCGCCGTCTGGTTCGGCAATGACGACTACACCTCGACCAACAACATGACCGGCGGCTCGCTGCCGGCGATGACCTTCAAGCGCGCCATGGACTACGCCCATCAGGGTGTGACGCTGCGGGCCATACCTGGGGTCGAAAATCCCCTGCCCTCGGAAAAGGATCTCGCCAAGACCGCCGCCGCCAAGCCGCAGGATGGATTGCCGCAGCTCATCCGGCCGCGCATGCTCTCGGTTCAGTCGACGAATATCTTGAAAGATCTCGGCAAAAAGCTGAAGGATGCCGTTCCGCTTGCGCCGCAGAAAGTCGCGAGTGTGGAATAGATTCTGGGTGGATGCGGCGCTTTTGTTCGTGTCGGCACAATGCCAAGGAGATCGGCGAGGCGGGCCCCTCCTCCGCCTGCCGGGACCTTCTCCCCGCAAACGGGGCGAACGGAGATAGCCTCGCCCTCCCCGTTTCTCGCCTGCCTCTCGCATGGCACGTCCCCTCGCCCCGTTTACGCTAGGGCATATACACATCTCCCAAGGCCCACCCGTCGGGGTTAGGGTGAGGGGCAGCTTTCGACGTTAACCGGACTGATCGGCATCCATGTCGTCTCGTGGCATTCCACCCCGCCAGAATCAGTGGTAACCCTTTCATCTGATATGGTTTCCAAGGTCATGACGTGTTTCGGTTTCCCCTCTTCATCCTGGTCACGCTGATCGTCGCCTTCGGCGGCGGGATCATGATTTCGCTTTATGCGCTGGATGCCACACAGGGTTTCGGGGCGATCAAGCTCGGCGCCTGGGAGGCTTTTCCGGCGTTGCAGACGGTCGAGGCCGATCCTTATGCCAAGTCGCACCGCGCGCGCGCCGGCAAACTGCTTTATGGCAGCGCCGAAGGCCTGACCTTTACGGCGAGCGTCGACGATGATGGCGCGCGGCTGAATGCCGGTTGCCGCTACCGCATCAGCGGGCAGACGCCGCCTGCCCGGCTCTGGACCCTGTTTACCGCCGACAATGGCGGCAATCCGGCGGCGGTGACGACCGGACATCCGGCAGCGCTCAATTCCTGGACGGTGCTGCGCCAGCCGGACAGCAGCTTCTCGATCGAAATCTCAGCCGTCGCGCAGCCGGGCAACTGGCTGGCCTTGCCAGAGGCCGGCACCTTCCGGCTTGTGCTGACGCTGTTCGACACGCCGACCGCCGGCAGTTCCGGGGTGATCGACCTTGCCATGCCGAAGCTCACCAAGACCGGATGCGGCAATGCTTAGGATATTCTTCGCCATCCTGACCGGCCTTTTCGGCGCCGCGCTGCTGCACCTCGTCATCATCCTTTCGCTGCCGCATTTCACCGGCAAGGATGCGGCGACCCGTGTAGAGGCGGAGGGTGACCTGAATAATTTCACCCTGCTCGGCGGCCGATATGACGAGGCAGGCCTTGCCAATGGCGACCCCTTCGTGCGCACCGCCGTCTGCTCCTTCGACGTCGAAGATGCGCCGGTGCATTTCACTGCCAAGGGCAATGTGCCCTTCTGGTCGATCGCGATCTACGACAGCGCCTCCAACGAGGTCTTCAGCATGAACGACAGGACCTCTGTCGGCGGCGCGCTCGATGTGCTGGCAGGCGGTCCGATCCAGCTGACCGACCTGCGCAAGAACCTGCCGCAGGAATTGCAGCAGGCGATTCTGGTGGAGATGGCCCGACCGGACGGCTACGCCGTGCTGCGGACGCTGGCGCCGCAGGCAAGTTTCGATGAGGCAGCGCGGAACTTCCTGACGGAAGCCGGCTGCGAGCAATTCATCGCCCGCTAAGGTTGAGCAGGCGTCACTTCGTGTTGACGCGCGGCGCGGGCGCCGGCACGCGCCTGGGGCTCTCGGCCAGCCGCTCGTAGCGGACGCCGGTGAACCATAGGATCTTGGCTTCGCGGGGTTGTTTGTCCGGGCGACGCGGCGCCCGCGGCTGCCAATCCGCCAATGCGACTACTATTGCCATTCTCGTCTCCATGCACTGCCCGAGACGGATGAACTTGCGATGGATTTCACCCTGCCCGCCAATGTGCGAGCCAGCGCGTCCTGCAGTGCCGGAGTGACCGGACCGAGGGCATTCGCGCCTTTCCCACGGCACCTGATTGAAATACCGTGATCAGGACTTTCAACGATCCACACACTCAAATCGCGTCGTTCCTAGCCGAATTGAGACAGATGTCAGTTAACAGCTTACTAATGTTCGGTGGACGCCAAACACAGTTCACGTTACTTCCTCTCTAACGCGCGAAGAGATGATTTGGTTTCACCCGCCCACGCAGAGACACGGCTTGGCATCGATGTATAAAATTAGAAACAATTCATATGGTTGGCATGAACACCGGCAGGTTACTCGGCCGGAAATGCATACTGTTGCAAAAATACTTCATGAAAATATTTAATTGCGACCGATTCGGATGCGCGTATGGTTCAATCGTCGATCACACGTTTCCGGGCACCGGTCGATCGCGGATATTGCGCGCTCTTGCCGGAATGCGGAGGGCCGGCGATGTCTTTGCTGGTGAATTCATCTTTCTCGCCTGAGGATCTCGACGTGTTGCGCGGTGCACTCGATGCCTGGTGCGCGGAACGGCGCATCGACGTCAAGAGCGTCGAGGCGCAGTTTGCGGCATCCGCAGCCCTCGACCTTTATCAGGCCGGTCACGACAGCCGCGAAACCCTGCTGCACGCGCTACGCGATCGCAGGGCCGCCTGAACTTTCCCCCCGTCACCAGCGATGAGCAATCGCTGCAACGCCTTTTCAAATCGGCATTGTTGGACTGCCGGCCGATGATGTCGCGACACGTCACGCGTGTATAATTCCGTCAAATTTTAATAAAATCTTCAGCATGCATTAACCGTACCGGTGTAGGATTTGTTCATAACCCATGTGGTCCGACATGCGTTCCGCCAGCGCATATCGGCCCGTGGTTCCCCTTGGTTCGGCGTTTTCGGGGTGTTCTTGTGCGTGACCGGTTTCGAGACCTAGAGGGCCCATTGGCCGTCAGGAAAAAGGACGTGGTATTGATGGCGACTGTCAGCAGTTTTGAGAACCTGTCTCATCCGACACGGTCCGAACTGCGCCAATTCGCCGAGCTTTTCATGCCGCTATTCCAGGCCTCCTCCGATGAGGCCAAGCGCCAAGCGGTCGCGGCGCTCTCCCAATGCGCAAACATGCCGGCAGCCGTGGCGCTGTTCATCGGCAACCAGCCGATCGAGATCGCAGCCCCTTTTCTTGCCGCCTCCAAGGCAATTGCCGACGACACGCTGATTACCATCGCGCGCACGCAGGGTGCAGCGCATGTCAGGGCGATCGTCAGCCGCGATTCACTCTCGCCGAAGGTCATCGATGCGCTGGTGGCGCTGCGCCAGAGCCAACCGCGGCCGGCGGCCGCGCCAGCGCCAATCACAGAAGCGCAGACGGTTGCGCTTTCGCCGGCGCCGACCGAGACCACTGAGGCGGAGGCGCTACAGGGGCAGAGGATTGCCAATGAGGAGGCGCTGCGCGAGCGTATCCTCGGTCTTGCCGGTCATCTCGGCCGGGCCGACGAGGACAGGCTCGGCCTGCGCACGCTCACCGATATTCAGGAGGCTTTGCTGGTACGCTTCGCCCGCTCGCGCGAGGCGACGCATTTCGCAACCGCGCTTGCCGATGCGCTGTCGGCCAGCCGCTGGCTTGCCGAGCGCATCATGCTCGATCTTTCCGGCCAACAGCTCGCGACGACGCTGACGAGCCTCGGCATGGGCTTTCTGGACGCCGTCTTCGTACTCGAGAAGCTCTATCCACACCTTGCCGAACAGCAGCACAACGTCACACGCGGCTGGATGGTGCTCGATGCGCTCGATCCAGAAGAATGCCACGAACGTGTGGACGCCTGGCGCCGCGCCGATCGCTACACCTATAAGCCCGAAGTGGCTAATGCGCCGGCGCTCCAGGAAACGGAAAACCACCGCTTCATCCGACAGTCACCGCCGCAACGCGACTTGCGTGTCCTCGGACGGCGATCGCGCTGAGCTGACAGCCTCGGTCATTCGGCTCGGCTGTCAGCCATCTTTTGCAAGCGGGAGCATGTCTCCCAATTCCTCCGCCTCCAGCTCGACGATCCAGAGATCGGGGTCGAACCTGCGTTCGCGCTCCAGCATGGCACGCACCGCTTCCGGATCGCTGCGCGACAGGCGGATTTCGAACAGCCGGTCGCCGGCCTCGCTCTCGCCGAAGGCGGTCTGCGGCGCTGGCGCATAGAGCGTTTCCAGGCCATCGCGGAAGTGCTGGAGGATGAAGATCGCACCCGCCTCCTCCGCACCCTTCTTTTCGACGGCGGCAAAATCGCCGCTGGCGAAGACGCGGCGCAGGAGTGCGGAAACGAAGATGTCGGCGCGTAATCTCATCGGGGCGGTATAGACCGGGGCGCGGACGGCGGCAATGCGGCGATCGCCGCAATTGGCGGTGTTCCAGACAACATCGCCAGGCCCCTGAGGCTGCGAGAGTTTCCGGTCATGGTAAGGGCGGTTTCGAGTTTAAATCGCGCCGATTTCCTTGAGTTTTTTCAGAACCGCCTGGTTTGGCTCGCCATCTTCGAGCAGGTTGTAGTGCTTCTGGAAATGGCGGATGGCCGCGCGGGTCTGCTCGCCGGCGACGCCGTCGACGCCGACATTGGCATAGGCCATGTTGGAAAGACCCTTCTGGATCTTCAGCACCAGGTCGACATTGGTGATTTCGCTTGATGGAACCTGCTTTGCGGATGACGAAGCGGTTCTGACGGTCTTCTCGGCGCTGCGGATCGCCGCTGCCACCGGGTCTTCCGCCGCCGCCTTCGAGCTCACATCCTCGGGCGGCTTTTCCGCGGGCACGGTCGATGGGCCGGCGGCATCGGTCTTCAGCGCCGCCAGTACCCCGGGTGTCGGATCGCCGGTCTGGACCATGCCGACGGTTTCCTCGAAGAACAGGATGGCCGCACTGGTGCGGGGGCCGATGACGCCGTCGGGTATGCCGTTATAGAGGCCACGGCGCACCAGCTGCTGTTGGATGTCCATGACAAGTTGGTTCGGCTGCTGGCCGGGCGCGGCAGGCGCCGGCGTTGCGTTGGTGGTGGTCGCGGTATCCTCCGGCCGTTCGATCCGGAAGGTGGTGACGTCGCCCTGCTGCTCCTCGGCTGGGCGGCGGGCGCCGAGCACATTTGGAGACTGCGGATCGCGGGTGCGGAAAATCGGATGCGGATGCAGGCCCGGCTGATACCAGAGCGCGTTGGCGGCGACGAAGGAGAAGATGACGACGAAGGTGATCGTGCCGCCGGCAACCGAAGGATTGCGGCCGATGACGCCGCCGAGCACGGATGCGCCCTGCAGGCTGAGACCGCCCAGGGCGGCGGCACCTGACATCAGGAGGCCCGGCTGCTGCCGTCCCCTTTTTCCCTTAGGCGATTTTCGCTTGCGCGCGGCCATCGAAACGCCCCTCCCCCAGTTCTGCACCTGTATGGACCGCGCCCTTCAGCCGCGGCGGGAACTCGACAGTCGCGCCATGACCGGCGTCTTCGGCGCACACGGCGCCCGAGCCGTCCACCGCGATCTCGATGGTGATGATCGTGCCTTCGCCGGGCTGGCTGGCGATGGCGAAATGCCCGCCATGCAGCGCCACCAGCCCCTTGACCAGGGAAAGACCAAGGCCGGTGCCTTCGAAGCGGCGGGTATAGTCGTTCTGGATCTGGACGAAGGGCTGGCCGAGCAATGCCAGCTTGTCGGCAGCAATACCGATGCCGGTATCGCTGACCGTTAGCTTGAGGATGCCGTCGCGCGCCGCCGCATCGACCGAGACGACGCCGCCTGCCTCGGTGAACTTGATGGCATTGCCGACGAGATTGATCAGGATCTGCTGGATGGCGCGCTGATCGGCGACGATCTCGCCGAGACCGCGCTGGATACGGCTGGTCAGCGTCAGGCCCTTGGTCTTGGCCTGCAATGCCAGCATCGATTCGCAGGATTTGACCGAGCTTGATATATCGAAGGCATCGAGGATCAGCTCGTAACGGCCGGCTTCGATCTTGCTCATGTCGAGCATGGTGTTGACGACGGACAAGAGGTGCGCGCCGGATTCGCGCACAAGGCCGACATATTCGCGCTGGCGATCGTTTTCGAACTTGCCGAAATATTCTCCGATCAGGATGTCGGAAAAACCGAGAATAGCGTTCAGCGGCGTGCGCAGCTCGTGGCTGACGGCGGCGAGGAAGCGCGATTTGGCGTCGTTTGCCGATTCGGCATCGGCGACGCGGTTTTGAGCCTCGGCACGCAGCTGCTGTTCGACGGAGACATCGTGCAACTGGGCAATGACAGCGGCAAGTTCGCCATCGGCGTCGCGCCGGGCCGTCATGTCCATTCTGAGATAAGCGAACTGGCGTTGATCACGCGCGACCGAGGGGCGGTCGATGCGCAGATCGACGCATTGAGCATCCTCGCCCCGGCGCAGGCCATCGAGCGCCTGCAGGAAAAGGATGCGGTCGGAGACATGCACCTGTTCCAGGAAACCCCTGCCCTTGGGATCGCGCATCCAGGCGAGAAAATCGCGCCGGTCACGGCCGCCGACAGTCGCCACGCTGCCATGCGGGTCGAGGAAGAAGACGAGGCCGGGGGTGGCGGCAAGGAAGAAATCCTCGGCCGATTGCGTCGCGATACCGGCGGATGAGCCCTGACGGGCGAGCGCGATGCTGCCGACGGCGGAAAAGAGAAAGGCAGCGCAGACCATGGCGACACCTGCCGGCAAGGCGACGGCCGGACTGGTGACCGCCGAGAGGCCGACAGGAGCGGCAATAAGAGCGGCCGATGAGAACAGCACGAGGCGGCGCAGGATCGCGAGCTCGCGTTGGCGCACGGCTTCGCCGCCGCCCGTCCGGGAGAGCCAGCTTGTCGCCGCCCGGTCTACGAGGGCCGTCACCCAGCCGCCAATGTTACTCAATACACGCACGCAATACCCGCCCGAAAGGCTGTCTATCGATCCGGACAATAGGCCTTGGCGACTTAAAGAAAGGCTAAGGCAAAAGCGCTGTTCACAGCCCGAAACCCCCGAAATTCCCGTTTTGAAGCATCTGGAAGGCTCTTTGCCTTTTGTGGTTAATAGCAGGTAAGCGACGGATTTTCCTCATATTTCAGCATTGCATTAACTCCTGTGGCAAGGCGAGCCGGCAAAAGCCCTGCAATTGCAAGCAGGTGCTGCCCTGATGCTTAACGGCGATCGCTCGCATTCGACTAAAATGTCCGTCAAATACCGTTCGCTAAAATTTGAACTAAATTTGCCGCAAATGCCCGTGAGTTTCGAAAAGCGGCGTTCGCAACTTGGCGGTAGGGTGAAAACACACCGGACAACCGGCCTGATTCGGCGACAAGAACCGGACGGGAAAACAGGATGGGCAACGACAATGTGGTTTCTGATCAAAGGATCCTTCTGGTTTGGCCTTGTGCTCGTGCTTCTTTCCGTCTTCAGCACGGAGAGTTCCGACAAGCTCGCCAACGGCCCGCAATTGCAGCTTTCCGACGCGTTTACGGCGGCAAGCGGCGCCTATGACTATCTCACAGGCATGTGCTCGGAAAAGCCCGAGGTCTGCGCCAAGGGCGCCGAAACCGCCACGGCGCTCGGCTACCGGGCCCGTGAAGGCGCTCGCGTCGCCTACGAACTTCTCGACAGCCAGTTAAAGGACGAGGCGCCGGCGACCGCAAAGCGCGCCGAACCGCAGGTGCCGGTGGCGCTCAACATGCCTTCGCTGGCCGCACCTGCAATCCAGGAAAAGCTGCGTGAGGCAAAGGCCGCGCTGAACCAGCCGATGCCTTACCGGCCGCCGGTCGAGGATGACGCCTCTGCCGAGACCGTTGTCACCGGCGCGATCCCGCTACCCACGCCGAAGCCGGCGATCTGATTTTTCTGAACTTGCATCGGTGGTCCGCATGACGCGGAAATGCCCCATGCCTGACGTGCCTGCCCTGTTTAATTCAGCATGTTGCTGCGCCGTGAGGATGCCCATCCCTCGCGGCGTTTCTTTTTATCTTTGTGTACGCAATTCCGGACGAAAAACCGCTTCGCACTTTTCCCGGAATTGCTTTAACGGTTCAAATCCGCCGATCTTTCACCTATATGCACATCTAGAGCATTTCCTGACGCATTCCGGACCCGAACCGCTGCGCAGCTTTGTTGGAATTGCTTGAATCGTGAAAGGCTTCTCCATGGCATCCCTCGACCAGATCATCGACGACTTCGCCTTCCTGGACGATTGGGAAGACCGTTACCGCTATGTCATCGAACTCGGCAAGGCGCTGCCCGACCTGGCCGAGGAGAAGCGTACGTCCGAAAACAAGGTAATGGGCTGCGCCAGCCAGGTGTGGCTGGTGACGCATACGACAGGCGATCCCGACAACCCGGTGATGAGCTTCGAGGGTGATTCGGACGCCCATATCGTGCGCGGCCTCGTCGCCATCGTGCTCGCCACCTATTCCGGCAAGACGGCATCCGAGATCGCCGGGCTCGATGCCTTCGAGATTTTCTCGAAGATCGGTCTGGTGGAGAACCTGTCGTCACAGCGCTCGAACGGACTGCGGTCGATGGTCAACAGGATCCGGGAAGAAGCAACGATTCGCGCCGCGGCTTGAAGTGTTTGACGGGCTTTGCCAGATCCCGGGCCAAGCGTTCGCACAGCGCCGGCTCAGCGGATCAGTATATTAACACTTGCTGATAGTACAGGAATACAGTCTGCGGCCGCCAGCGAAGCATAGAGCAGCGCCCCCGCCTCGAGCGCATACAGAAAAGCCGGGCACAAGACCCGGCTTTTGTCGTTGGTGGCTTTCGAAAAAGCTCAGCCGCGGCCGCGCTTGCGGCGCTGACCCAGGCCCATCTCCTTTGCCAGGCGCGAACGCGCTTCGGCATAAGCGGGCGCTACCATCGGGTAGTCGGTCGGCAGGTCCCACTTCTCGCGGTAGTCTTCCGGCGAGAGGCTGTGATGCGTCATCAGGTGACGCTTGAGGGACTTGAAGTTGCCGCCGCATTCCAGACACGTGATCTGCTCGTCCTGTACGGACTTGCGGACAGAGACTGCAGGCTTCTGTTTTTCGACGATGGCCGCAGCAGGCTGCGGTACGGACGTGTTGCTCAGTGCCGAATGCACGTCGGAAATCAGATTTGCCAAGTCGCTGACCGGGACAACATGGTTGCTGACATAAGCCGCGACGATGTCGGCCGTCAGTTCCACAAGCAGCTCCGGCGCATTGCCGGTCGCCATTTCCGTCATATTTTTTCTCCTGTTAGCATGCTCAAACGGCCTTTGACTGTTACGTCAAAGACCCGCCTCGTAGAAGCGAACAGCAAAAGCACATGACCGACCTTCTGTTTCGAAAAACGCGAAATCCACCCCTAGATTCCGAAGAGCGAGACCTGTTCTTATACTGCCTGACTGCAAACCACTACGTCATGCCCCAGGCGATGGCCGCAGTTTAGACATAAAAAATCAAAACTGAGGGACTTGGAAGCAGTACGATTGTAACTCACAATCAGAACTCTACTTGCATTTTCAAATAGCATCGTTTGGCCAAAAGGCCAATTATTATTTGTCGTTTTTCTTGAGAAAAAATGACAGATGAAGAATTAAGGCACCCACGGGCAAGCTTTACTCACAGGTTCCTGTGCATAAGTTTTGCATAAATCTGGTAAAGCAGCGCACAGCATAGGCTCAGCGCTTGTGCATATCGTCGCGGACCGAAACAGCCCCGAGCTCATATCCCGAGAGGTGGGCGGCTCTGGCCAACAGATGGGCAGAGACCGGCGCCGTCAGCAACAGGAAGACGAAGCCGGCAATGGCGCGGACGAGAATCGCCAGGTCCTGCGAATAGAGACCGGCGGCAAGGAGCAGCAGCCCGGCGCCGACGGTACCCACCTTCGAGGCCGCGTGCATGCGGGTATAGAGATCGGGCAGCCTGACCAGGCCGATCGCCGCCGAAAGAGCAAAAAACGCACCGGCGATCAGCAGCAGAGCGACAATGGCAGCCAGAATATAATCGATCATCGCTTCTTTCCTCCCGCATGACGCCCTTTCGCGCCGGTCTTTACCGGAGAGGCAGATGCCGGCGATTTGATGTTGCCGCGCGACAGCACGAATCGGGCGAAGGCGACCGTCGCCAGGAAGCCGACGAGGCCGAGCGAGATGGCGATATCGATATAGAGCGAAAAGCCTGTTTTGATCGCGATGACGGCGATGAAACCGATAGCGATGCCCGTCAGCATATCGAGGGCGAGGATGCGATCCGGCAATGTCGGGCCGGCAACGACGCGCCAGACCGTCAGAATCGACGCCAGGCCGAGGATGACAAGGGCAGCCGAGGATGCGACCGCGATAATGGCGGCAGGTGTGATCACCGGAAAGCCTCCATGATCTTGCGTTCGAAACCATTGGCGATATCCCGCCTGGTTGTCTCGGGATCGGAGCAATCGAGCGCGTGGACATAGAGCGTGCGGCGATCGGTGGAGACATCGACCGAAAGCGTGCCGGGTGTCAGGGTGATGAGGTTTGCGAGCAAAGTGATCTCGAAATCACTCGTCACCGTCAGAGGGAAGGCGAAGATGCCCGGCTTCACTTTCATATCAGGCGAGAGGATGGTGAGCGTGACTTTCCAAGCCGACAACGACAATTCCTTCAGGAACAGAGCGGCGAGCGAGAGCACCAGACGAGCGCGGCGCAGATATCCCGTGCCGCCGAAAGGTTCGCGGATGACGGCCAGCGCCAGGGCGCCAAGCAGGAAGCCGAAGACGAGATTGTGCAGCGAGCCGCTACCGGTAACGGCGACCCAGGCAATGGCAAGCAGCAGGTTGAAGAGAAAGGCGATCACCGCGCGTCTCCGGGGAAGACCGAATGGAGATAGGCCGCTGGATCGGCAAGACCGGCAGCGGCCGATTGCGACAGCGCCAGCAGCTGTTCCGGCAGGATGCCGAAGCCGATGGTGAGCGCCGTTAATGCCGCCAGTGGCAGGCCGGTGCGCCATCTGGCCTCGGACGGCATCAGTTCTACCGGCGCCGGGCGCCAATAGGCGAGCAGGAAGAGGCGGCCGAAGGCGATCGTCGTTAGAAAACCGCCGACGAGGATTACGGCCGCCAGCCACCAGTCACCGAGATCGAGCGAGGCCTTGACGAGAATGACCTTCGGCCAGAAGCCGGAAAAAGGCGGTAGGCCGCAGGCGGCAAGGAAGAGAACGAGGGAGAGCGCGGCGAAGGCGCCGCTCTGCCGATAGAGCCCGCCGAGCTCGGACAGTAAAAAGCCACCGCCACGCCGAGCGATCTCGCCGGCAGCCAGATAAAGCGCCGTCATCAGAACCATGGAATGGAGCGCATAGAAGACCGCGCCGCTGACGCCGTCAATGCCACCGCCTGGGCCGCCGCCGGGGCCACCAAGGGCGACGCCGGCGAGCATGTTGCCGATGCCCGAGATGACGACATAGCCGAACAGCCTGCGGATATCGTTTTCGGCAAGGGCGCCGAGAGCGCCGACGACAATGGTCGCGGCGGCGGCAAGCGCGATCACCAGGCTCAATTCCTGTCGCTCTACCGGCAGCAGCATGACCATCACCCGGATCAGTGCGTAGATCCCGACCTTGGTGAGTAGGCCGGCAAACAGCGCGGAGACCACGATACGCGGCGTATGGTAGGCGGCGGGCAGCCAGAAATTAACCGGGAAGGCTGCCGCCTTCATGCCGAAGGCGAGCAGGAAGAGGCTGGCCAGGGTCATCAGCGGCGCGGTACCGCGCAATTCCTTCGCCCTTGCCGCGATATCGGCCATGTTGAGCGTACCGAAGGCAGCATAGAGGATGCCGACGCCAATCAGGAACAGCGTCGTGGCGATGAGGTTCAGCACCGCATATTTCAGCGCGCCGTCGATCTGTTGACGTTCGGAGCCAAGGATGATCAGCCCGAAAGAAGAGATCAGCAGAACTTCGAACCAGACATAGAGATTGAAAACATCGCCAGTGAGAAAGGCGCCGCTGACACCGGCCATCAGCAACATGAGCAGCGGAAAGAAACCGTACCGCCGGCCACTTTCGCCGATATCGGCAAGCGCATAGATGCCGGCGGCAAGCGCCACAAGGGCTGCGGTGAAGGCCATCAGCGCACCAAGGAGATCGACAGTGAAGGCGATGCCGAAGGGCGGCAGCCAGCGGCCCATGACCATGGTGAGCGGCCCTTCGGCCGAAACCTTGGCGAGCAACGCCGCATCGATCAGTGCCAGCATCGCAAGGCCTGAGATGGCGAGCCATGCCTGCAGGCGGGGATGGTTGCGCAGCATCAGCAGAACAGCACCCAGCGTGATGCAATGGGCGACCGGCAGGATCACCAGCCAATGGCCGATGGGAACCGGGGCGGTGATCAGGGCGGCGGCGAGATCGACGGTGGAGGTGGGAGCGGCCATCAGGTACGGCCCTCGGCATCGCAGGGGGCGTACCGTGGCGCACCCCCCTCTGCCCTGCCGGGCACCTCCCCCACAAGGAGGGAGATCGGCATGCGGAAGCGGCTTCTCCAAATTATGCCGCCCTGGCCGCGGGAGACGTATTGTCGCCTGGTCTGAGGTTGCCATGATACGCGAGACCTGGCCCCCAGCCGATCTCCCCCCTTGTGGGGGAGATGCTCGGCAGGGCTGAGGGGGGTAATCACCGACACCGACATCCGCCTCAATACCCCAATGGCGGCAGCGGCCGGTCGTCGGGCTCGGCGGCGCGCATTTCGCTGGTGTCGTCGGTGCCGAGGTCCTGATAGGCGCGGTAAGTCAGCACCAGCAGGAAGGCGAGGAAGGAGAAGGAGATGACGATCGCCGTCAGGATGAGGGCCTGCGGCAGCGGGTTGGCCGTGCCGGCAGGCAAGGCGTCGAGACCGGCCGGGATGATTGGCGGCACGCCACGCGTCAGCCGGCCGCCGGTAAAGAGCAGAAGGTTGACGGCATTGCCGAGGATGGCGATGCCGAGCATGATGCTGATCGTGAATTTCGACAGCATCAGATAGATGGCTGCGGCGAAGAACAGGCCGACGAGGATCGCCAGAAGCGGTTCCATCATTCCATCTCCTTTTCTTCCAACGCCACTTCCTTTTCTTCCAATGTCAGGGCGATCGAGGTGATGGCGCCGAGCACGACGAGATAGACGCCGATGTCGAAGAGCATGACGCTCGACAGCGGCACTTCGAGACCGAAGAGGTTCGGATAGATCCAGAGGCCGGTCATGAAGGGAACGGCGAAGAGAATGGAGAGAAGACCTGCTACCGTCGACAGCAGCAGGCCGAAGCCGGCGAGCGACAGCGGATGGAAAAACAGCGCGCGGCGAACGGCGGCAACCCCGCGGGCAATGCCATAGATTGCCAGTCCCGAGGCGGCGATCAGCCCACCAATGAAGCCGCCGCCCGGCTCGTTGTGGCCGCGCAGCAGCACGAAGACCGAAAATAGCAGCATCAATGCGGTGAGGAACGGAGCAACCGTGCGGAAAATCAGGGTGTTCATCAGCCCTCTGTCTCCACCGCAGGGTCATTGGCCGCAAGTTTGCGCTCGGTGCCGGCGCGGATGCGGATCAGTGCAAGGATGGCTAGGCCGGTGACGGCGACGACGGCGATTTCGCCGAGCGTGTCGGTGCCGCGGAAATCGACGATGATGACGTTGACGACATTGGCGCCGTGGGCAATCGTTTTCGAATAGGCGTTGAAGAATACCGTCAGCGCGTCGTTGAACGGCACCTGGGTCGCCCGCAGCAGCAGAAGCGTGAAGCCGAGGCCGCAAATGAGTGCAAGCGCACCATCGAAGACCCTGCGACCGAGCGGGCGCCCGTCGGCCGGCAAAAGACGGAGCCTGGTCATGACCAGGGCGAGAATGACCACCGACAGAGTTTCGACCATGAACTGGGTGAAGGACAGATCCGGCGCGCCGAACAGCAGGAAAATGATGGCGACGGCAAAACCCTGGATGCCGAGCGAGACGATCGCCGTCAGCCGGTCGCGGGCAACGAGCACGGCGGCAAGGCCGAAGGCGGCAATCAGCAAAACCGCCCATTCATAAAGCTCGACATCGGCCGGCCAGGCGGGAGGGTGCGGCAGCTCACCGTAGACGATAGGGGGAATGATGAGGATGGCGGCGACTGAGAGGAAGGTGCAGGCAACATAGGTCTGCAGCCGCCCCGGCTGGAGAACACGCATGGTGCGGGCGGCGAAGCGAACAAGGCCGGATATGGCAAGGTCGAAACCGTGATCCGGGCCGCTCCCGGCGGCGCGCAGGAAGACAACCATCAAAAAGCGGGCGCGATCGAGCTGCCAATAGACGCCGATACCAAGCAGCGCGGTCAGGGCGGAGAGCGCCAACGGCCCGCCGAGATGCGGCGTCAGCGAAATGTCGATCTCTACAGGGTCCTGACGGATGGCGGCGGCGATGGAAGAGGACAGGACGGCGTGAGTGAAGTCTGAAAAGATCGCGCCAAGAAAGCCGAGGGAGGCGAGAACGGCCGGGCCGAGCCAGAGCAGCACAGGCGCTTCGTGCGGATGGTTCGGCGTTTCCGCCGGTTGGCCGAGAAAGGGTTTCAGCGATACCGCGAAGGCGACGGCGAACATCAGCGCGTTGCCGAAAACGGTGATTGCGGTGAAGGTCAGCGCGCGGACATCGCCGCCGACCAGGGCCGTATAGATCTCCTCCTTGGCGAGGAAGCCGAAGAATGGCGGCAGACCGGCCATGGAGAACGCCGCCGCAAGCGCAATTACCCATGTCAGCGGCATCGCCCGCATCAGGCCGCGGAGCCTGGTGATATCACGTGTGCCGGTCTCGTGATCGATGATTCCGGCGACCATGAAGAGCGCGCCCTTGAACAGCGAATGCGCCACCAGATAGAGCGCCGCCGCCTCCACCGCATGTTCGGAGCCAAACCCGATCAGCATGACGAGCAGGCCAAGCGAAGAGACGGTGGTATAGGCGAGCTTGAGCTTCAGGTCCGTCTGGCGGATGGCAAGCGCGGTGCCGACCAACAGCGTCAGCCCGCCGAAGAAGGGCAGAAGGATTTCCCAGGCCGGCGTCGCCCCCATGACCGGGTTGAGCCGCATCAGCAGATAGACGCCGGCTTTCACCATGGTGGCCGAATGCAGGTAGGCAGACACCGGCGTCGGCGCCTCCATGGCGTTCGGCAGCCAGAAATGAAAGGGAAACTGCGCCGACTTGGTGAAGGCGCCGCCAAGGACCAGGATGAGAATGGCGAGATAGAGCGGGCTTTCGCGCACGGCATCGCCAAATCCCATAAGCTGCGACATCTGCGTGACGCCTGAGATGTTCCAGAGCAGCAGCAGGCCGGCCAGCAGGCAGAGCCCTCCCCCGCCGGTCACCACCAGCGCCTGCAGGGCGGCGCGGCGAGCCGCCTTACGCTCGTGATCGAAGCCGATCAGCAGGAAGGAGGTGATCGATGTCAGTTCCCAGAAGATGAAGAGCATCAGGAAACTGTCGGAAACGACGACGCCAAGCATGGCGCCCATGAACAGAAAGATGAAGGAGAAGAAGCGGCCTTGATCCTTGTGTCCCTTGAGATAACCGCCAGCATATAGCACGATCAGGGTGCCGATGCCGGTGATCAGCAGCGCGAAAGCCAGCGACAGGCCATCGAGGAACCAGGAGAAGGAGAGATTGTAGCTCGGCACCCAGGAATAGCCGCCGGTGACGACCTCGCCGCGCGCAACCTCGGGAACGAAACGCAGGAAATGCAGGAAGGCGAGCAACGGAGCGATCGCCAGGAGCCAGGCGCCGTTAGCGCCGAAGATGCGGATGACGAAGGGGGCGGCAAGAGCGCCGGCGAGCGGCAGACACAGGGCCAAAAATGTCAGAGCCGTGACATCGGCCATGTCTCCTCCTCTACCAGCAACAGACGAAAGCCGGAGAAAACCGGCTGCCCTCTGACTTAGGCGAAATGGTAGAGCGTCTCAAGCAATTTCGATCGGAGGGCGAAGGGGCGCAGCGATGGTGATGGATCAGGCCGCCGATCGAGAACGGCGCGTCAGCAGCCGGGCGACGAAACCGTGCAGGATGAAGATCAGCAGCGTTAGCGGCCAAAGCAGGCAGGCGAAAAGCCCGGCGAGACGATGGAGCGTCAAGCCGTCATGGTTGGCCCAGCCTTCCAACAGCGTGACCGCCAAGGCGGCCACGGCTACGAGGCCGTAGAGCAGGACGATTGCTGCTTCAAACACCAGTGATCCCCAATGCACGTAACATTAACCCTAACAGAAACTCCCTAACGGATGTAAAAGCAAGCGTCTTCCCCCAATTGCGGTATGCGGCCAATCTCACGGCACGCCGCTGTAGACTTGATGAACTGACGACGGCACACCACATTTCTCGCGAAACGGAACCGCCCCTCGGCGAAAGGAGCATGGCATGTCCGAAACTGCAACCACCGCCAAGATCCATAAGACCGATGCCGAATGGAAAGAGCAGCTCACCCCCGAGCAGTACCGCATCACGCGCCAGCACGGCACCGAGCGCGCCTTCACCGGCCCCTATTGGGATTCCTTCGAGACAGGACTTTACCGCTGTGTCGGCTGTAATGCCCCGCTTTTCCGCTCCGACACGAAATTCGATGCCGGCTGCGGCTGGCCGAGCTATTTCGAAGCGGTGTCGCCGGATGCGGTGACCGAGCATCGCGATACGGCCTTTGGCATGGTGCGCACCGAAATCCGCTGCGGCAACTGCGAAGCCCATCTCGGCCACGTCTTTCCCGACGGCCCGCCGCCGACCGGCCTGCGCTACTGCATCAATGGCCATTCCATGGTGTTCGAGCCTGGGAAGTAAGCGTCCGGCCGGCAATCGGCAAGCGGCTCATCCCAACGCGATGGGCCGCCGGTGGACGGTGATCCGATAGGCAGGAGAAGGCTGATGGCGCGAGATATTCTCAGGACCGACCGGCTGACGCTACGGGAGATCACGCCTGCCGATCTGCCGTTTCTCCACCGCATTTTCGGCGATGCTGAATGCATGCGTTATTACCCCGGCATCAAGAGCTTCGACGAAACCGCAAGCTGGTTTCACCGACTCGCCTTCGACAGTTATGCCATTCACGGTTTCGGCCTCTGGGCGGTGACGGACCGGCGGAGCGGCACATTGCTCGGCGATTGTGGAATCACGCTGCAGGAAACGTCCGCAGGCCCGGAACCCGAGATCGGCTACCATCTGTGGCGCGATCACTGGGGCAAGGGATATGCAGCCGAGGCGGCCGCCGCCTGCCGGGACCACGCGCTCGATGCTCTTGGCTTCGCGAGAATCGTCTCCATCGTCAGGCCCGACAATGTCCGCTCCCAACGCGTCGCGAAGCGGGTGCATCGGCGGCGGGAAACATTCTCCAAGGCGGCAGACCCCGATGGCGGTAGGTTGGAATTCCACCTCTATATTACGGACAAAGCATAGGGCAATTCATACGAGGAGGACGGCGAGACCAGCCCCTCATCCGCCTGCCGGCACTTTCTCCCCGCTTGCGGGGCGAAGGGGGTGTGCCGCAGCACCCTCTCCGTTCCCCACAAACCTCTCGTATGGCAAGCCCCCTCGCCCCGTTTACGGGGAGAGGGTTAGGGTGAGGGGCAGCGTCCGGCGCTAACCGGCCCCCGCCCAATCACTCGTGTTCGGCAGGGCATGGCCAGGTTGTCGGCGCCGAAAGGCCGGCCGGCAGCTTGGTCGAGGCATCGCCGCAGGCGAGATCGATCTGCGCCTGTTCGAGCCCGGCTGCGGCCGAGAGGTCAAGGCCTTCGATGCGGGTCAGGAACATGAAAGCGCGCTCGAATATCGGCGGGCCTTCGAAGGTGGCGCCGGAGAGATCGGCACGGGAGAGATTGGCGAACGAGAATTTCGTGCCCGTCAGCACCGCCTTGTCGAAATCGGCGCGGCCGAGCTCGGCCTTTTCGAAGCTCGCGCCGGCAAGCGTGGCGCCGGCGAAATTGGCCCGCTGCAGTTCGGCGCCGGCGAAGGAGGCGCCGTCGGCGGCAATATTGGCGAAACTGGCGCGATAGGCCTCGATCTTGGCGAAGTTGGCGCCTTCGGCGTGGGCGCCCTCGAGTGAGGCACGCACCAAAGTTGCCTTTTCGAGATTGGCGGATTTGACGTTGGCGCCGGCGAGATCCGTCAGCGAGAAATCGGTGCCGACGAGGTCGGCGCCTTCGAGATCACTGCCCTGCAGCATCAGGTTCTTCTTGGTGCATTCCTGCCAGTCGAGCTTCGGCGAGGCCAGGCTGCCGCAATCGGCCGCCGGGGCGGCAACCGGCGCAAATGCCAGAAGGACGAGGGCAAGGAGACCGAGCGACGATCCGTGCATTGCCATTGAACTGTTCACCTCCATACCATTCTGAGGCCGCCTCGCGCGAAGCAGGCTGCCTCCACTTTCTTACACAGCTCAGACTACAATAAAAAGATGGCGCGCCCTTCACAATGGGATGCCGGATCAGTCCAGAGGCAGGCGAAGCTCCATGCAGGTGAGGTCCAGCCAGCGGCCGAACTTGGTGCCGACCTCGGAAAATCTGCCGGCAATGCGAAAACCAAGCTTTTCATGCAGCCTGATCGAAGCGGTGTTCTCCGCCTCGATGCCGGCGATCATCACGTGGATATTTCCTGCCGCAGCACGGGTGATCAGTTCCCGCATCAGGCGCTCGCCTATGCCGGCGCCGCGGCAATCCTTGTCGACATAGACGGAATGCTCGACGGTGTGGCGGTAGCCATCAAAGGAGCGCCAGTCGCCATAGGAGGCATAGCCCGCGACCCTGCCTGCCAGCTCGGCGACGATGACCGGAAACCCGCGGCCCTTGCGCGCCTTCATCCATTCCTGGCGGTTTTCGAGATCGACCAGCGTATCGTTCCAGATCGCCGTCGTGTGCTCGACGGCGTGATTGTAGATATCGCGGATGGCTGGGAGATCGGCTTCGGTGGCATCGCGGAGGAGGACAGCGTCTGTCATGATTGCCCGTTCGTATTGTCTGCGAAAGGGGCATACGCCCGGCCTCGAACGATGTAAACGGCGGATGCGAAATACCGGCGACTTTGGGCACGGCCGTGATTAGAGGCCCGGCCCCGGCAGGCTAAAACAGGTGAAGACGGCCGAATAATGCACCGCCGCGGCGGTGACGACGAAACCGTGCCAGATGGCATTCTGAAAGCGCAGCTTCTCCCAGACATGGAAAATGACGCCAAGCGAATAGATGACCCCGCCGATGACGATCAGCAGCATCGAGGTGGAGGGAATGCGCGAAGCGACAGGCCCGGCCACCAGCACGCCGCTCCAGCCCATGGCGAGATAAAGCAGGATGGCAACACGGTCGTAACGGTCGGGAAAGACGCATTTCAGGATAATGCCGGCGGCGGCGAACAGCCAGATCGCAACCAGCATGAACAAGAGCAGCGGGTCGTCGGCGCCGCGTTCGAGAAAGGGCGTGTAGGTGGCGGCGATCAACAGGAAGATCGCCGAATGATCGAAGCGGCGCAGGTACCATTTGGTGCGCGAGACCGGCCAGGCGTTGTAGGAAAAGGAAATGGCCAGCGTCAACACCAGCCCGACGCCATAGATCCAGGCGGCAGCGAGCGCGCCGTAGGAGCTCCAGAGCGTGGCGTAGAAGATCAGCACGGTGGCCCCGATCAGCGCCAGCACGAGACCGACGCCATGGACGATACCATCGGCGATTAGTTCATATCTGTCGTAAGCCCAGCGAATGCCGTTGAACTCGGCCATGCCCGCCAATCCGTTTCAGACCCCGACTGCAATCGTCGCATCGAACCGACGGGTGCGCAACTGCGGCAAAGCGCACGGGCGGTAAATCTTCGTGACAGGCTGATGGACGGCGAAGCAGCTACGCATCAAACCTTCTGCCGGTCGACCAGCACCGAGCATTTGGCGTGGCGCACGACCCGGTCGGCGGTGGCGCCGATGAAGTAATTGGAAAAATCCGGAACATGCGAGGCGACGATAATGAGGTCGGCTCCGTGGCTTTCGGCGGTCGAAATGATCGCTTTGGCAGGCGGGCCGTTGCGAATCTCGACGGTTGCCGCAATTCCGGTTGCGGCGATTAGCGCTTTTAGCGTGTCGCGGCTGTCCTGCATGGCGTCCTCGACCATATTGGCCGGCAGTTCGATCGCGACATAGGTCGGCACATCCTCGATGACGTTGAGTGCTATGATCTCGCCGCCGGCGTCGAGCAGGGACGCGGCCTTGCGGAGGATCGCGCCTCCCTTTTCGATGCCGCCGAGCGCGATCGCCACGATGATCTTCCTGTACATGGCTTCCCTCCATGACTGAGATGCATAAGCTTCCTCTAAAGAAGATATGGACACTTTGACCGCGATCAAGTGGACGTCATCGTCAACACCTGCTCAACGCTTCATCTTCAAAAACGGATCTTCTGTGAACAATCGGAATCCGCCATATAGGGATCAGGTACGGCAGCCCAGAGGAGGCAGAGGCGGATGAATCGACGAAGCTTTCTCGGCCTTGCCATGCGCGGCACATTCGCCGCCACCGCCGGCGCGCCGTCCATTCTACAGGCCAGATCAGGAGCAGGAGAACAATCCATGACGACCGAAACTTCCTATGCGCTGACGCGGCCAGCCTATATCGACCAGTCGCATCTCGTGGTGACCGACCTCACTGTCGTTTCCGGCTTCTATCAATCGATGCTCGGGCTGAAGGTCATCGAGAAGACGGCGAGCGGGCAAGTGCTGGGTGTCGGGGATCTGCCGCTTTTGACGCTGACGACTGCCAAGGATGCCGCAATCGCGCCGCGCAATGCCGCCGGCCTTTTCCACACCGCCTTCCTGATGCCGGATCGGGCGGAACTTGCACGCTGGCTACGCCATGCCGCCAACAATAACGTCGTGCTCGACGGCGCCTCGGATCATCTCGTCAGCGAGGCAATCTATCTGTCCGACCCCGAAGGCAACGGGATCGAAATCTATGCCGACCGGCCGCACGAACAATGGAAATTCGATCAGGACGGCATGGTCGACATGGCAACGCTGCGCCTCGACCTGCAGGCGCTCTATGACAGCGCGGCCGATGAGCACTGGAGCGGCATGGCTGTGGGAACGGCGATCGGCCACCTGCATCTGCAGGTCGGCGACATCCCTCAGGCCGACGCCTTTTACCGCGACGTCCTCGGCCTCAAGCTGATGGCGAGTCGACCCGGCGCGAGTTTCTTTGCGACCGGCGGCTACCATCATCATATCGCCGCCAATATCTGGAACAGCAGGGGTGCTGTCGCACGCGCCGACAATATGACCGGACTTTCGGACTACAAGGTCCGGTTCAACGACAAGGCAACGCTGGATGCGGCGATCTCCAAGCTCGACGCGCTGGAGATCAAGAGCGAGAAGCGCGATGGCGGCGTGTTCCTCAGGGACCCGTGGGGCATCGGCCTGACGCTTTTGGCGTAATTTCCTTGCCGTGACAGATCAGCCTTGATGCATGTCGCCCAGAAGTGCCCGGTGTTTCCGGGCGACATGCATACAAACAAATGACTAAAGCGCGTCGCATGCATCAAATTTGATGCGACGCGCTTTAGCGACTGGAGACGTTCACGCATGGAATGCTCCATGCGCGAAGACACGCGGCAAGCGCCCTGGAGGCCCCCACGGAACCGGAACCGCATCGGCGCGTTTTCGTGACGAAGCAATGAGGCTTCGGGGACCTCACCGCATGGGCATCGCCAACGGCATCCGCAAACAGGCAAAGAAGATCGCGATCGGCGAACGCCGCACCAGCGCCTGGGCGCAGACGCTGAAGGAGGCAGCCGAAGAGCTGCCGCCGCCACCGCTGCACCGGCTGGAAAAGGACGGTCTCGATATCAGCATGGCCTGGGCGATCATCGGCATCTTCGGCATTCTCGGCCTTGCCGCCGTCTACATGATGTCGCTGATCCTCATTCCGATCACACTTGCCGTCGTCGTCGGGATGATCCTCGGCATGGCGGCGGAAAAACTCAGCAGGATGGGCGTGCCGCGACTGGCCAACGCCTTCATGCTGTCAAGCGGCGTGGCGCTGGTGATCTTCCTGGTGATCAACTCGCTCGCCGGCCCGCTGATGACGTTTGCCAATGAGGGGCCGGCCTTTGCCGAGCGGACCATGGACCGCGTCATGCCTTATCTCGAGCGCATCCAATGGCTGCATATCACGCCGGCGACATTCGAAAGCGGGCCGATGTCGATCGGTGCGCTGCTCGAAAACACCGGCAACGTGCTGCATGTGGTGACGACCAGCCTGACGCCGGCTGTCGTGCAGGGGATGATCTTCTTTGCGGCGCTGCTGCTCTTCCTGGCCAGCCGGGTCAACCTGCGCAAGACGATCATCATGACCTTCCGCACCCGCACGCAACGCCTGGCGGCAATCCGCGTCATCAATGCCGTCGAGCAGGTGCTTGGCTTCTACTTCGCCACAGCCTCGCTGATCTATATCGGGCTCGGCGTCGTCATGACTGTCATCGCTTATACGGGCGGGCTGGCGGCGCCGGTGCTCTGGGGCTTCTTCGCCTTCCTGTCGAGCTTCATTCCCTACCTCGGCATCACGCTGATGACGCTTGCCGTCGCGGTCGCCGGCATTCTCTCCCATGATGACCTCGTCATTGGCCTGATACCGGCCGCGGCCTTCTTTACCGTGCATCTTCTCATGGAAAACCTGATCTTCCCGGCGGTGATGGGACGGCGGCTGGAAATCAACCCTTTCGTCGTCTTTCTCGCCATTCTGTTCTGGACATGGATGTGGGGCGCCGTCGGCGCTATGCTGGCGCTGCCGCTGTCGCTGATCGTCATCACGATCATCGAGGAATTGCTGATCGAGGAAAAGCCGCAGCCGCAACTGCCGAAATGATCAACCGGGGAGACATGCGTGGCCTCTGATCTCGATCTCGACGAATCCGATCACGACCAGATGGTCAGCGGCCGTTCTCTCTGGGGAAAAAGCGGCGTACGGCCGGAGTGGCGGCCGATGGAGCAAAGCTTTTCCACCGACGTCGCCGTGATCGGCGGCGGCATCACTGGCGCTTTGGTCGGCGAACACCTGACGGCGCGCGGTTTTTCCGTTGTTATCATCGACCGGGAGAAGCCCGGTTTCGGCAGCACCGTGGCGAGCACGGCGATGCTGCAATGGGAAATCGACAGCACGCTCATCGAGCTTGAGGACTATTACGGCTTCGAACGCGCCGCCGGCATCTATCGCCGCAGCGGTGCTGCGGTCGCCGGCCTTTCCAAGCTGATCGCCGCAAACGGGATTGCCTGCGGCTTCCGGCCGCGCAACACGCTCTATCTCGCCGAGGGTCGCGAAGGGGCACGCAATCTCCTCGATGAGCGCCAGCTTCGCCGCCGGGCCGGCCTGCCCGGAGTCTATCTCGAACATCCCGATCTCTTCACGCAATTTGAGTTCGACCGGGATGGGGCGATCTATTCACCGGGTTCGGCGGAGTGCGACCCGCTGCTTCTGACCTGGGCGTTGATCGAAATGTCCGTCCGGCGCGGCGCGCGACTGGTGAGCGCCTCCGTCACAGCACTTCACAGCGAAGGCGATCACGTCACGGCGGAGACGGACGGAGGCCATATCATCGAGGCGCGGCGCGCCGTGCTTGCGACCGGCTATTCGATGCCGGGCATCGACATGCCGAAGCTGCACCGCACCAGCTCGAGCTGGGCGCTCGCCACCGTGCCTCAGGACCCGGCAAATTTCTGGCGCGACAGGGCGCTGATCTGGGAGGACAGTCACCCCTATCTCTACATGCGCACGACCGAGGATAATCGCATCGTCGCCGGCGGCGAGGATGACGGCACGGCCGATCCCGAAGCCCGCGACCGCAAGCTGCCGGCCAAGACCATCGCGATCCAGGAGAAAGTAAGGCGGCTATGGCCGAAGGCTGATACGCGGGTGGAACACGCCTGGTGCGGAACCTTCGGCGAAACGACCGACGGCCTGCCGCTGATCGGCCCGGTGCCTGAGATGCCGCATGTGCTCGCCGCCTACGGCTACGGCGGCAACGGCATCACCTTTTCCTATCTCGCAGCCCAGATGATCGGGGCGATGCTCGCAGGCATGCATCGCGACTGGTTCGAGGATTTCGCGCTCGACAGGGATGGGCCGGGGCTGCGGCGGTTTGGAGAGGATAGGTTGGGGGCTGGGAGTGAACTGCGGTAAAGGCTTCGGATTGACTGTTGTGCCGTGCCAGCCCCCCCTCTGCCCTGCCGGGCATCTCCCCCACAGGTGCGGAGATTGGCTGGACGCAACGGCTTCCCCAAACAACTGGCGTTGCAGCCCGCCGGAGCGGTAAACGAGCGCGAAGGTTTGGCCACTTGTGATCTCCCCACCTGTGGGGAGATGCCCGGCAGGGCAGAGGGGGCCCACACGGCACGCCCTACAAAACTACTCCGTCGTTTTGTCGTCGCCCATATCCTCGACGTCCTCGAGACGGACGAATTGCACGCCCTTGGCTTTCAGGTCGACCAGCGCCTTGGCCACGCCCTCGCCCGCGGCATGGGTTGGCTGGTTGACGTGGGAGATGACGACATCGCCATCCTTGGCCGAGGCGATGCGCTTTTCGGTAATCGCAGCCCCAAGCAGCGAGCCGCCGTCGCCGTTCACCGAATAACCGGCGATGCGATATCCCATGGCGCGGATTTCGCCGATGGCGGAAAGGTCATATTTGGCGGTCGAGCCGCGGAACCAGCGCGGCGCCGGAATCCCGGCCGCGACCATGGCGGCAGCGCCGCCTTCGACCTCCTGCCTTACCGCCTGCGGCGAGCCCGCCGAGGCGATGCCATAGATCAGCGTCGGCGTGTCGACGGCCGGAATATGGTTCTCTCCGTGATTTTCGAGTTCGAAGAGATCGGGGTTCTGCAGGAACACGGCAACCGCGGCAGGGTTATGCTTCAGCCAGCGGGCGGTGACGAAGATCGTCACCGGGATGCGTTCGCGCACCAGCGTCGACAGGATGCGCTCATCTGCCTGCCCCATGCAGGCATCGAAGGTCAGCGCAATGCGGGCATGGCCAGCAAGGTTGGAGCGGGCGATATGCAGATGCGGCTCGACGAGCTTTGCCACCGGCGCTCTCGGGGCCGCGCTCACAGCGGCCGAGGCTGGCAGCGCTGACGGTAGCTCGTCCGCCAGTACGGGAGCGATGGTGGTCAGAAGGAACGCCGAAGCGAGCAGGATGCGGTTCATATCAGAGGCTTCTACAAGTCGGTTTCGACAGATTTTAGCGGATGCTTTTGCATGGCGCCATGTGGCCGGATGTCACCGCTGCCGCCCGAACAAAGCCAAGGGCATCAATCGTAGAGATAATACTTGTCCCACTTCTCGCGCGGCACCTTGTCGCCGATCTGGTAGTCGAGTTCGCGCACGTTGATATGCTGCGGGCCGGTGATGCAATTGTAGGAGAGATGATACCAATCGCCCTTGCTGCGGAAGACCGCGCCCGGGGCCTGCAGCGAATTATCGCCGGGGATCGGGTCCTTGAAGGTATAGGCGATCACTTTGTCGGGCTTGAAGCCGGCGCTTTCCTGGTTGATGCGGCTCATCGCCTCGGTGTCGCAGCTCTGTTCCAGACGGGTCGAGGGATCGAGTTTTTCAAGTTGCTTCTTGATGGCGGGATCGACGGCAAAGGCAGGGGCAGCAAGGCTGACGAGGGATACAAACAGGAGCAGACGTTTCGGCATTGCGGAGAAATCCCTTGCTGTTGTCCATTTTTCACCCTGCCGCAGGCAGCTTGCCGGAGGCTTGGCGCGTGCAATTTTCGCTCTGTGAGAGCGGACATTCTTAAATATTGTGGTGACATCAAGGCAAGGCGGGCGGAGCCGCCTCCTTGCTTGTGGAAGGCCACCTGCACCCTTGGCGCACCTTTGACGCTTGATCCGGGACCAGTGCGCCTCTATCTCTTGCCAACCCGACATTCCCACCGGAGCCATTCCTTGTCCGTTTTCAAAAGCCTGCCGACACCGCCTGCCGCACCGAAAAAGCCCGTTTCCGATACGCGCCACGGCATCACCCGCACGGACGACTATGCCTGGCTGCGCGCCGACAACTGGCAGGCGATGTTCAAGGATCCCTCGATCCTCGATCCCGAGATCCGCCGGCATCTCGAAGCTGAAAACGCCTATATGAATGCGGCGATGGAAGACACCAAGCCGCTGCAGAAGGTGCTGTTTTCCGAAATGCGCGGCCGCATCAAGGAAGACGACAGTTCGGTGCCGATGAAGGACGGCGCCTATGCCTACGGCACGTTTTATGTCACAGGCGGCGAACAGCCGCGCTTTTTCCGCATCGCCCGCGACGGCAACGTCGCCGACGAGACGATCCGCACCGTGCTGCTCGACGGCGACAAGGAGGCATCAGGCAAGGCCTATTTCCGTCTCGGCGGTCTCGACCATTCGAGCGACCATAGCCGCGGCATCTGGGGCTATGACGATAAGGGTTCGGAATTCTTTACGCTGAAGGTGCGCGACCTCGCGACCGGACAAGACCTCGAAGACCGGATCGAGAATACCGGCGGCGGCGGCGTCTGGGCGCCCGACGGCAAGAGCTTCTTCTATTCGGCGCTCGACGAGAACCACCGGCCTTCGAAGGTGTTCCACCATATTGTCGGCCAGCCGCAATCGGCGGACCGGCTGGTCTACGAGGAAGCCGATGCCGGCTTTTTCATGGGCGTCGGCGGCTCGCTGCTCGACGACTTCATCTATATCGATATTCACGACCACGAGACCAGCGAATACCGGCTGCTGTCGACCAAGGATCTCACCGCCGAGCCGAAGCTGGTGGCGGCGCGCGAGGAAGGCATCGAATATTCGCTGACCGAGGGCGGCGACGTCTTCTACGTCCTGACGAATGATGGCGGCGCCAAGGACTTCAAGATCATGCAAGCGCCGGCCGACAATCCGGTCAAGGAAAACTGGCGCGAAGTGGTCGCCCACAAGCCCGGCACGCTGATTATCAGCCACATGGCCTATGCCCGCCATCTTCTGTGGCTGGAGCGCAAGGACGGGCTGCCGCAGATCATGATCCGCGACCGCAGGTCCGGCGAGGAACATGCGATCGCCTTTGCCGAGGAAGCCTATTCGCTGGGGCTCTCGGGCGCGGCAGAATACGACACGGATGTCGTTCGTTTCTCCTATTCGTCGATGACGACGCCGTCGCAGCTTTATGATTACAACATGGTGACCCGCGAGCGCACGCTCCTGAAGACGCAGGAGGTGCCGTCGGGTCACAATCCCGACGATTACATCACCCGCCGCGTCTTCGCCCCGGCATGGGACGGCGAGACAGTGCCGGTCACCCTGCTCTATCGCAAAGACACCGCGCTCGACGGCAGCGCGCCCTGCCTGCTCTATGGCTACGGCGCCTACGGCATCACCATTCCGGCCGGTTTCAACACCAACTGCCTGTCGCTCGCCGATCGCGGCTTCGTCTATGCCATCGCCCATATCCGCGGCGGCAAGGACAAGGGGTTTTCCTGGTACGAAGACGGCAAGATGGACAAGAAGACGAATACGTTCAAGGACTTCGTCGCTGCCGCCGATTATCTGAATCAACAGAAGTTCACCTCTTACGCGAAGATCATCGCCGAAGGCGGATCGGCCGGCGGCATGCTGATGGGCGCGGTTGCCAACATGGCGCCGGAGAAGTTTGCCGGCATCATCGCCGCCGTTCCCTTCGTCGACGTGCTCAACACGATGCTCGACGATACTTTGCCGCTCACCCCGCCGGAATGGCCGGAATGGGGCAACCCGATCGACAGCCGGGAAGAATACGAGCAGATCGCCTCATACTCGCCCTACGACAATGTCGGCGCCAAAGCCTACCCGCCGATCCTGGCGCTCGGCGGCCTGACCGACCCGCGCGTCACCTATTGGGAACCCGCCAAGTGGGTGGCGAAGCTGCGTGAGGAAACGACCGGCGAGGCGCCGATCCTGCTCAAGACCAACATGGACGCCGGCCACGGCGGTGCTTCTGGACGTTTCCAGCGGCTGGAAGAGATCGCGTTTGAGTATGCGTTCGCGATCAAGGTGGCGGGGAAGATGTGAAATCTTTATAGGGGGTGCCGTGGTCGAGGGAGAAAGAAATGGCAGTCTACATCGCCCTCCTCCGCGCCGTAAACGTCGGGGGCACCGGGTCGCTCCCGATGGCTGAGCTCAAGGCTATCTGCGAAGGCCTCGGCTTTGCCGACGTGAAAACCTACATCCAAAGCGGCAATGTACTCTTCCGCTCGGACGAATCCGAAACGACCGTAGAGGAAAAGCTCGACGCAGCGCTCGGGCAGAAGATGGGCAAGCGGCCGGGGGTGATGGTGCGAAGCCGCAAGGAGCTCGACGCCATTGCCACCAACGCACCTTTTCCCAAGGCCAAACCGAACTTCCTGCTCGTCTATTTCCTGCCCGAAAAACCGCCTGCCGATGCGCTTGATAAAATGGTGGCGCCTGATGGCGAGGAGGCAAAGCTCGGGACCTGCGAAATCTATGTGCATTATCCCAATGGGTCCGGCCGCTCGAAGCTGAAGCTGCCGGCGCTAAAGCCAGGAACGTCGCGCAACCTCAACACCGTGCGCAAGCTCGCGGACATGGCGGCAGCGATGGAGGGCTGAAGTCCGGCGCAGAATTTGATTCAAGCGAGGGGCTTCAAGCCTTTGTTTTTATGCATGTCGCATCAGTTTTCGTCCGTTTCACCTTGTAGCCGCTGATCTCCTCGCCGGCGGTCGGCGAGAAGCGCAGGTTCCAGAAGGTGGCGGTGATCGAGATGATCGTGACGACGATAAAGGCGGCCGAGAAATCACCAAGCGCAGGCGTTTCAGCCCCGCTAAAGGCCATGGAACCGTGCAGCGCTAAGGCCCCGATGCAGATGCCGAGCGACAGCATGAGCTGCTGGAAGGTGGTGTAGAAACTCGTGGCCGAGCTCATCCGCTCCTTGTCGATCTCGTCATAGGCAATGGTGTTGTAGGCGGTGAACTGGAACGACAGGAAGAAGGCGCTGAGGATCAGGACGAGGAAGATCAGCGGCATCGGCCAATCCGGCCGGAAGGCGGCGCAGAGGCCATAGCCGACCGTGCCGAAGATGCCGTTGAGGACCAGGCTTCGGCGGAACCCCAGCCGGCGGAAGACGAACTTCGCCATCGGTTTCATGGCGAGAGCGCCAAGTGCTGTGGCGATGACGATCTGGCCGGCCGCAGCGGCGGACAGGCCGAAGCCGATCTGGAAGAGCAGCGGCAGCAGGAAGGGCTGGGCGCCCTGGGTGATGCGCGTCAGCGACCCGGCGATCACCGACGTGCCGAAGCTCGCTACCTTCATCAGCGAGAAATCCATGATCGGCGACGGATGCTTGCGGGCGTGCCGGAGATAGGCGATGCCGAAGAGCAGGCCGATAGCGATCAGGAAGATCGAGAAGGCGCCCTCGCCTTCGTGGCTCGACATTTCGAAGCCGAAGAGCAACGAACCGAGCGAGATGCCGGAAAGGACGAAGCCGAGCGTATCGAACGGGCCGCTCGCCTCGCCCTTCACCTCGTCGATGTAGATCGACACGAAGATCATGCCGATGATGCCGATCGGCACGTTGATGTAGAAGATCCAGCGCCAGTCGAGATAGGTGACGAAGAAGCCGCCGAGCGGCGGGCCGACGATCGGCCCGATCAGCGCCGGCACCAGCAGCCAGGACATGGCGCTGACCATATCCTTGCGGTCGACGCTGCGCATCAGCACGAGGCGGCCGACCGGCATCATCATCGCACCGCCTATGCCCTGAAGCAGCCGCGCCAGCACCAGGAACGACAGCGTCGGCGCCAGCGCACAGAAGATCGAGCCGATCACGAAGACGGATATGGCCGCGCGGAAGACGGTGCGAGAGCCAAAACGGTCGGCCATCCGGCCGCTCGCGGGAATGAAGATCGCCAGGCTGAGGAGATAGGAGGTCAGGGCGATCGACATGGCCGGCGCGCTGACGCTGAAATCGCGCGCCATGGTGGGCAGCGCGGTCGCAAGCACAGTCGCGTCGATATTTTCCATCAGCATCGCACTCGCGACAATCATCGCGATCACCCGGAAATTGGGCGCGGCGCGCCGAACCATCGGCGCCTGGTAAATCTGATCCGACATCGTCCGGAATCACTCGCGGTGGCGCGGCGGAGCACAGCAGGCAGCAGGGCCGCGGGGATGACATGGCGCAAAGCCAAGGGGAGACGATTTGCTATACGCTCGCGATCATGGCGGCGCTATGTCGTTTATGGCAAACCAGCTTTGACGAGAGGTAAAGGCAGATCACGATTCCTTGCATCGGCCTGTTCTTCGTGAAGGGCTTTGGGGTCTTCAACCAAACCGGCTTGCGCCAAGCGCACCCCGGCCCTACCTATGAAGCATGACCTCCACCCTGCAGAAAAACCGGGCCGCCGCGGCCTTTCCGTTCGACAACAGCTATGCCGGCTTGCCCGAGCGCTTCTTTGCGGCGCAGACGCCGACTTCGGTGGCGGAGCCCTCGCTGATCAAGCTCAACGAGCCGCTGGCTGCCGAGCTCGGGCTCGACGTCGAGGCGTTGCGGCGCGACGGCGCGGCGATCTTTTCCGGAAATCTGGTTCCCGAAGGTGCCGAACCGCTGGCGATGGCCTATGCGGGCCATCAGTTCGGCGGCTTCTCGCCGCAGCTCGGCGACGGGCGGGCGATCCTGCTCGGCGAGGTGATCGACCGCAGCGGCAGGCGCTTCGATATCCAGCTGAAGGGCGCCGGACCCACGCCTTTTTCGCGCCGCGGCGATGGGCGGGCGGCAATCGGGCCGGTGCTGCGCGAATATATCATCAGCGAAGCGATGTTTGCGCTCGGCATTCCGGCCACGCGGGCGTTGGCGGCGGTGACCACAGGCGAGCCGGTCTACCGGGAAGAGGTGCTGGCGGGCGCGGTCTTCACCCGGGTCGCGGCAAGCCATATCCGCGTCGGCACCTTCCAGTACTTCGCGGCCAGGGGCGATGCCGACGGCGTGCGAGCGCTGGCCGACTATGTGATCGACCGGCATTACCCCACCCTGAAAACGGCTGACAATCCATATCTTTCACTGTTTTCGGCGGTCTCGGAGCGGCAGGCGGCGCTGATTGCCCGTTGGCTGCATGTCGGTTTCATCCATGGGGTGATGAACACCGACAATATGACCGTTTCCGGCGAGACGATCGATTTCGGCCCCTGCGCCTTTATGGATACCTATGATCCGGCCACCGTCTTCTCATCGATCGACCAGCATGGCCGCTATGCCTATGCCAACCAGCCCGGCATCGGCCAATGGAACCTCGCAAGGCTCGGCGAAACGCTGCTGCCGCTGATCGACGAAGAGCCCGACGGCGCGGTCGACAAAGCGAATGCGGTGATCCGAGCCTATGGCGAACGGTTCCAGGCTGCGTGGCTGGCCGGCATGCGAGAGAAAATCGGTCTTGCCGGCGAAGAGGACGGAGATCTCGACCTGGTGCAGGCGCTGCTGTCATTGATGCAGGCGCAGGGCGCCGATTTCACCCTGGCTTTCCGGCGGCTGTCGGATCTTGCCGGCGACGGCGCTGTGGAAACTGCCTTTGCCGCGAGTTTTCGCGAACCGGAGGCCTGCGGCACCTGGCTCACGCAGTGGCGCGAGAGACTGTCGCGCGATCCGCAGACGGCGCCTCAGCGCACTCTGGCCATGCGCAGCGTCAATCCGGTCTTCATTCCGCGCAATCACCGGGTCGAACAGGCGATCGAGGCCGCGGTCGAGAACGGCGATTTCTTGCTGTTCGAGGCGCTGCTGACCGTGCTTTCGAAACCCTATGAAGACCAGCCGGGCTTTGCCGCTTATATGGAACCGCCGAAGCCGGACGAACGGGTGCTCGCGACCTTCTGCGGGACGTAACTGCGGTCTTGCCTTCCAGTGGCCGCCTCACAGCGATCGGCTTCATCCGGCTGGCACAACGGTTGCTGAGCCTAAAAGCGCTATGCCAGGCTGTATCGAGCCTGGTCCGTGCATGTCCAATGGCCGCCGCAGCCTGCGGCAAATATGGCCGTTGAAAGGCATTTCCTTCGCGCTATCTGCCTGATCGGCGGGACTTTTCCGCCGATCCTTCACCCCGGCTAACCTCAGCGGGAGACAGCCCTTATGGCGATCGTCATCACCTCCGTGTTCTTCATCATCATCGGGCTTACGCTTAGCGGCGGCGGGCTCTGGCTCGTCACGCTCGGCGGCAGCATATTTTATCTGTTCGCCGGGTTGATGTTCCTCATCACCGCCGGGCTGCTGTTGATGCGCAAGGCGGTGGCGCTCTGGGTCTATGCGGTGCTCGTCGTCGCAGCACTCGCCTGGGCGATCTGGGAGGTCGGCTTCGACTGGTGGCAGCTCGGCCCGCGCGGCGGCATGATCATCCTGCTCGGGCTCTGGCTGCTGACGCCGTGGATCCGCCGGCCGCTCGGCTTTCGCAGCCCGACGGGCATCACCTACGGCGCCAATCCCTGGCCGCTCGCCGTGCCTGTCATTCTCGCCATCCTCGTCGCGCTCTATTCGATGACGACAGACCCGCACGATCTTGCCGGCGAACTGCCGAAGGATCAGGTCGCCGCCAACCCCGCCTTCGGCGGCAGCGTCCCCGACGGCGAATGGCATCAATATGGGCGCACGCCCTTCGGCCAGCGTTATTCGCCGCTCGACCAGATCACCGCCGAGAACGTCTCCACCCTCAAGGAGACGTGGCGATACCAGACCGGCGACGTCAAACGCCCGGACGATGTCGGCGAGACGACCTATCAGGTGACCCCGCTCAAGGTGAAGAACACGCTCTATCTCTGCACGCCGCACAACTGGGCGATCGCGCTCGACGCCAAAACCGGCAAGGAGAAATGGAAATACGACGCCAATTCCGGGATGAACCCCAACCGGCAGCATCAGACCTGCCGCGGTGTCACCTATTATGCCGATCCCAATGTGGCCGCCGGCCAGCCCTGCGCCGAGCGCGTCTACCTGCCGACCTCCGATGCCCGGCTGATCGCGCTCGACGCGGCGGACGGCAAGGTGTGCACCAGCTTTGCGGATCAGGGCGTGCTGCATCTGGAAACCGGCATGCGCTACAACCCGGCCGGCTATTATTATTCCACCTCGCCGCCGGTAGCCGTGGCAGGCAAGATCATCGTCGGCGGCGCGGTGAACGACAACTATTCGACTGAGGAACAATCCGGCGTCATCCGCGCCTTCGACATCAATACCGGCGCGCTGCTCTGGAACTGGGATTCCGGCAATCCCGACGTGACGATGCCGATCACCGATAGCCAGACCTATACGACCAATTCGCCGAACAGCTGGTCGGTCTTCAGCGTCGACGAGGGCCTCGGCTTGGTCTACATCCCGCTCGGCAACCAGGTGCCCGACCAGATCGGCATCAACCGCAGCGACAATGTCGAGAAATTCTCCTCCTCGATCGTCGCCCTCGACATCGCCACCGGCCAATTGCGCTGGGTGCGCCAGACAGTGCATCACGATCTCTGGGACATGGACGTGCCGGCCCAGCCGGCGCTGATCGACCTGACGAAACCGGACGGCAGCGTCGTTCCGGCCCTGGTCGGCCCGACCAAGCAAGGCGATCTCTATGTGCTCGACCGGCGCAGCGGCGAGCCGATCATCCCGGTCAAGGAGATTCCAGCGCCTGATGGTGCGGTCTCCGGCGACCACACCTCGCCGACGCAGCCGATCTCCGATCTAACCTTCTCGCCCGACCCGCTCAAGGAGAAGGATATGTGGGGCGTGTCGCTGTTTGACCAACTCGCCTGCCGCATCGACTTCCATCGTTACCGCTACGAGGGCCGCTATACTCCGCCGTCGCTGAAGGGCACGATCGTCTATCCCGGCAATTTCGGCACCTTCAACTGGGGCTCGGTCGCGGTCGATCCGGAGCGGCAGATCATGTTCGGCATGCCGACCTATCTCGCCTTCACCTCGCGCCTGGTGCCGGCCGCCGACATTCCGCCGCGCGGCCAGGACGAGAAGGGCAGCGAACAGGGGCTCAACCGCAATGACGGCGCGCCCTACGGCGTCTTCATGGGTCCGTTCCTCGGGCTGCTCAAAATCCCCTGCCAGGCGCCGCCATGGGGCTATGTCGCCGGCGTCGATCTGCGCACCGGCAAGATCGCCTACATGCACAAGAACGGCACCGTGCACGACATGACGCCGCTACCCCTGCCCTTCAAGGTCGGCGTGCCGGGCATCGGCGGACCGATGCTGACCAAGGGCGGCGTCGCCTTCCTCGGGGCTGCGGTCGACAATTACCTGCGCGCCTACGACGTGACCAACGGCCGGGAGCTGTGGCAGGCCCGGCTTCCCGCCGGCGGCCAGGCGACGCCGATGACCTATACGGCCGATGACAACAAACAATATGTCGTCATGGTCGCCGGCGGTCACGGGTCGGTCGGCACCAAGCCCGGCGACTATGTGATCGCCTATACGCTGCCGTGATGGAGAGGGTGCCCTCTCCTTGCAGAAGAAAGACCCGCGAACCAGACAGCTGCCGATTATGCCCTTTGCATCAAACCATCTCGGCGATCATCCGGCCGACTTCGGCAAAGACGGGATTGAGCTCCTTCACCGGCGCGGTCGCCTCGGCGATATAGACGGCCGCGACGATCGGGCCGCGGTCGGGCGGCCAGATGACGGCGATATCGCCGAGGGAGCCGTTCGGGCCGGTACCGGTCTTGTCGCCGACTTTCCACTCCTTAGGCAGGCCGGCTCTCAGCCGCTCGCCGCCGGTGGTGCTGGCCACCAGCCAGGCGATCAACCTGTCTGAGGAGGCTTCGGTGAGGATCGAGCCGAGCGTCAGGTTGCCGAGCGTGTCGAGCATCGCATCCGGTGTCGTCGTGTCGCGCGGATCGTCCTTCCTGCCCTCGTTCAGCGTCGGTTCGGTGCGGTCGAGACGCGTCGTGCCGTCGCCGATCGAACGCAGCCAGTCGGTCAAACCCGCCGGACCGCCAAAACTTTCGAGCAGCAGGTTGCCGGCCGTGTTGTCGCTGACGGTCACCGCCGCCTCGCAGAGTTCGGCGACCGTCATGCCATCGGTGCCGGCGTGTTTTTCGCTGAGCGGCGAATAGTCGACCAGCTTGTCCTTTCCATAGGTCACCCGGCGGTCGAGGCTTTCCTCGCCCTTGTCGGCACGGGCGAGCACGAAGCCGGCTGCCAGCGCCTTGAAGGTGCTGCACATCGGAAAGGCTTCGCTGCCGCGATAGTTGAAGGAAATGCTCGTCTCAGTGTCGAGCACCGAGACGCCGAGACGGCCGCCGGTGCGTTTTTCCAACGCGGCAAGGCGCCGCTCGATGTTGTCGTTGTCTTCCTCGCTCTTCTCTTGGGCTCTGACGGGAAGCGTTAGTGCAGGCAGGCACAATGCCGAGCCTATCAGCATACGGCGGGTAAGACTGAGATCCATGATTCCTCCGGCGGTGAGGAACACAAAGCTAAGGGGCGATTGCGGCGGCATCTCGTCCCCGCGGCGACAATGTCGTCCGCCGAGCAACCTTGTTGTTCGCCGAGCGACTTTGTCGGCCGCACGCCGATCACGCGGCGCGGGTGACCTCGACCGTCACATGCGACAATTCCGTCAGCGCCGAAAGCCTGCCCTTGTAAAAGGCCGGCTCGCGCGGCTCAGAGGTGACGACCGCGACGATCGCCGCATGGTGGCCGGGGCCGACCTGCCAGACATGCAGATCGGTGATCCGGTCTTCCTCCGTCTCGATCGCCTCGCGAATCTCCGCCGGCAAAGTCTCGCCGTGCGGGACGACGTCGAGAAGGACGCCGCCCGAGGATTTCATCAGGCTCCAGGACCAATTGGCGATGACCAGCCCGCCGACGATGCCCATGATGGGGTCGAGCCAGAGCCAGCCGTAGAGGCTGCCGAGCGTCAGCGCCGCGATGGCGAGCACGGAGGTCAAGGCATCGGCGATGACATGCAGATAGGCGGCGCGGATATTGTTGTCGCCCGGTTCTGCGTGGCCGGGACCGTGATCACCATGACCATGACCATGATGGGCGTGGTCGCCGTGATGGTGATGCGCGTGCGCATGATTGCCATGCGCGGCATGGCCGCCGCCGGAAAGCAGCCAGGCGCTGACGAGATTGACGGCAAGGCCGATCACGGCGACGGCAATCGCCTGGGCAAAGCCGATCGGCACGGGATTTGAGAGGCGCAACAGGCTTTCCCAGGCCATCAGCAGGGCGATCAGCGCAAGGATGATGGCGCTGGCGAAGCCGGCGAGGTCGCCGAGCTTGCCGGTGCCGAAGGTGAAACGCGGATTGCGCGCCTGCCGGCGGGCGAAGAGATAGGCGAGCGCCGAAATCAGCAGAGCGCTGGCATGGGTCGACATGTGCCAGCCATCGGCGACCAGGGCCATGGAGCCGTAGACGGTGCCGGCGGCGATTTCCGCCACCATCATCACCGCCGTCAGCGCGATCACCAGCCAGATGCGCCGCTCGTTGCGCTGATGATCCGCGCCGAGGAAGACATGGTCGTGTTCAAAGGTATTCATTGCAGCTTTCCCGATTCCGGCACTCATTACAGGCTCCTTCGTCTCGGCAATCAGCGGATATAGGTTCGCAAGACTTCCGATATTTCCTCGACCGCCTCCGCCCTTGCAGCGTCGTCGGCAGCATTCAGCACATGTTCGCGCAGGTGATCGTCCAAAACCTCGCCGGTCAGCCCGGTCAGAGCGCCGCGGACGGAGGCAAGCAGCTGCAGGATCTCGCCGCAGGGGCGCTCGGCCTCGAGCGCCCGCTCGACCGCCTCCATCTGCCCCTTCAGGCGGCTGACACGGGCGACGAGCTTCTTTTTCTGCAGAGTGGTGTGGGACACGGTGAGTCCTCATATAGAATAGGGGGGTATACTATCGATGGGCTTGACCGATATCAAGGCCGATGGCGTGTTTCAGCGTCCGGCTCCGACGCCATTGACAAACGCCGCGTTTCCGACGATTGATGACCCATGATCAAAAACGCGCACCAGAGCCGCTCGTATTTTTGGCTGTACCTGTAAAGGGCGGCTGGACAAGATCATATTGTCAACAAGCCGCCGTCAGGCGGCTTTGTTGTATCGGCAGCGTCCTGACGGCAGACTATCAAAGGACGCGAAGACCATGACCGAAATCGAAGACAGCGAAATTTCATTGATGCGCCCATCGGTGGTGACGATCCGCGCCGCCAAGCCGCGCGACCTGCCCGAACTCAACGCGATGATTGCCCTGCTTGCCGCCCATCACGGCGATGCGGCGGGAACGACGCCGGAGCAGTTGGAGCGCGACCTCTTCGGCCCGCTGCCGTGGATCACGGCGCTCGTTGCCGAAACCGACGGAGGGCTGATCGGCTACGCCATTCTGGTGCCGCTCTACAGAGCGCAAGAGGGAAAGCGCGGCATGGACCTGCACCATCTCTTCGTGCGCGACGGCCATCGCGGTCATGGCACCGGCCAGCTGCTCGTCGACCGGGCCCGCGAGACCGCGCGCAATGCCGGCTGCGGCTACCTCTCCGTCAGCGCCGCGACCGGAAACGTGCTGGCGCACCGCTTCTACGAACAGATGGATTTCACCCCGCGTCCGGTGACCGGCATGCGCTATATGCAGTCGATCGCTTAAACAGCGACATGCTCTAACGGCCCGGCACGGCCTTCAGATAGGCGGCGATCGCCTCGCGGTCGGCGGGCGGCAGACGGGCAATGTTCTGCTGCACATCGACCATCGAGCCGCCGGCTGTGTCGAAATCTGGCGTGAAGCCGGTTTCGAGGTAGCTGGCGATATCGGCCTCGCTCCAGCCGCCGATGCTCTTGGAGGCCGGGGTGATATCGGGTATGCGGCCCTTGCCTTCCGGATTGGGGGCGCCGGCGAGCCACTGATCTGCCTGGAAGCCGCCGAGCGCATCGCGCGGCGTATGGCATTCGCCGCAATGGCCGGGACCTTCGACGAGATATTGGCCGCGCTTGATCTTGTCGTCGCTCTTTGCCAGGGCGACGCGCGGCTGGTCGTTGAAATAGAGAAATTTCCAGCCGCCGAGCGCCAGCCGGATATTGAACGGGAACGGCAGCTCATGCGGGGCCGCGACGTTTGCGCTCTTCGGCAGGGTTTTCAGGAAGGCGAAGAGATCGTTGACGTCCTTGTCGCTCATGCGGGCATAGGAGCCATAGGGAAAGGAAGGGTAGAGATGCTGACCGCCCGGTCCGACGCCCCGCTTCATCGCATTGCCGAACTCGGCCAGCGTCCAGCCGCCGATGCCGGCCTTTTCATCGGGTGAGATATTCGGCACGTGGAATGTGCCGAACGGGCTCTTCAACGCCAGCCCGCCTGACAGCGTCAGCCTGGCATCGCCTTCGGAACCGGGGGCTGAATGACAGCTGACGCAGCCGCCGGCCCAGAAAACCATCTGGCCGTTGGCCGGATCCGGGGCGCCGAGACCCGCCCAATGGCTTTCCGGCAGAGGATCGGGCGCGGTCACCAGATAGAAGGCGCCACCGCCGAGCACGGCGACGCCGATCAGACAGAGCAGCAACCGGATGAACCTGCGGATCATGCTCCGCCTCCCCTTTTTGTCGAATTTTTCCCGCGCCGAGAATAAGACGACCCGCACTGGCGGCAAAGCCAGCGCGGATCGAGGATCGGGTATCTTCTGCTTACGCAATTCCGGACGCAAAACCGCTGCACACTTTTGCTGGAATTGCTCTTGATCAAAACGACCTATCGCTCACTTCTTGAGGCGATAGGCCTTGTGACAGCCGCCGCAACTGGCGCCGAGCGTGTCGACCGTGGCGCCGACAGCCGCTTCATCGGCCGGAAGCTGGGCGAGCGCGGTTTCGGCATCGGCGGAGAGCTTCGCGGCGCGCGCCTTGAAATCATCCATGTTTTCCCAAATCTTCGGGCTCGCTTCTTCGTCGCCCGTTTCCGTGCCCGGCTTGAACTGATCGGGGAAAACCTTGGCCGTTGCGGCAATCGTCGTCAGCGCCGCCTTCACCGCTTCGGCGTCATAGGGCTTGGTGCCCTTGGCGATAGCTCCCAAGGCGCCTGCCGCCCCGCCGATCTGCTTCATCAGGGCAATGCGCGAATCATGGGTGCCGTCGGCGGCGCTCACCGAACCGAAGGCTATGCCGGCCATCGCCGCGGCGGCAGCTACTGCTTTCCAATTCATATTCCTCTCCATTTCTCTTCTGCATTTTCCGGGGCCAAGGAGGCCATGGCCAATCTGCACCGGGAGGATGACAAAATCCATGCCATTCGGGCAGTCACGTTTTGCCGGATCATCATAAAAACAATGTGATAGGTACAGGTGTCTCAAGCGCTTTTCCACCCCTGCCAGAGGCTGAGCGCGGAGACCGCAACCAGCAGCAGCCCGGCGAAGCGGCCGACGAAGGCCGTGACGTCGGGATTTGCGACAAGCAGGTCGCGGCTGCGGCCGGCCGTCATCGCCAGCGTGCCGTAGATGGCGAACTGGGTGGCGACGGTCATGGCGCCCATGATCAGGCCCTGCATCCAGACCGGGCCGTATTCCGGCTTGAGGAACTGCGGATAGACGGCGAACATGAAAATATAGGCTTTGGGATTGACCAGACAGGTGACGGCCCCCTGGCGGAAGGCGCGCCAGCCGGAGCGTGCCGTCCCCGGCCCGACCGCCTCGACGGTGATCGAACTGCGGATCAAGGAAATGCCGATCCAGATCATATAGGCGACGCCGGCAACAAGCAGCACGTTGAAAAGCTGCGGCAGCATGGTGACGAGCACGCCGACGCCGGCCGCACCATAGGCCGAATGCACGGCGCCGCCGGCCATGATGCCGCCGGTTGCCGCGAGCCCCCGCCTGACGCCGCCGGTCAGCGAATTGGCGAGCACGAAGAGCATGTCCATGCCCGGCACGATGATGATGCCGAAGAGAAGGACGAAGAAAAGCCAGAGGTTTTCGTGGTAGTTCATGTCAGTTACCGCCTTGAGTTCTGCGGGCCGTTTTCAGAGACCCTAATTGATTTCAATCTGATAGGCGGCTCTATACGGGAACCCAACTGACAGTGTATTGTCAGGAGCGTAAGGGATGGGAGAGGCAAAATGCGCAAGGCCTCGCGGCTTTTCGAGATCATTCAGATCCTGAGGCTCGCCAGAAAACCGATGACGGCGGCTGTTATCGCCGAGACGCTTGAGGTGACCGTGCGTTCGATCTATCGCGACATCGCCGCCCTTCAGGCGATGCGCGTGCCGATCGAGGGCGGGCGCGGCATCGGCTATATCATGCGGCCGGGCTTCGACCTGCCGCCGCTGATGTTCTCGATCGAAGAGATGGAGGCGATCGTGTTGTCGCTGGCGCTGCTCGAACGGACGGCCGACGAGGAGCTGAAGCAGGCCGCGCGCCGGGTCAACCAGAAGATCGCCGGCGCCGTGCCGGCACCGCTGCGCCAGGCAATGGACAGCAAAGCGCTCTATGCCTGGGGCTCGATCGCCCAGCCGGCTGGCTTCGATCTTGCGATCGTGCGCCGGGCGATCCGCGACGAACGCAAGCTGATGCTCGACTACCGCGACGAGGTTGGTCGGGCCAGCGAACGGACGATCCAGCCGATCGCGCTGATCTATTATTCGCAGACCGCCAATATCGTCGCCTGGTGCGAGTTGCGCCAGGCGATTCGCAATTTCCGCAGCGACCGGGTGGAGTACTGCGCGGCAAGCGAGGATTTCTTCACGGGCGACGGCGACCGACTGCGGGAGTTGTGGACCAGCGGCTGGACGGAGAAGGCAGTGCCTGTGTAATAGCCGGGCGTTTGTGCGAACACGTTTGGCGGCGTTTGAGCCACGAGCAGGGGTCAGTGTCATGAGCCTGGTGAAGCGCCTTTCGTGCCTGGCACATCTTCGACGCCGCCAAAGGACTGCCGACATTTATCCCTCCTCCGTCATCCTCGGCCTTGAGCCGAGGATCCACGTTGGCCTCTATCAGCAGCGCGCATGGATCCTCGGCTCAAGGCCGAGGATGACGGAGGGTGTGGGCGCGCTGCACCAGACTCGCACTGGCGCCTTAGGTGCTCCATCGAGGGCGCACCCGGCTTACCTCTGACGATCCCTGCGCAGGATAAACCGAGCAGCACAAAAGAGCCGTACAGCCGTCCCAGCCTAAAAAGCCAACGTCCGGCTCTCCTCGCGGCCGAAGCCGCGGATTTCAATCTGGTCGGGGTAGACTTCGACGATGGCGAAGGCGTTTTCGGTCTCGGTGTCGACCACGCCCTTGAAATTGACGAAGTGGCAGGCGCCGGCTTTGCCGTAATTGCCGACGTGGTTGTGACCGTTGAGATAGGCGACGACATTGTCGTGCGAGGCGAGCAGCGCGACGATGCGGTCGCAATCCCACATGTCGTGCTCACCGGGAGGATGCACGGGATAGTGATTCATGACGATCACCTTCTCGCCGGCCGCGGCTGCGCTTGATATTTCATCGCCGAGCCAGGTGAACTGCTCGTCGCTCAGCGCAGCATTCCAGCGATGGGCATTTCTGGCGCCTTGCTCCTGCAGCACGGTCAGCATCCGTGCGGCCAGCGCCCGATGCGGATGGCCTTCGGGCGGCGCGAAGGTGCTGACTTCGTTGCCGTCGAGCACGATGAAACGCCAGCCGTGGCGCGAGACGCTGTAATAGGGCGATGGCATGCCGAGACGGGCGGCGATTTCGGAGAGATGGCCGGAGGAGACCGAGAAATCGTGATTGCCGAGCAGGAAGAGCGCCTCATGCCTCAGCTTGCCGTAGACCGGCAGGATGTCGTCGAAGCTTGCGAAGCTGCGGTCGATGATATCGCCGAGCGTCATGACGAAGCTCAATTCCTCGCCGTTGAAGACCTCGATCGCCTCGGCAACTTTGGCGAGGCTGTTGGCGTAATAGCGGTCCATGGCCGCATGCGGCTGGATTGCCGCATATTGCGGGTCGGCGATGATGCCGAAGCGGAACAGGGGAAGAGCAGAAAAAGACATGGGGCGTGATTAGGAGCGGCCGATGACAGGGATGTGACGGCTTGTCTTTCAAAACGAAACACCCGGCGTTTGAGGCGCCGGGTGCCAAGTTCGAAGAGGCTGACTGACATCGCCGCCCGTGGGCTGCGAGTCCGGGGCCGCTTACTTCGCGGCTGCTTCGTAGCGTTCCAGGACGTAGTCCCAGTTGATCAGGCTATCGACGAAGGCCTCGAGATATTTCGGGCGGGCGTTGCGATAGTCGATGTAGTAGGAGTGTTCCCAGACGTCGACGCCGAGGATCGGGGTGGCGCCGTGAACCAGCGGATTTTCGCCGTTCGGGGTCTTGGAGATTTCGAGCTTGCCGTTCTTGACGGAAACCCAGGCCCAGCCGGAGCCGAACTGGGTGGCGCCGGCAGTGGCGAAATCGGCCTTGAACTTGTCGTAGCCGCCGAGATCGGACGTAAAGGCCGCTTCGAGCTTGCCCGGCAGCTTGTTGCCGCCGCCGCCCTTCTTCATCCACTTCCAGAAATGGATGTGGTTGTAGTGCTGGGCAGCGTTGTTGAAGAGGCCGGCATTGGTGCCGAACGACTTCTTCACCACGTCTTCGAGCGAGAGATCCGAAAGACCGGCTTCGGCGGCAAGCTTGTTGCCGTTGTCCACATAGGCCTTATGGTGCTTGTCGTGGTGAAACTCCAGCGTTTCCTTCGACATGAAGGGAGCAAGCGCTTCGTAATCATAGGGAAGTTCAGGCAATTCGAAAGCCATATCAGATCTCCTTGCAATAGATTGCGTCATCGGCAGGTGAGGCGGAACATAGGAGGGGAAAGGGGGAGAGGCAACCGGCGAAATATCAAAAAACGATCCGTCGGAGGAAAATTTGCCTCAGTTGCCGCGATGGAATCGCGCCTGCAAATTGCTTGGGATATCCGCACCGAAAACCGCTTCCCCGCGATTGACCTCAATGGAGACCCGATATGAACAGGAATATAATCCCGCTGCTGGCGATGGCCACGTTTCCCTTGCTCTCAGCTGCGGCGCACGCATCCTCGGATGAGGCCTGGAAACAGATGGCGGCTGACGTGGAGGCCAAGTGCAAGACGGCGGCTGTCGCCATCGACAATCCGAATGCCGCCGTCGATCCCTTCGGCACTTCCCATTACGGGCTTGCCCTGCTGACGGGGAAACCGAAGGGCGCCAAGGGGCTGATCGCCCAGATCTGCGTCTACGACAAACAAAAGAAAACCGTCGAGATCGGCAGCGAGCTGGACGCCAAAGAGCTTGGGCTCATGCCGGCAAAATAGGCAGCCGCGGGTCGGCCTGCCAGGCGATTTTGTGCCTTCGGTCACAATCCGAGCGGAACCGGAACCTACCCTTAGGAGTTGAGGCCTGGGCTTCAGGGAGGTGCGGCATGTCGGAGCTTCGCAGCAGCGCGGAAGATCAACAGAAAATCTATCAGCGCTGGGCACCGGTCTATGACCGCGTCTGTCGCGGCATTCTCCGTGATGGCCACCGCAAGCTGGCGGCGCTTGCCGCCGCAGCCGGCAGCGATGTTCTGGAGGTCGGCGTCGGCACCGGCCTGACGCTCGGGCACTATGCCAGCCGCTGCCGGGTGACCGGCATCGACATTTCCGAACACATGCTCGCCCGGGCGCGCGAAAAGGCGAAACGCGAGGATCTGCAGCACGTCCAGGCGCTTGACGTGATGGATGCGCATGCGCTGAGCTTTGCCGACAGGTCTTTCGATGCGGTTTGCCTGCCCTTCGTCATCACCCTGATCCCCGAGCCCGAGCGGGCGCTCGACGAATGCGCCAGGGTGCTGCGGCCGGGCGGCGAAATCATCCTGGCCAGCAAGCTTGGAGACGGCGCCGGTCTGCAGGGCGCGATCGAGGCGGCGGTGGCGCCGCTGGTGCGTCACATCGGCTGGTCCTCCGCCTTCCGCATCCACCGTATCCTCGCCTGGGCCGAGCGGCGTGGCGATTTTTCCGCCGTCGAAATCCTGCCGGTCTTTCCGAACGGCTTCTTCAAAATTGTTCGGCTGAAACAGCGCGGACTTTCCGCTTGAATTAAGATTTTTTCCGCATCGCGGATTCTGATGCTACCGTTCGTCTGAGGGGACCGCATGACATCGGATATCTTCTTCTTCATCGTGGTGGGCTTCTGCGCGCAGATCGTCGACGGAGCACTCGGCATGGCCTTCGGCGTGCTGTCGACGACGAGTCTTCTTGCCTTCGGGGTGCCGGCGGCCAATGCCAGCGCGATGACGCATGTGGCTGAGATGTTCACCACGGCCGCGTCGGGCATTTCGCATGCCTATCATCGCAATGTCGACTGGCGCCTGGTGGGGCGGCTGGCACCGGCCGGCATGATCGGCGGCGCGATCGGCGCCTATCTGCTGGCCAATATCGACGGCAGGGTGATCGCACCGTTCGTGTCGGCCTACCTGATCGCGATCGGCTTGCTAATTCTCTACAAGGCCTTTCGGCCACCGGCAAAACGCGAGGTGCGCGACTGGGCCGTGCCGCCCGTCGGGTTTTGCGGCGGCGTGCTCGATGCGATCGGCGGCGGCGGATGGGGACCTGTCGTCACCAGCACGCTGATCGGGCGCGGCCATGACCTGAAGCGGGTGATCGGCTCGACCAATTTCACCGAATTCGCGGTAACGCTGACGATTTCGCTGACCTTCATCCTGACGCTCGGCTGGTCGGAGCTCAATTCGGCGATCGGCCTGATCATCGGCGGCGTCATTGCCGCCCCCTTTGGCGCCGTCCTCGTCAAGCGGCTGCCGGTGCGGCCGCTGATGGTGGCGGTCTCGATGGTCATCATCGTCACGTCGGCAATTCGGATCCTGTAAACCGCGCCAGCCGCGATCAGAGATTGCGGCCGAAATAGACTTCCACGGCGGCGATCTTGTCGCCGCGGAAACGAAGGCTTTCTATGTTGCAGAAGCTGCCGCCGTCGAGTTTTTCGGCGCGGTAGCGAACAACAGCCTCGTCGCCGTCGACCGCCAGGAACTCGATGTGGATAGCACGGAAGAACGGCTCCTTCGGCCAGCAGCGCTCGAAATACGTGGCCCGGTCGATATGGTCGTCACGCGGACTGGAGAAGGTGAAATCTTCCGCCAGCATGGCGTCGACTTTATCCTTGCGGTCTTCGAGATAGGCGGCGTAGAGATCGCGGACTGTCTGTTGCCTCGTGCGCATATCGTTCATGGCAATATCCTCCGATTATCCGATTGCATTATGCAATCAGTTATATCTAACACTTTTATCCGAGATCATCCAGATTGCCGCGCAACTGCGCCTTCATGATCGACGCCGAGGCAAGGAATGACCGATACTCAATTGGACGCGGCGAGCGCTAGGGCAGGCTCGATCTACTGGAAGCGCAACCTCGCGATCTCGCTGGTCGGCTCTTTCACGACGATCGTGGCGATGACGCTGTTGCTGCCCTTCCTGCCGCTCTATGTCGAGGAACTCGGCGTCAGCGACCATGCGGCGATCGTGCAATGGTCTGGTATCGCCTATGGTGCCACCTTCCTGGCCGCGGCTCTCGTCGCGCCGATCTGGGGACGGCTCGGTGATATTTACGGTCGCAAGCTGATGCTGGTGCGCGCCAGCCTCGGCATGACGGTGGCGATCTCGCTGATGGGCATGGCCGGTAATGTCTGGCAGCTGGTGGCGCTGCGCCTCTTCGTCGGCCTTGCTGGCGGTTATGCCTCCGGCTCGATGGTGCTGGTGGCGACGCAGACGCCGAAGGACCGCTCGGCCTGGGCGCTCGGCGTTCTCTCTTCCGGCATCATGGCCGGCAATCTCGTCGGGCCGCTGATTGGCGGGGCGCTGCCGCCGGTCATCGGCATCCGCGCCACGTTTCTGGCGGCCGGCGGCATGATCTTCCTCGCCTTTCTCGCCACGATCCTGCTGATCAAGGAGGAGAAATCGCCGGCCCGCAAACAGGCGGCCAAGGCCAGCGGCGGCTGGAAATCCATCGGCGACAAACGGCCTGTCATCGCCATGCTGGCGACCGGCATGCTGTTGATGTTCGCCAATATGTCGATCGAGCCGATCATCACCGTTTATGTCGCGCAGATCGTGCCGGTCGCGGACCAAGTCACGATGATTTCGGGCATCGTCATGTCGGCCGCCGCCCTCGGCAGCATTCTTTCCGCCTCGCGGCTCGGCAAGCTTGCCGACCGGATCGGCCATTGGCCGGTGATTTCAGGCGCGCTCGCCGTCGCCGGACTGCTGCTGATCCCGCAGGCCTTCGTCACCAGTTCCTGGCAGCTGATCGTCCTGCGTTTCCTGATGGGCGCAGCACTCGGCGGGCTCCTGCCCTGCATCGCCGCCGTCATCCGCCACAGCGTGCCGGATAGCGCGGCCGGCAGCATTCTCGGGCTTTCCATCTCCTCGCAATATATCGGCCAGGTGGCCGGTCCGGTCCTCGGCGGCTTTGTCGGCGGCCATATCGGCATGCGGGCGGTTTTCCTCGGCACCTCGGTGCTGCTTCTCGGCGGTGCTGCCTATGCCTGGATGGTGCGGCCGCGGGATGCCGAGACGGACCCCCAGTCAGCTTCGCTGGACGCTCCCGCAGATCAGCTCGACGCCTGAGCTGGCGATCGCTTCCAGCGTCTCGCGGCTGTCGCCGGCGCGGGCGCGGACTGCGAGCGAATGCATGACGGCGGAGGCGAGCATTGCCAGCATCTGCGGATCGGCGCCTTGCGGAAGCTCGCCGCTTTGAACCGCAAGGCGCATGCGCTTTTCGATCTCGCCGTCGAAATCGCTGAGGCTGCGGCCAAGCACCTCGCGGACCCGCTCATGCTCGACCGCCTCGACCGTTGCCGTGCCGATCAGGAGACAGCCGCGCGCGGCGGTTTCACCATGCAGATACACCGCCAACGCGCCGGCATAGACGCGTGCGAGATTGTCGCGCAGCTGAAGTGACGGATCGAGCGCCTCAGCCAGCGCATCCATGCCGTCCTGCCGGTAACCCTCCAGCGTATCGAGATAGAGATCCTCCTTGTCGCCGAAGGCGCCATAGAGGCTCGGACGATTGAGCTTGGTCGCGGCACTCAGATTGTCGAGCGAGGCGGCGGTAAAGCCCCTGTCCCAGAAGACATCCCGCGCCTTGGCGAGTGCGGCCTTGGCGTCGAAACCCCTCGGGCGGCCGCGCTTCTTTTCATCCTTCATATTTTGTACCGTTTCGCATTAAATTCTTGACGAACGTTATTTTATGCGAAACAGTACAAATGTTCAATGGCATGAACAGCCGGCATCGACCGGCTGCGCCAAGAGAGGAACTGAGAGAGGAAATCGCCATGAAACTCTATATGAACGCCGCTGCCTGCTCGCTGTCGCCGCATATCGTCTGCCGGGAGCTGGGGCTCGATATCGAACTGGTCGAGGTCGACCGGCAAACCAACAGAACGAGCGACGGGCAGGACTACCTTTCGATCAACGGCAACGGTTATGTCCCGGCGCTGCTGCTCGACGACGGCAAAGTGCTGACCGAGGGGCCGGCGATCGTGCAATTCCTCGCCGACAGCGTGCCGCAGGGATCAGCCATGCTGCCCGAGGTCGGCAATATCAGCCGCAACGAGGTGCAATCCTATCTGAATTTCATCACCGCCGAACTGCACAAGCCGATGGTAATGCTGTTCAACCCGCTTTATGCCAGCGTCCATGCGGAGATCCGCGCGCTAATCTCAAAGCGGCTCACCTGGCTGAACGGCCGCATTGCCGGACCCTACCTCACCGGCGATGCCTTCACGGTGGCGGACGCCTATCTCTTCGTCTGCCTGAACTGGTCGCCCTGGATCGATGTCGATCTCAGAAAATGGCCGGCGCTGCTTGGCTTCCTCGGCCGCGTGGCGGAACGCCCGAAGGTGCGCGGGGCGATGCAGGCCGAAGATCTCGAAGCCTTCGATGCCGACGGCGTCTATTTCGCGCCGCATGCCTATGTCGCCTCGTCGGGGCGAACGGGATCGCCGGTGCGGCCATGAACGCGGCTTCGACCGAGACGATCCTGCGGCGGTTCAACGATGTGTTCCTGTCGCACAATCCCGCAGCACTCGATGAACTTGTCGGCGAAGACTGCATCGTCGAGAACACGCAGCCGGCGCCGAACGGATCCCGCCATGTCGGACGCGCGGCCTGCATCGAACTCTGGAGCTGGATCGCAACCACCCCCGGCACCTGGTTCGTTTCCGAGGACATGATCGTCACCGGCGAACGCGGTATCCTCCTCTGGCGCTTCTGCTGGGGAGAGGACGAAGGGCAATCGGTGCGCGGCGTCAATCTGATGCGGGTGGCGGACGGCAGGATCGTCGAGGCGCTCGGCTACGTGAAAGGCAATTGACGGCATTGCCGGCGCCGGCGATTATCCGCCGGCGCCGGATGATCCTTCTCGAACTTCCCGGATTATCGAAAGGCTGCGCCGACTGCATCTTGCCTCCCGTGATAGCCGAAGAGCCGGCTCCCCAACGATAGGAGATGACAATGCGCCAGACGATGACGGCCTATAGAGTGCATGCCTTTGGCCCGCCGCAGGCAATTGTACCAGAAAAAATCGAACGCCCGATGCCTGCTGCAGGCGAGGTCCTGGTAAAGGTGAAGGCAGCCGGTGTCGGACCGTGGGACGGCTGGATCCGCTCCGGCCACAGCGCCCTGCCCCAGCCGCTGCCGCTGACGCTCGGCTCCGACCTCTCGGGCACCGTCGAAGCCGTCGGGCCTGATGTCACCCATGTGGTGCGGGGCGATGCCGTCTACGGCGTTACCAATCAGCGCTTTGTCGGCGCCTACGCAGAGTATGCCATTGCCGCCACCGGCATGATCGCCCGCAAGCCGGCGACGATCAGCGACATCGAGGCGGCATCGATCCCGGTGATCGCGGTGACGGCGCGCCAGGCGCTCTTCGACCATGCGAAGCTTGACGCTGGGCAGACCGTGCTGATCCATGGCGCGGCCGGCAATGTCGGCGCCTATGCGGTGCAATTTGCCCGCAAAGCCGGGCTTACCGTCATTGCGACGGCCAGCGGCGGCGACGTCGAGATGGTCGGCAAACTCGGCGCCGATACGGTGATCGATTTCCGCAGCCAGCGTTTCGAGGATTTGAGCCACGAGGTCGACGCCGTCATCGATCTGGTCGGCGGGCAAACCCAGACGCGCTCCTTTGCGGTGCTGAAGCGCGGCGGCAGGTTGGTTTCCGCAGTATCACAGCCGGACCAGGAGCTTGCCAAGGCGCACAGCGTCGAGGCCCTCTTCTTCCTGGTCGAGGTCACGACGGCACAGCTCGCCGACATCGCGGCGATGGTGGAATCAGGCGCGCTCGTGACCCAAGTCGGCACCGTGCTGCCGCTTTCCGAAGCCATTGCTGCGCATGAGATGCTGGAGGGAACCCGGCCGCACGCCAAGGGCAAGATCGTTCTTAGCGTTACCGCATGAACCAAACAATCAAAGGCCGGGCATCGTCCCGGCCCTTTAGGGAGACAGAGCATGATGTCCTCCGAAAACCGCTCACAGTTTTCGGAGGACATCATGCTCTAACGGCAGCTTGCCGTCTCAATCTCCCGTATGGGGCTTGCCGGCATGTTCGCGGACCGCTTAGGGCAAGGGCAAACCCGGCATCCCGATCTCAGGCCTGCCCTCACAGCGCGTTGACGGCAACCGGCGGAGCGCGCTTGTGGGCGGTTGCGCGATAGGCGGCGAGGATGCGGCGGCGGGCGATCTCGCCGACCGGCTTGCCCTCTAGAAAATCGTCGATCTCGTCATAGCTGACGCCATAGGCCTCCTCGTCGGGGCGCAACGGCCGCTGGTCCTCGAGATCGGCGGTCGGCACTTTGAACACCAGCTCATCCGGCGCGCCGAGCCGCTTTGCCAGCAGGCGCACCCGGCGCTTGTTGAGGCCGGCGAGCGGCAGGATATCGGCTGCGCCATCACCGAACTTGGTGAAAAAGCCCATGACCGCCTCGGCGGCATGATCGGTGCCGATGACGAGACTGCCGAGCGCGCCGGCAAGGGCGAACTGGGCGATCATGCGCTGACGGGCCTTGATGTTGCCGAGAATGAAATCCTGGCGACCGGCATCGGCAAAAGCAAGGCCGCCGCTACGGGCCGCGGCAAGCATCGCATCGGCCGGCTCTTTGATGTTGACCACCATCGAACGATCGGCGCCGATCGTGGCAAGCGCCCTCTCCGCATCGGCCTCGTCGGCCTGGACACCATAGGGAAGGCGCACGGCAATGAACTCGGCCTTATGGCCGCTGTCACGCAGCTCGCGCACGGCCTTCTGGGCGATCAGGGCCGCCGTCAGCGAATCGACGCCACCGCTGACACCGAGGACATAGCCGCGCAGGCCCGAGGCCACGAGATAATCCTTGAGGAAATCGGTTCGCCGCTCGATCTCGTGATCGGGATCGATATCGGCGGCGACGCCCAACTCGCGGATAATCTCGCCTTGTTCGTCGGACAGTACTGTCATGGGATTCTTCCTCGGTGTTGTGGGGTTGGCGCAGTATGGGAGGAAGATAGCGGAAGGGTGAGAGGTGTGGCACCCCCTGCCCTGGGGTCCTACCACACACCTACCGCACGATCGTGAACAACTCCACCGGCTCCGCAAACCCCTTCAGCCCATGCGCCCCGACGGACACCACATCCCCTGCCCCCGCCTCTTGGCGGAACGGCTCCGACATCAGCAAAACCTCTCCCAACTCGCTGCAGGCGGTCTGGATGCGGCTGACCAGGTTGACGTCGCGGCCGATCAGGGTGAAGTCGAGGCGGCGGCCGGAGCCGATATTGCCGTAGCTGACCTCACCGTAATGCAGGGCGATGCCGGCCTTTACGGCGATGCCCTCATACTGGAAATGGTCGATCTCATTGAGGATGGCACGGGCCGCGGCAAGAGCGGCGCCGCAGGAATTGGCCGCGTCGCAACCCGGGAAAAAGGCGAGCACGGCATCACCCATGAATTTCAGCAGTTCGCCGCCCTCGCGGGTGATGGCCGGCACGATCCTGTCGAAATAGGCGTTGAGCAGGCCGAGCACGGTGCTGCCGGGCAGCCGATTCGACAGTTCGGTAAAGCCGCGCAGATCGCAGAGCAGCAGGGCCGCCTCCATCGATTCGATCTCGTCGCGGCGGATGCGGCCGGCAAGAATGCGGCTGGCCGTCAGCGGGCCGATATAGGTATCGAGCAGGCTGAGCTCGACCTGGCGAAGGATGCGCAGCTCGCTGGTGTTGCGCAGCGCCGGCAGGATGCGCTCTATCAGCTGCCGCTCCGAGGCGGTGAAGCCGCCCGGTCGCCTGGTGCCGAAGACGGCGGCACTAACCGGACCGTCGACATTGCAGAGCGGCGCGATGACAAGCTGCATCAGGCCGCGATCGGCGAAAACATCGATATGCTGCCAGCGGCCATGCACGCTGTCTCTTGTATCGACGACCAGCGGTTCGCGGGTTTCCATGACCTTGCGCAGCGGTGTATTGGCGATGGCGACCCGCGCGCCGTGTTCCCGGTCGTGGATCTCGACCGGCTCGCCCGGCGCCCAGGCGATGGTCCGGCCGATGAACTCGGGATGCAGCGTCATCAGATGCAGGGTCAACCGGTCGACCGGCAGGCCGAGCGCCTGAAGCCTGCGGCCGAGGCCGGAGACGAGGCCCGCTTCGTCGAGCGCATGGCACTCATCGCCGGAAAGCCACTCGATGATCGAGAGCAGCGCCCCGGCGCTGACGGCATGGCCGGCGGCCTTTGGCTGAAACCGATCGAGATCGGGAGCATGGATCGCTGATATCATGGCGTTGTCCTCCTTAAGGGCGCGCGGGGGTTAGTGAGCACCGCCACCTGAGAGCTGACCGGGTTTCCTGAGCAGCAGGCTTGCAACCAGGGCGACGACGAGGGCGACGCCGAGCAGGAAGAAGGTGTCGCTGAAGGCCATGATATTGGCCTGCTTGCGTATTTTGAGCGCGATGGCGACGACGGCCTTGTGGCCGGCGAGCGCCTGGTCGCTGACGCCGTGGCTCATGAAGTAGCCGGTGAGCCTGGCGATACGATCGCGGGTGGCTTCCTCGAAGACCGAGACCGAGTTGGTCAGAATGTTCGAGTGGAACTGTTCGCGCTTCGACAGGAAGGTCTGCAGCGAGGCGATGCCGACGGCGCCGCCGAGATTGCGCATCATGTTGAAGAGCGCCGAAGCCGAACCGGCATTCTCCTGCTCGATGCCTGATGTGGCGATCGCCGAGAGCGGGGTGAAGACCAGCGCCTGGCCGATGGCGCGGACGATATTCGGCCAGAACAGCTGGTCGCTCGCATAGTCGCCGGTCATATGCACGTTCATGAAGTTCGAGGCGGCAAAGAGGGCAAAGCCGACGATAATCAGCAGCCGAACGTCGAACCGTTTCATCAGCTGCGGCACCAGCGGGATCAGCAGCAGCTGCGGGATGCCTGTCCAGGCGAGCACCATGCCGATCTGCTCGGAATTATAGCCCTGGATGCGGGTCAGATAGATCGGCAGCACGAAGACCGAACCATAGAGCGCGATGCCGAGCAGGAAGTTGGCGACGATGCCGAAGCCGAAGTTGCGGCGCAGCAGCAGGCGCAGGTTGAGGAGCGGATGGGCCGCCCTTAGCTCGATGACGATGAACAGGGTCAGCGACACGGCGGCGATAACCGACAGGCGGAGGATGAAATCGGAGCCGAACCAGTCTTCCTTGTTGCCTTCTTCCAGCACGGTCTGCAGGGCTGCGAGCCCGATCGCCATGGTGGCGATGCCGGGCCAGTCACCCTTGGCAAGCAGCTTCAGGTTCATCGGCGCCCGGTCGAGCGAGGCCCACAGCATGGCGACCATCAGCGCGCCCGGCACCAGGTTGACGTAGAAGATATATTCCCAGCCCCAGTTCTCGGTGAGGTAACCGCCGATCGTCGGGCCGATCGCCGGCGCGAAGGTGGCCGACAGGGCAAAGAGGGCAAGGCCGATCGGCTGCTTGGCCTTGGGCAGCAGCGTGATGATGATGGTGAAGGCCATCGGGATCAGCACGCCGCCGGAAAAGCCCTGAATGGCGCGCAGGATGATCATCTGCTGCAGGTTGGCCGCAAAGGCGCAGGCGATGGAGAAGATCAGGAAGAGGATGGCGTTGACAAGCAGATAGTTGCGCAGGGAAAAGACCCGCGCCAGCCAGGCGCTCAAGGGGATGACGACGATCTCGGCAATCAGATAGGAGGTCGAGATCCAGCCGCCGTCATCGCTGCCGGCGCCGATGGCGCCCTGAATATCGGCAAGCGAGGCATTGACGATCTGGATGTTGAGCACCGCCATGAAGGCGCCGAGCGTCGAGCCGACAACGGCCGTCCACATGCGAAGCGGGCTCAGGGCTGCGGGCACGGGCGCTGCAGCGGCGGGCTTGCGCGAATTGCTGTTGGCGGCGATCTGAAGAGTGGCCATGACGTATCTCCTTCCGGCTCTTGCGGAAAACTGTCTCATGACGAGGTTCGGGTGATAATTCGGGAATTTGGAGAAGGATCATCCAGCGTGGCTGGATAATCCCCCCTCGGCTGCCTTGGACGCCTGAACAGCCCCGCTCTGGGCAGCCTTGGTATCGATTTCGGGCTCGACCGACATGCCGGAGCGCAACAGGCCGCTCAGCGCCTGGTCGTCGATGACGATCTTGACCGGGATGCGCTGGACGATCTTGGTGAAGTTGCCGGTGGCATTGTCCGGTGGCAGCAGCGAGAATTCCAGGCCGCTTGCCGGCGAAACGCTGTCGACATGACCTTTGATCGATATATCGGGAAAGCTGTCGACCTTGATCTCGACCGACTGGCCGGGACGGACATAGGTCAGCTGCGTTTCCTTGAAATTGGCGACGACATAGACGGCATGCAGCGGCACCACCGCCATCAGCTGCGTGCCCGAGGTGACATACTGGCCGACACGGATCGACCGGGCGCCGACCGTGCCGTCGACGGCGGCGACGATATCAGTATAGGACAGATTGAGTTCGGCCTGCTGGGCCGCCGCAGCTGCCCGGTCGCGCTCGGCGACCGTCTGTTCGCGCTGGCTCTGGAGCACCGGCACCTTGTTCTCCGCCGCAACGAGCGCCGCCCGGTCGCGCTCGACGGCGGCAGCTGCCTGGTCGCGGGCCGACTGGGTCTGTTCGGCGCGCGACTGGGTGCCGGCGCCATTGCTGATGAGGCGGGCCGAGCGGGCGGCGTCGGAGACGGCAAAATCCAGCGAGGCCTGCGAAGCATCGATCGTCGCCCTCGCCTGCCCGATGACCGACTGCTGCAGGGAGATCTGGGCATCGATATTGGCGATGGCGGCTTCGGCCGCCTTCAGATTGGCTCTCGCCTGGGAAAGTGCGGCCTGGAAATCACGATCGTCGATGCTGGCAAGAACCTGGCCTGCCTTGACCGCGTCGTTGTCGTTGACCAGAACCTGCCTGATATAGCCGGCGACCTTCGGGGCGACGGTGGTGTAATCGGCCTTCACATAGGCATCGTCTGTGGATTCGATGAAGCGGCCGACCGTCCAGTAGCGGTAGCCGAAATCGCCTGATAAGGCGACGCCGGCAAGCAGCGCGGCGGCAACGACGGCGCGCTTGAATATCGCCCGGCCGGCCTTTTTGGGAGCGTCGGAAACCGGCGCTTCGGCGACCGGCATGGGAGCCGCCTCGGCGACGGGCGCCCGGGCGGTTTCGTCAGCCAAGATCAACTCGGCCTGTCCGGCAGTTTCGAAAACATCCTTGCGGGGTAACTCGACCATCGTCCTTCTCCTTCGTCTGTCGCCCCGTTTCTGCGGGGCCCTGTTCGATGCGAAGGAAAATGCACCCTGCCAATCATTCTGATAATCTGCTTATATCGGGAAGGATCATCAACTCTCAGCGGATAATCCGGAGACAATATGGATCGACTGACAAGCCTCGCCGTCTTTGGCCGCGTGGTGGAATGCGGCGGGTTTTCCGCTGCCGCGCGCCGGCTCAACATGTCCGTGACCATGGTCGGCAATCACGTGCAATCGCTGGAGGACCGGCTCGGCGTCAGGCTGCTCAACCGCACGACACGCAAGGTCAGCCTGACGGAAACCGGCAAATATTACTATGAGCGCTCGTCGCAGATCCTCGCCGAACTCGACGAGGCGGATCGGACGGCTGGGGCGCTGAACACGACGCCGCGCGGCACGCTGAAGGTCTATACCAGCAGCGCCATCGTGCGGTTCCTGCTGCCTGTCGTCAGCGAATATATGGAGCTTTACCCGTCGATCGCGCTCGATTTCAGCGTCGGCGAGCGGATGGTCGACATGATCGAAGACGGCTACGACCTGGTGATGCGCACCGTGCCGCCGCCGGATTCGTCGCTGGTCGCCCGCAAGCTGACGCCTTGGCGCCATATGCTGGTCTGCTCGCCGGCCTATTTCGAGAGCCACCCGATGCCGAAAAGCCCGGCCGAGGTCGCCGATCACAATTGCCTGCAATATGCCTATTACCCCTATGGCGACGAGTGGCGCTTCGAGGATGGCGAGGGTAAGCACGAGAGTGTCAAGATCGGCGGCAACGTCGTCTCCAACAGCGCCGAAATGCTGCGTTTCCTGACGCTGAATGGGCAGGGCATCTTCCTGGCGCCGAGCTTCGTGGTGTTCGACGACATCGCCGAAGGGCGGCTGGTGAAGATCATGCCCGACTACCGGCCGGTGGAATTCAACATCAACGCCGTCTACCCCAACCGCAGCCACCTGCCGACCAAGGTCCGGCTGTTCATCGATCTGTTGGCGGAGAGATTTGCGGAGCATCGGAAGTGGATGACGTGAGGGCCTGAAGCAGGCCTGCTCTCACATTTTTTTAGAATGGGCTCGGGGGTCGATGGCACCCCCTCCGCCCTGCCGGGCATCTCCCCACAAGGGGAGAGATCGGATGGGGCGATGGTTTCCCCAGACAACGGGCCTTACAGACGTCGTCATTTTAGAGCGAGGCATGACCTCCTGCCGATCTCCCCACCTGTGGGGGAGATGCCCGGCAGGGCAGAGGGGGGGTGGACGCAGGCTGGGATTTGCCGGCGGGATCGCGCCAGCCCTTCGCTTGCGCTTCGGGCGTTCGTCGCTGCAATCGATTGACTGGATCGATTGCAGCGGCTTCTCACTCTTCACTCTCGCTTCGTCCGTGGGCCCAGTCCATGTAGAGGTCCAGCGCCTTGCGGGTGACCGGGCCTTCCTGAAAATCGCGGCTGTCGAGGCGGGTGACGCCGACGACTTTGGAATAGTTGCCGGTGGTGAAGATTTCGTCGGCTGCGAGGAAGTCCTCGACCGACAGCGTTGCTTCGACGACGTCGAAACCGGCCTTGCGCAAAAGGCCCATGACTCGGGCGCGAGTGATGCCGGCCAGGAAGGTGCGGTTGGCGGCCGGCGTCATCACCACGCCGTCACGCAACAGGAAGACATTCGAGGAGGCGGTCTCGACGACGTTGCCGTTGAGATCGCGCACCAGCGCATTGTCGAAGCCGCGGCTGCGGGCCTCGGCGATCATCCGGCCGCTGTTCGGATAGAGCGAGCCGGTCTTCGCCTCGGTCATCGCCGTTTCCGGCGACGGGCGGCGATAGGGCGAGACGGTGAGGCTGGTGCCGCCATGGCCGCCCATCGGCGCCTCGAACAGGCAGAGTGCGAAGCGGGTCGATTCCGCATCGACGGAAACGACGCTGCCCGGCGAACCATGTTCGCCCCAATACATCGGCTTGATGTAGATCGGCGTCGCGCCCTCGAATTTGGCAACACCCTCCCAGGCGAGTGCGGCGATTTCCTCAGCCGATTTCACCGGTTTCAGGCCCATGGCCAGCGCCGAGCGGTTGATGCGCTGGCAGTGCAGGTCGAGATCCGGCGCAATGCCGTCGAACCAGCGGGCGCCGTCGAAGACCGTCGAGCCCAGCCACATGGCATGCGAGGTCGGCCCGATCAGCGGCGGATTGCCGGGGAGCCATTCCCCGTCGACGTGAGTCCAGGTGGTTGAACGCGGTGATGTATCGACGGCCATGCTGCCCTCCCTAAAAAGCTGGTTGAGCAAAAACCCCGTCGGCAAGCCGGGTCAAGGATAAATCCAGACCGGAAACATGGAAGCAAGAAAATGCCGGAGGATGACGCCTGGCCGCAATTTTCGTGCGCGACAACGGTGACTTGAGCGATGGGTGCATCAGCAAAAGTGATGGGAATGGATGTTGGAATGGCAGCTTGGCGGATGCATCATGGGCGCAATCACTGAACAAGGAAGACACCGATGAAAGCCATGTTCTACGAAGCCTTTGAACAGGCGCCCGAGATTCGCATCCTGCCCGATCCGACGCCTTCCGAGGACGGCGTCGTCATATCGGTCGGCGCCAGCGGGCTCTGCCGCAGCGATTGGCACGGCTGGATGGGACACGACCCCGATATCCGCCTGCCGCATGTGCCGGGGCACGAGCTTGCCGGAAAGATCGTCGCCACCGGCCGCGGCGTGATGCGTTTCAAGGTGGGCGACCGGGTGACCGTGCCGTTCGTTTCCGGCTGCGGCCATTGCAGCGAATGCCATTCCGGCAACCAGCAGGTCTGCCCCAACCAGTTCCAGCCGGGCTTCACCCATTGGGGATCGTTCGCCGAATATGTGGCGATCGATTATGCCGACACCAATCTGGTGCATCTGCCCGATACGATCGACGATGCGACGGCGGCAAGCCTCGGCTGCCGCTTCGCCACCTCGTTTCGAGCCGTCGCCGACCAGGCGAGGACCGGACCCGGCGAATGGATCGCCGTGCATGGCTGCGGCGGCGTCGGCCTGTCGGCGATCATGATCGCCACCGCACTCGGGGCGAATGCGATCGGCATCGATATCTCCGAGGAGAAACTTGCCTTCGCCAGAGAATGCGGGGCAGTGGCAACGGTCGATGCCTCAGGCGTCGCCGACGTGGCGGAGGCGGTGCGCGAGATCACCAAGGGTGGCGCGCATGTCTCGATCGACGCGCTCGGCCATCCCGCCACCTGTTTCAACTCGATCAAGAATCTTCGCCGGCGCGGCCGGCATGTGCAGGTGGGGCTGATGCTCGGCGAACATGCCACGCCGCAGATTCCGATGGCGCAGGTGATCGGCCACGAATTGGAGATCTACGGCAGCCACGGCATGCAGGCCTGGCGCTACGACGCCATGCTGTCGATGCTCGCCGCCGGCAAGATCGCGCCGCAGAAGCTGATCGGACGTCGGGTCAGCCTGGAGGAGGCCGTGCCGGCGCTGATGGCGCTCGACAAGGCAGAGGCGACGGGGATCAGTGTGATCACCCGGTTTTCATGAGGGAATTCCACCCTCTCGCCTGTGGCAAGCACAGGAGGGAGTAAGGTGCCGCCACGATTGCCTTCTGCCCAACGGGGAGAAGATGCCGGCAGGCAGATGAGGGGGTGAGCGGCGAAGCCGCGAATGCACGGAGCGGATGCGAAGGGCAATCATGAATGGCGTGCCGTGCGGCCCCCTCATCCGACCCTTCGGGCCACCTTCTCCCCGCTGGGGAGAAGAGGGAATGGGCGGACAACGAACCCTATTCGGCCAAGCCGATCGAGGCGAGATAGGCCGCGGAAGCCGGGATCTTCGACTTGTCCTTGATCTCGATGATCAGGCGCGGATTGCTTTCGAGCTTGGCGAGGGCTGCGAAGACGGCGTGCCAGTGGATCGAGCCTTCACCGAGGCTCCAGTGGCGGTCGGCATAGCCGTCGGCATCCTGCAGATGGACATGCTGCAGGCGGTTGCCGGCGGCCTTGACGTAATAATCCACAGGCGGCGCGCCGGTATAACCATGGGCATAATGGGCGTGGCCGGTATCGATCGAGACGGCGACGGCGGGCGAATTGAAGCTTTCGGCCAGCGCCACGCGGATGCTGGGATCCTTGTCCTCGATGTTTTCGATGACCATGGTGCAGCCGATATCCTCGGCGCGTCTGACGGCGTCACGCAGCGTCAGATGCACGCGCTCGACCAGATCCCCTCGGGCACCGTCATTGTTGTCGAGATTGTTGTAAGACCACGAGGTGTAAGGGCTGTGGACGACCATCTGCGTCGCGCCGATGGCGGCGCAGACGTCGAGGCCCTGCAGCAGCCGCCGGGTGACGACAGCGCGGATATCCGGATCTTCCGAGGCGATGGTAAAACCCCAGAACGGGCCGTGAATGCCGAGGCGGCCGGTATGGCCGTCGAGAAGCCTGCGGGCGCGCGCAGCGAGCGGCGCCCAGTCGCCGTTCAGAACCTCGGCATCGACGAAACTCTGCAATTCGAGATCGCGGGACTTTTCGAAGAGCCAGCTTCGGTGAAGCTCGAGCTCAACGAGCGTCATGGCGGCGCCGACGACGGGAAGAGAAGACATGGATGCGCTCCATCGATGACGCCGTGACGGCGTGAAGGGACGGCCGGAACAGCCGCCGCGTTCTATGCGCCCCTTCTGTGTCGGCGGTATTACAGGCGCGGAGCCTTTCGAAACGCCGCAGCCCTGTCATTTCCGCACGGCTGGCACAGCGCTGGCGGACCTTGCGAAATAGATCCGTCGCACCGATATCAGCCTCTCAGCTTCGTGAGGCATGTCCCATGCCCGAGCTATGTGGCGACGGTGCCTTCGGTAACAAGGCTGTTGTCAAAGGCGGTGCAAAGGTCTAACGGCTACGCCCGCAAGAAAAAGCCCCGGGAGAAAAGCCCGAAAAAAGAAAGGGACATGATGTCCAACTCATTTGTGACAATGCCTGCCGGCGAAGGGGCGAAGCGCTTTTTCGTCCTCGGCGACCGGATCGAGCGACAGGTCCGTATCCGCGGAACCTGGCTCAACATCTTCGACGTCACCGTGCCGCCCGGCAGCCGCACCCCGAAACACGCGCATGCGAGCCCGGAAGTGTTTCGCATCCTCGCGGGACGTTTGACGATCTGGCGGCTCACCGACAACGGCCCCGAAGAGATCGAGGCCGGCGCGGGCGATATCGTCACCATTCCGCCCTTCATGGTGCACGGCTATTCCAACCGCGGGACAGCCCCGGCTGTCTTTTCCGCGATCGTCGATCGCGACATGGCCGAATTCATCGAAGCGGAAGGCACGACCGAGCCGCTGAAAGCCCCCTCGCCTGAGACCATCGCCCGCATGACCGCGGCGGCCAATGCTTACGGGATCACCATTCTGGCGGCTTGATGGCGCGAGCGCGTGATGCCGGGCCGCTTCGAGCGGCTTTCGGCATATGCGGAAACACGAACAATCCTTTTAAAACCTTCAATCAGAACGCGGTACTGCCGCCGTTTTCAAAACTGTCACATCAGTAGGCTATGAGGATTTTTGCCCGGTGCCTCTTGCGCCGGCACCGTTTCACCGCCAAAATTGCGACATGCCTGACAGCGACCCATCCAGTACAAGTTCCGCCCGTTCCAGCCGAGATCTTCCGGCCGAGGAAGCTGGCGACCACTGTAGGCGGCTTCGTGTCCGCCCCGCCCAGGGTACATCCCGCAGAGAGCGGCCTGCTTCCAGATCATTGCGAACGACGCGCCGCCGCATAGCCGGCTCTTGCCGAATCACGGATGTTTTTCGACCGCATTTCCGACCCTTCCACCCGGGTCGGGCTTGCCGCCTCACGGAATTCTGAGGACCGATGGAAGCGACACTGATGTAATACGACGACGGAATGACGATGGGCGACGCGTATGTAGCGCCTCGTCGAACACCTCGCTGCGTCGCCTTGTCGATGCGGCATTGAAACCTCAACGAATAGGGTCCCTGTGTTTCTGGAAATTGGAATTGTGGCGTTTCTCACCATCGTCAATGGTGTGCTCGCCATGTCGGAGTTGGCTGTTGTGTCTTCTCGAACAGCCCGCCTCAAGGTTCTCTCTGACCATGGGAGCAAGGGTGCAGCGCAAGCAATCAAACTTGCCGAAAACCCCGGTCGTTTTCTCTCTACGGTTCAGATTGGCATCACACTGGTCGGTGTTCTCTCGGGCGCCTTCTCAGGGGCCACGCTCGGCAGCCGCTTGACCGGATGGCTGGAGACACAGGGAATGTCATCGACGGTCGCCGACGCGATTGGCGTCGGTTCAGTCGTCGTGGCAATCACCTATCTTTCTTTGATTGTCGGCGAACTTGTTCCAAAGCAGATCGCGTTGCGAGAACCCGAAGCCGTTGCAGCGAAGGTCGCACCGGCTATGGCGGTGCTTTCAAAAATCGCGCTGCCGCTCGTGTGGCTTCTGAACGCCTCCGGAAATCTTGTGCTCAAGCTCTTGGGCCAAGCCGGAAAAGGTGGCGATAACGTCTCTGACGAAGAGATCAAAACTGTTCTGGCCGAGGCGCAGTCGGCCGGCGTTATCGAAAGCGAAGAGTCCGCGATGATATCCGGCGTTATGCGCCTGGCGGACCGCACCGCCCGAGCGCTTATGACGCCGCGACGAGACGTCGAAATTATCGATATCGACGACAGCCTTGATGAAATTCGAACTCAGTTGCACCGGACGAAACGGTCTCGGCTGCCGGTTCGGAAAGGCAGTTCGGACGAGGTGATCGGCATCCTTCCGGTCAAGGACTTTTACGACTCGATGTCGGAACACGGCACTGCCGATATCAAGGCTCTGACGCAAGACGTCCCGGTGGTTTCAGACCTTTCAACGGCGATCAATGTGATTGAAGCCATCAGGAAATCGCCAGTCCACATGGTGCTGGTTTTTGACGAGTACGGCCATTTCGAGGGGATTGTCTCGTCGGGTGACATTTTGGAAGCGATCATGGGGGCGCTCCAGGAGGGACCTATCGACGAGCAGGCCATCGCTCGTCGAGACGACGGTTCGTACCTGGTGTCCGGCTGGACGCCGATCGACGAATTCGCCGAGTTCTTGAATCTCAAGCTCGATGACGATCTCGAATATCAGACCGTGGCTGGCCTGGTGTTGGAAGAGTTGAAACATCTGCCGGAGCTGGGTGAGAGCTTCACGAGAGGCGGATGGCGCTTCGAAGTCGTCGATCTCGACGGAAGGCGCGTGGACAAAATACTTGTGTCTGCGGAGTGAAGGTCGGCGGGCGCTTGCATCGCCTATAAGATCGTCAAGCTCGACGGCCACAACATCAGGAGGTACCGCCCATGGCATGGTCCGCCCATCAATATGTGAAATTCGAGGATGAGCGCACACGACCGGCGCGCGATCTTCTGGCGCAGGTGCCTTTGCAAAGCCTTCGCCGCGCTGTCGACCTCGGTTGCGGGCCGGGCAATTCGACAGAACTGATCATCGAGCGCTATGGGGCCGACGGCGTCTCCGGTCTCGATAGCGACATGAACATGCTGGAGGCGGCCCGCAAGCGGCTTCCAGGCACGGCCTTCGTCGAAGCCGATCTCGGCAGCTGGCAGCCGACGGAGCCGGCCGACCTGCTGTTTGCCAATGCGGTCTTCCAATGGCTGCCCGATCATCTCGATATTTTCGACCGGCTGATGGACGGGCTTTCCGCAGGCGGCGTGCTGGCGGTGCAGATGCCCGACAATCTTGGCGAACCCTCGCATCTGATGATGGAGGAGACGGCGCATGCGGGGGCCTGGAAGGCCGCCTTCGAGGAAAAGAGCGTGCGCCGCCAGGCGTTGGCCCCGCCTTCGGCCTATTATTCCAGGCTGATCGCCAAAGCCGCGCGCGTCGATATCTGGCACACCATCTACAATCATCCGATGGCGGATGGCGCGGCGATCGTCGAATGGGTGAAGGGCACCGGGCTGATGCCCTATCTCACCCATGCCGGCGAAAAGCATCGCCAGGCCTTCCTGACGGATTATCTCGCGCGGGTGGAAAAGGCCTATCCGAAGATGTCGGATGGGCGGGTGCTGCTGCGGTTTCCGCGGATTTTCATGGTGGCGGTGAAGGGATAACCGGAGGCTAATCACTGCTCTCCGGTTCTGACCGCAGCCCAGACCCCTCCCCACAAGGGGGAAGGGCTGAAATGCCGCACCGCTTCACATAACCTCCATCGCAGCAATCCGCAGAACGGTAACAGCCAGCAAGACTTCTCGTTTTGGTCACCGCCAGGGACCACAGCTTAGTCCCTCCCTCTTGTGGGGTCTTCATGGGTCTTCATGCAGCCGAATGAGGAGCCTCGGCACCCAGGCCGCCTCAGATAATGTCAAATGCCTGTTATCCCCGCCCGCATATGTTGCGGCGAAACCGATGCGGATTATAGTCGGCCGGAAAATCTCAGGAGATGACACACATGAACGCTGCCCCTACCCCGCCGGTCACCCTCGTCATCTTCGGCGCCACGGGAGACCTGACGCGCCGCCTGCTGGTGCCGGCGATCATCAACCTGACGCGTGAGCGCCTCGTCGGCGACGATCTTCATATTCTCGGCGTCGGCATCGAACCGGGCGACGACGCGTTTCTGCGCGGGCGGCTCGACGAATTTCTCAATCATCTCAGTGGCGAACAGCCGACGGTGAAAGACGAGGCCTGGCAAAGCCTGCGCCGGCGCATTTCCTATATGGCGGGCGATTTCACCAAGGTCGAAATTTTCACCGAGATCGGCAAGCGGCTGGGGCCGGATGCCAATGCCGCCTTCTATCTGGCGGTGCCGCCATCCTTTTTCGGCTCGATCGTCGAAAAGCTCGCCGCCCATGGCCTGACCGATGAAAAGGACGGCACCTTCCGTCGCGTCGCCATCGAAAAGCCATTCGGTACCGATCTCGCCTCCGCCAAGGCGCTCAATGCGCAAATCCTCGCCCAGATCGCGGAAAGCCAAGTCTACCGGCTCGACCATTTCCTCGGCAAGGAGACGGTGCAGAACCTGATGACGGCGCGTTTTGCCAATATGATGATCGAGTCTTTGTGGAACAGCCGCTACATCGACCATGTGCAGATCACTGCCGCCGAGATCGTCGATGTCGGCAGCCGCGGCAAATTCTACGATGCGACCGGCGCGCTGCGCGACATGGTGCCGAACCATCTGTTCCAGCTCCTGGCGATGATCGCCATGGAACCGCCGAACAGCTTCGATGCCGAAGCGATCCGCAACGAGAAGAGCAAGGTGTTGAAGGCGCTGCGCATCTATACGCCCGAGGAGGCAAAGACACATGGCGTTCGCGGCGCCTATGCCGCCGGCCCGCTCAACGGTGCTGCGCTTCCGGCCTATCGCGATAGCAAGGACGTTTCGCCCGACAGCCGGACCGAGACCTATGTGGCGCTGAAGCTCTATGCCGATACCTGGCGCTGGGCGGGTGTGCCCTTCTACCTCAGGACCGGCAAGGCGCTGACGGCGCGCGACACCGAGATCGTCATCACCTTCCAGCCGGTGCCCTTCGCGCAGTTTCGCGAGACCGACGTCCAGAGCCGCCTGCCGCGGAACCGGCTGGTGATCCAGGTGCAGCCGGACGAGGGCATGAGCATGGAAATCTCGATCAAGTCGCCGGGGCTTTCGGTCGATACGACGCCGGTCTCTCTCGACTTCCGCTATGCCGACAAGTTCGATATCGGCAAGACCACCGGCTATGAATCGCTGCTCTACGATCTCTTCATCGGCGACCAGACGCTGTTTCAGCGCGCCGACGGCATCGAGGCCGGCTGGGCGGCGGTGCAGCCCTTCCTCGACATCTGGGAGACGGATGAGAGCGTGCCCGAGGCCTACGCGCCGGGCAGCATGGGACCGGCCTGCGCCGACCAGCTTATCCAGCGTGACGGGCGGCGGTGGCATGAACTCGGTGTCATCCTGAACCATGACAAGAAGGACGGTAAATAGCGCCCTTCCCCAACGCTAAAGCGCGTCGCAGTTAACGTGATTCATGCGACGCGCTTTAGCTCTTTGTTTTACGCAATTCCGAACGCAAAACCGCTTCACACTTTTGCTGGAATTTCTCTATTGCTTTCCGTTGTCACGGCAGGCGGCGCTGGTGGAGGCGCCACTGTTGCCGCCCTCGGTCGCAAGCGCTCCACGGGTCTTGCGCGGCGGGCAGCGCGCCCAGTCGACGCGACCGCTCGACGTTCCATTGTCGTTAATGCTGCCGGTTTCCATCGAGTCGAGCGGGATGATCAGTCCGCTTTGTGTTTCGACGCCCGGCGCGGTGCCGAGCGGCGGCGTGCCGTCGATCCGGCCGCTGGCGTCCATGCCCATGTTCGACTGGGCAAGACCCGGGGCGGAGAGGCTGAGGAGAGCGATCGTCGTTGCTGCAATAAACCTGCGCATGATGCTATTCCTTCTGATTTCAGCGATGCTGATAGAACAGCGAATACGACCTCGTTGTTCCTTCGTTACCGTCACTGACGATCAAAGTTTGGCGCGCTGTATGGGAGCCTTGCACCGGCGGTGTTTCCAGCTCAATCGCGCCAGCGTGACAGCAGTCTGTCGAGGCCTGTCGGATAGAGATCGATGCCGGCGTCACGCAGTGTATCGCGGCCGAACCAGCGCGCCGTCGCCGCCGTCTCGTCAAGTTCGGAATAGCGGATTTCGTCGCGCTCATAGAGCGATGCATCCGCCAGTTCGATTTCGGCGGCGAAGATGAATTCGTGACCGGTCTCGCCATGATGCTCGTAGATGTTTTCAAGCAGGAGCCAGGGACCGACGATGCGGATCGCCGTCTCAAGTTCCTCGCTAAATTCGCGGTGCAGCGCTTCTTCGCGGCTTTCGCCGAATTCGATCGCGCCGCCGAGCGGGCGAACACCCTTGATGCGGCCGCTATCTTCCTCGACCTCCGCGGCGAGCAACCGGTCTTCCCGCCAGGCGAGGCCGATCACCTTCACCCTGATCTGCTGCGACGGGCGCCAGACGGTCATCCGGCTCTCCTTCCATTCGAGAGGCAACGTTGCTGTTCACCCCGGTTTTTCCGGCACGAGAGCAATGAGCCCCGCAACGAAGCGAGGCTCCTGCCGATCTCTCGTCTCAGACGAACTGGCTGAGGCCCGGGACGGAGGCAACGACTTCGTCGACCACCTCTTCGCCGGCATATTGCTTGGCGATGGCGATGGTTTCCTTGGCGAGCGAGGTGATCTCGCCCATGCCGAGGCCTTCGCCCATCAGCTGCTGGCCGAGACCCATGATGCCGCCGCCGCCGAGCGAGCTCATCAGCCCGCCGAGCAGACCGCCACCGCCAGCACTTGCGCCATTGTACTGGGCGACGAGATCGGCGCCGCCGGGGATTGCTTCGATCATCCGGGCGACAGGGCCATCAGCGGCCTCGCGTTGCAGGAAGCCGAGCATCATGCCGAGCGCCTTTTCGGCCAGATCAGGCGCAATGCCCACACGATCGGCGATCTGGGTCACAATTTCATTCATCGTCAGCCTCCTGTTATTTTGACGTTAACGTCAACGTTATTCGAGATTCGAGCGCAACTCAAGCCGGGCGCGCACGGCGGCACATTGTCCAGTTTTGCTTTCGATGCAAACAGTTGTCCGCATCGGCCAGCCTGCTTATAACAGGGAAACGATGGTTCGATGAAGGCGGCAGGAGCCAGCCTTCTCAACAAAGACCGGCATAGCCGAAGGGAGCATTTGCGGATGATCGAGGATGGCAAGATTTTCATCGGCGCGAGCCGCAATCCCGACGACAGCATCAACAAGCCGGAATATCTCGACTTGAAGTTCGGCAACCGCCACGGCCTCGTCACCGGCGCCACCGGTACCGGCAAGACGGTGACGCTGCAGGTGCTGGCCGAGGGCTTCTCGCGGGCCGGCGTGCCGGTCTTCGCCGCCGATATCAAGGGCGACCTTTCCGGCATTGCCGCCAAGGGCGAGCCCAAGGATTTCCTCACCAAGCGGGCCGAGCAGATCGGCTTCACCGACTATGAATTCGATCAGTTTCCGGTGATTTTCTGGGATCTGTTCGGTGAGAAGGGCCACCGGGTGCGCACCACGATCGCCGAGATGGGGCCACTGCTGCTCGCCCGGCTGATGGATGCTTCCGAACCGCAGGAAGGCGTCATCAACATCGCCTTCAAGATCGCCGACCAGGGCGGGTTGCCGCTGCTCGACCTCAAGGATTTCACCTCGCTGCTGAATTATATGGGCGAGAATGCCACCGAGCTTTCCAATCAGTACGGGCTGATCTCCAAGGCCTCGGTCGGCTCGATCCAGCGGGCGCTGCTCGTTCTCGAACAGCAGGGCGCCGAGCATTTTTTCGGCGAACCGGCGCTGAAGATCTCCGACATCATGCGCACCAGCAATAACGGCTACGGCCAGATCTCCGTGCTGGCCGCCGACAAGCTGATGATGAACCCGCGACTCTACGCCACCTTCCTGCTCTGGCTGCTATCGGAATTGTTCGAGGAACTGCCCGAAGTCGGCGACCCGGACAAGCCGAAGCTGGTCTTCTTTTTCGACGAGGCGCATCTGCTCTTCAACGACGCGCCGAAGGTGCTGACCGAACGGGTCGAGCAGGTGGTGCGGCTGATCCGCTCCAAGGGCGTCGGCGTTTATTTCGTGACGCAGAACCCGCTCGACGTGCCGGAAACGGTGCTCGCCCAGCTCGGCAACCGCGCCCAGCATGCGTTGCGCGCCTATTCGCCGCGCGAGCAGAAGGCGGTGAGAACGGCGGCCGATACCTTCCGCCCCAACCCGGCCTTCGATTGCGCCACCGTCATCACCAATCTCGGCACCGGCGAGGCGCTGGTCTCGACGCTGGAGGCCAAGGGCGCCCCCTCGATCGTCGAGCGCACGCTGATCCGCCCGCCATCCGGCCGCGTCGGGCCGGTAACGGATGCCGAGCGCCAGCAGATCATGGACCGGAGCCCGGTCCTTGGCGTCTATGACGAGGACATCGATCGCGAATCCGCCTTCGAGCTACTGGCCGCGCGCGCCAGGAAAGCGGCCGATGCCGATGCCGCCAAGCGGGCGCAAGACGACGCCGCCCATGAGCAGCCGGGCACCACCACCTCCGGCTGGACCTTGCCGGGCTTCGGCGGCAGCAATGACGACGACAAGGACCGCGGCCAATCGCGCGGCCGAGCCCCCGGTTACCAACGCGAAACGGTGGTGGAAGCGGCAATGAAGAGCGTGGCCCGCACGGTGGCGACGCAAGTCGGCCGGGCGCTGGTGCGCGGGATATTGGGGAGCCTGAAGCGGTAGGGTTTTCACGGGCGACATGGCCCTCATCCACCTGCCGGCACCGACCGGGGTCGAGCCACGGGTCTCGACCCGTCCTTCGGACGCCCGCCAGCAGGGAGGCAAGATCGTTCCCCGCCTTGATTCGGAAGCGTTTATTCCCTAGATTACCTGCCATCGACCATTTCAACAGGATGTGTGCCGCAATGGATTTCAACCCGATCGCAACGCCAGTTCGCCTTGCCAACGGAGAAATCCATATCCATGCCTGCATCAATCACCCTCTCCCAAGTCTCATGGTCCGCGCCTGACGGGCGGCCGCTTTTTTCCGATCTCGATCTAAGTTTCGGGGCGGAGCGCATCGGTCTCGTCGGGCGCAACGGCGTCGGCAAGACGACGCTGCTAAAGCTCGTCTCCGGTGAGATCAAGCCGCATTCGGGAACCGTATCGGTCGGCGGCAGCCTCGGCATCCTGCGCCAAAGCGTGCAGGTGGCGGCCGATGAATCCATAGCCGATCTCTTCGGCGTGACGGATGCGCTTGGCGTTCTCCAGCGCGCCGAAGCCGGTGAGGCAACGGCCGACGAGCTTGTATCGGCGGACTGGATGCTCCCAGCGCGCATTGCCGCAGCACTCAATCGCACCGGGCTCGACGCGCCACCGCAGACGTTGCTTGCCGCGCTTTCCGGCGGGCAGCGCACGCGGGCCGGGCTTGCCGCGCTTGTTTTCACCGAACCGGATTTTCTGCTGCTCGACGAGCCGACAAACAATCTCGATCGCGATGGCCGCGAGGCGGTGATCGCGCTGATTTCGAGCTTGCGGGCCGGCGCGATCATCGTCAGCCATGACCGGGAACTGCTTGAAAGCGTCGATGCGATCGTCGAACTGACATCGCTTAGTGCCACGCGCTACGGCGGCAATTGGAGCCATTATCGCCAGCGCAAAGCGCTGGAGCTTGCGGCGGCGGAGCACGATCTCGCCGATGCCGAGAAACGCATGGCCGAGGTCGCGAGGAAGGCGCAGGCGACGGTGGAACGTCAGGCGCATCGGGACAGCACGGGGCGGAAAATGGCCGCCAAGGGCGGCATCCCGCGCATTATGCTCGGCGGCATGAAGGAGCGCAGCGAAACGACGGGTGGCGACAATGTCCGCCTTGCCGAGCGCCGGCGCGCCCAAGCGCTGGACGAGGGAAAGGCTGCGCGCGAGAAAATCGAGATCCTGCAGCCCCTGTCGGTGACCCTGCCGCCGACCGGACTGGCGGCCGGCAAGATGGTGCTGAGGGTGGATCGTGTGAGATCCGGCTATCGGCCGGGCGACCCCGTCATCTGCGATCTCTCCTTCGATGTGACGGGGCCTGAACGGATCGCCGTCACCGGCCGCAACGGCTCGGGCAAGACGACGCTGCTTTCGCTTATCACCGGCGAACTCAAGCCCTGGGCCGGCACGGTCACCGTGCTGACCGACTTTGCGATGCTCGATCAGAAGGTCAGCCTTCTCGATCCCTCAGCCTCGATCCGCGATAATTTCCGCCGGATCAATCCGCATTCCGATGAAAACACCTGCCGGGCCGCCCTTGCCCGCTTCATGTTCCGGGCCGATGCGGCGCTGCAGGCCGTTTCGACGCTCAGCGGGGGGCAATTGCTGCGCGCCGGCCTTGCCTGCGTTCTCGGTTCAGCACCGCCGCCGCTGCTGATCCTCGACGAGCCGACCAACCATCTCGACACCGACTCGATATCAGCGGTCGAAGCCGGACTGCGCGCCTATGACGGCGCCCTGCTGGTCGTCAGCCATGACGAAACGTTTCTCGAGAGCATCGGGATAGAACGGCGGCTGGAGCTGGCGGGCGGTGATCTGGTGGGGTAGTCGCAGAGAGACAGCCACTTGCGCCCACCTAACAGAGGCGCGGCACCCTCCAACCTCCCTCATCCTGAGGCGCGCAGGCCGAAGGCCGAAGCCTCGAAGGACGCGCTCGCCGCTGCTCCTTGTGTCCACAACCGCCAGTGCACCCGCCTCGTCCTTCGAGGCCCCTGCGGGGCACCTCAGGATGAGGCTCGCGTTGGCGTCGATCACCGACGCCGCCAGCGCCACCGGAAATCCCGGCTGCTGCGGTTCTCTTGCCTCTTTCTGCGGGCGATGTTATTTCAATCCTGCAACCGTTCGAGAAAGGAGGATCACGTAATGCAATATTATTTTCGGTTTAATCGCCAGCGTGGTCCCGTCAACGCCCTGCAAATGCGTTTGCAGGGCTGACCAGAGACCGTTTCTCGACATCTCCTCGTGGTCTGCCCTTCGTGGCCAATGCGGCGCCGTATCCTAAGGTTCGAGCGCGCATTCCTGTAATTTCCCGGGCCAATTTCCCGCAATCCCGTGATGGTTGAACGCCCCGGGTCGCGCGCGATACCCGATCAGGACCAGAGAACGATCATGACACTCATCGCTATCCGCAATCTCGGCGTGACGCTGGGCAATTCGTTGTTTTCCAAACTCAATCTCGTCGTCAATTCCGGCGACCGCATCGGCCTTGTCGCCGCCAATGGGCGGGGAAAATCGACGCTGCTTGCCTGTATCACCGGCGCGCTCGAACCAAGCGAGGGCGAGATCACCAAAGCGCGAGGGCTGACTATCGGCCATGTCGCGCAGAATGTGCCGCCCGCAATGTTCGATACGCCGTTTTACGATGCGGTGCTGCAGGCGCTGCCTGCCGATCAGGCCGAAAGCGAAAGCTGGCGCGTCGACGTGGTGCTGGAATCGCTCGAGGTGCCGGAGGTCATGCGCCGGCGGCCGCTGAAGCAGTTGAGCGGCGGCTGGCAGCGGCTTGCCATGCTTGCCCACAGCTGGGTCAGCGAACCCGACGTGCTGCTGCTCGACGAGCCGACCAACCATCTCGACCTCGAAAAGATCGCGCAGCTGGAGGGCTGGCTGAATGCGCTCCCCCGCGACGTGCCGGTTATCCTCTCCAGCCACGATCGCGCCTTCCTCGATGCGACGACCAACCGGACGCTATTCCTGCGGCCGGAGCAATCGCCGGTCTTCGCCCTGCCCTATACCCGGGCCCGCGCCGCCCTCGACGAGGCCGACGCATCCGAAGCCCGGCGTTATGAGCGTGACATCAAGGTGGCGGAGCAATTGCGCAGGCAGGCGGCCAAGCTCAACAATATCGGCATCAACTCCGGCAGCGACCTGCTCGTCGTCAAGACCAAGCAGTTGAAACAGCGGGCGGAGAAGCTGGAGGATGCAGCAAAACCGGCGCATCTCGAGCGCTCGGCCGGCGCCATCCGGCTTACCAACCGCGGCACGCATGCCAAGGTGCTGGTGACGCTGGAGGATGCGGCGGTGACGACGCCGGATGGAACGCTGCTGTTCAAGACCGGCCGGCAATTCATCTGCCAGGGCGACCGGATCGTGCTGCTCGGCCTGAACGGCGCCGGCAAGTCGCGGCTGGTCTTGATGCTGAAGCAGGCGATCGAAAGACCGGAGACCGCGCGCGATAGCATCAAGGCGACGCCGTCGCTGGTTCTCGGCTATGGCGACCAGGCGCTTGCCGATCTTGCCGACACCGACACGCCGATCGGCACGGTTATCCGCCGCTTCGATGTCGGCGATCAGCGGGCACGCGCGCTGCTTGCCGGTGCCGGCATGACGATCGACATGCAGGCAAAACCGATCGGCCAGCTTTCCGGCGGCCAGAAGGCGCGGCTCGGCATGCTGGTGCTGAGGCTGACCGAACCGAACTTCACCCTGCTCGACGAGCCGACCAACCACCTCGACATCGAGGGACAGGAAGCACTGGAGAGCGAGCTGATGGCGCACGAAGCCAGCTGCCTGCTGGTATCGCACGACCGCAGTTTCGTGCGGGCGGTAGGCAACCGGTTCTGGCTGATCGAGAGGAAGCGGCTGGTGGAGGTGGGGAGCCCGGAAGGTTTTTTTGCATCGGTGGCGAGTGGGGTTTGAGGGTGTGCCGTGCAGCCCCCTCAGCCGCCCGTGAGGGCGGATGAGGGGGCCGGCGGCACGACGCCAAAAGCAGCCCAAAACTACCGCTTCGCTGCGACCAGGCAGAAGAAGGCGCCTTGTGGGTCCATGGCCTGGATGATCCAGCTGCCGCCGGGGACTTCCATCGGGCCGTGGACGACCTTGCCGCCGCCTGAGGTGACGCGTTCAATCGCGGCATCGAGGGTCGGCACGATGAAATAATAGCTCCAGAACGGCATCGGGATGTTTTCCGGCTTGGTCATCATGCCGCCGATCTGCTTGCCGTTGTGGGCGAAGAGGTAGTAGACGCCCATTGGACCCATGTCCATTTCGCTGTCCTTCGTCCAGCCGAACAGCTTGGAATAGAAGGAGACAGCGTCTTTGCCGTTGCCGGCATAGAGTTCATGCCAGCCGATATTGCCGGGCGCATCGGGGGCTAGTTCCGGCCAGGTTTTGTCCATCGGCGCCGGCGTCATGATGCAGAGCACTGCCCCATGCGGATCGGCGACGACGGCGAAACGGCCGACACTCGGGATATCGTCCGGCGGACGGCGGACCGAACCGCCATTGGCGGCGAAATCCTTGGCCGACTGGTCAACGTCGTCGACATCGACATAACCCGTCCAGTTCGGCGGGATGCCCTTGCCCTCGAGTTCGGCCGGAAATTCCATCAGGCCGGCGACGCCGATGCCATTCGCCTCGAAGATCGTATAGGGCGGCATGCCCTCCACTTGCATTTCGGAAGTGCTCCAGCCGACGACCGAACTGTAGAATTTCGCGGCAGCCGATGTGTCGGGGGTCATCAACTCGCACCAGATGAACTTTCCATGCGTCTCAGACATCATACTCTCCCTTTAGGCTTGAGCGCCGTGATTGTCAGGTCTTGCGGGTGTAATGCGCTTCCATGAACTGTTTCCAGGCACCATCCGGCTGCCTGACGCTGGAGATGAAGGTGCGGTGATCGGCGTCGACGAAGGCAATCTGCTCGCGGTAATCGGCAAGCCCTTCGCTGTTGAAGTCGGGCCCTGTGGTATAGAGATCCAGCACGTTGCCCGAGGCGTCGAGTTCACCCTCGTAGACCCACATATAGTCCATCATGCTGCCGATCCAGCTGCCGACATATTTGCCTTTGGCGGCGTTATAGCCGAGCGTCAGGATGCTGGTGCCTTGCTTGCCATCCGGCATGCGGCCGGTGCCTTCGGCAACCCACCAGATGCCACGCAGCGAGCGGACGGCTTCAGTCCAGGGCTCGTCGCCGGACATTTCCGGTGCGGTGACGGTCCATTCGCCGATCAGCCTTTCCAGGAAGGAATGTTCCTTCAGCACTTCAGCGGTCTTCAACATCCTTCTCTCCCTTGCATGATGTTGGCCTTATTTCAGTGACAGCAGGATGGCGTCTTGGCAGCCTCGTCGTATTCGTCGTGGCGGCGCACGAAATTCATCGTGCTGTCCTCGTTGCGGCCCTTCGGCGCCCGGTCGAGGATCATCAGGGTGCCGATCAATTCCTCCGGGCCGCGGGCATAACTCGAATAGGTATGGAAGACTTCGCCCTTGTCATTGCGGTAGAAGGCGCTGAGACCCGGCAGTTCGTCATTGGCATCAGCCGGCAGCATGGGAGTGAAATTGTAAAAGACATTGTCTTTGGCAAGATCCTCTGGGCTGAAAGAGACGTGATAATCGAAATTGAAATCGCTGCCGAAGGACGAGACCCAGGGGAATTTCCAGCCCATGCGGCTTTTGTAGGCGGCGATCTTGTCGAGCGGCGCGCGTGAGGCGGCGACCCAGGTGACGTCGTGATGGTTCAGATGCGGCAAGGCGCCGTCGACATGATCCGACAGGAAGGAGCAGCCGGGGCAGCCGGCATCCCAATCCGGGCCGAGCATGAAATGGTAGATCAGCAACTGGCTGCGGCCGTCGAAGAGATCGGCTAGCGACCTCCTGCCTTCAGGCGTTTCGAAGACATAATCCTTGTCGACCTTCACCCAGGGCAGCGCCAGGCGCGCGACGTTGACGCTATCGCGCAGCCTCGTCGCCTCTTTTTCTTTTGCCAGAAGTGCACGGCGGGCTTCGAGCCATTCCTCGCGGGAAACAACTTCATTCTGCATGAAATGCGCCCTCCTCCGGCGCCTGCCGGTGAAGCCGGCTCATCTCCTTCTCCTTGACTAATTACATTGATATCAATAGAAATGAAGCATGTCAAATTCGATCGAGATTCCCTTTTCCACGACGCTGCTGGTGCGCGACACCTGCCTCTGCCTGCATGTGCAGCGCGCGGCGCGGGCGCTTGCCCGGCTGTTCGACGATGCACTGAGGCCGGCCGGGCTGACTAACGGGCAGTTTTCATTGCTGATGTCGCTGAACCGGCCGGAGCCGCCGCCGATGGGACCGGTCGCTGCCTTGCTGGCCATGGACCAGACGACGCTGACGGCGGCGCTGAAGCCGCTACAGCGCAAGGGCTGGGTGACAGTGGTGGAGAATCCGAGGGACAGACGTGGCCGGCTGCTTGTCCTCACCGGCGAAGGCAAGGCGGCACTGGCAAGGGCACTGCCAATCTGGGAGAGCACGCATGCGGGGATTGATGGCACGCTGCCGGATGGCAACTGCACGCGGCTGCGCGGCGATCTGCAGGCGCTGTCATCGATGACGGCAGAGATCCCGAAATCGGCACCCTCGCCCCGCCGCTCCCGTCATGGCGAAGAGGCAGCGGCTGAATAGGATACGCCTCCTGTCCCGCGAGGTCGCGGCAGCCGATAGGGCTGCCGCTCCCTTTGGAATCGATCAGGCAACTGTGACCGGAACTTCGGTGGACGTGCGCATGGCGTGGCTGTAGGGGCAGACGATGTGGGCGGCGGCGGCGAGCTTTTCGGCGGTTTCGCGGTCGAGACCGGGGATGTTTACCGTGAGCGCCACTTCGATGCCGAAGCCGGTGCCATCTTCACGCGGGCCGATGCCGACCTTGGCGGAGACCGTCGTGTCCTCCGGAATCTTGACCTTCTGCTGGCCCGCGACAAATTTCAAAGCACCGAGGAAGCAGGCGGAGTAGCCGGCGGCGAAGAGCTGCTCGGGATTGGTGCCGGTCGCGCCATCGCCGCCGAGTTCCTTCGGAACGGTCAGCGTCACGTCCAGAACGCCGTTTTCGGAAACGGCGCGGCCAGCGCGGCCGCCGGTGGCAGAGGCTTTGGTCGTATAGAGAATAGGCATGACGATCTCCTTTGATTGGCCCGTCGTTTGGGGCTGGACTTTTAATATTGCACAATTAAATTGTACGCAAGTGAATTTTGCAAATTGCATTTCGAATTCGAAAAGAGGACAATCGGACCTCAGGGATGATGGATATGAAAGCGCACACGATAAAGACGATGGAGATACCGCAGGAGGAAAAGCGGCTGGAAAAGCAGTTGTGCTTTGCGGTCTACGCGACGGCGCATGCTTTCACCCGCGCCTACAAGCCGATTCTCGACAGGGTCGGCCTGACCTATCCGCAGTATCTTGTGATGCTGGTGCTGTGGGAACGCGGCGAGCTGCCGGTGAAGACGATCGGCGAGCAGCTGGATCTCGATTCCGGCACGCTGTCGCCACTGCTGAAGCGGCTGGAACAGAACGGACTGATCAAGCGCATCCGCGACCTGCGCGACGAGCGGCAGGTGATCGTGTCGCTAACCCCGGAAGGTCAGTCAATGAAAGGGGAGATCGATACGATCATGACGGCGATCGGGCAAGCCGCCGGCTGCACGCTCGAGGAAATGGCCGCGATGCGCGACATGCTGCATCGGCTGCGAGGCAATCTCGGCCGAGCCGGCACGGGCGGCGGCTGACCGCATCCGCCCGGTTAGTCTAAGAGGGATAGCCTAACGGTTCTGCGGCCGAGGATCACGGCCGCTTCACAGCCGCCTTGGCCGGCGACCGGCGCTTCTTTGCGGGCGCTGCTTCAGGTCCGGCCTCAGCCTCCTGCTGCAGACGCAGGGCCTTCAACTTTTCCGTCTTCTTGTCACGGGCCGAGGCCTCGGCCGCGATAATGGCGCGCGCCGTGTGATCGGTCGCTTCCGCCTTGTCGCGAGACGAAAGCTTGGCGGGATTGAAGAATTCTCCCTTGGTGGCGGTCATGTGCCCCTTTCTCAGGTGATGACGGCTGATTTAGGCGCGATTCACGGCTGAACCATGGTTTCATGGTCGAAAGCCGCGATTGTGCGGCTAGGCCATGATCCCACAGCTGGCCGCAATTCCGCGGCCAAGCCGTGATTCGCCAGTCAGCCGTGATTCCGCGTTAGCACGCGATTCCACGGACGGACCGTGCTTCCACGTTGGCCGCGATGCAGCGGCCGGGCCGTGATTCCACGGCCGGGTTAGCGGGCGCGGAGAACCTTCTTCGGTGCCGGCAGCAGGCCTTCGCGCTGCAGCTTCTTGCGGGCAAGCTTGCGCTGGCGGCGAATGGCCTCGGCCTTTTCGCGGGCGCGCTTCTCGGACGGCTTTTCAAAAGCGCTGCGCGCCTTCATTTCTCGGAAAAGGCCTTCCCGCTGCATCTTCTTCTTGAGCACGCGGAGCGCCTGATCGACGTTGTTATCCCTGACGAGTACCTGCAAAGTGATATCCTTCCTGTCACGGCGGCGAGGCCGCACTGTCAATAATGAAACGGCGAAACTACTTGCCCGTTCTGATGCTCGAAAACTTCAGCCAGGGCTCTGCGCCGTCGGACTTGGCCGCTATCTCCAGGGGAGCTCTGGATGGCGATTCCCCGGTATCGATATCGGCCTCAGTAATGCGGCGTTCGAAATTTTCCGCGTCGAAGCGGACGCGATATTGCACATGCCCGTGATCGTTGGGCAGAATGCTGGCGATCCGGCAGCGCTTGTCGGCCTTCGCCGTGCGGGTAAGACCGGATTTCAGCACGATCATATCGCCGATCTTATAGTTTGGTCTGCCCATTTCAGCGTCCCTTCGACTTTCGGCTGCTCACTGGTCAATCAGAACGAGGTCATTCGGAAAAGCCCAGCGGTCAAAGCAAAAAGGCCGGGTTGGCACCCGACCTCTTCCAGTCACTCAGCCATTTCGCTGCCATTATGGTCAGCACAGGCGAATGACAAATCATGCGGCCTGAAGGTTATCGGCCGAATTCTTGCCGGACTTCTTGTCGCGGACGAGATCGTAGCGGATCTTCTGACCTTCAACGAGTTCGCGCATACCGGCGCGTTCGACCGCTGAAATATGGACAAAAACGTCCGTAGAACCATCATCGGGCTGAATAAAGCCAAAACCCTTGGTGCCATTGAACCACTTGACGACGCCTGAATTCATAACGATCTCCTTTTCAACCGTTTGTGTTTCGCCTGCGGAATGTCCGACAAGCCGTATCGATGTTGAGAGGATATCTGACGGAGCGCTTCAGCGCGTGGACAAAGGTCGCAAGCAATTCGATACGCACCATGTAGGATATTTAGCGAATTAAGCAATGGTTTTTTGAAAAATAAATCTCTCGCGGGCGCAAAACGGGCCGTTTCACCGGGGAAAACGGAGCAATCCGAGGCGGCTGGTTGACGGCCGCCTCGGTGACATTACTGCAAGACGACGATCGGCGCTTTCGTCGGAGCGCGATCGTAGAGATCGATGATATCCTGGTTCAGCAGCCGCACGCAGCCCGAAGAGACTGCCTTGCCGATCGAGCGCCAGTCGGGATTGCCGTGCAGGCGGTAGAGCGTGTCTTCCCCGTTCGAGAAGATGTAGAGCGCGCGGGCGCCGAGCGGGTTCTTCAGGCCCGGCTCCATGCCGCCGTTCTCGATCGAATATTTGACGAGTTCCGGCTGGCGGGCGACCATCTCGTTCGGCGGCTTCCAGCGCGGCCATCTCTGACGCCACTGGATGACGCCTGAGCCCTGCCAGGCGAAACCCTCGCGACCGATGCCGACGCCATAACGCATCGCCATGCCGTCACCCTGGACGAGATAGAGGAAGCGCGACGGCGTATCGACGACGATGGTGCCGGGGGGCTGGCCGGTGGGATCGAGGACGCGCTGGCGATAATAGCGCGGGTCGATCTGCTCGTAGGGAACGGCAGGGATGAGAAAGCCGCCGTCCTCGACGGGGCCATACATGACGGCAAGCTCGGCCCCGCTCGGCGTGCTCGACGCTTCCGGGGACTGGAACAGGCGCATGGGCGAACGGTAGGTGATCGTCGTATCGCCCGATGTTACCGTATTGGCCGAAGAGGCGCAGCCGGTGAGCGCGGATACTGCTGTCAATGCCGAAAAGGAAAGAAAGCTGCGGCGGGAAAGATGTCTATCGAAGCTCATGACGCGGGACTGATTTCCTCTGATGCGGGAATCCGAGATAACAACATCAGAAGATCTATCGGCTTGCGCCAAATAAACCATAGCTTCACGCAGACGTGTCCGGCCTTGGGCGGACGATATCGGCGGCGCTGTTGCAGCGCTACATCACAACGATCTCCGCCTTGGCAGGAAGGCGGTCATAGAGATCGACGACGTCCTGGTTCAGCATGCGCACGCAGCCCGACGAGGTGGCCTTGCCGATCGACTGCCAGTCGGGCGTGCCGTGGATACGATAGAGCGTATCCTGCCCCTCCTTGAAGATATACATGGCGCGGGCGCCGAGCGGGTTCTGGAGACCCGGGTTCATGCCACCGTTTTCCGCAGCAAAGGGGCGAACCTCGGGCTGGCGTGAGACCATTTCCACCGGCGGTGTCCAGCGCGGCCATTTCTGTTTCCACTGGATGACGCCGCGGCCGGACCAGGCGTAACCATCGCGGCCGAGGCCGACGCCATAACGCATCGCCTTGCCGTTCGCTTCGACGAAATAGAGGTAATGCGCCTTTGTATCGACGACCACGGTGCCGGGACGCTCGGTGGTCTGGTAGTCGACCTCCTGGCGCAGGAACTGCGGCTGCACACGGCTGACGGGGATGGCCGGCAGGGTGAAATCCTCATCGCGAAGCGCACCATACATCGCCATGTGCACCGGATTGGTGACCGGCAGGCCGTAAGTCTGATGGAACTGGGTCTTGTAGAGCTCGCGCGTCTGCGGCACCGGCTGATCGGGGATCGGCCGCACCCGGCGCGGATCGACGCCGGGCGGCTGATAGAAGACCGGCGAAGTTTCCTGGACGAAACGGGCGGGCGAATCGGCGGCGACATCGGGAATGAGGATGTTGCAGGCGCTCAGCGACGCAACGACCACCACCAGCCCGGCAATCGGGAAGACCCGGCGCAGAAAATTCATGGAACCACCCTTATCAACGGTCGGCAAGACAGCGACATCTGCCGGGACGATGGCATTCGCGGCTGGCGCGAGGCTGGTGTTGATGGCGGGCGGGAAAGCCGGGAGATTAAAACAACCAGAGCCGCTGCGCCTCGCCACGAAGGGCGGCGATTGCCCGCACGGCAAGATCGCCGTCCATCTGTAGAACGCTTGCGGCATGTCTCAATTCGGTCTCGTCCTCAAGTCTGGTGATGACCCAACCGATCTTGCGTTCAATGTCTTGCCCATAAGCTTGCGTCGCCTTCAAAACGGCGGCAGCGGGAATCTCCGTGTAGCGGGTGAGAAGCATGCCGAGGTCGATAGCATCACGGTAGGCGACAGCCCTGTCCTGGCAGCGGTCAGCGTTGGCGAGCAGTTTTTCGGTAAACAAATCAGGCAGCGACAGAATTGAAACATTCAGCCGCGAATCGAAAGCGCCTTCAAGAGCGATCCGCGCCTCGCGCACGATTTCGAAGCGAATAGGCTGGTCGTCGAGGGCAAGGACCGTCCGCACGCCGTACTGGTCCGTCCTGAAGTCCCTGAGCGTCGTGACCGGCTCCCCAAAAAACGCTCCCACGCCGCTTTCGACCGCCGCCGTGCGCAAGACGCGATATCCTTCGCTATCCGCACAGAGAAAATCGACGTCGAGCGACAGCCGGTATTCGTCGAGAAGCATGACAATGGCTGTTCCGCCGGCAAACCAACACTTGTTGGCCAGAAAAAAATCCGCCTTCATCAGCCGAAGGGCCGCAGCGATGGTGCGATGTTCGGAACGTCTGAATTCCATGATGGCCACCTGGTTTCTGCCCAAGCTTAAAGGCGAAGGATAAAGAAACGGAAAATCAGGAGACGAGCAGAACACCGTTGCCGTAGGCGGCAGCCAGTTCGCGGATCAGCCGCATCTCCCGCTCAGTCAGCCGGCCGGTATCGACGAAACGCCAGTTGCGTTCATACAGCGCGAAAGCCTCGCAGGCAGGTATCGCGCGCGCGGGATCGCGATTCCAGACGAGCGATTTCAGCTCGGGGAAGTCGTTCGGCACAACCATGCTCTCTGCGTCCGTCTTCATGCCGGGAATATAGGCCTAACGGGCCTGTATTTGAAGCGGCGGCAAAAAATCAGGCCGCAACTCCATGGAAGAAGCGGATGCTCTGTTCGATCTCGGCCGGCAGCGCCGAGGTGTGATTGCCGGCGACGGTTTCGGTCTCGATATGCACGCCGTTGGCGCGGGCGCGGCGGGCCAGCAGATCGGCGCGGTCGTTGAAATGCGGCTCCTCCGTGCCATGGACGACACGGACCGGACATTTGAAGCTGTGGGCGTAACACAGTGCTGAACGCACCTCGAATTCATGCGTATTGCTGTCGTCGAAGCGGATATCCTGGGGATAGCGGTTGAAGAAGCGGAATGCGTCGGGGTTGCCCGATATCGGCGCGGCGGCGCGGAATTTCTGGGTGCTCATCGCCGTCAGCATGGTCAGCGTGCCGCCGATGCTGTGGCCGGCGATGAACAGGCGCCCCGAATCGACACCCGGCAGATGCGCCAGGCGCTCGGTGGCGGCGAGAACGTCGTCGACCTCGTCGTAGAAGCCGGAGAAATTGCCCATCTGGCCGTTTTCGCCGCGCAGCGACGGCATCATCACGATATAACCGGCATCCATATAGGGTTTCATCAGCTGCCAGTGGCCGGCGCCCATGGCGTTGCCGCCGTGCAGGAAGAGCACAGCCGGCTTGCCGACGCGCTCACGCTTGTACTTCGAGACCCAAGCGGCCAGTTCCAGCTCGCCGTATCCCGAGCGATAGAAGATCTTGTCGGCGTCGGCAGGTGCGCTCAGCAGTTCGTATTTGTCGGGCGCCGGGCCCTTCTGCAAAAGCTTGGTGCGGAAATGGTGGCGGACCTTGGCATAATCGCGCTTGGCAAGCCGCGGTTCATCCGGAACGTCGAACGCCGCTGCCATTTGCGGCAGGACGAGTGCGCCGGCAAGACCGGCCAGCACGGCACGGCGTTGGAGGAAAAAGGAATTCCGTTCATTCGAGCTCATAACGCAGCACCCAAATCATTTCCCCGGCACGCGAGATTTGCACCGGAAGATCGTTGCCGCCAATACACATCGTGTTGAAAATATCGTCCTGCGGCATTGTTGCACAGGAAATTGACCCTCACCCCGGCTTGGCGTCGATCATGGCGATCAGCGTGCGCAGCCGGTCGGCCTCGTAGCTGGGTTTGTCGGGGCGAAGGCGGGCGATGCGGGGGAAGCGCATGGCGACACCCGATTTATGCCGGGTCGAGCGGTTGATGCCTTCGAAGGCCACTTCGACGACGAAGCCGAAATCCTTGTCGGCGCGCACCGCCCGCACCGGGCCGAAACGTTCGGTGGTATTGTTGCGCACGAACTTGTCGAGCACTTCGAGTTCGGCATCGGTGAAACCGAAATAGGCTTTGCCGACCGGCACCAGCTGTTCACCGTCCTCGTCATCGGCCCAGACGCCGAAGGTGAAATCGGAATAGTAGCTGGAGCGCTTGCCGTGGCCGCGCTGGGCATACATCAGCACCGCATCGACATTATAGGGATTGCGCTTCCACTTGAACCAGGGCCCCTTCATGCGGCCGGCCTGGTAGACGCTGTCGCGGCGCTTGATCATCACGCCCTCGATGACCGGATCGGGCGGGGCGGCACGGAGACGGTCAAGCTCGTCCCACGACGAGAACGGCACGAGCGGCGAGAGGTCGAAACGGTCGTGGGGGGCGCGATCGATGATCTCGGCCAGCCGGTCGCGGCGATCGATATAGGGGTGGCCGCGAACATCCTCCTCATCGTCGAAAAGCAGATCATAGGTACGGATGAAGGCCGGGTAGTCGGCAAGCATCTTTGCCGTCACCGTCTTGCGGTTCAGCCGCTGCTGCAGGTCGGAAAAGGTTCGGGTCGGGCTGTTGGAGCGCGCGGTGCCGCCGACCAGCAACTCGCCATCGACGACGCCGGAAAAACTGATTGCCTCGAGAATATCGGGAAAGGCGCCAGATATGTCGTCGCCGGAGCGGGAATAGATCTTGCGCCGATCGCCGGAGCGGGAGAGCTGGACACGGATGCCGTCCCATTTCCATTCGGCGGCATAACTCGCCGGATCGAGACTGGTGAGATCCCCCTCCTCCACCGGATTGGCGAGCATGACCGAATGGAAGATCGCCGGGGTGGCCAGCACCGGCTTTTCGCCGCTAGCCGCCAGCCATGCGAACAGCGTCTCATAGGGCGGCTGCAGGCCGTGCCAGAGGGTTTCGATCTCGGTGACGTCCCTATCGCCGAGGTCGGCCAACGCCTGCTTGGCAAGCCGGGCGGAAACGCCGATGCGCATGGCACCGGTCGCCAGCTTGATGAAGGCGAAGCGGCCGGACGGATCCAGCCGGTCGAGCAGATCGCGGACGAAGCCGCGCACTTCGGTGCGGCCGAGCGCGTTCATTCCGGCGACGACTTCGCCGAGACGCGGCTGCGAAAGGGCCGAGCGGTCGATATCCTGCTCATTATCCCAGACGAGCGAGATGGTTTCGGCGAGATCGCCGACATAGTCATAGGAATAGCGGAACAGCACCTCGTCGATGCGCTCCAGCACCAGTTCGCGCAGCATGGCGGGCTTGACGTTGCGCACCTCCAACGTGCCGGCGATGGCGGCCAGACCGTAGCCGCGGTCCGGGTCCGGCGTGTCGCGGAAATAATCGGTGAGCAGTTTCAGCTTGCCGTTGCGGCTGGGGGTGAGGACGAGGCGGTCGAGGAGGTCGGCGAAGGCTTTCATGTCGGCCTCCTGGTTTGGGAGGAAGACCCCTCCCCAACTCCTCCCCACAGGTGGGAGGGGCTAATGCGCGGCACCGCCTTGCCCCAAAGCAACGTTGCCATATGCTGGGCCGTCCGAGGTGAAATGCGGCGGTTGCGACAGGGTCGCCCCTCCCCCTTGTGGGGAGGGGTTGGGGAGGGGTTTTGATCCAGGGTGCCGCTCATCGCCTCAATCCGCCTCGTCCTCATAACCGACCAGATGCAGCGGTTTGGCCTTGATGCCCTGCAATTGGCACCAGCGCACCAGCGCCTCCTCGCGGCCATGGGTCACCCAGACCTCGGCCGGATGCAGTTCCCGGATGGTTTCCGTCAGTTCCGGCCAGTCGCAATGATCGGAGATGACGAGCGGCAGTTCGACGCCGTGCTGTCTGGCGCGCTGGCGCACCATCATCCAGCCGGAGGCGAAGGCCGGCAGCGGCTCGTTGAAGCGGCGGGCCCAGCGGTCGGCGAAGGCCGATGACGGGCCGATGACGACGGCACCCTTGAAGGCGGATTTGTCACGGCTTTCGACCGTGGCCGGCAGCAGCTCGCCGAGATCGATCCCTTGTTCGACATAATAGTCGCAGAGTTTTTCCATGGCGCCGTGGATATAGATCGGTTCGGCATAACCGGCATCGCGCAGCAACCGGATGACGCGCTGGGCCTTCCCCAGCGCATAGGCGCCGACGAGATGGGTGCGCTCGGGAAATTGCCGCAGCGAGGCCAGCAGTTTGCCGATCTCATCCATCGGATCCGGATGATGAAAGACCGGCAGGCCGAAGGTCGCCTCGGTGATGAAGACATCGCAAGGGACCGGAACGTAGGCGGCGCAGGTCGGGTCGGGGCGGCGCTTATAATCGCCGGAGACGACGATGCGGGTGCCATTCTTCTCGATGGCGATCTGGGCCGAGCCGAGCACATGGCCGGCGGGATGGAAGCTCACCTTGACGCCGTTGACCAGCAGTTCCTCGCCGAAGGCCGCAGCCTGCTCGCTGGCGCAGAAACCCTCGCCGTAACGCAGGCGCATGATGTCGAGCGTCTGGCGGGTGGCAAGTACGTTCACATGGCCCGGCCGGGCATGGTCGGAATGGCCATGGGTGACGAGCGCCTGCTCAACTGGCCGCACCGGGTCGACATAAAAGCCGCCTTCCGGACAATAGAGCCCTTCGGGGGCAGGATAGAGCAGCGCATCAGGTCTCATGAAACGAGAGATAGCGGGAAATGAACGCGAGGCCAGAGGGCGGAAACAGGGATTGTCGAATGCGCCGGAAACGCGCAATGCATAAGCTCGACTCCATCGGACGCTGGTCGAAACAATTCGGACAGTAACGTCAATGGCCGCCTTTCCTCAAGACGGCCATGATGATCTCCTTGGCGGTGACGCAAGCCGGTTGCTCAGACGACCGGCGTCATCAGCAGGCTCGTTCTGTCGTGGCCAACCAGCATGTCCAGTGACGTCCCGGCACGGACGTCTACCGGCTGCGGGAAGGTGTGAAGAACCTGGAGCCAGCCGCCATCATGATAGTCGTCGGGGTGATTGCTAAAAACCACGCCCTCGATCAGATCGACTTTCATCCACTGGACGACCCCGACTGCGGTGCCGTTTGCCTGAACAGGCACCGATATCTTACGCAACGCAGCAATATGTTTGCGAGCGGTGAGATCCACTGTGGCGATCTCGAAATCATCCGAAAGCCTGGTCCACTCGGTCATCGTACCGTGAACCGGCAGACGCAGCGGGGCGAGCGCATTGAACTGCGACATGTCGAAGCCGCAGACCTCGCCGACATGGGCATAGTTCGAGAGCGTTTCGCTGGCAACCAGGCAGCCCATGGCAGCGGCGGCGCGTGGAATGACGATAGCGTCCTCGCGGACCAGTCGGGCGTGGGCGTCCTCGAAGGTTTTCAGCACGTCTTCGGCCAGGAGATCGCTCGAAAGGATCTCGGAAATCAGAATGTCGGCGCGAGCTTTTATCTCCCTGCCGACAGAAAGTTCGGTCGAGGGCTTTTCGAAGATATCGATCTGTTCGCGATAACCATTGGCAGCGATGATCCGCTCCGCGGTCTGCGCGATGACAGCCACACTCTCACAGGTCGCGATATTGGTAGCGCCGGCGCGCGCCGCCATCATCGACAGCAGGCCGCTGCCGGCGCCGATATCGAGGATCTGCGCGTCGGCTCCGCGCAGCTCTATGGCACGGCGGATCGCCGCTTCGAAAGCGTCGTTGCGTCTGGTGTCGTTCATCATGGCGATGTGCCAGAAGGGTACGATCGATGAAGAGATGCGCCTTATCTGATGCCAGGCGTTGATATTGTCCGGCTGCAGCCGCAGAACATGACGAAACTCGGCAAGCGCCTCCGGCTGCCGGCCCGAATCGGCGAGCGCCACGGCGAGGTTGTTGCGCACGACAGGATTTTCCGGTGACAGGCCACGCGCCATCTCATAACAGCCGACCGCTTCCGCCGACCGGCCGAGCCGGCGCAGCAGCGCACCTTTTTCCATGAGGGCGACGAGATGGCCGGGATTGAGGCCGAGCAGTTTATTCCAGTAGTAGAGAGCGGTTTCGTCATCGCCTCTCTTTGCGACGACACCCGCCAGGAGCGGTAGAATATCTATCGTGCGATAGTCCTTGTGCAGGACTCTGACATAGGCTTTCTCGGCGCTTTCGAGATCTCCCGACGCCTGAAAACCCATGGCGTCATTCAGCGATTTGCGCGCGATCGAAGTTCTTTCTTCCATATCGATGCTGATCATTCCGGCTCCCTGGCCTTCTCAATTCAAGCGGGGGAGCCGCGGATCGAGCACCGGCCATCGAACCGCACAATCCGCCCATGCATAGGAAGTCGCATGGGTGGGCGGCGGCCCGAAGGTTTCCGTGAACGAACGACAAACGAATCCTTCCCAGAGGATCCTACGTTTGCCGATACGAAAAAGTTACCAAATTCTTAAGAAATTCCGCTGCCGCGGCTCAACGCCGCAAGTCTTCATTTTTTTGTGTGCCGATGTCGTCAAGGAAGGACAACACCGCGGCGTTGAACTCCGCCGACCGCTGCAGCGGCGCAAAATGGCTGACGCCCGTGAGATAGATCATCTGCGCGTTGGGAATGCCGCGGGCAAGATATTCGGCGTGCTCGGGCTTGATGAATTCGTCGTGCTCGCCGAGGGCGATGGCGACCGATACGTCGACCCTGGCGAGATCGGCAGCCTGATAATTCGGCTCCGTCCGCATCATCAGGCTGACCGCCTCGACGAAGGGCTGAAAATCGTCCGGCGTCGCGGACAATGCGGCATAATCCCTGGCATGCCTGCAGAAACAGCGGTCGATGACCGGGGTCGGGACGAATTCCAGCGTGCCGCTCGGATCCATGTTGCAGGCGAAGAAGAAGACGCCCTCGACACGCGACGGCGCCGTCATGGCGAGGATCAAAGCGATGCAGGCGCCATCGCTCCAGCCAACGAAGGCCGCCCTTTCGAGAGAGAGATCGTCCATGACGGCGAGAACGTCCGCCGCCATCAACTCATAGGTATAGGGGCGGGAATCGCGGGTGCTTCTTCCATGGCCGCGGCTGTCGATCAGCACAACGCGGCGGCCGCTGCTGAGGAGCGCCGGGACCTGGTAGCCCCAGTTGCCGCTATGTCCGAGGCCGCCATGCAGCAGGATGACCGGCGGGCCGTCGCCATAGGTCGCATACCAGATGCGGGCGCCGTCCCGCCCAACATGACCTTCGACGGCGGCCGGCGGCAAGGCGGCCGCGCCATGCGCTTCGAAATGGATGAGCTCGTCGTCCTGTTGTTCCATCGCGATGACAATCCTTTCCGGCATATAAGCCATTGGCATAGAAAAGCCGGAAAAGAGCCCAAGAACAACCAGAATCGCTTTCTAGCTGTTGAATCCACAGATGCAATCAGGAGGAGCGGCATTGGGCAGGAAGCTTTTCTATTGCGCCGGCGCAATCGCACTGGCCGCGGCCGGCATCTACCTCAACAATACCAGCCTTCTGGCGGAGCAGCGTCCGGGAAAGCCTGAACTACTCGCCCATCGCGGCATTGCCCAGCGGTTCGACGAGACCGATCTGAAGAACGATACCTGCACGGCGAGCCGCATGCTGCCGCCGAAACATGATTACCTCGAAAACACCATCCGCTCGATGCAGGCAGGCTTTGCTGCCGGCGCCGATATTGTCGAGATCGACGTGCATCCGACGACGGACGGCGCTTTCGCCGTCTTTCACGACTGGACGCTCGACTGCCGCACCGACGGCCGCGGCGTCACGCGCGAGCATTCGATGGCGGAGATGCGAAAGCTCGACATTGGCTACGGCTATACCGCCGATGGCGGCCAGACGTTTCCGTTTCGCGGCCGCGGCATCGGCATGATGCCGACGCTTGCCGAGGTGCTTTCGACTTTTCCCGATCGGCGCTTCCTCATCAACGTCAAGAGCCGTGATCCATCCGAGGGTGAAAAGCTCGCAGCCGTGCTGAACGGGCTTTCCACTGAGCGACGGGCTCAGATCATCGTTTATGGCGGCGACGAGCCGATCGATGTCCTGCGCCGGCTCGTGCCCGATCTCAAGACCGCCTCGCGCAAGAGCCGGAAGACCTGCCTTACCGGCTACATCGGCTATTGCTGGACCGGCTTGCTGCCGGATGCCTGCAGACACGCATGATGCTGGTGCCGATCAATATTGCGCCATGGCTCTGGGGCTGGCCGGACCGTTTTCTCAACCGGATGCAGGATGCCGGAACTGAGGTCTTCGTGCTCGGCCCCTATCGCGGTAGCGATTTTTCCGCCGGCATCGACGACCCCGCGCTCCTGGCGCGCCTGCCGCAGAATTATGCGGCAGGCATCTGGACGAACGAGATCGAAGCGATCGGCAAGGCTATGAAATGAGGAACCGCCGCGCCCGGTCTCAGAACTCCTGCCAGTCGCCGCCGGCAATTGCCGCATTGCCATGGAAGGCGGCGCTCACCTTCGCAGCCATTGCGCGCGGTGGCGATGCGACGGGCTTGGAAGCTGGAGTTGCCACAACGGGGCGTGGTTGTCGTGAGGCCAGGCCGCCGATGTTGAACTGCCCTAACAGCTGGAAGAGCGCGTCAGCCTCTCTGGCGAGACTATGGGCGGCTGCCGTCGATTCCTCGACCATGGCTGCATTCTGCTGCGTACCCTGGTCCATGGTGTTTACGGCGGTGTTGATTTCCTTCAATCCCGTCGCCTGCTCCTTCGAGCTTTCGACGATCGCGAGAACATTGCCGTTGACCTGCTGAACCTGGGCGACAATTTCCTCCAAGGCCTTGCCGGTTTCGCCAACGAGGGTCACCCCGCTCTTCACATGCTCGTTGGATGCGATGATGAGCTCCTTGATCTCTTTTGCCGCTTTGGCTGATCGCTGAGCAAGCTCGCGAACTTCTTGCGCTACGACCGCAAACCCTTTGCCGGCGTCGCCGGCGCGTGCCGCCTCGACGCCTGCGTTAAGCGCCAATAGATTGGTCTGAAACGCAATCTCGTCGATGACGCCGATGATATTGCCGATTTCCGCGGACGATGTTTCGATCTTCCCCATCGCCTCGACCGCGCTGCGGACCACCGCTCCGGAGCGCTCGGCATTTTCGCGGGTCCTTCGCACCAACTGGCCGGCTTCCTGGGCGCGGCTGCTGGAATCGGAAACCGTTGTGGTGATCTCTTCAAGCGCAGCTGCGGTTTCCTCGACGGAAGCGGCTTGCTGTTCCGTGCGCTTTGACAAATCGTCCGACGCGGAACGAATTTGCTGAGCTCCGGCAGCGATACCCGTTGCATTTTGGGCGACGACCTGCATCGCTTCGCGGAGCTTGGTAGCCGCAGCGTTGAAGTCGGTCCGGAGTTTCTCCAGTGTGGGAATGAACGGTGTTGCGACTTCCTGGGTCAAATCTCCGCCAGACAGGGCCATCAACGATCCTGCCAGCTGATCGACATTGTTCACGCGGGCAGTGACGTCGGTCGCGAACTTGACAACCTTGAATACCCTGCCGTTCATGTCGAAAATCGGATTGTAGGAGGCCTGGATATAGATCCTTTTTCCGCCCTTGCCTATGCGCAGAAACTCATCCGCGACGAACTCCCCACCCGACAGACGCTCCCAGAACCGCCGATATTCGTCACTGTTGACGTAAGCATTTTCGCAAAACATGGAATGGTGGCGACCGGTGATCTCCGCAATCTGATAGCCGAGAGCCGACAAGAAATTCTCGTTCGCCGACAGAATCTCGCCCTTCGGTGTGAACTCGATAACCGCCTGGACGCGCGAAAGTGCGTTCAATTTGCCGGCGTCTTCAGCACTTTGCAGCTTCTGCTTCGTGATGTCGGTCGCGAATTTCACGACCTTGTATGGTTTTTCGCCGCTGAAGACGGGGTTATAGGAAGCCTCAATCCAAATTTCCTTGCCCCCCTTGCCGATGCGCTTGTACTGGCGCTGATCGTACTCGCCTCGGCCGAGCTTCGCCCAGAACTCGCGATAGTCGGCCGACGCGGCGTCCGCCGGCTCGACGAATATCTTGTGGTGTTGGCCGACAATCTCAGACAACTTGTAGCCGAGCGCGGCACAGAAATTAGCATTGGCGGTTAGAATCTTGCCGGTGAGGTCGAACTCGATGATGGCCTGTGACCTGCTCATTGCCGCCAATATTGCCTTGGCATCAGATCCGAAACCAAACGCTATTTTCTTCATGCTGTTCCCCCTACTCAGGTCTGAACGAATGATTGGCGCGACCCATCACGGGCTTGTGCTGGACGAGCAACCTGAAAATAAAATCCGCTAAATTCATTAAGCACCCATTAACCGAACTGCTCGGCAAAACAGCGCTTGGCGCCGGGAGCTTTTTGTTGGAATTAACAAATCCAAATCAATGACTTAAACTTCTCCATTGGAGAGACTCCAGGACGGTAGAATATCCCTCGGCGAGGATCTCGGAGGTCAAGTTGGGGATTTTTCACCTTGGCCTGTCCCCAAAAGCCCGAGGATTGGTTTACTTTTTGTTAAGTATTACCCGCCCCTTTATGCTTGTGTTCCGGTACCTGGCGGCCGTTCGATTCTTCCTCCGCGGCGGCAAAGTTGAATCGGCCTTCGAGCGTATGGAATCGACTTCCGAGACAGGCGCTTCGGCGGGTACACCAGTGGCCATCCCGCATGCGAACGGCGGATCGGAGAAAGACATGAAGCTCGAGGCTGAATTTAATCGAATCGAGGAAGTCGCGGCAGGCTTCAACACGCATTACGAAGTGTTCAAATATATGAAGGGCCTCACTCAGGACCTTGGAATGAATGCTTTCCTGATCATGACGCTACCCACGGTCGACTTCGTCGAAATAGGCGCAACCAAAATCATTACCAACTGGCCGGCGGAAATGGTGGATTATTATGACGCCCATAATCTGATGATCGACAGTCCGGTCATCCGTCGAATGCTGAGATCGACCAGCCCGTTCAATTATGATGTCGAAGCGATCAATACCGATCGTGGCGAGGGCAAGAAGTCCACGGCCATCGAGCTGTTCTACCGGTATGGCATGGGAAAAGGTGCCTATTTTCCTGTTCACGATGCCGCGGGCGGACGCGGCGCCATGTCGATTTCGGGGCTACGGAATTTCGACATGATCGAAATGGCGAAGCTCCTGTTTATCGCCACACTCATTTATGACCGGCTTTCACAACTCACATTGAACGAGAAACACAAGCCCATCGAGTTTACGCGGGGCGAACTGGACTGCCTGACGCTGACCGCCGGCGGCAGGAAGGGCAATGAAATTGCAAAGCTTCTCGATCTCACGGAGAATGCGGTCAACCATAACATCGGCAGCGCCATCAAGAAGCTGGGATGTACGACGAGAACGCAGGCCGTCGTCAGCGCTCTGCGGCTCAATATCATTCGTGTTTAGAAATCGAGGCGATTGGCAGGCTTGTGAGATTAAGTCTCAGAGGTCCCGCGCCCGCAGTAATGCCGGAATCTCTTCCGGCGAAACCGGCTTGGAGAAGCGGTAGCCTTGCGCCTCCTCACAGCGCGCGTGCCGCAGGAACTCCATCTGGGCGTCGGTCTCGACGCCTTCGGCGAGAACCGAAAGCTTCAGCGTCTGCGCCAGCGAAATCACCGCCGAGGCGATGGCGACGGCTGTTTTGTCGCCCGGCAGGGCTTCGACCAGCGAACGGTCCATCTTCAGGCGGTCGAAGGGGAAGGTCTTCAGTGCCGCCAGGCTGGAATAGCCGGAGCCGAAATCGTCGATCGACAGGCGCACGCCAAGCGCCCGCAGCGATTCCATCATGGCGAGCGCGCGGTCGGCATCCTGCATTACCACGCTTTCGGTGACCTCCAGTTCCAGCCAGCGCGATTGCAGGCGGTGGCGCTCCAGCGCCTCGGCGACGTGAGTGGCAAAATCCGGATCGGCGAATTGTTTGGTGGAGACGTTGACGGCGATCGTCAGCGGCGTCAGACCCATATCCTGCCATAGGCGCGCTTGGCGGCAGGCCTCGTTCAGCACCCACAGACCGAGGGGAACGATGAGGCCGGTTTCTTCGGCAAGCGGGATGAAATTGACCGGCGGCACCCTGCCCTTGGCCGGATGGTTCCAGCGCACCAGCGCCTCGATGCCGGTGATGCGGCCGGTGGCGACATCGACCTGCGGCTGGTATTGCAGGAAAAGCTGGTCGCCGGTGATCGCCTGGTGCAATTCCTCCTGCTCGCCGAGCGGCATTCCGACTGGCGTACTGCCGCCATCGTGGTGCTGCAATGTGTTGCGGCCGAGTTCCTTGGCGCGGTACATGGCGCGGTCGGCATTGGCGAGAAGCACTTCCGAGGTTGCGCCATCGAAGGGAAAGGCGGCGACGCCGATGCTCGAAGTGACGGTGATCTCGCCGCCGTCGCTGCGGATCGGCCGGTTGATGGCCTTCTGCAACTCGCGCAGACGGCGGGTGATGCCGGCATCGTGGCTCGACTGATGGACGAGCACCACGAGGAATTCGTCGCCGCCGAGGCGCACCACCATATCGGATGCCCTGACGCTGTTGGCCATGCGGGCGGCGGTTTCCTTCAGCACCTCGTCGCCGGCGGCGTGGCCGCGGCCGTCATTGATATCCTTGAAATTGTCGAGATCGATATAGGCGACGGTGACCTTGCGGTTGTTGCGCCGGGCCTGGTCGAGAATATTCGCCAGCCGTTCCTTCAGGAAGGCGCGGTTCGGCAGGCCGGTGAGATCGTCGTGATGGGCCATGAAGTGGATGCGGTCATCGACACGCTTGCGCTCGATGGCAATGCCGGCAATGTGGGTGGCGAGCGCCACCAGCTTCATCTCGTGCTCTGTGGGACGGCGGACTTGTCTGGAATAGAGCGCGAAAGTGCCGAGCACGTTATTCTGCGCGGTGGCGATCGGCGTCGACCAGCAGGAGCGGAAGCCGAAGGGGGCAATCAAGGCGCGGAAATCCTCCCACAGCGGATCGCTCATCACGTCATCGACGATCACGGCTTGGCCGCGCCAGGCGGCGGTGCCGCAGGAGCCGACCTTAGGACCGATCGTGACACCATCGATGAGCCGGCTGTAGCCGCCGGGCAGGTTGGGCGCCGCGCCGTGGTAAAGCCTGGTGCCCTCGCTGTCGAGCAGCAGCACCGAGCCATCGATATCCGTCAGTTGCTCCTCGATCATCAGGACCAGCGCCTCGAGGATCATCGGCAACGGCTCGTTGCGGGCGATCATTTCGAGCAGTTTCGCCTGGCCGCGATGGAGATCCTCCTGAAGCTTGCGTTCGGTGATATCACGGGAGACGCCGATCAGGCCGACGATCTCGCCGCGGTCGTTGCGCAGCGGTATCTTCGAGGTCAGCCGGCATATCGGCCTTTTGCCGCCGGGCAGGACGTAGCTTTCCTCCATGTCGATAGAGGCTTGTCCCGTCGCCATGATCTGCTGCTCGATATCGAAATGGCGGCGAGCCGTCTCGAAATCGAACAGGTCGAAATCACGCTTGCCGGTGAGCAGATCAGCGCTCTCGAGGCCGAGGCTGCTGGCGGTGACGGCATTGGCGAAGACGAAGCGGCCGTCACGATCCTTGACGTAGAGGAAATCCGGAAGTTCGTGGACGATTGCCTTGAGGCGCAGGTTCTCGATGCCTTCGGAGAGGTGATGGGCAGTCGAGGCCATCATCGCCTCCGTCGCGGCGACGACGCGCCGCGTTTCGGCCGACAGGGCATCGGTCGATTCCCATCGCCTGGCACTCGGTTCGTGCATGCCGCCATTCTCCCCGGTGGGCCGAAGGCCCACACCCCGCATCGTCACCCGAAAAATTCCCTTCAAAGTAGTCCCCATTCCCTTCGGCTTGCTTAAATGAAAGGGTGAACAAGACGACAAAATCCGCGGCGATATCCTGCCGTTGCCGATCGCCATAACCGCAAATCCGGCCGCCTGCCCCAGAAAGAGACAGGCCCCCTGGCATGTTTCCTGCTATGGACATGCCAATGAATGAACACGCCATGATCAGGGAGCCCGGGATGCCTTCACGCCGCGACATGCTGCTCCTTGTCGCCGCCTCGGCGATTGCGGGCGGGGCATCGCGTGCGCTGGCCTCGCCGCGGACGGCGGCCGCCGAGCCCAATTTGCGCGGGACGATCGACGCAGCGGAATATCGCGCCATTCCCGAAAGCGGCGACCGCAAAAACCGCAACCTTGAGCAGATGATCAAACAGGCGGCGCGGGAAAACGTGCCGGTCTTCCTGCCGCCCGGCACCTACCGGATCTCCAATCTGACCCTGCCCGACAATACACGCATATCGGGCGTGCCCGGCGCCTCGCGGATCGTCTACACCGGCGAAGGCCAGCTGTTTTCGGCCGAGAACGTGCGCCGCATCGAGCTTTCCAATCTCGTCATCGACGGCGGCAATCGCTCGCTCGCCGACCACGCCGGCGGTCTGCTGCAATTTACCGGCGTCGACGAACTGCTGATCGACAATTGCGAGATCGGCGGCAGCCGCAAACACGGACTGCAGTTGGAGCGCTGCGGCGGGCGGATCGAGCGCAGCCGTATTTCCGGTGCCGGGCAATCCGGGCTTTATGCGGTCGATTCCGCCAATCTTTCGGTCACCGGCAACACGATCTCCGATTGCGGCAATGGCGGCATCCTGGTGCATCGCTGGAAGAAGGCGGAGGACGGCACAGTCGTTTCCGGCAACCGCATCTCCAACATCCGCGCCAATGACGGCGGCACCGGCGAAAACGGCAACGGCATCAATATCTTCCGTGCCGACGGGGTGATGGTGGTGAACAACCATATCTCCGACTGCGCCTTCACGGCGATCCGCGCAAATTCGGCATCGGACATCCAGATCAGCAGCAACCAGTGCCGGCGATCCGGCGAGACGGCGATCTATGTGGAATTCGCCTTCGAGGGCGCCGTCGTTTCCGCCAACATGATCGACGGAGCAGCGAACGGCATCTCGATCGCCAATTTCGACGAGGGCGGCAGGCTGGCGAGCGTGACCGGCAATGTCGTGCGCAACCTGACGCTGAAAGGGCCCTACCAGCACGAGGTCGGTTTCGGCATCGGCATCGCGGCGGAGGCCGATACGCTGATCTCAGGCAATGTGATCGAAGGCGCGCCGCGCTGGGGAATGCAGATCGGCTGGGGTCCCTATCTGCGCAACGTCGTCGTCAGCGGCAATGTGGTGCGCAAGGCGCCTGTGGGATGCGCCGTCTCGGTCGCCGATGGCGCCGGCGCCGCCGTCATCACCGACAACATCTTCCAGGAAACCACAGAAGGCGCGGTTTTAGGCTTCCAGTGGGAGAAGAAAGTGTCGGCCGAGATGGCCGGCGGCGGCTCGCCTTATGCGCAGCTCACCGTCGAGCGCAACCGCGTTTCGTGACTTCGTTTTCGCGAGTGCCTGGAACTCCGCCATCAAAAGCTTTCATCATCCCATCAGCGGCAGGGACTTTTCCGGGGCCGATCGCGCAACTACGGTCTCTCGGAAACATTGAGGGGATACGGTCATGCTGACAATCTACGGAGTTTATCGATCGCGCGCCTCGCGCGTCTACTGGATGGCGGAGGAGCTTGGGCTGGAGTTCCGGTCGGTGCCGGTGCTGCAAGCCAAGCGGCTCGCAGACCCGCTGGCATCAGAGGCGCCCCTCAACACGCACTCCCCGGATTTTAGTGCGGTCAACCCGATGTCACAGATCCCCAGCATCAGGGATGGCGAGTTCGTCATGCACGAGTCGCTGGCGATCAATCTCTACCTCGCCCGTAAACATGGCGGTCCGCTTTCCGGGAAAACCGTCGAAGAAGACGGTTTGTTGACGATGTGGTCGATCTGGGCCGCCTCGCAGGTCGAGCCGGAGACGGTAAAGATCGTTCTGACCTATGATAACGGCCTGGAAAACAGCGATGAGGGCAAGCAGGTGATCGCCGCCGCCTGCCGCGCGCTGCGCCGGCCGCTTGCGGCTCTCGAAAACCACCTTGCCGGCAGGGAATGGATCGTCGGCGACCGCTTCACTGTTGCCGATCTCAATATCGCCGAGGTGCTGCGCTACGCCCAGAGCGAGGAGGCCGTTTTCAACGCACATCCCAATATCAAGGCGTGGATCGAGCGCTGCCAGTCTCGCCAGGCCTATAAGGCGATGCAGGCGGGCCGCAGCCTGGAGCCGGCCGAGGCCTGAGTTACCGGAACAGCGCCTGCGTGCCGGTCATTTCCTCGCGGATCCAGGCTTTGAAATCCCTGACCTTCTTCGGCTCGCGCGTGCCTTCGGCAGTGACGAAGTAATGGCCGAAGCCGGTTCGGGCGCGAATGCCGAAGGGGGCAGCGAGCCGGCCTTCGGCGAGCGCAAAGGCGGCCAGGGTCTGCCAGGCAAGCATGACGCCCTGCCCGGCGATCGCCGCATCGAGGCAGAGCGAGGCATCGTTGAAGACGTGGCGGGTCGCGGGTGTCGCGCCTGACAGCCCCGCCTCGCGCATCCAGACCTCCCAGGTGAACATGGCGCGGCCGTCGACGACGGCAGGCAGCGCCAGGATATCGGCTGGCTCTTGCAATCTCGCCGCCATCTCAGGCGAACAGACCGGAAAGACCTCCTGCTCCAGCAGCAGTTCGGCCTTCACATCAGGCCAATTGCCGGTGCCGACGCGGATGCCGATATCGACATCGCAAAGCGCCGGGTTGACGAGATTGGTCGTTGCATCCAGCCGCAGCTTGATATCGGGATGACGCTCGGCGAAGCGATCGAGCCTGTAGACGAGCCAGCGGGCGGCGAAAACCGGCGCCACCGAGATGGTCAGGATCGTATCGTCCTTGCGGCTTGCGATCGACACCGCCGCCGAAAGACGGGCAAAACCCTCGTTGAGCGCGAGCAGCACGGGCCGGCCGGCTGCGGTGGCGATCATTCCCCTGGCGGTGCGCTCGAAGATCACCTGACCGAGCTGGGCTTCGGCCTTGATTACTTGCTGGCTGACCGCGCCGACCGAGACGCCGAGCTCGTCGGCGGCCGCCTGCAGCGAGCCCAGACGACCGACGACTTCGAGCGCCCTGAGGCCGTTGATATGGACCGTGTTGAGGTTCTTCATGCAGTTTTTCTATAGCAGCGTCGCATTAATCTCAATTGAAAATCCGCTTAGGAGAGCCGACATTACAGCCTGCGACCATCATCCCGTACCGCCGGAGAAAGCGAGGCATCCATGTCGTTGCTGAAGTTTTTCTTGAAGCCCGCCCTTGCCATGGGCGGTGCAGACACTACGCTAGTCTGGAAGGACGATCCGCTTCGGCATCCCGAGGTCGAGCGCATGTCGATGCGCGAAATTGCCGATCTTCCGCTCGGAGCAGAGACCGGGTTTTCCGCCGAGGCCAAACCGCCGCTGGCGAAATGCGCGTGACGGTGCGCGCCGCTTAGGCGATCGATGCCTGCCAGCAAATCACCTGACCGTCTTCCGGATCGATGCGTTCGCCGGTGCGGATAAATCCGTTGCGTTCAAGGGCACGCTGCGAGGCGATGTTTTCCACGCCCGTATCGGCCGAAACGAGCCTAACGCGCGGGTCTTTCCGCGCCCATTCGAGCAATTCTCCGATAGCGCGCGTGACGTATCCACGCCGCTCGCGACCCGGAACAATCCCATAGCCTATGTGGAGTTCGCCGTTCTCAGGCGCACGGATGATGGAGCACAGTCCGACGATCTCGCCATCCTCGACAATCATCCAGGCGGAGGGGGTAAATTCGGCGCCGATCTCCGCGGCGATCCTCGCCAGCATCTCCAGAACATCCGGAGGGGCGATCGCGCTATCGGGAACCAGGCGCGTATCTGCGGGCGCGGCGCCGTTCAGCAACGCGGCGAAATCATAAGCAGTCAATTCGATGATCATATTCTTCTCGACATTGGACATGCGCCAGCTTTGGCGCGTCAAGGCCGAGCAGCAAGACTAGCCCTCGATTGAATTCGAGCCGCGTCTCGTCCTTCCGCCTCGGCCAGTGCGTTCTGAATATTTTGCGACGGCAAACAAAGGCGTTCTCCTATTGGGGCCTGATACCGGAATGAGCGAATGCGGATTGATACTGAAGCTCGCCGGCCTCTTTGTCCAGGCTTCGCAGGGGACCAATCAATTTCGTGATGTCATCCAGACGTCCTCCATCGTCACCCCATCACTTCCGCCTGAGATGCAGATCATCACCGACAGGCTGCCGTCGCCTCCTATGTCTTCCGTCGTGGGCGCAAGAGGCGAAACCCGGCGCTCGACACTCTGGTCAGACAGATCGAGAGCGAAATCAGCCGTTACGGAGGACTGGCCCTGGCAAGCTGAAGGGGCTATTTCGACAGAGCGGGCAGCCTTTCCACCGTAGAAAAACCTTACTTGGGAGCTGCATTCGGGCGACGCCACGCCAACCCGGCGTCGCGAAGCCCTATCTGTTTCAGCAAAGAGATTTTCAGTGCCAGCAATTCGAAAAATCCTGTTCGGACTCCTAGCAATTTTAACGGTCGTCATTGTCGTCAGCGCCGGCTGGCTCTGGCAGGTCGCGGGTGTTTATGGTTTCAACACCGTCCTGCGGCGCGGTGGAACCTATTGGGTCAAAGTCAAACCTGACGACGAGCGCCTTTCCGCCTCCATGCGGTTGGCGTTGAGCCCGGTAATCCCGGCCGTTTTGCCCGGGCCGCTGGTCTGGCAAGAGCCGGAGACGGGCTTCGAAGTGGCGGAGCTGCCGGTTCTTGCCGATGGCCGCGAGGTCGACCGGATCTTTCTCAGCAGAATTGACCCGGCCCGCTTTCGATTCGTCACCCGTAATGCGGCTGCGGGCGATACCGGCATCGACGAATGGGAAAAGGCTTTGCCCAACGCAGTGCTCATCGTCAACGGCAGCTATTATGACATGCATGGCAGGCCCGACACGCCGTTCATCAGCGAGGGTATTGCGATGGGGCCCCAGCAATATGACGCGAAGGCCGGCGCCTTCATTGCCGGCAAAGACGCTGCCGATATCCGCGATCTGACCCATCAAGATTGGCGGGTCGCCTTTGCCGGCGCGTCGAACGCCATGGTTTCCTATCCGCTCCTGATCGGCGACGACGGGCAGACTCATGTGAATGTGAAAAGCCGCTGGCTCGCCAACCGAACCTTCGTCGCCAGGGACGATTTGGGGCGTATCGTCATCGGCACGACAAAGGACGCGTTCTTTTCCCTCGACCGGCTGGCAGAGTTTCTGAAGACCTCGCCGCTCAATCTCAAGGTGGCCCTCAATCTCGACGGCGGTCCTCTCGCCTGCCGAAGTGTCCGGCTGAATGACTATCGGCAAAAATTCTACGCTAGATGGGAAGCTCAGGTGGACGACGACAGCGTAAACCTGCTCAGCTGGCCGATTTCCGAGGCCAATTGGGCCATGCCGATGGTACTGACGGTCGAGCGGAAGTAGGTCGGCATCTGATCGAGCGCGGCGACAATCCAAGCGACCTGAACGTCTTCTCATCGCCCCGTGGAAACTGGTAAGCCATGATGCGCGGCCTCTTCACCAACAAGACGGTCCGCAATCTCGTTACGGCCGGCATCCAGCCCGGCTCCACGGTCCATGTCCCGTCTGGCGGGGCCTTACGAGGGATCTGGCGATAGTCTCAAGGCTTGCCGCGCTGAATTGATCTGGCCCCGGCGAGGATTATCGCGAGCATCGGTGTCGGAATCGTGTTTCGCCAGCCGTCTTTCAAGCCATTGTAACACGCCTTACATCGGCATCGATCTAAGGATAAAATTATAGGGAGGAAGCGATGACAATTACCATTACCGCCTTTGAACGCTCGCCCGATCGCGGCCGGGGTCTGGCGCGTGACATGCGCGTTCGCTGGGCGCTCGAGGAAGCGGGCGAGCCTTACGAGGTTCGTCTCGTTTCGTTCAAGACGATGAAGGAGCCCGCGCATTTGGCGCTTCATCCTTTCGGGCAGATTCCGACCTATGAAGAAGGCGATCTCACTCTGTTCGAGTCCGGCGCGATCGTGTTCCATATCGCCGAGCGCCATGCGGAACTGCTGCCGGCGGATACGAATGCCCGGGCACGCGCTGTCACGTGGATGTTTGCCGCGCTCAACACAGTAGAGCCACCGATCTTCGAGCGCAGCCTCGCCACAATCCTCGAGCGCGACGAACCCTGGTACGAGCAGCGCCTGCGTGCTCTCGAAGACAGCATCTGCAAACGGCTGGGGAGCCTTTCCGCTCGCCTTGGCGATGCCGACTGGCTCGATGGCGCATTCAGCGCCGGCGACTTGCTGATGGTGACGGTGCTGCTCAGGGCGCAAGCATCGGGTCTATTGGAGGAATATCCAAACCTTGCCGCCTATGTCGCCCGCGGCGAAGCCCGGCCGGCCTATCAGCGTGCTTTCGCGGCCCAGCTGGCGGTGTTCACCGCTGCATCGGCCGGCTGACAAAGGTTCCGCTTTCTGTCCGAAGCGGGCGTGGTTTCAGGTTTCGGATCAATGAGGGGAAGGTGAGACAATGGCCGGCGACGTCGATGCAATATTTGAGCGCCTCAAGCAGCTGGCTGCGGAAGCAGGCTTGCTCGATGTCGAGGAAAGCACCTCCTATGGCAACCCGGCGCTGAAGGTCGCCGGAAGGGGCTTCGTCGCGGTGAAGGACGCCGAGACGATCGTGATCTCGATAGGTCTGGACGACAAGGATCATCTGCTCGAAATGGCGCCCGACATCTATTTCCAGACCGCGCATTATATCGGCTGGCCCCATCTGCCGGTGCGCGCCGCCGTGATCGGCGACGAGGAATTACGGTTGCGGCTCATCGGTGCCTGGCTGTTCCGGGCGCCGAGGAAACTTGCTGCCCGTTCCGGATATCAGCCTCGATCGTAGGCCAGCGCCCGCTGGACGGCCGGGCGCTGCAGCATGCGGGCGTGATGGTCGCTGACCTTTGCGAAGCGGTCGGGGTCGACGCCGTCGGCGGGCAGCCAGCCTGTCATCACGAAGAGATAGGGATCGGCGAGCGAATAGGCCTCGCCCATCGCCCAGGGGCCTTTGAACATCGTCTCTTCGATCAGAGTGAAACAATCCGCCATATTCTCAGGCACTTTCGCCTTCATCGCCTCGATCGCCGCCTGATCGTCGGCCCAGCGAGAGCCGCGCGGGCGATGGGCATGGTTCACATGCACCGTCGAACAGAGATAGCTGCTGAAGGCCTGCAGCCTTGCCAATTCGAAGGCATCGCCGAGCGGCGCCAGTTTGGCGTCCGGCGCGCTTTCAGCGATAAAACTGAGGATTGCCGGGGTTTCCGTGAGCACGCCGCGCTCGGTGACAAGGGCGGGCACACGGCCCTTCGGGTTGATCTGCAGATAGTCCGGCGAGCGCTGCTCGCCATTGGCGAAGCTGAGCTTTCTTGTTTCGAAGGCGAGGCCTGATTCTTCCAGGGCAATAAGGCTTGCGAGCGCGCAGGTTCCTGCCGCGTAGTACAATGTCAGCATGGTGATCCACTCCCTTTCGGCACGTGATATAGCGCAGGGATGGGTGCGCCGGAACTAGGGAAATGGCGTTTTGCCTCTGCGTCGGCGCGGGCGAGGAGCAATGATCGGCATGCCGTGCCGTCTCCCTCAACCGCCCCGAAGGGTCGGTCGAGGGAGTGAGCAAAGCCGCAAATGCGCTGAGCTTAAGCGAAGAGCAACGCTGAGGCGCCGCGCAAGTCTTCAGCCGCAGCCCGGCACGTCTTCCAGCCGATGCCAGACCGGGATGCCGCGCTCCCTGGCGATGCGCACGTCGTTATCCGCCCCCTTGGAATCGCCCGGCAGGCGCAGCACGCCTTCGCAGAGCTGCAGCAGCCGGCCGGCGACTGGGTGGAAAATCTCCTCGTAAAGCGCGTCCCCGACCGACTTACCGCCGGCGGCGTGCCAGATCGGCAGGGCCAACCATTCGCCGATCATCGGCACGTGGCCGGCGACAAACAGTGCGTGCGAGGGTTGCTCCAGCCGCTTCAAGTTGGCGGCCATTTTTTCCGGGTCGTCGCCGGTTCCGGACCGATATGGGCCGGCTATCAATATCAACATCATCCACTCCCTCGCTCCGCTTCTGCGTGAGCACTCCCGGCTTCATGCACGGGATTTCGTGAAAATGCATGATATTTCTTGAATGTCGAGTCTGTTCGTGCAGTATCGGGCTAATATGTTTATTTTCGTGCAGAGAGCCCATGCTGACATCGCAGCGCAAAACCCTCATCCTCGACATGTTGCGCCGTGATGGCCAGGTGATCGCCAAGCGCGTCGCCGAGGATTTTTCCCTTTCGGAAGACACGATCCGCCGCGATCTCCGGGAAATGGCGGCGGAGGGGCTGTTGAAACGGGTGCATGGCGGCGCGATGCCGCTTTCGCCCGACCTGCCGGATTTCACCGCGCGGGCCAGCGTCTCGTCAGAGATCAAGGCACGGCTCGGTGCTGCTGCGGCGGCGATGGTCAGGCCGGGACAGATGATCTTCCTCGACGGCGGCACGACGACGGCTGAGATCGCCCGGCACTTGCCGCGCGACATGCCGCTGACGGTTGCGACCCACAGCCCGACGATCGCCGCCGAACTCGAGCACCACCCGACCGCCGAGGTGATCCTCACCGGCGGCCGGCTCTACAAACATTCGATGGTGGCAACGGGCGCGGCAGCGGCAGCGGCGATCTCGCAGTTGCGCCCCGACCTGTTCTTCCTCGGCGTCACTGCCGCGCATCCGGTGCATGGGCTTTCCACCGGCGATTTCGAGGAGGCGGCAATCAAGCGGCATATCGCCGGCTGCGCGGCCGAAACGCATGTGCTGCTGACGGAGGAGAAATTCGATCTCGTCTCGCCCTGCCCTGTGCTTGGAATTTCCGAGGTGGCGGGATTGATCGTGCCGGCGGAGATGACGGCCGAGCGGCTGAAGCCCTATCGCGACCTCAACGGCGCGATCGCCGCAGCGTGATGGCGCGGCGGGCCGGCGGCGCGGCAGCATGCAGCAAGAGGCTTGCGGCAAGAGCCGCGACGAAGGCCGCCAGCACGGCATAAGCGGGCGCCATGCTGCCGGTTCCAAGAGTGAGCGCTGTCTGCAGATGTGGCTGCACCAGCGCGATGGCGACGGAAAGTGCCGGCATGTCGAGCAGGGTTCCGGCGGCTCGCGACAGTTCCGACATGAAGGCTACCCCAGCAAGCGCGCCGTAGACGGCCGTCAGGCCGAGTGTGAAGCGCAACGGCACCGAGGCTGCGAGCGGCATGTCGCCATCCTCGAGGGTAAGCATGAGATAGGCGACGAAAGCGGCCAGAAACAGGAAGGCGACAGGCAGCGCCGCCACCGTGGCGGGTCGCGTCAGAGCCGTTGCGTCCGCTGCCAGGAAGAGGAGGACCGGCGTGGATGCGACGAACCAGACCGCGACGATCGGCCCCCAGAACCAGATGAGCGAGAGATAGTGAAGCCGGAGCAGCGTCGCCATGAAGAGCACGCCGATCGCGGTCCAGATGCAGGCGGGTTTGAGCACGCTCGATATTGTCAGGATGGCCGGTTCGCAGGCGCCGGCCATATTCCCACAGCCGGACAATTGCATAACGAGCCAGGTGATATAGTCGCGGCTTAGCGCGGTGAACATGAAGATGCCGATACCCATCAGCATCCACCAGAGATAGCGGCCTGCAAACATGCCCTGCCCTCATGGCTTGGACTGTGCTCACGTCGCCCCGAAGGGGTGAATCCGCGATCGTAGCACGCACCCTCTTTATATTAGGTAATTCTTATTTTTCTAATAACTTATACATGCGCCTCGCACTCATCCGGCCAAGGCGGAGGTGACCCTGACATCGCCGACATGAATGCCATTCCAATTGCGCATCGACGTTGCGGCATGGGCCATCAGGGCGGCATGCACCTTCTCTTCGGTCTCGAAGAAGCGGGCGAGTGTCGCCGCCACCATGGCTTCGGCGGCGCGGGTGGCGCCGTCCCCGCATTTCAGCGCGATGGCGATGCCCTTTTCCGGGATGGCGGCGCAGAAAACGCCCTCGGCGCCGGTTTTGACGAAGATGCGACCGGGGGCGATCTGCATCAGCGTGGTGCAGGCGCGGCCGGAGCCCGCGACATAGAAGGGCTCGGCCATGCAGGCCTCGACCAGGCGGCGGGATGCCTTGGCGCGGAGCGGTTCCAGCCCGGTGCCGGTCGCCATTTTGGCAAAACCATGGGCAAGACTCCTGAGTGGCACGGCATAGGTCGGAATCGAGCAGCCGTCGGTGCCGCAGCTCTCGGCGCCGAGCACGGCGCCGGTCAGGCTTTCCATCGCCGCGCGGATCTCGACCTGCAGCGGATGCTGGTAGCCGACATAGCCTCTCGGATCGACGTCCTGGTGGCAGCAGGCGCAGATGAAGCCGGCATGTTTTCCCGAGCAATTGTTGTGCAGCGCGGTCGGCGCATCGAGCGTGCGGGCCTGATGGATGAGGGTTTTCTGGTGGAACGACCAATGGGCGCCGCATTCCAGCACGTCGCCATTTCGGCCGGCGCGCGACAGCATCGACGCGGCAAGCGCTACATGCTCGTCCTCGCCATTGTGCGAAGCGCAGGCCAGCGCCAATTCCTTGTCACCGAAACCGTAAGCATCGGCTGCTCCGCTTTCGACCAGCGGCAGCGCCTGCATCGCCTTGCAGGCCGAACGCGGGAAGACGGCGGCGTCGATATCGCCCAGCGAGAAGACAAGCTTGCCGTCGCCATCGACGACAGCCACCGCGCCGCGATGGCGACTTTCGACAAGCAGGCCGCGGGTAACTTCGACGGTGACGGGATTGGACATGGGCTCTCATCCGGGTTCTGACGGGTTGCGGCAGGCATAACGCGTCAGGGGGCGAAAGCCAACGGTGTTGACGTTTTGTCCCGGTGTAGCGACGGCCACTTAGCGGCTACCGCTCCGCGCGTGGCGAGTTTGGCGGAAACGCGCAGCCAATCTCCGTCATCCCAAGCCCTGAGCCTGGGATCCAGGCCTCGCTCAATCCGGCAAGTACCGATGTTCCGTCGCACAGCCATCACAGCGTCCAAACGATCATCACAAGAATTGACCGAAGTGATCGAAAACTATCATTTCTCTGATGTAGCCGATGCGGCTAAAGGTGGTGCATCAGGAACCGCCCCATGCCATCCACTTTTTCCTTGATCCTGCGCGATAACCGGATCCGCATTCCGGCCGTGACGCTCGTCGCGCTGGCCTTCACCTATGCCTCGACCGCGCCCTATCAGTCGATCATCGGGATCAACGAACTGGGCCTGAGCAACGGCGTCTATTCGGCGCTGATCTTCTTCTCGGCGATCGTCAACGTTACCACAAGCCTGACGCTCGGCATCTGGTCGGACAGGCTGAAAGAGCGGCGGCCGCTGGTGCTGGGACTTACCGTCGCCGGCATGCTCGGCTTCGGATCGATCGCGATCTTTCACAGCCCCGCGGTCTTCATCGTCTCGACGCTGTTGCTGGTGCCGATGAGCAACTCCACCTATTCGCTGCTGTTTGCCAGCCTGCGCGCCAGGACCAACCAGATGGATCGCGGCCAGGCGGCGGGGATCACCGCAACGGTGCGGGCGCTGTTTTCCGGCTCATGGGCGCTGGCGCCGGGGATGATCGGCCTCTATCTGGTCAATTCGCCGTCGATGACGCCGGCCTATGGGATCGCGGCCTTCGCAAGCTTCACCTGTTTCTGCCTGTATTTCTTCTTCGCGCCCGGAAACGGCACGGCCGGTCCGTCCCCCGATCAGCCCGGGTTCCTTGCTTCGCTGAAGCGTATCTTCATGCCCTATGTGCTTTCGCGCGTCATCGTCATGGCGCTGCTCTTCGGGCTGCAGCGGTTGAACAGTATGCTTCTGCCGCTGATCATCACCCATGCGGCTGATGGAAGCGTGGTCGATGTCGGCTTCATCGCCGGGCTGACGGCCTTTCTCGAAATGCCGTTCATGATGATGTGGGGCATGGCGCAACGGCGCTTCCGCACCGTGCATGTGCTCGCCTTCGGCGCGCTGATCTATTGCTGCTATCTGCTGCTGCTCGGATTTGCCTCGGCGCCCTGGCACATCTATGCGCTGCTCCTCCTCAACGCCTGCGGGGCGGCGGCGATCCTCAGCGTGCCGATCACCTATCTGCAGGACCTGATCGCAGACCGACCGGGTCTCGGAACCTCGCTGATCTCGCTCAACACCTTCATCGGCACCGGCATCGTCGCCGGGCTCTTCGCCTTCGGCACTGCGATCACCGATTATTCCGGAACCGCCTTCGTCGGCGCCGCTGCAGGTCTCGCGTCGATCGGAGTCTTGCTCTATCTCGAAAGCAGCAAGCGTCAGGCGCAGCAGCCAGCCTGAAGCGCGAGCTGCTTGCGAGCGGTATCGGTCAACGACGCGTGATGCGGTAGGCGCAGCGGCGGGCGCCGAGCAGGATGTGTTCGCTGCGCTCGACCTCGGCGCCGAGGGCGGCGCGGAAGGTTTCGAGTTCGGAGCGGCAGAAGCCGGCGCAGGCAGACGCGGCTGCGCAGATGGGGCAGTGGTTTTCGACCAGCATGAATGAGCCGTCCGCCTCGCGCCAGCTGTCGGCCATGTAACCCTCGCGGGTTCGGATCGCGGCAAGGCCCTCGACACGCGCGGCAAGGTCGCCGGCATTTTCCAGTTCCTGCCGATAGCGCTGCAGCGTCTCGGCCTCGCGGGCCGAGATGACGGTGTCGAGGGCTGCCGGGCCAAGCTGTTCGACCAGCGTGCCGAGCAGGTTTACCGTCAATTCGGAATGGCCGTCGGGAAATTGGCGGTTGCCGCTGGCGGTGAGATGCCAGAGCTGACGCGGCCGACCCCGGCCCGTGGCGCCGACGGTAACCGGCTCCACCAGCCCCTGCTCCGCCAGCTTGGCGAGCTGCTGGCGGGCGGCCTCGCCCGAAATGCCGAGCGCATCGCCGATCGCGGCGCCGAGCTGCGGACCTTCGGTCTTTATCAGAATCAGGATCCGGTTGGCGGGGGACTGTCGCATATTTTTCCAAGTGACATCTTGCTTTAATCCGAGCGGCATGTAATTTTCCAATTTATAACTTGGAATATAATCCTTCGCCAGCAAAATCTCGGGATCATCCCATGTCCGATATCGACCAGACTGCAGCCATCCCCAGCGCCAGCTCCCTCCTCCGCCTCTTCCTGCCCGAGCACCTGCCGGCAACATTGATGCTTGCCGGCGGCGTGACGCTTTATGCGGTGGAGAGTTACATCATGGCGACCATCGCACCTTCGATCGTGCGCGATATCGGCGGGCTCGCGCTGTTTTCCTGGGTGACCAGCCTGTTCGTCGCCGCAGCCGTGCTTGGCTCGATCTTCGTCGCCATGCGGCCGCGGGGAACCGGGCTTCGCACCATCTATGTGATCGCGGCGCTGGTCTTCGGCGTCGGCAGCCTGATTGCCGCCGCCGCACCGTCGATGCCGGTGGTGTTGCTCGGACGCGCGGTGCAGGGTCTCGGCACCGGGTCGCTGGCAGCGCTTGGCTATGCCTTCATCCGATTCGTCTATCCCGAGCCGCTATGGACGAAGGCGTCGACGCTTTATGCGGCGATCTGGGGTGTGGCGACCGTCATCGGACCGACGCTCGGCGGCTTCTTCTCCGCCGGCAGCAGCTGGCGCTATGCCTTCATCGTGCTGGTGCCGCTCGGCCTTGTGATGGCGGTGCTGGCGCCGCGGCTGTTGCCCGAGGTCGAAGACGACCGTGAACAGGCTAAGACGCCGGTTGCCCAGATCGGGCTGCTGCTTGGCGCCGTGCTGATGGTCAGCACCGCCGGAACGATCGAAACGACGGCTGCGAAAATCGCTTTGATCGCGGCCTCGATCGCCGCGGTCGCCGGCATGCTTTTCATCGAGGGGAGAAGCCCGAACCGACTGCTGCCGTCCGGCGCCGTCAGCCTTTCCAGGCCGATTGCACGCGTTTACTTGACAATGCTCGCCATGACGGTCGTGCTCGTCAGCGACGTCTTCATTCCCTATTTCCTCCAGGTCCTGCACGGGGTGACGCCGCTTGTCTCGGGTTATCTCGTCGCCCTCGTCGCCCTCGGCTGGACGTTTGCGGCCTTCCTCAGCGGCTCGCTGACCGGCCGGCAGGCGTATTTGGCCATCGTTGCCGGTGCGCTTATCGAGGCGGCGGCGACCATTTCGCTGGCGGTCTTTCTCGCGCGTAACAATCCGCAAGCCCATATGCTCTTCATCGTACCGGCGGCGGCGGCCATGTTCATGATGGGCTTCGGCGTCGGGCTCGGCTGGGCGCATCTCGTCGCCATGGTCCTGGCGCTTGTCGCCGACAACGAGCAGGACAAGGCGTCCTCGGCGATCCCGACGATGAGTTCGCTCGGCGGCGCTTTCGGCGCCGCCTTCGCCGGCGTCATCGCCAATGGCGCCGGGCTGGTTGATCCTGGTGGCATATCAGGGGCGCTGTCGGCGGCGCACTGGCTCTACCTGCTGATGGCGCTGCCCGGCATCGTCGCGATTGCGGCGGCGCTGACATTGATGCACGTCGCCCGCAACGCGGATAAAACGCTCAGCCGAGGCGCAGCATGATCTTGCCGACGTGGCTGCCCTCTTCCATCAGCCGGTGGGCTTCGACGACCTCTTCAAAGGCAAAGACCTTGTGGATGACGGGGGCGACGGTGCCGGCTTCCAAAAGCGGCCAGACCTCGGAGAGCAGGTCGTCGCGGATGGCACGTTTTTCTTCCGCGGTGCGCGGGCGCATGGTGGAGCCGGTGACCGTCAGCCGCTTGACCATGATCGGCTGGAGATTGACCTTTTCGGCAACGGCGCCGCCGAGGAAGGCGATGATCGACAGGCAGCCGTCTTTTCCAAGCGATGCGAGATTGCGCTCGAAATAGGAGGCGCCAATCATGTCAAGGATGATGTCGACGCCGTGGCCGGTCTCGGCCTTGATCACCTCGGCGAAATCCTCGCGTCTGTAGTTGATCGCCCGTTTGGCGCCGAGCTTTTCGCAGGCATCGCATTTCTCACCTGAACCGGCCGTGGCATAGACCTCGGCGCCGAAGGCACGGGCGAGCTGGATCGCCGTCGTGCCGATGCCGCTGGAACCGCCGTGGATCAACACGGTCTCGCCTTCCGTCAGCCCGGCCATCTGGAAAAGATTGGCCCAAACGGTGAAGAAGGTTTCGGGAAGGGCGGCAGCCTTGACCGCATCATAACCCTTGGGAAAGGGCAGGATCTGGCCGGCCGGCAGCAGGCAATATTCGGCATAGGCGCCGCCATTGGCGAGACCGCAGACCTTGTCACCGACGCGATAGCCGCTGACGCCGGCGCCGATCGCGACGATTTCGCCCGAAAGCTCCAGGCCGAGGATCGGGCTCGCGCCCTTGGGCGCGGGATAGCTGCCCTGGCGCTGGGCGACATCGGGGCGGTTGACGCCGATTGCCTCGGCACGAACGAGAACCTCGCCCTCCCCCGGCACCGGCACCGGGCGTTTGCCAATCGTCATCACCTCCGGTCCGCCGAAGGACGGCAGATCGACGAAGCGCATTTCCTGAGGCAGTGACATAGCGCGACCCTCCCTGAAGCATTTTTCAGGCATTCCGGACGCAAAACCGCTGCACACTTTTGCTTGAAATGCTCTGCGCCAAGGAAATAAGTCAGCCCTGCAGGCTTGGGAAGGCCGGAAATGGCAAGGGCGTCAATTCGCCTCGCCCGCTGCTAAGCTCTGTAGCGTCCCTGCGCGTCTAAATAGACGCGCGGCGCTGGAGGAGATGGAAGATGAGACCTTCCTCGCTCTCTTTGGCGGCCGATTTGATGACGGCGATCTCGGCGCTGACGCGGTTGATATCGTCGATGACGAGGCCTTCCGGCAGTTCGATGACGCCGATCGAGCAGCGCATCAGCGGAAACAAGGCTTCGGCGCCGGCGCGGTCGTGACCGAGGATGCGGCCGGCGGCGCGGTGCTCGTCGGAATAAAAGTCAAGCACATCGTCGTGGAAATCGCTGATCAGCCGGTCGAGGATTTCCGTCAGCTCCTCCTTGGTCCAGCCAACGACGCCGATGAAGAAATCGTCACCGCCGACATGGCCGAGGAAATGGCGCTCGGCGAAAAAATAGCGGCGCATCAGCGCGGCAAACAACGAGATCGCGTGATCGCCGAGATGGAAGCCGTAGGCATCGTTGAACGGTTTGAAATTGTCGAAATCGCAGTAGCAGAAGTGGCGGACCTCATCGCCGTCTCGGCCGGACTGGCGCATGAAATCGCGGATGGCACGATTGCCCGGCAGGCCGGTCAGCGGGTTCTGGTCCTGGGCGGTCTTCAGCTGTTTCTCGTTGATGACCTTGATCAGCGAGGCGGCGGAGACGACGCCGGCATAGCGCATGTTATCGGTCAGGATCAGGCAGTTGCTGCCTTCCATATTGGCGAAGATCGCCATCAGCTGCTCGGCGTCGCTGTCGAGGCCGACGATCGGCGCCATTTCGACGAAATGCGAGATGCTGCGCTCGTACATCTTGTTCTTCAGGAGATCGCGGCCGAAGGGCTGGTAGATATATTCCTTGAGGTGTTGCTCGTGGATGATGCCGCGCGGCTCGTTATTGGCGTTGAGCACGGGAAAGAAGGCCTGGCGCGGGTTGCGGCGGAAGAGTTCGAAGACGCTGTCGATGCTGTCGTTCTCGTAAACCGTCGGCAAGAGTTCGATCTGCTTGCGGATGAGGATTTCGTCGAGCGACTGGCTGTTACGTTTGCTTTTTCCGAGTTCCTGCAGATGCGGGAAAGACGGCGCCAGCTCGGATATATGCGTCGTCGGACGGGAGATGAACCAGCCCTGGACGAGGTCGACGCCATATTCGCGGCAAGTGATGAATTCGGCCTCGGTCTCGATGCCTTCGGCGATGACGCGGGTGCCGAGCACATGGGCGATGTTGACGATGCTCTTCAGCAGGTGGCGCTTGCGGGGGCTGCGATCGATCTCGGCGACGAAATGGCGGTCGATCTTCAGGTAATCGACGGAATGATCGCAAAGCAGCTTCATCTCGCCGTGACCGACGCCGAAATCGTCGATCGCCAGCTTGAAACCGGCCTTGCGCAGCTTCGACACCAAGGCGGAAAATTCCGGCACGCTGGTGTTGTCGAAGCGTTCGGAGAACTCGAAGCAGATGGAGGATGGCGGAACATTCGCCTTTCGCAGGTGCTGTAGCAGGCTCTCGACCAGGCGTTCGCCATCAGGGATCAGCCGGACATCGAGATTGAGAAACAGCGTCGAGGTGGAAAAATTCGACAGCGTCGCGAATTTGGCGAGCGCGCGGCTGGCGAGCATCTGCTCCAGCTGCAGCAGTTGGCCTGCCTGATGAGCCTCATCGAGAATGTCGACCGGCGTGTCGTAGCCGATGCGCTCCTGGCCGCGCATAAGGGATTCATAGCCGAACACCGTGCCGGTGCCGGCCTCGACGATCGGCTGAAAAGCGTTCTCGACCACGAGCTTGGCAAACGTGACGATCTGGTCGCTAGCATAGCGGCGCAGGACGCCGGGCTCGACGTTGGCAGCCAGGGAAGTCCCGCTCTTCATTTGGCTGATCTCCACTGTGACTTGTTCTTCTTGGTCAGGAAGATGCCCCGGAAGGATCAATGAACCCTTTCGCCAATATGAAAGTTTTGTGAAAGACGCAGGACGCGGCCACGCGTTCCGCGTTTACTTTGAATTCAAAAATACAATCAGGCGCTTAGTCAGGCGGAGCGGCGGCGCTCGGCCTCGTGATCGGCGAACATATCGGCGACACATCTGCCGCCGGATGGAGCGCCCTCGTCGTCGAGAACATTGTCGCGGAATTCGTTGAGCTTGCGGGCGGTATCCCAGAGGCGGAGCGCCTCGCGGACGACCTCGCTGCTCGAGGCATAGCCGCCATTGTCGACGGCGGCGCGGATGCCCGCTGCCTGTTGCGGAGAGATGGAAACGGTGACCATCGGCATGAACTTCCTCCCTTTTTTATTCAGGCAGAACCCTGCCTTTGGGGGACGCATGACCATTTGCGGCGATCGCACACAGGGCCACCCGCTTTTGGCGAGCGGTCCATACCCCTTAAGTCTAATCCCCTGTCATGCCCTTGTCAAAATAGGCGTATCAAAAAGGCTTCAACTACGGATGCCGAGGCCGAAGGCGATCATCGTCGAGCCCTGGATGATGAGATCGGCGGCCAGGAACAGGCCGAGGACCCAGAGGCTGTTCACCGGCCAGCCCAGGGCGATGACAAAGCCGGCCAGCGCCGTTATGACGCCGCTTGCAACGATCCAGCGCCAGCCCTTCAGCGGTCGCATCCGCATTCCAACCCAGAGACGGAAGATGCCGGCCACTAGCAGCGCAATGGACAGTAACAGGGTCAAGGCCGCCGAGGTAAAGATAGGATTGATGAAGGCGCAGATGCCGGCAAGCACATAAAGGATGCCGCTCAGGGCCCAGAAGAGCACTTGATCCCAACGGCGCAACTGAAAAGCGTGGACGAGATAGATGACGCCGCCTGCCAGCATCAGCATGCCGACATAAAAGACCGAGGCGACGGTCGCCATCAACAGGTTGCTGAGAGCGATGAGGCCGCAGATAAGAAGCAGTACGCCGAGGCCGAGAAACCATGCCCATTTCGACCGCAGCGAGGATGCGGGCATTTCGTTGAAGACGCTGGTCATAGCACACCTCCTGATCAACTCCGAATATGTTGCCCCAGTTCTTCCCTAAAAGATGTGCGCGAAATCAATTCAGCAAATATTTTTGTTGATTGATCAGTCAATCAAAAATATCCTTATCGACAATAGGGGAGTTGGCGGTTGCCTAAAGTTGGAATGGAACCGGTGCGCCGCAAGGCGCTTGTCGACGCGGCGTTGCGGGTGATCGGCGATCACGGCTCGCTTGCCGTCACCATGTCCGACATCGCCCGCCAGGCCGGCGTCTCCCCTGCCCTGGCGCATCATTATTTCGGCAGCAAGGAACAATTGCTGGTCGAGACGATCCGCTCGCTTCTCAGACAATTGCGCAGCGATACGGTGTCGGCGCTCCGTGCAGCCCGGACGCCGCGCGCCAGGCTTTCGGCGGTCATCCGGGTCAGCTTCCACGCCGACCAGTTTGCGCCGGACACGATCGCCGCCTGGCTTGCCTTTTACGCCGAGGCGCAACGCTCTGAGGAGACGCGGCGTTTCCTGGTGATCTATGCCCGACGGCTGCGCTCCAACCTGCTTGCCGATCTGAAGAGGCTGCTGCCCGCCGACGCCGCAGAACGCATCGCCGAGGGCGCTGCGGCGATGATCGACGGGCTCTACATCAGGCAAAGTCTGAAATCGGCGCCGATCGGCATCGAGGCCTCGATCGCGCTGACCGAGGATTATCTGAATGCGCTTCTGGCCGTTGTTTCCCCTTCTCCCCAGCGGGGAGAAGATGTCCGAAGGACAGATGAGGGGGTGAGCGACGCGGGAGCGAACGGCCGAAAGGCCGAGACTGCCGCCCCCTCAGCCGGCCCTGCGGGCCACCTTCTCCCCCAGGGGAGAAGGAAAAGACACATCGCACCACCCAAGGACAAATGACATGAAAGCCCAGCCGAAAGCCTCGCACTTCATCGACGGCGAATATGTCGAGGATACCGACGGCACCGTCATCGAGAGCCTCTATCCGGCCACCGGCGAGGTGATCGCCCGGCTGCACGCGGCAACGCCTGCGATCGTCGAGAAGGCGATTGCGGCCGCCAAGCGCGCCCAGCCGGAATGGGCGGCGATGAGCCCGATGGCGCGCGGGCGCATCCTCAAACGGGCGGCCGACATCATGCGCGAGAGAAACCGGGCGCTGTCCGAACTCGAAACGCTCGATACCGGCAAGCCCATCCAGGAGACGATCGTCGCCGACCCGACCTCAGGCGCCGATGCCTTCGAATTCTTCGGCGGCGTTGCGCCGGCCGGCCTCAACGGTTCGCATATCCCGCTCGGCCAGGATTTTGCCTATACCAAGCGCGTGGCGCTCGGCGTATGCGTCGGCATCGGCGCCTGGAACTATCCGCAGCAGATCGCCTGCTGGAAAGCGGCGCCGGCGCTGATCTGCGGCAATGCCATGGTGTTCAAACCCTCGGAAAACACCCCGCTCGGCGCCTTGAAGATCGCCGAAATCCTGCATGAGGCGGGGCTGCCGAAGGGGCTCTTCAACGTCATCCAGGGCGACCGCGACACCGGGCCGCTGCTCGTCAACCACCCCGATGTCGCGAAGGTGTCGCTGACCGGCTCGGTGCCGACCGGGCGCCGGGTGGCGGCGGCGGCGGCCGGCAATCTCAAGCACGTGACGATGGAGCTCGGCGGCAAGTCGCCGCTGATCGTTTTCAACGACGCCGATCTCGATTCGGCGGTGGGCGGGGCGATGCTCGGCAATTTTTATTCCACCGGCCAGGTCTGCTCGAACGGCACCCGCGTCTTCGTGCAGAAGGCGATCAAGGCCGAATTCCTGAAGCGGCTGAAGGCGCGCACCGAGGCAATGCTGATCGGCGATCCGATGGACGAGGCGACGCAGGTCGGGCCGATGGTCTCCTGGGCGCAACGCGAGAAGGTGATTTCCTACATCGAGAAGGGCAAGGCCGAGGGTGCGAGCCTGATTGCCGGCGGCGGCATTCCGAACAACGTCTCCGGCGAAGGCTATTACGTGCAGCCGACGGTGTTTGCCGATGTCACCGACGAGATGAGCATTGCCCGCGAGGAGATCTTCGGGCCCGTCATGTCGGTGCTCGATTTCGACGACGAGGACGAGGTGATCGCACGCGCCAATGCCAGCGAATTCGGGCTCTCCGGCGGCGTCTTCACTGCCGACCTCACCCGCGCCCATCGCGTCGTCGACCGGCTCGAGGCGGGCACGCTCTGGATCAACACCTACAATCTCTGCCCGGTGGAAATCCCCTTCGGCGGCTCGAAACAATCCGGCTTCGGCCGGGAGAATTCGCTGGCCGCGCTGGAGCATTATTCCGAGCTGAAGACGGTTTATGTCGGCATGGGGCCGGTGGCGGCGCCTTATTGATCGCAGCGCAGGCAGCCCCCTCATCCGCCCGCCGGGCACCTTCTCCCCAAGGGTAGAAGGGGGAACCGAGAGGCCGCGGCACGTCTCTTCTCCCCTTTGGGGAGAAGGTGGGGGCAGCCGGATGAGGGGGCGACGCGCCGCGACGGCTGAAGCAAAACGCGAGAGAAAAAACCATGCAAGCAGATTTCGTCATCATCGGCTCCGGCTCCGCCGGCTCGGCGCTCGCCTATCGCCTCTCTGAAGACGGCAAGAATAGCGTCCTCGTCATTGAGGCCGGTGGCAGCGATTTCGGGCCGTTCATCCAGATGCCGGCAGCGCTTGCCTGGCCGATGAGCATGAAGCGCTACAATTGGGGCTATCTTTCCGAACCGGAGCCCAATCTCAACAACCGGCGCATCACCGCGCCGCGCGGCAAGGTGATCGGCGGCTCCTCCTCGATCAACGGCATGGTCTATGTGCGCGGCCATGCTGAGGATTTCAACCGCTGGGAGGAACTCGGCGCCGGCGGTTGGGCCTATGCCGATGTTCTCCCCTATTTCAAGCGGATGGAGCATTCGCATGGCGGCGAGGAAGGCTGGCGCGGCAGCGACGGGCCGCTGCACGTTCAGCGCGGCGGCTTCACCAATCCGCTGTTCCACGCCTTCATCGAGTCCGGCAAACAGGCGGGCTTCGAGACGACGGAGGATTATAACGGCAGCAAGCAGGAAGGCTTCGGATTGATGGAGCAGACCATCTTTTCCGGCCGCCGATGGTCAGCCGCCAACGCTTATCTGAAACCGGCGCTGAAGCGGAAAAATGTCGGGATCATCTACGGCCTGGCGCGCCGGATCGTCATCGAGGACGGCCGGGCGACCGGCGTCGAGATCGAGCGCAACGGCAAAATAGAGGTCGTCAAGGCAAGCCGCGAGGTGATCGTCTCGGCCTCTTCGTTCAATTCGCCGAAGCTGCTAATGCTGTCGGGCATCGGTCCGGGCGGCCATCTCCAAGAAATGGGCATCGAGGTGAAGGCCGACCGGCCGGGCGTCGGCGCCAACCTGCAGGACCATATGGAATTCTACTTCCAGCAGGTGAGCACCAAGCCGGTGTCGCTCTATTCCTGGCTGCCCTGGTTCTGGCAAGGCGTGGCCGGCGCGCAATGGCTGCTTTCCAAGGGCGGGCTCGGCGCCTCGAACCAGTTCGAAGCCTGTGCCTTCCTGCGCTCCGCGCCCGGGCTGAAGCAACCCGACATCCAGTACCATTTCCTGCCGGTGGCGATCAGCTATGACGGCAAGGCGGCGGCCAAAAGCCACGGCTTCCAGGTGCATGTCGGCTACAATCTGTCGAAATCGCGCGGCAGCGTGACGCTGCGCTCCGCCGATCCCAAGGCCGACCCGGTGCTGCGCTTCAACTATATGAGCCATGCCGAGGACTGGGAGAAATTCCGCCACTGCGTGCGCCTCACCCGCGAGCTCTTCGGGCAGAGCGCCTTCGCGAACTATCGAGGACCGGAAATCCAGCCGGGCGAAAATGTACGAAGCGACGAAGAGATCGACGCCTTCCTGCGCGAACATCTGGAAAGCGCCTATCACCCCTGCGGCACCTGCAAGATGGGCGCCAAGGACGATCCGATGGCAGTGGTCGATCCGCAGACCCGGGTGATCGGCGTCGAGGCCTTGCGCGTCGCCGACAGCTCGATCTTCCCGCACGTCACCTACGGCAACCTCAACGGACCGTCGATCATGACTGGCGAAAAGGCCGCCGACCATATCCTCGGCAAACAGCCGCTGGCGCGCTCGAACCAGGAACCGTGGGTCAATCCAAGGGCGGCGGTGAGCGATCGGTGATGGTTGGAGAGAGCTATCGTTGCCTGTCGGCGAAGTTCGTCGGCGGCGAATTTCGAAGAAAGAGATGGTTCTTTCCCTGCAAACCGGTTTAGGAAGAGGCTCTGTTCAACATCCGCTCCGGCATGCCCGTGTTGTATCGCAAGTCCAGACTTCTTCGTCGATCCCGTGTTCTATGGGGTTCCCTCGCGCTCTGGCGCCCGCGGCTGATCTTCTGGTTCGGCGCCTTTGCGATCGGCGTCATCAGCGTCGGCTTTGCCAGGCTGGCGGATCTCGCCCAGCGCGCTTTTGCCGGCGTGACCACCTCCGGCGAATGGAGCTTTTTGCTGCCGCTCGTCATTACGCCGCTCGGCTTCATGCTGTCGGCCACTCTTGCCGCAACGTTTTTCCCGAATGCGCAGGGCAGCGGCATTCCGCAGGCGATTGCCGCCCGGCACCTGCGCGATCCGGAAGACCGCACCCGCCTGCTGTCGCTGCGGCTGGTCTTCGGCAAGATCGTGCTGACGGTGCTCGGGCTGCTCAGCGGCGCATCGATCGGCCGCGAAGGGCCGACCGTGCAGGTCGGCGCATCGATCATGCTGGCGGTTGCCCGCTTCGGCGGCATGGCGCAGGCCCGCGGACTGATCCTTGCCGGTTCGGCGGCCGGCATCGCCGCCGCCTTCAACACGCCGCTCGCCGGCATCGTCTTTGCGATCGAAGAGATGAGCCGGACCTATGAATCGCGCGCCAACGGCCTGGTTCTGACCGCCGTCATCCTGTCCGGCCTTGCCGCCCTCGGGCTTGCCGGCAGCTACAATTATTTCGGCTCTACCGCGGTGGCGCCGGCATCGCTGCGCGACTGGGAACTGGTGTTCGTCTGCGGCATCGGCGGCGGCGCGCTCGGTGCGGCCTTCAGCGGGCTTGCGCTCCATATCGGCCAGCATGTCCGCCGCTTCACGCATTCGCAGCCGCTGCGGCGGATGGTCATGCTGGCAACGGCCTGCGGCCTCGCCGTCGCCGTCATCGGTATCCTGTCTGATGGTACGACCTTCGGAACCGGCTACGACCAGGCGAAGGGCGCGGTCGAAGGCAATCCCCTGCCCCTGCTGTTCTTCCTCGAAAAGCTTGCTGCCGGCTTCCTGTCGATGATTTCGGGAATTCCGGGCGGCATCTTCGCGCCCTCACTCGCCATCGGCGCCGGTTTCGGCAGCACGGTCGGCCAGTTGATGGGCAGCGGCATCGCGCTTGCGGCGATCCTCGGCATGGCCGGATATTTCTCCGGCGTGGTGCAGGCGCCGATGACGGCCTTCGTCATCATTCTGGAAATGACTGGCGATCACCAGGCCGTCATCCCGATCATGGCGGTATCGATGATCGGCTACGTCACCTCGCGCCTGTTGTCGCGAGAGCCGCTCTATCACGGCCTGTCGCGCGTCTTCATTGCCGCAGCGATCAGGGCCCGGCGCGCCAGGGAACTGGCGGAAAGCTGAGATCGGTCCACGAGAGGCGTGACTTCGACCCACGGCATCCGCGATGGTCGCAACACCCTGCCGTTGTGAATGACGAGCAACAGCACTGGGCAAACCGGCCGATCGTCGCTCAGGCGAGCAGCCGGGTGACTTCGGCGGTGCGGGCCGGCTGGGCGGCATCGGCGATGGTCGTCGAAAACAGCACCTTGCGGGTGGCGTCAGCCACCTTGGCGAAGACGTGGCGGATCTGGCAGTTCTGCTCGCCGTCGCAATCGTCGCACTTTCGATAGGCGGTGATCGACAGGCACGGAAGCGGCGCGAGCGGGCCGTCGACGATGCGCAGGATCTCGCCGAAGGTGATGGTGTGGGCGGGTTTCAAGAGGAGATAACCGCCCTGCTTGCCGCGGCGGCTGACGACGATGCCGTGATGTTTCAGGTCGAGCAGGATCTGTTCGAGAAACTTTTTCGGGATCTTCTGCTGCGCGGCGATATCGGAAATCATCACCGGTTCGTCAGCATCGGCATCCGCCAGAACCGTCAGCGCCCGCAGCGCATATTTCGCCTTTTGCGTAATCATCTCAGACCATCGACACACACAGGCGGCACGAATCTTCGCACCGCTACGGAAGTACTTTCGCCTCTATGGCATAGCCAGCATGAACGGAATTTGAACGCACCGGAGAAAGCCTTGAGGATCAAGCGTTTTCGGCCTTGTTTTCACCCTCGGCCGAGCCGGCGCAATTTACGCCTAAACCGCGTCTTCCGCATCTTTTTCGGCATCACTTCAGATTTCGGATTGACAGGCCGCGTGTAAGTCTACAAATCTTATAGACATTCAGGCTGCCAACGCGGATTTCGTCCGCGGGCGGCTGCTTTTCTGCATCGCGGCAGCTTCGGAGAGATATTTGCTCCTCCGGCCGCAGCTTTCGAAATCCCTTTTTCTGTCCGACCCTAGCCTGAGCTGCGATACTCCCGTCAACAAAGGACAGGATTCCCATGACTGTTAACAATACGATTGCGGAAGAAGGGCCGATTGCTAGAGCCGAGGCGCTGAACGACGCGCTGGCGGGTCTTGACCTCGCCGGACGTCTGTCGCTGGTCTCCGGCCTCGGCGGCCGCGTGGTGTTCACCACCTCGCTCGGCATCGAGGACCAGGTGATCGCCGCCGAGATCGGCACACACCGGCTGCCGATCGATGTTGCGACGCTGCAGACCGGCCGGCTGTTTGCCGAGACGCTGTCGCTGATCGAAGAGACGGAAAGCCAGTACGACATTCAGATCCGCCGCTTCGAGCCCGAACAGGCCGACATCGACGCCTATGCGGCGCAATACGGCCTCAACGGTTTCTACGAGAGTGTCGAAGCCCGGCATGCCTGCTGTGGCGTGCGCAAGCTGAAGCCGCTGGCGCGTGCGCTGGAAGGCGCTGCGATCTGGATCACCGGCCTGCGCCGTGGCCAATCGGCCAATCGCGCCGAAACGCCGTTTGCCGAATACGACGCCGAACGCCACCTCTTGAAAGTCAATCCGCTCGCCGATTGGGACCTGGAGGCAATCAAGGCCTTCGTGGCCGACAACGGCGTGCCGGTCAATCCGCTGCATCAGCGTGGCTATCCCTCGATCGGCTGCGAGCCCTGCACGCGGGCAATCAAGCCCGGCGAGCCGGAACGCGCCGGCCGCTGGTGGTGGGAGCAGGACGAGACGCGCGAATGCGGCCTGCATGTCGCCGAAGAGGCCGCGGTGATCGCCGCACAATAATCAAATTCACGGCTTACCGAACCCGGGCGCGGCCACCGCCGCAGCCTTGGGAAAGCCAGCATCAGGAACTGCTTTGCGGCAAACCGCAAAGGATCGACAGTCTGGAGTAAAACATGCCCGATAGCCGTCCGGATACGGAACTCAGCAATCCCCAGAGCGCCAAGGCGCCACTCGACCCGCATCTCAAGGCGCTGGAAAACGAATCCATCCACATCTTCCGCGAGGTCGCCGCCGAATTCGAGCGTCCGGTCATGCTCTATTCGATCGGCAAGGATTCCTCGGTGCTGCTGCACTTGGCGCGCAAGGCCTTCTATCCCGGCCGCGTGCCCTTCCCGCTGTTGCATGTGAACACCGGCTGGAAATTCCGGGAGATGATCGCCTTCCGCGACGCGACCGCCAAGAAGTACGAACTCGATCTGATCGAACACATCAATCCGCGCGGCGCGGCCGAAAACATCACGCCGTTTACCCACGGTTCGGCGGCCTTCACCGACATCATGAAGACCGAAGGCCTGCGCCAGGCGCTCGATGCCGGCCAGTTCGATGCCGCTTTCGGCGGCGCGCGGCGCGACGAGGAAGCCAGCCGCGCCAAGGAGCGGATCTATTCCTTCCGCACCCCGGACCATCGCTGGGATCCGCGCAACCAGCGGCCGGAACTGTGGAACGTCTATAACGGCATGATCCGCAAGGGCGAGAGCGTGCGCGCCTTCCCGCTGTCGAACTGGACGGAGGTCGACATCTGGCGCTACATCCAGGCCGAAGACATTCCGCTGGTGCCGCTCTATTACGCCAAGAAGCGGCCGTTCGTGGAGCGCGACGGCATGATGATCCTGGCCGAGGATCCGCGCCTGGAATTGCTGCCCGGCGAAGTCCGCCAGGAAGGCATGATCCGCTTCCGCACCCTCGGCGACTTCCCGCTGACCGGCGCCATCCGCTCACAGGCGACCACCCTCGAAGAGGTGATTGCCGAACTCGAAATCGCAACGGTGTCCGAACGCCAGGGCCGCGCCATCGACCGCGACCAGTCCGGCTCCATGGAAAAGAAGAAGCGTGAAGGATATTTCTGAGATGACCGCAGCCCAAACCGCCGTCTCGGCCGCCACCGTCGTCAGCCTGCCCGCCGCCGAGCCGCAGAAGGCCCAGCGCGACACGCGCCCGTTGCGCCTGATTACCTGCGGTAGCGTCGATGACGGCAAATCGACCTTGATCGGCCGCCTGCTCTGGGACACCAAGGCGGTCAAGGAAGACCAGGCCGCCACGCTGCAGCGCGATTCCACCGGCAAGCAGAACGATCTCGGCCTGCCCGACTTCGCGCTGCTGCTCGACGGCCTGCAGGCCGAGCGCGAACAGGGCATCACCATCGATGTCGCCTATCGCTATTTCTCGACCGACAAGCGCTCCTTCATCGTCGCCGACACGCCCGGCCACGAGCAATATACCCGTAACATGGCGACCGGCGCCTCGACGGCCGACCTCGCCATCTTGCTGGTCGATGCCCGTTTCGGCATTCTCGAGCAGACCCGCCGTCATGCGACGATCGCCTCGCTGCTCGGGATCAAGCAGTTCGTGCTTGCCGTCAACAAGATCGACCTGACGGGCTACGACCGCGCCGGCTTCGACAAGATCACCCATGAATTCCGGGAATTTGCCCTGTCGCTCGGCGTCAAGCAGATCACCGCCATTCCGATGTCGGCGCTGAAGGGCGAAAACGTCGTCTATTCCGCCCAGGCCGCCATGCCGTGGTACAGCGGCCCGACGCTGGTGGAGACGCTGGAGCTTGCGACCGTACGCTCGTCGCAGACGGTCGGCTTCCGGCTCTCGGTGCAGCGCGTGTCGCGCCCGGGCGAAAGCTTCCGCGGCTATCAGGGCACGGTTGCCGGCGGCTCGGTCAAGCCAGGCGACAGCGTCATGATCCTGCCGTCGGGCATGGTCGCCAATGTCTCGAAGATCGTCACCTTCGATCTCGTTCGCAACGCTGCCGTTGCCGGCGACGCGATCACGCTGGTGCTCGACCGCCAGGTCGATGTGGCGCGCGGCGACATGATCGTCTCGATCGACGCCCAGCCGCAGGTCGGCCTTGCCTTCGACGCGCAGATCGTCGCGCTGCAGCCTGAGGGCATCGAGCCCGGAAAACGCTACTGGCTGAAGAGCGGTTCGCGCCGCCAGCGCGTTCAGGTGCAGCCGCTCAGTCAACTCGAGCTGAAGACCGGCACCTGGACTGCTGCCCAGCGGCTCTACATGAACGCCATCGGCAAAGTCCGGCTTGTCTTCGAGGAAGCGGCGATCTTCGACCCCTATGAGCAGAACCGGCTGTCCGGCTCCTTCATCCTGATCGACCCGGAGACCAACAATACGGTTGCCGGCGGCATGGTGACGGGTAAGCGTACCGAACTCGGCGGCCTGCACAATGGCGAAGGCCGCGTCATCCTCTCGCTGCCGGCCGATCTTGCCGAACAGATCATGGCCAGCGAACTCTTCGCCAGCCGCAGCCACGAGGCCGAGGTGCGCCGCATGACCGCCGCCGAAGCGGCCGATCTCTGGTCGAGCGCTGCAAGTGATATTTGATAAGAGATAAGGGGCCAGCAACACTGGCCTCTTATGCGAGGCCGAATCCGGTGACTGCGGCCGGCGGATTCCTGCCGAACGGCGATGGCGCAAATTGCAGTAATGAAATCGATCAGGTCCTGGGACGTTGCGACAAGCTCTCCACCTCGGCTTTCGGCCGATTGCGGCTATCTGAAATGGTCCTGGGAGGCAGGAGAAACCCCGTTACTTCTCTCGAAGCCCAGCTCTGATCCCCTCGCCAAGTCTTGACCTCCTGGCTGGCTGAGAGCGGCTTCAACGTGGCGGTTGCCCTCTCGATGTCTGGTGCATGGTTGCCGTCATTGTCATCGCAGCAGTCCGTTGGGGCCTTTTGCGGTGGAACAGTCCGCATCCCCGGCTATATAGGTCATTGTGCGTTGGCTTTTTAGCGGTAATCGATGCCCAATTCTCCCGAATCCTCAGGTGAAAGCGTTAGCAGCTCGAGCTCGGGTCGCGATCAGACCCCAGATTCGGCAGCGCAAGCGGCCGCCTTGGATTCGCCGGGAACCACCCAAGTCGAAGACCCGCAGCCGCCCCACGGATCCTTCGACCAAACCAGACGGGCCGTCAGGACTCTATTACGTGCGATACGTCAAGATTTGCAGGCAAGTTCTGCTGTGGCAAAGATCAAGACGGCCGCATTTTCTTGGAGGACGAAGCCAAGGAGGTCGGCGCCGCTTGGAATCCCGCCAGCTCCGCACAACTGGATGGCGACTGCTTTGGTCAAAGCCGGGCGCGGTATTCGCGATCGGCGTTCAAAGCGTGAAAGCCGTTGGAGCGCATCGCTCATTACGGGCTGGTGGAAATTCGCTCTCGGGTCCTTCCTTGTTGTCTGCCTCCTCGTCGGAAGCATTCTGGTGTGGGCACTGAAAGACGTGCCCTGGAGCGAAATCCGGGATGGAACGTTAAAGCCGGTCGTGGTGCTGGAGACCGCCGACGGCGCGCCGCTGGTAAGACAGGGACCTTATCAAGGGCCATATGCTCGATACGACCAGTTTCCACCCCATCTGATCGATGCCGTCCTTTCGATTGAGGATCGCCGGTTCATGGGTCATTTCGGCATCGATCCCAGGGGCATCGCGAGGGCGCTTCTGCGGAACTTGGAGGCCGGCTCGGTGGTGGAGGGTGGCAGCACTATCACCCAGCAACTGATCAAGCTGCAATACCTCGACAGCGACCGAACAATAAAACGAAAGATTCAGGAGGTCGTGATCGCATTCTGGCTGGAGTGGAAGCTCGGCAAGGCGGAAATCCTGACGCGCTATCTGAATAGCGTCTATCTTGGCGCGGGGGCTACCGGCATGCCTGCCGCCGCGCGCATCTATTTCAACAAGGATGTCGGCGCCCTCAACCTGCCTGAGTCGGCGATGCTGGCGGGATTGCTGCGGGCGCCGAGCCAATGGAATCCCATCGACAATTTCGAAGGCGCCCGGCAGCGCACCATGGTCGTCCTCGATGCGATGGCGGCCAATGGCAAGATCACCGCGCCGCAGACGGCGGAAGCCAAGACGAGCTTTGCCAGCCTGCACCCAACGACACCAACGCCGCGTTCCGGAAGCTGGTTTGCCGACTGGATTTCGCCGCAAGCGAGCGAAATCGCCGGCTCCTCGCCGGGTTCGACTACGGTGCGCACCACGCTGGTGCCGACATTGCAGCAGATCGCCGAAAGGGTCGTGAAAAGAGCCCTGGACAGTGAAGGAAAGACGGTCGCAGCATCGCAGGCGGCGTTGGTTGCGATGACGCCCGACGGCGCGGTCGTTGCGATGGTTGGCGGGCGCGACTACAAGGCGAGCCAGTTCAACCGCGCCGTCACCGCGATGCGCCAGCCGGGTTCCACCTTCAAGCTGTTCGTCTATTACGCAGCATTGAAGGCTGGGCTCACTCTGTCCGACCAGGTTCTGGACGCGCCAATAGACATTGACGGCTGGTCGCCAGAAAATTACGGTGGCAACTATCGCGGTTGGGTAACGCTTGCCGAGGCGTTCGCGCGATCGCTCAATGCCGCGTCAGTGACGCTTGCGCAAGAGGTGGGTCTAGACAATGTGATCGCAGCCGCGCGCGAACTCGGCATCGATGCGCCACTGGCCAACACGCCGTCATTGGCGCTTGGCACATCCGAAGTAAATCTGCTTAACCTCACCAGCGCCTATGCGTCCGTCAAATTCGGCAGGGCCCCTGTCAAACCCTGGGGCATCATCGACTTTCAAGCGGCAGGGCAGCCCAAGACGTTTCGCGTTGGCTCACAATCAAAGCCGAATGTCGATCTTTCGCCCTACCAGTCCGATCTCCTCGGCCTTCTGCAGTTGGTGGTCGAGCGCGGTACTGGACGCGGAGCAGATCCCGGCACGTTTGCCGCCGGTAAGACCGGCACGAGCCAGAACAATCGTGATGCCTGGTTCGTCGGCTTTACGGAAGCCCTCGTCGTCGGTGTCTGGGTTGGAAATGACGATGACGCGCCGATGAAGGGGGTGACCGGCGGCGCCCTGCCAGCGCATATTTGGCGGGACTTCATGCGCGAGGCGACGACCGAACCGACGTTGGACGGAGTGCGATCGACAGAAGCAGCCGTCGAGGGCCAAGGCGCGCCGCAGTCCTGTAACATCACCGCCTGCTCGCGCAGCTACCGCTCCTTTCGACCGTCCGATTGTACCTATCAGCCATATTCCGGCGGCCGAAGGCTTTGCGAAAAGTGATGTGGATGGCAGAGATCGAGCCGCCCGTCCTTCCCTGACTGCCGGTGTTTCCGATCCGTGATGCGCTACCGACTGGTATCGGCGCCCGGCCGGGCGCCACTTATCCATAAAACGGCATTATCTTATGCTTTTCAGCCATCTACAGCGATAGAGCCTGTTTCGATAGGGTAGACACAGTCGAGGTGGCTATCGGCACGGACCGACTGCGCTGCCTTGTAAAGACGCCTGCCACTCTGGTCGGCGGCAAATGACAGGGAAAGGATGAAGCTATGTCTACAGACAACAAGCCATTGATCGCGGTTACCGGTGCAACGAGCAAACAGGGGCGCAGCGTCGTTGCAACGCTTCTTGAGAGCCAGCGCTTCCGCGTCCGTGCCTTCACTCGGAAAAAGGATTCGCCCGAAGCTCTACGTCTTGAGAAGCTCGGCGCTGAAATCGCCACCGTGCCTCTCGAACTCGGCCGCCAGAATGAGTTCGTTGCTGCGTTCAAGGGCGCGGATGGCGCCTTTCTGATGACGCCGCCGATCGCCCCGCCGGAGACAAGCGAGGCTCCGCTCGGCCGGCAGCTGGCGGATGCGGCCGTCGAGGCCGGCGTCGGGCACATTGTGTTCAGCACGCTCGAGAATATCGACAAGATCACCGGTGGGACGAAATATGCGCCGCATTTTACCGATAAAGCGCGCGTTGCAGATTACATTCGCGGCCTGCCGATCTCTCATTCCTTCATTATGCTGGCATTCTTCTATACGAATCTAAGTGAATATTATGCGCCGCGCATGGAAGGCGACACCCTGCTCTTGCCGATCTATCTGCCGGAAGATTTCGCAGCACCTTTTGTCGATCCGCTGACGGCGACCGGGCCTGTTGTCCTCGAGATCTTCTCGAACCCCGAGCGCTACAACGGCAAAACGCTGCCGATCGTCGGCGATATCATTTCTCCGCGCGAGATGGTCGAAACCTTTCAACGCGTGACCGGCCTCAAGGCCGAGTATCGAAATGCGTTCACCAGGGACGGCCTGCTCGCCTATTTTCCGGAGTTTGCCGCCAACGAACTTCTCGTTCGAGAGATTCTCGGGATGGTCGAATATGCTGTCGAGTATGGCTATTTCGGCAAGGAGCACGATCTCGAATGGAGCCGTCGCCTGAATCCCGGAACGCTCGGCTGGGAGCAGTTTCTGCGGACGTCGGGGTGGCGCGGCGACAAGCGCTCTTTCGGAGGTTGAAGCGTCTCGCAAAGGTGCGGCAGCGGTTTTGCGAGAACGGGATGCCTGAAAACAAGAGGCTTACGATGGCCGGATTCCCGGCAGCTTAGCGACCTCGGCGGCCAGAAAGTCGACGAGGAGTCGAACGCGGGCAATGGCTGCACGCTCCGGAACTATCAGCAAGCTTACAGGAACCGGCGAAGGCCGATAGTCGCCAAGCACGACCTCTAGCCGGCCGTCTTCCAGAAGATCGTGAACCAGCCAGAGATGTGTGGGACCAATGCCGCGGCCGGCGGCAAGGGCTTCGCGCGCCGCAAGCCCGTGATCGACGCGCAAACGGCCGCTGACCGGGACCATCAGGCTGGCGCCATCGGGAGAGGAAAGAAGGAGCTGATTGCTGCCTGCCACGTTGGACATCACAACGGTTTCGTGGCGCGACAGATCGGCCGGGCGCTGCGGCCGTCCGCGGACAGAAAAATAAGCCGGAGCGCCGACCAGCAGCCGCTGGCTCTCTCCGAGCGCATGAAGCTTCATCGAGCTGTCGGCGAGAGGTCCAAGACGGAGCGCCACGTCGACGCCTTCGCGAACCAGGTCGATACGCTCGTCCGTCAGGTTGAGGTCGACGCGGATATCCGGGTGCCTGTCCTGAAAGTCAAAGATCATTCGCGTGACATGCATTACGCCAAGTGCTGCGGTACAGGAAAGGCGAACTGCGCCAGCAGGGGCTTGACGGGCATCTCTGGCTTCTTCAGCAGCCTGTTCGACCAGGCGCAATATCTGAAGGCAGTTGGTATAGTAGCGACTACCTTCTTCCGTAAGGGTGACGCGACGCGTGGTTCGGCTGAGAAGAGGCACACCGACAGCCTCCTCAAGTTCATTGAGGTGCCGCGTCACGGTGGATTGGCCGACGCCCAGTTCCTTTGCGACCATCGACAGGTTGCTGCGCTCGGCGACGCGAATAAAGGTGCGCATTCTGTCAAAAGACAGTCCCGCCTTATCCATTTTTCAGCACAGTGATTGTCATTTCACCCATATACGGAATAATCTTGACTATGCCCAGTCCAAGCTTCCGCAAGGCTAGGCTCCACGTCTATTGTCGGTGTGTCTGACCAGATTACCGCGTCGAACCCCGCGGAATAATGGTAAAGCCCAAGTCAGCCTTGTCTTCATCAGCTGGCTCGCCGCGGACGGCGCGCAGCAGCATGTCGGCGACGCGGTAGCCGATATCGTAGCGCGGTATGTGCACCGTCGTCAGCGACGGCTCGGTGAAGGCCGAAAATTCCAGATCGTTGAAGCCGCAGATGCCGACATCCTCCGGCACGCGGATGCCGCGCACGGCGCATTCGATGAGAACGCCAAGCGCCAGTTCGTCGCTCTGGGCAAAGACCGCATCGATATCCGGCACGCGCTGCAACAGGCTGGAAAACAGCTGCCTGCCGAGGCCGGTGCGACTTGGCGCATCGCCGCCGATAATGAGATCGGGGTCGAAACGCCCGGCTTCCCGCATCGCAGCCTCATAGCCTTCGATGCGGCGGCGCGAGCGGACATCCGCGCCGCGGCCCATGAAAGCGATCCTGTTATAGCCCTTCGACAGCAGGAAACGGGTGGGTTCGGCGCCGGCCGCATAGTGATCGAGGCCGACGACCAGGGTTTGCGGCTCCTGGCTGAGATCGGCGATATGGGCGATGGGACAGGCAGCACGCTCGATCAGCGGCAAAAGATCACGATAGGATTCGGCGCCGGCGATGATGACGCCGGCCGGCTTCTGCGTCAGGAAAGATTTCAGCAGGCCGGCCTCCCCCTCGCCATGGTTCAGCGTATTGGAATATTGCACGGTGAACTCGGTGCCGCGGAAGCGATCCTCCATACCGGTCATCAGGCCGGTGAAGCCGTATTGATGCAAGGCGGGCGTGATGACGCCGACGCTGCCGTTGTGGCGGCCGGCCAGCGCCCGGGCGGCAAGATTGGGGATATAACCCATCTCGTCGACCGTGCGCAGGATCACCTCGCGCAGATCCTCCGAGACGATCTCAGGATTACGAAGCGCGCGCGAGATGGTGATCGGGCTGACGCCGACCTTCTTCGCCACATCGCTCAACGTCACATGCGCGCCGCGCTTGCCGTTGCGCCCCTGCCCTGCTGCCTTGCTCATCGCCCCTCATATGCCACCGCGAAACCCCGTCGATTCGCAGTCTTTACTTTCTGCAGAAGAATTAATTTAGAGTCTACTAACATTTTATATTCGCAATAGGTTTCGGGCAGACAATTTCCAGAAACAGCAGCATGATCATCTGTCGGCAAAATTACGGGCGCATGCGGCGAGCGGATCACCGGCTTCGGGAATAAGTCCATTTATTTTCGAATGAAAATCGCTGAGGAGAACGCGCTGCGAAGCAAAACCCCGGCCGGAATTGCCGGCGTGGGCACCCGGTTCAAAAACCGTCGGCACAAAGATTAAATTCCAGTAATGTCTTACAAATCGGCAATATAAACATGATCAATATTTAATTTGTAAATCCGCCGGCCGCGATCATATGAATCCCGAGCGCGAATTCTTCGATTGTCCCGGTCGCCACCCCAACGACTGCGCTGCGATCGGAGGCATTGGCGCCAAACGCCATCCGACGCCAGGTCCCAAGACGTGGAACCACGACGCCATCCAAAGCCAACACTCTCGCAAGGGACCATCACCATGTCACACATCTTAAGCAAACACCGCGCTGCAGCGCTGGTCGGGGCGGCCATCATCGCCGGCGCGGCCTGTCTGCCCTTCACCATCAACGGCTCGAACGCCATTGCCGCGCCAGCCGATAGCGGCGGCGTCTTGGCCGCGAGCGGCTCCTTCGCGTCCATCGTCGATGCCGACAAACCTGCCGTCGTCACCATCACCACGACAATGAAGGCGACCGACGTCAGCGCCGACCAACAGGACTCGCCGATGGACGAGCAGTTCCGCCAGTTCTTCGAGGATCAAGGCATCCCGCTGCCGCACCAAGCACCGAAAAACCGGCCTTCCCAGCAGGCGATGGCGCTCGGCTCCGGCTTCATCATCAGCCCGGACGGCGTGATCGTCACCAACAACCATGTCATCGACAATGCCATCGACATCAAGGTGACGCTGGACGACGGCACGGAACTGCCGGCCAAGCTGATCGGCACCGACCCGAAATCCGATGTCGCCGTCTTGAAGATCGAGGCGCCCAGGCCCCTGCAGACGATTGCCTGGGGCGATTCCGACCAGTTGAAGCTCGGCGACCAGATCCTGGCGATCGGCAACCCCTTCGGCATCGGCACGACGGTGACGGCAGGCATCGTCTCGGCGCGCGGCCGCGACCTGCACAGCGGGCCCTATGACGATTTCATCCAGATCGATGCGCCGATCAACCATGGCAATTCCGGCGGACCGCTCGTCGACCGCAGCGGCAATGTCGTCGGCATCAACACTGCGATCTATTCGCCGAACGGCGGCAGCGTCGGCGTCGGCTTCGCCATCCCCTCGGATGAAGCCAAGGCGATCGTCGCCAAGCTGCAGAAAAACGGCTCGATCGATCACGGCTATCTCGGCGTGCAGATCCAGCCGGTGACGAAAGACGTCGCCGATGCCGTCGGCCTCGACAAGACAGGCGGGGCGCTGGTTGCCGCCGTTACCGCCGATACGCCGGCGGCGCAGGCCGGCGTTAAGCCGGGCGATATCGTCACCTCGGTCGGCGGCGAGACCGTCAAGACGCCGAAGGATCTGTCGCGGCTGGTGGCCGACCTTTCGCCGGGCGCCAAAAAATCCCTTGGCATCTGGCGCGACGGCAAGACGATCGATCTCAACGTCACTGTCGGCGGCAATGAGGACGGCCAGAAGCAGGCTGCGGCCGAAAGCTCGGACAACAAGGGCGAGAGCAGTGGCCAGCCGAGCCTCGGGATCGGACTTGCCGACCTGACAGTCGACATGCGCCAGCAGCTCAACCTGCCGCGCGCCGTCAGCGGCGCGGTGGTCGCCAGCGTCGATCCCGACAAGTCGGCCGCTGCCGCCGGCATCCAGTCGGGCGATGTCATCGTCTCGGTCAACGATAAGCTGGTTCACAACAGCCGCGACGTCAAGGCCGCGATTGCCGACGCCGGCAAGGCCGGCCGCAAATCGGTGCTGCTGCTCGTCGAACGCGACGGTATCAAGACTTTTGTCGCCGTGCCATTTGCCGCGGTCTGAAGGCCGCGTCTGGTAGCAAGACCTTCGTCGCCGTGCCGTTCAGCGCGGCCTGAGGGCTCAAGTTGAAGGTTGAAAGGAGAAGCCCGTGAGAGCGGGCTTTCGACCGACCGGCGTGGTGGCGTTCGAACCGTGTTCGGCTTGGTCGGCGAAGACATGGATGCGTACCTGCAGAATGCGGTCGCTCTCGCCCTACGTCTGCTCAGGGAGATTTCCGCTTCGCCCTCTTTGTCTGACTGCCGTGGTTGCCTCTTTGACGGTTTGCCTCCTGCTGATTTATCGCATCGGATTGGCTGCGTTGGGCGGCCTCCAATTGCTGCCTCGTCGGGAGATCATGCTCGTAGGTGGGCGCGCTGAATGCCGTGGCGTTGTCGAACGGACCTTTGTGTGTCCGCGCCACACCATAGGCTTGGTTAGCACCCCTATCGATCCCGTGCTCGGCCGACGGTGAGCGGGCGTGACGAGCCTGTGTGATCAGATCGTCGGCAGTCGGGCTTGACGTTGCGCTCTTCTGCGCCGAAGCGATGATCGCGCGTTTCCCGGCGTCGTCCTTTTGATCGGCGCGGTTCCGGGACATGTTTTCATCCTTTTTCGTCGTGTCACATCAGATCGCGATGCATGCCGTTCAGACGCGTGTAGCCGTTCAGGAAAAACGACACGCCTAACTACGAACATGAATCAGGTTCGATGCGGCGATTTAGAAGCGATAATTCTGCCCTGTCGCGTTCGGCGGCCTTCACCGATCATCGTTCAGGCAGCCTGGTTTTTGGAAAGCGATAACCGACCGGCCGTCGCGATGCGTTGGCACGCCGGGGCGCCGTATACCGGCCAATCCGATAGGCCTTCTCCGGAGCGCCGCCGTCATCCTGCCATCTTGCAAAAGACGCGTCTTCGATCGCCTGAGGACGCGGGTTCGAACTCAACTGGGTTGCAAGATACATTCTCAAAGCCGATCTCAGCGCGGCCTCATCGACGATGCCTATTTGGAAACAATGAATGAGGAAACTCGTCGCGCTGATCTCGCTGATATCGATCGCGTAAGTTTCGCCGCCACGGAAACCGGCCTTTCGAAGAATGCGCTCCAGCATTCTCAAATTGGTGACATCGAAAAACGGATCAGATGGGGAAGACATTGTGTCCTCCTTCATTGGGGCTAGGGTTCACGTGCGCGCCCCAAGCGACGGTGCCCTTATCGTGCCCGCCGATCGCTCAGCTTGCGCTCTTTGCCACCTGGCCGCAACCTCATTCGCCGGCAGCCATTGATAATGCCGTCGCAAAACCCATTTAGAGGGGGGAGGATACGCATCATGCAGTTCAACGGTGAAGCGACCCTCACAAGGCCGTCGGCATTGGCGGTTTCCGAAAGGCGAGCGCTTTTAGATCACCTCAGTGAGGCGATCGGTCGCCTGGCTTACGGGCTGGCGGCTGATGGATTGCTCGACCTTGTGCCGTCTCTGCTTGAGATAAACAGCGTTCTCCGCGACATGACGGATGAAATTTCCCGTGCGGACCCTGTTTATTCCGACGAGGTCATCGCGAACACGGTACGCTTGATCAAGACGTCCGAGGCCTTGCTTGAGAACAGGGTCATCGTGCAGACCATCCATTAAGATCGGTCGGCCATTGAGATCGGTCGGCCATTGAGATCGGTCGGCCATTGAGATCGGTCGGCGTCGGACATGCCGACAGGCTTTGGCATCAAGCTCCTCGTTCTCTACGTGCATCCAGTTCATCGCCGGCTCCGAGTCAACGGCCCGCGCCCACCTCCAAGGATCGACCGCCATGGCACTTATCTTTCCAAATAGAAGCCGGAGCTTCGACGAAGTGCGAAAAGGCGTGCGTTTCACCGGCTATGACGGCATGTTCGAGGTCCGGTTTCTGGTCGAAGAAGGCGCACTCGGCAGTACTATCACGCAGAGTTCGTCCGAGGCCGCATACCTTAATGCCTTCGATGCCGCCCGTTCTTCCATTCAGGAGGCCGCATCGAGAGCCTATCAGCATCGACGCGGAAACAACTTCACGCTCAAGGCCGAAGATTTTCGCTAGAGTATTTCCGTTTTTCTCAGGAATCACGGAAATGCGGGGGAGCTAAGAATATGGTTTCGACACGATACCGGCCGAAAGACCTCAAGCTTGCACGTTGTCATATCGTGAAGGCCGCGCGCCGCATTGCCCATCAGGAAATGGTGATCGGGAGACTACTGGTCAAAGGCAGCCCCTCGGGATTAGCCTACGAGCTGTTGGGCAGGCTCTACGACGATCAGCGGCAAAAACTCGATCGCCTGAAACTGATCGAAGCGATGGTTGAGGTAAAAGCACAATCCTCTATGGGCGCGCCCCGTCCTCGCGGCGCGCTCGCGCCGCGCTTGGCGATTGTGCGCAGCGGCGTGATCTCTCTGCCTGACCGGGAATCGGCCACGCCTTGTCGCGCAGACGTTTGGCACCCATATTTGGTGTAGTGGCAGTTTGTGAACGAGCACTGCTTCAGTGGTCGTTAGAGTTCCCCGGCCCCAAAGGAGGGCATCATGTCAGCCACGGTAAACATCCATTCGTGGAAAAGCCTGGTCCAGCATGTCGGCAAGTTCCGCTATATCGACTTTCTGGTGAAATTGACGCCGGCGATCAGCGTGGCTTTTATCGTCTATGTCGTCTTCAAGGATGTGTTCTGGTAGGCGCTGGAACACCGTGGACCACGGCCAAGACGCGCCTCGCTGTGCTTGTCAAACGAGGGTCTGTAACGCTGACGACGGAACTGGACAACGCAAATGCAATTGCGAGAAATGGGTGAACAAGATTGCCTCGCCTTTCTGGCAAGCCACACCCGTGGGCACCTGGCATGTCTGGGCGACAAATATCCCTATATCGTTCCCATTCATTATGCGTATGAAAAGGACCGGCTTTTTATATTTTCCATGCCGGGCCTGAAGGTTGATCTATTGCGGGCCAATTCACCCGCCTGTGTTCAGGTTGAAGAATTCAGCGAAAACCGAACGTGGAAGAGCGTGCTTGTTCAGGGTACCTCTGATGAGCTGACCGATACGCCGGCCCGGCATGACGAGCGCATCCACGCCTGGTCCCTTCTGCAAAAGCAACCGTTTTGGTGGGAACCCGGATCGCTTGCCTTAAACTCGGAAAGCGAAGACCGTCCTGCTCCCTCCATATTCTTCGGCATTTCGATTGATATGGTATCTGGGAGGCAAGTGGTTTAAGGTGCGGCCTTCAGACCTGCCGTGCCCCCTCGATTCGCAGGGCGGCGTTGCTGCACCATATATGGAACTCCAGACAGACACGGCTAAGCGCTGTCCGATACCAGCCTTCCCATAGGGGCGCGGATTGCTTGATGCTTTTTACCAACGCGGTTGCTGAGCGAGCATCGCGTTTAATGGCACGCGACCACCGATAGGGAAAACCATGAACCAGGCACCCGAGAACGAAACTCTTTTCAACATCACCGGACACTTCGTACAGGAACTGAAGGCCGTTCTTCAAAGCGAGAGCATCGTCGAAGGCTCCGACTACGAAAACAGCGCCTTCGACGAAAAACGACGGGCGGAAGGGCTTCACCTGCTGCGCTTCCACAAGACCGGCACCGCAGCTCAGGCAACCCAGATCTGGGAAAAACATACGACAGCCCGGTCTCATCGATAATCCGGAACGAAGCCCATCCGGCTGACGTTGACGTGATGCCGGCTCTCAAATCCTGATGAGACGATGCAGCTGGCGCGTCCTGACGTGACGCGCCACTCGGCTCTACATTTCCATGAAAGGAAAAATCATGACCAATGACAAAACGAAAAACGCGGCCGCGACCGACGGACCCTACGACGTCATCTACTTCGCGAAGAAACACCGTATTTCCAACGAGGATGCCAAAGACATCATCGAAAAATACGGCGCCAATCGCAAAGAGGCTGATAAGGCCGGCCGCCGCATCAGCGCCTGAAGCAGGATAGGACTTGCCGGCGTGGAACTCTAACAGCTCCCCGCATCTGCTTGCGAGGCCACGATGCAACATCAGCGGACGAATTAACCCTACTGGCTTACCTTAATATCAGCATACGCTTGAATACGTCAGGCCCTGTGCCATCGTATCCTCAGGGTAACGTTTCTTATTCCTGAAGCAGTTCGCCGGAACCGTGGCCTGCCTCTTAGCGAAGAGGCAGCTTCCACGCATAGGGGCCGGGCAACATCAAATGGAGGGTATGCAATGAATAACGTCTTAGAATTTCGTGCAAAATCCCCGCATGTCGAAAGTCTGTCCGACTGCCGGGAGGCGCTTGAATCGGCGGTGATGAAAATCGTCAGTGACGCGGTCTGCAAGGGATATCAGCCGGCAGAAGCCGCCATGGTGGTCGCCGATATCGCCGACGACTACATCCTCATGCTGTCGCGCCAGCTGCAGCATTGATCCGCTTGCAAGGCTCGCGCCTTGTCTGCACGAGCGGTTGACGGGCCGAGATCGTTGCCGTTCATCGCCAGGAAGCAGAGCGCTTCCGCCATATAAGATGGGTGAGTGGACCGCGCAGCGACTGCAGGGGTAGCAGTTGGTACAGGAGACGACACCTGCTACGCGGTCCGTCGGCCACAACGCCAGTCTTTGTCGGAAGTTCCGCAGGGAACGGCACCGCAAATAGGCCCGCGTGCGGGAACATCCGCTGGAGGAACAAGTCACAATTGTTCCCGTCATGTTCCAATCGTTAGACTTGTGTGCTTCGACCCCGGGGGAAGACAGAGAACTTCATCACAAGCCAGCAAAAACCCCGCCGGAGCGGGGTTTTGAGCGAGTCGGAGTGGGTCGGCAGCGTTATCGGCGACCTGGGAAGCCCGCTAGCGGGATTTCTCTCCCTCGCCTCTGGGGCTCGTTGCTCCGTTCTCTCACTCTTTGAATCATCGTCGTAATGCGGCGTGAAAGAGTGACAGGTCGTTGAAGCGTCACTAGCGCCACCGCGGCTGCCGCGGCGGAGCGTTGGCCTGGATCTCGTGCAGCGGCGCGCGGGATCCGAGAAGCTTCTTCAGCTTCTTCTCCTCCGCCGGACCGATACCGAACTTGCGGCAATGCTCGGCGACATCATGCTCTCGCGGACCGGGAATGCGAACTTGGCGATGGTTCATGCTCTTCATGACTATTTCCTCCTGAGAGGAAAACCACCACGGAACAGATTTGTTCGTTAGCAAAGTCTAGAATTTGTTTTACTTGCTCCGTTGTCGTCAACAAAATGGCAGCAGCACGGAATACGTGAGCAATTGCTCAACTGATCTTCAACCAATGCCTTAACGCTGCCACCGCGCCGTCGCTGGCATAGGCAATCATCCCCCCGATCGTCAGCCCGGCAAAGGCGATCAGCCCCGATATCCCGTACCCGATCGATTTCATCCGTTTCCATTCTTCCAGCGCCGGCGCCACCGCCTCCTGGTTCTTCTCGACGGTCCCCTTGAGGCTCTTGATCTCCTCGCGGATCTGCGCGTCGACACCGCCGCTGATCGCCACCCTGGTATCGAGATTTGCGATCTGCCTTGCCTGGTTGTCGAGCCGCGTATGGATCACGGCGCGGCTATCGTGGGCATTGGCCTTTTCATCGCTGACCTCATTGCGCAGAAGTGCCACGTTTTCCTCGATGCCGGTCAGCCTTCCCTCGACGCGCCCGAGAGCGCGGAGAATATCGTCATTGGATGTCATCTCTGTAACCGCTCGCTATGCCTTAGGGATAAAATTTCAGCTTTTCGGATTGGGGAATGCCGCCGGCGATACGGTCGATTACGGCGCCATAGGGATGAACGCCATCCGGCGTGACGCTCGGGCGGACAATGGAGCCGACCGGCAGCACCGTGGCGCGCGGGATCGAGATCGTGATCGTGTTGCCGGAGATGCTGCCGATCGAGGTCGTTGACAGGCGGGCAATGCCATCCGGTCCGGCATAGGTGTTGATCTCTTGTTCCGGCCCGAAAATGCTGGCATCCGCAACCTCGATCGTCGTGTAGTTCGCGACACCGTCGGTTCCCGCCTGCACCGTCACCGTGGTGCTCGGCAGCTCCAGCATACCAGGCCAGACGCCATCCCGGACGCCGGAAACCCATGCCGCATAGGTGTCGATCGCATCGTCGCAGCAGCCGCTCGTCTTGGCGAGAATGTCGTTGCGAAGGCGCCATTTGCCGGAGGCATCCGTGCCGTCCGCCGGCCAGCTGTTGTTGGCCGAGACGTTTTGATACTCCGCTCTCGCATAGAGGTCGTTGGCGCTGATCGAGCCCGTTGCCGGCGACGTCGCCGATCCGGCGAAATTATAGGTGAAGGTGGTCGGCCCGGTGACCGTGATCACCACATTGCCGTTGTACTCCGTCTGCGCAGCGCCGGAGATCGAAACCGTCTGGCCGGTCGCCAGGCCACTGATGCCGGATGCGATCGTTGCGGTTACCACTGTGCCGACCGACGTCAAGGTCACCGTACGGGTGGAAACGGTGCGGCCGAGCGGCGGGAAGGCGACGATCCTGACGCCGGGATAGCGCGCCCGAAGCCTTGTGATCAGGCTTCTGTAGTTGGTGGTGAAGAAGACGGCGTAGGTGGCTGCCGTGTCGTTCTGGCCCATCTGGTTGGCAATGATGGTGAACGGCTTCTTGCCGCTGTTGAAGGTGGCGATCTCATCGAGAATGGCCCAGCGCCGGGTCGCGATCGCCGCACCGGTGCCGGTAAGCTCACGCACGGAGCCCGATCCCGGCATGCCGATCATCAAAAAGGGAATGCGGCCGATGCCGCCGTTCCTGTCGAGCCAGCGGCGAAACCAGCCGAGATTGCCGCGCGCGTCGGCAGCCGCGGAAAACTGCTGGCGCGCCTCACCCAGGCTGTCGACGACAGCAAGCGCGACCGGCCTTCCATCCCAATCGCCCTTGGCGACCATGAAATCGGGGCCGTAATATTGCGGCTGCGTCTGCGTGGCGTAGTTGGTATCGAGTGCCGCCGTGCTGTCGGCAAGCGGGGTGTCCTTGAAGGCCAGGAGGGTGGCGAGATCGCCGGCACCCCAGACGCGCTCGCCGCGATGCTTCTGGATGCGGTAGACGGGCCAGATCTTGTCGCCGACGGCGGTGTGATAGAACAGCCAGATTTCGATTTCGCTTTCCGGGGCGACATCGGGAATCGTCAGCTCATCGGTCCAGGCGCCGTTCGTCTGATCGGCGACCGTCACCGTGTTCAGGCCGGCGAAGGTGCATTGGTAAAAGACACCGGCGACCCGGATGAACATCGCATCGGCGACCACAGAATTGCCTGGCGTGCCGATCGTGCCGGTGACAACCGTCTCCTGCGGCGCGTTTCCGCCTTCCGTCGAGGCGAAGCCGGACAAGTGAAAGCGGAAGGTTCTGGTCTTATACTGCGGCGTGTTGACGACGATCTTGCTGCACACGTAATTCGTGCCGGATGCGGCGGTGACGATCGTGCCCGACGGCATGCGATTGCGGGTTGCGAAGAACATGTAGCGATCGGGGTCTGCGCTGCCCCCGCCCCCGCCACTCAGCATCGGATTAACAAGGGCAAGCGAAATGGCATTCATCATCGGCGTGTTCCAAATCTGCTGGTGAGGTCGTCATAGAAGCGAATGGTGCGGCCCTGGCGGGCATTGGCGCGGTCGAGCGCCTGGCGCTCGCGGGCGAGGATGGCGATGACCGGCTCGCCTTCCACAACAGGCGCATGCGCCTCCTGTCTGCGGAGATCATCGGGCAAGGGCGGCAGCGCGATGCCGGCCGCCGCCTGCCCCTTGATCACCGCCGCCTTGTTCAGCCGCTCAGTGGCGGAGCAGCCACTGACGATCAACAGCAGTGACAGCGCAAGCGCGGTTCTTTTCCGAAAGCTGAAGCTCATAGGATTGGATCTCGATTTCGAGTGTGTCTCTGGCCGCCTGCTCTGACGCTTCGGCGGCTGCCAGGCGCTTGCGGTGCTCTTCGGTGGCCTCGGCAGCGGCGTCACGCTGCCGCTCCATCTCGGCGGCTCTCGCATCGGCTGCCCCCTTTTCGGCCAGCATGATATAGCCGGCCCGCGCCTGCCTTGCCGCCGAGGGATAGCCGATCGAAACGGCATAGAGGTGATAGAGCATCAGGCCGGCGGCGATGCCGGCGCCAATCTTGAGCGTGTCGAGCAGGGAGAACATCAGATGCCCTCCAGGCAGAATTGGCGTTCCTTCTGCCGGCGCCGCGTCAGGCCGGGAAAGGTGATGCCGGAGGCGCGGTTCCACTTCAAAAGCGCCTCGCAGCCCTCGGCCGCCCTGCCCTGGTTGATCAGCTTGACCGCGCTCGAGCCGCAAGCCGCCTTGACGCCGACATTATAGGCAAACGAGGTCAGCGCCACGAAACGGGCAGCCGGCAGCGGCACGCGCACGCAGCTTTCGACGCCGCGCGCATAGGTCTTGAGCTCCAGCGCCAAGAGCGCCTTGCATTGCTCCACCGTCTTGTGATCGCCAGGCTTCACGCCATTGGTGCTGCCATAGCAGATCGTCCACGGCTGTCCCTGTGTGGCCGGATCGGGATAGGCATTCTGGCGCAATCCCTCGAACGAGCCGACAAGCGCCACAGCCATGGCCGCGGCGGCACTACCCTTCTGCAGGCGGTTTGCCATTCAATTCTCCTGAGATTTTCTGCTGGACGAAGATGCGGGCAACGATCGCCGCCACGGCGAAAAGCCCCGTTGCCGCCGACATGGCGAGCTGGATGTAGAGGTTGCGCGACACCCAGGTTGCGGCGACGAAATTGATGACGGGCTCAATGACGATGAAGAGCAGCGCCAGCGCCATCAGGCGGACGGACCAGGCGTGCTTGATCACCGCGCGCCAGTTATGGACGAGCATGGGGTGGGCTCCGGGGTGTGTGAGAATGTGGAAAAGCACCCGGCTCCGGGGTGGAGACGACTGCGAGTTGAGATTTCAACGATGTGGGTTCGTGCTCCGTCCAACGTCAAAGGACACTAGAGCGAGTATATTGAACGCGGAATCGGCTTGAGGATTCCGTTGCCTCCGTTGGTGATTTCGTCGGAGAATATGACCCCGCCTTAGGCGATGATCTTCGCAGCCGCGTTCTGGCTGCGTCGCACGATGCACGTCAGTGTGATCGGACGAGCCGTGCCTGACGGCTATTCACGATATTTTACAACCCTTGCTGGCGAACCGACAGCGACCCCATATTCCGGGATGTCGCTTATTACAACTGCGTTCGCTCCAATCACGGCGCCATTGCCGATTTTGACATTCACCAGGATCTTGGCTCCGGCCCCTATCCACACATCATTACCGATCTCAACTGTACCGATCTCAGCCTTCTGAAGCCTGATTGGCGTATCACGCCTCATGCCGTGGCCGTGGTCGATGATCTGGACATCAGAGCCGATCAGGACATCATTCCCGATTGAAATCCGGTTCTTCGCCGTGATGATGTTGCGCCGGCCGATTACGGTGTTGTTGCCGATGAAGACTTTGGGCTCTGGCATTGTAAGTTGAAAGAACGACTGATCTTGGATGGTGACGTTGTCGCCGACCTCAAGGACGGCATGACTAACTAGGCGGAACTCAGCGCTGCGTTTCACCACGAGATTTTTTCCGGCAGCGGTGAAGTAGCGAAAGCGCTTATAAGCAGTGACGAGCCTCTGAATTAGGAGGGGTGCGATCATCGGCGCCGAACCGTCGCGCGGCAGAGAATTGGTGATTTCGTTGCCGAGGTCGGTGGTCAGCGCGTTCCACGGCGCCGGGTCGATGACCTGGCCAACGGAGGGTGTCGTGCCGGCGGGTTTGGAATAGACGCCGGTTGATGGGTTTCTGGGCATTCATCATCTCCAAAGAAAAAGGCCCCGCGGATGCGAGGCCATATGATGGGTTAGCAATGGCGGGTGCACGCGCCCCCGGATTTTGCGGGTCGATCAACCCAGCGACCGACAGCCTCGATCTGCCGTCTCAAGATCGCGGATTAACTCAGCGGTCTCCGCGAAGACGGGCACTTGAGTTCGCCCGTGGCAGTCGCGACGGCGCCCGTGGACTGCTGCCTTTGGTTCAGGGCCAATTGAGCCAGCCACGGCTTTGGTGATGCCATAAGCCTCAACGCGCCCGCAGCGTTACATTTACCAGTTCAGCCAGATAATTTTTCAAGCCACTAGGCTCGATGAAGCGGTAATAGAGGTATCCAGATGCGACGGAAGCATCGTTCCATGATCTTTGCGTGGCTGTAATTTCCAGTTCCGCTTGTGGGCCGCTCAAATCAATATCTTTTGCGCTGGCCCAAGAATTGCAGAAAAAAGCGATTCGAGCGGGAAGATTGGAGTGGACGGGCCTAACGCCCGGCTTTGTATCAACGCCAAAAAACAAGATGTGGGCGGGCGTAAATGCCATCCTGGTTTGTCCGCCCCAAAGAATGCGGAATTTAGAGGTATAGTCAGCGAACCCATACTCCGAAACCTCGCCAGACAGCGGAAGCTTGTCGACTATCCAGTAAACCGAATAGGCAGACCACTCAGGATGATCAGCGAGATATTGAGAGACAGCCAGATCCTTCGCTGCCCGTGCTTGCCATGCCGCGTAACTCTCCCACCACCGGCCGATGAAGACGGTGAGAAGTGATACAAACACCACGATTGCAACCCTATGGCTTTGAAGGTTGGTCGATCTGAATTTGATAACTCGCCATATCCCGATACCCACCACGCTTATCGGCAGCGGCATAAGCATCGCGTTTCTCATCAACACGCCGGGTGCGGGGCTCTTGCCAACAAGTATATAAGGGACCGTCCCACACAGCAGTAAAAATATCCCAAAGCCGATAATTTTGAAACCGTCGCTAGAGCGTTCATTTAGCTGAGCGTTTCGAGCATCTCCCCTGTTCGCGAACACAAAGCACGCGACAAAAAGGATCGAACAGACCGCAGCTCCCAAGTAGAGATAAACATTCCAATCATAAACGCTCCTTGCCAAAGGAAAGATCGTGCCATTAAATATAAATCGATAGGAATTCTCCGCAATGCTTTCAACATTTAGGGTAAAGCCATTGTAGTTATCGTACAATCCGTACCTAGGGTAGAAAATTGCCTTACAAACCCAGTACACGAAGGGCAGAATGGTGAAATCCGCTCGTGCAAGGCAGAATGATGAAAATGTCGAGACCAATTCCCGCGCATTGCGAACTCGGCGCCCTGTCCTTCTCAGCCACACCGCATAAACGAGGACGAAACCAGCCGCATAGAGCACCAGCAAGGAATTCAGCGTGAATGCAATGAAGTAAATGCAAATTGCCAGTCCGCGGAGGAGATAGTGGCTCCTTCCGCGCATCCATTCGATTGACAGGAATAAATATGTAGCCAATAGAAAAAGGGCATAGGCATTAAAGTATATCGAATATGTAAAAATAACCGTGATCGTGGGGAGCGGCAACAACTGCGTGAATATTGCGAGCACCAAAGACTCGCGCTCCGAAAAATATCCAGACTTTGAAGCTAGGAGGTAGGAGAAGATCGCAATGAAGTAGACCCCGATTATGACAAAGGATTTTAAAAGCAAAACGTTCCCAACGAAGGCCATCGGCCAAACATAGTACGTAAATACCGGCACCCCTGCTGAAGAAAACATGTCCGCGATGGCGATCCAATCATTGTAGATCAATGTTGGAAATAAACCGGCATCCTCAGCAAATATTCCTTCATTGAAGAAGGCCATCCAGTGGGTCAAGAGAACAGCAATCGTCAGTAAAAGCAAACTATTCAGTTTCGGCCTGGCTTGAAGCTGATCACTCATTCTCATTTCCCGCGCTCTAGAAATTTCCGGATATCGAGCCTTTGCGGAGCGCCGTTCTAAATCAACCGCGGTCGTAAGCAAGCGCTAAATCACGCTGATTCCAGGCTGCGTGCGACTAGGAAATAGAAGACTTGTTGGTACCATAAATTGAGGTGGCGCCGCGACGAAACTATTGGTAGCGGGCCGCCCGTTAGTGCTGTATGCGGTCGACTTCACCCTCGACTTCCACTTGCGATCGATTCAAACGCAGGCCTTTTATGCTCAAACGTCCCGTCAAAAACGCTCTACCCAGTTCGGCTGTTGAAGCCGCAAGTCACTGGCGGATGCGTGAGAGGTTGTATAACTCATGGAGCAAAGCTGCGGCGGCGGCTCCTGCATATCAACGCCTGCAGATGCTTATAGCCTCGGCAATAAGCATTTTCCTCCTGATATTCTTGCTAAAGGCGGTGGATTGGGAGGAAGCCATCCGGATTTTTCGTAGCGGAATATCCGTCACATCGCTCCTTTGGTTTATGCTTGTTACCTTTGGTATCGCGGTAGGTTATGCGGTGCGGTGGCGCCTGTTGTTGGATGGCAAGATCGGTTACGGAACGTCCCTCATGGCCTCCCTACTCGGCTTGGGCGCCAACATGTTCCTTCCTGCGAGAGGTGGAGACCTCTTGCGTGTACATTACAGCCGAGTTGTCGCGACCGTCCCCTACGCAGACGCTCTTGGTAGGCTTCTGGTCGAAAAGATGGTTGACTTGGTGACGATCATTTCCGTCGGCATATTTTCTTTGGTTTTACTGAGCCATACATTGAATTCCGAGTACCGAAATGCTCTGTTGGTCATCATGGTTGGTGCAATAGTTGGGATATTTCTATCGGCAGTTCTGGTAAGGAATTTCGGCAATCGGCTTGTCCCGATATTGCGGCCCGTCTTCGGTCTCCTGCGACTGCAAGATTTCTTTGACCGTCACGTAATTCATTTTATCGGAAATTCCGCACGAAGCTTATCTCTGTCCGTGACCATCGTTCCGGCCTTTCTGACGCTGGTTTTGTGGCTTTCGGCATACGCCCTTGCGTATATCTTCGTCGCCCGGTTTGTCGGCGTCGAGCTGAGTTATCAAGAATCGTTATTCGTGTTGTTTGCCGGGGGATTGGGTCTGATGATCCCAGCTGCACCATCCGGAGTCGGCACCTTCCATGCATCCGTCGTTTCGGCATTCGTATTGCTAGGGCGTTCACCCTCAGAGGGGTTACTCCTGGCGACGGCCGTTCATTTTCTCTTTTTTGTGGTGTACGTCGTGCCTGCAGCCCTCATCCTGGGACATTGGCGCTTGAACCGCTTGGCGCCGAGGTAACTTATGCGGGACTATTTCTATTCTCAATTGAGAAAGTACATTGGCCTCTTTGTCTTGGGCCAGAATTCCGTGGTCGAGATCGATCCGACGACGCCTCTGCTGATTGGTAAATTTCCTCAGGGCAAGATAACGTTTCGCTCGATAACGCAACCGACTGAACCTGTGAAAGAGTTTGACGAGCACAAGGTCGTCAAGATCGAAGAAGTCGCTGACACCAAACCTGATTATCTGGTCATCAGCGGCCTCATCCATTACGAACGAGACATACAGAGCATGTTCGCTCAGGCACGTGCATTGTGTTCACCTGAGACACGCCTTGTTCTTACCTATTACAGCAGCATGTGGCGGCCGCTTGCAACTCTCGCATCTAAGCTCGGCCTGCGCCGGCGGGTTCCTGAATCGAATTGGCTTGCCCATGAAGACGTCGAGAATCTTCTGACGCTCGAAGACTTCGAATTAATACGACTGGACCAGAAGATTCTAATCCCGGTTTACATCCCACTTATCAGTGGCTTTGTTAACCGTTGCCTTGCTCCTCTTCCGCTTTTTCGAACTCTCTGCCTTCTCAACATCGCGATTGCGAGGCCGGTCGGCGATGCCGCATCGAAAACCGAGCCGTCGGTGTCAATTGTAGTTCCAGCGAGAAACGAGGCAGGAAATATCGAGGATATTGTCAAACGGTTGCCGGTTATGGGGCCGGATGATGAACTCATTTTTGTCGAAGGCAATTCAACCGACGCAACGTGGAAGGCGATCCAAGAAGCGCAACAGCGCTATGGCGGCGAACGCACCATCCTGATTGCCCAACAGGATGGTAAGGGTAAAGGCGACGCCGTCAGGAAGGGTTTTTCGCTGGCCACAAAGGAAGTCTTGATGATTCTTGACGCGGACATGACGGTCCCGCCCGAGGATTTGCCGAAATTCTACAACGCCATCAAGGATGGGAAAGGCGAGTTCATCAACGGAACTCGCTTGGTCTATCCCATGGAAAAGGAGGCGATGCGTTTCTTCAATCTCCTGGGCAACAAGTTTTTCGCATTGGCTTTCTCCTTCGTTCTTGGCCAGAGATACAAAGACACCCTATGCGGAACCAAGGTGATCAGCCGCTCCAATTATCTCAAACTTCAGGCAAACAGATCCTACTTCGGTGATTTCGATCCCTTTGGTGATTTCGACCTGATCTTCGGCGCCGCGCGGATGGGCCTTAAGATCGTCGAGGTTCCGATCGGTTATCGAGAAAGACTCTACGGTGAAACGAACATCTCGCGTTGGCGCCATGGTTCCATTCTGTTGGCTATGCTGGCTTTTGCGGCAAGACGAATAAAGTTTCTCTGACGATGGAAATCGAAAGCACTCTCTATGACGCCGATCTTGCTCAAACGCTGGCAAATCGCGAGCGGCTAAGCGCAAATCCCAACCTGATGCATTGGTATGGCGAGCTCTACCAGGAGATGTTTCGACAGGAACCGGATATTGCCACGAATACCGTTCTGGAAATCGGAAGCGGAACGTCGCCTCTCAAGCGCTTCCTACCGAATGTCATCACCTCCGATGTGCTGAAGTTAGACTATTTGGACTTTGTCTTCGATTGCCACGAGATCGCTGGGTTGCCTGACATCGCGGACCATAGCGTCGATGTGATTACGATGACCAATGTTCTGCATCACCTGAAGGATCCCCTTGCGTTCCTCCGCGGGGCGACACGCAAGCTCACAAAGGGCGGCAGGGTGTATGCGACGGAACCTTATTTGTCTTGGCTATCCTACCCGATGTATAAACTTCTCCATCATGAGCCGGTGGATTTCAGTATCCGCCGCCCGGTTCTGGATACCGTTCAGGGTCCTCTTTCGACCTCAAATCAGGCTATGCCACATATGATCTTCTTTCAGCGGCCGGACTGGCTCGCTGAGCTTGCAGATTGCTATAGCCTTGAGAAGACAAGGATCAGCTATTTCACCTCCCTCTCCTATATGGTGACAGGCGGGATATCGAAGAAGTTTCCTGTGCCTGGCTGGGCTTATAAGCCTTACTTCAAGCTCGACAGAGCAATAGGCGCCGCGCTGCCCAAGGTGTTCGCCTCATTCTTCACGGTCCGCCTCACGTCAAAAGAAGAGGTGTAGGGATGGTTTTGCTACGTCTCGCCGATTGGCTCTATCGGCATTGTTATGCCCTGTATTATCCTCTCTATTCCGTATGGAAGGCAGTTTCGGAACGACGTGAGCGCGCTTTGATGCGTGAGCTCATTTCGCCGGGCATGATCGTCGCAGATATCGGTGCAAATATCGGAATATATACCCGCATGTTCTCCGCGCTGACGGGAACGACCGGCCATGTCCATGCCTTCGAGCCGGCGCCGGCGAACTTCGAAAAGCTTGGAGCAACGGTAACCGGCTTGTCGAATGTATCCCTGCAACACGCCGCGGTAGGAGCGGCCAGCGGCACCACAAGGCTGTATGTTTCGGCCGAGCTGAATGTCGATCACCGAACATTTGATAGTGGCGATGGGCGAGTGAGCATCGACGTCCCATTGGTGAAGCTGGATGATTACTTTTCGCCAGGGCAGCGGGTCGATTTTATCAAAATCGATGTTCAGGGATATGAGTTGAGCGTTCTACAGGGTGCCGAGCGGGTCCTGCGGGAGAATCGCGACATTCGGGTATTCATGGAGTTCTGGCCTTATGGTTTGTCGAAAGCGTCCGTGAACCCGGCCGAACTCACCAAATTCCTACAGATGCTGAATTTCGAGTTCCAAAACATAGCGGATCCACCTGGCACTGCTTTCAATTACGAGAGCCTTGATCCAAAAAACGCGGGCCAATATTGCAATCTGGTCGTTGCAAGAAGAGCGCCCGCCAATCACAAAACCACTTAGAGGCGGCCTGAGGACAATGTTATCCACCAGCAACAAAATCCTGATCGCTCGCTCTCTATCCAAAGCTGTCTTGTTGGTCCGGGGTTGCGTTGGCTTACCCGCAACCGTCATAACGAAGCGCCGCGGAATAAATTGGTCGCTGGACCTTAGAGACGGCGTTGATTTCGCGATCTACCTATTGGGCGGGTTCGAGGTCAGAACGCTCGATAGGTATAGAGAGCTGATAGGGGACGGAGACATAGTCCTCGACATCGGCGCCAATGTGGGTTCTCATACGTTGCCCCTGGCGCAATTGGTGGGCGGAGCCGGCAGGGTGATCTCCTTCGAGCCGACGGCTCATGCATTCGCGAAACAGAAGGCCAATATTTCGCTCAACCCGACGCTCGCCCAGCGAATCGACGCTTACCAGATGATGCTTATGGCAAGTGCATCCGAAGCGATGCCCGAAGCGGTCTATTCAAGCTGGCCGCTCGAAGTTGCTGAAGATTTGCATAGCGAACACCACGGTCGACTCATGTCGACACAGGGCGCGCGGCTCGGCACGCTGGACGAAACATTGCGGGATCTTGGGGTCGGCAAGGTCGATTTCATAAAACTTGACGTGGACGGAAACGAGCTTGCGGTTCTACTTGGGGCGACGGTGACTCTCAAAAAGTTCCAGCCGCGTATAATGCTTGAATTGGCCCCCTATGTTTACGCTGAGAATCCCGGAGACTTCGACAGATTGTTGGAGCTTCTCTGGCAGGGCGGCTACGAGATTGATGAAATGGCATCTGGCAGGAAACTGCCTGAAGACGCCGACAAAGTACGGGCGATGATACCGGAAGGTGGCGGTATGAATGTGCTGGTTAGGAGCAAGAGCTCAAAGGAAGGTAGATAACTTTCTTCGAGGGTTATCGGATGGATAGGATTGGTCACTGCATGGATGCGCAGTTCAATGAATGCATGAAGGTAGCGAGAAGGCTTGTCGACCAGAGCTTCCTTGAATCGTTGAAACAGCCTCAACCGCGCGCAATTATCGTGGCGACGACGATGGTCTGGGTTCAGATCGTTATCTCTTGGGCGATCGCGCTCTTCGGCCCTTGGTGGGTGCTATGGCTGCCATTCCTGATTAACTCCGCGGTAACGCAAGGCATGTTGCTTTGGGTTCACGAAGCGTCGCATTTCCACCTCTTCTCCAGCCGCCGCAAAAACGATATCTGGTGCGATATATTCTTTGCCGCGCCTGTCGGGATGTCAGTCGGCGCGTATCGACTACGCCACATGAGCCACCATGCACATCTGGGTACAGAAAAGGATGAGGATGGTTACCCCTATCGCGAGCCGATCAAGGGCTTCCGGGCGCTCGCGTGGGTCATGGTAAAGGCGCTGAGCGGTGGCATGGGAGTGTGGCTGGCGGCTGACAAATATGGTGGTCTGGCTCGAAAGAAAGCATCGGGTAACTCGCTGTCGCCTTCCTGGTTAGCGCCGATGGTGACCATCATCTTCAACGGCTTGCTGTTTGCACTCTGCATTGTCACGGGACGATGGTATCTCTACATTCTGTTATGGGGTTATCCCATTGCTGCCGTGGCAATCGCCCTGAATATTATACGCACCATCGCGGAGCATCAGCCCGAGGATTATCCACTTTACGAGGACGGACGGGAGCGGGCCATGATGCCGCTCGCCCGGACGACAGTCCCTAATTGGTTTGAGAAATGGCTTATGTACCAGGCGAATTTCAACTATCATATCGAACACCATCTTTTTCCCGCCATTCCGCAGCACAATCTCGCAAAACTTCATAGGCACCTGCTCAAAGGTGGTTTCTACGAGCATTTTCCGAGGTGCCTGCAGCGCAGTGGTTTTGCAAAATTCATCCGACTCTCGAGAAATCGTAAGAACGATGATTTCTCAGATTCGGTTCAAGATGCGTTGGCTCTCTAGGGTCTAAAGGTATTGAACGCGGCAAACATGAACTCTCAAGCGACAAATCATATAAGATCAACCCCTACAACGTGCAGCGGTTGCGGCAGTGACAGCTGCACAGTTGTCGCTACCGGGCGCGACTATATATATCACGGCAGTGAAGACTTCTTCAGATACGTCCGATGCGATGGATGCGGTCATTTCTATCTCAATCCGAGACCCGACATCAGCCAACTGTCTTTGATGTATCCGGCGAACTACGGAACCTTCTCGAATAGATTTCAGAGCCGGGCAAATCTCCTTGGACGAGTAAAGACCATCGTCAATCGAAAGCGCCTTAAGGATGTTGTCGCGCATCTCCCTTTGCGGGGAAGAGTGCTCGATGTAGGATGCGGCAACGGCGAACTTTTGATTGCACTGCGTCAAGCGCGTCCTGATCTTGAGCTCTTCGGTCTCGATTGGCATTTCCCGGCTGAAACGCGTACCGCCCTGGAAAAACAAGGAATAAAGGTAGTCGAAGCGCCGCTCGAAGCGGCGGAATTGCCGGCCCAGCCATTTGATCTCATCGTCATGCTCCAGCTTATAGAACACCTTTGGGAGCCAGAAGAGAGCTTGCGGCGCCTTGTCCTCGCCTTGGCGAAGGATGGCCGGTTATTGATCGAAACGCCTAATACTGACGGCTGGGACAGACAGCTGTTTGCGGGCTGTGCATGGGGCGGATATTATTTCCCGCGGCATTTGAACCTTTACAATTTTGAGCGTTTGGCCGAACTCCTGCGCAGAGTGGGGTTGGCTGTCGAATCTCAACGCAATCTTCCGGCTCCTTTGATCTGGATTTACTCCCTGCAAGGCGCTGTGCAGGCGCGTTTCGGCTGGAAAAGCACCTTGACGAAGATTTTCGGCGTCAAAAATATACCCTTGATTGCTGCCTTTGCTTTTCTTGATATCGCCGCCATCGCGATGAGATTTACAACGTCAAACCAACAGGCAATATCGAGGAAGGCATAGCCGCCATGTGGGCTATGCCGGCGCCGAACGAGCTTTCACGCGTTGCGGCCCCGGAAGCCTGAATTGGCCTACCACAGACCACTTTGCTGCCGAGCGAGGAGCGCACGCACGAGGGCGGCCGCCGCCGGTTCGCGACCTTGGTTCATCGTCTGCCGCGGATTGCGGGAGGCCGGCCTCGGTGTCGAGTTGGGTGGGTTGTCAGGCAGGGCGAAGGGATCGGTGGCGCCGTCGGTCTGGTACTCCGGCAGAAAGCTCTTTGCTCTCGCGAGCCGGTTTGTGGCCTCCTGGTTCCCCGGAACATCGTAATCTCGAAAAGCCCAAGCCCTGTTCATCAGGCGTTGCGCCTCCTCGAGCGATTGAGCGGCGTTCAGCCTGGCGATCAGGCGAGGGTCCTCCTGCAGGAAGAACTCGGCCTGTGTCTGCGGGCTGATCGCACCCGGCTTTTCGCCCTTGGCGGCGGCGAAGTCGTAAAGTGCCTGCAGTCGGGTGTTACGCCACGACATAATGGCGCCTGATCTGCCGGGCTTTCCGCTCTTGCTTGGGTCGGACCAAGAACTATTGGCTCCCTTGGCCGAGAACTGGCTTTCGGACTGGCCCGTCGAGGCGATAGCCGCAAGACCATAAGGGTTGGTCACCTTGATGATCGACCCATCTCGCTGCTTATAGCCGTTCTTGATCGTGCCCATGAAGCCGTCGAAGACATCGGCGTCGACGGGTTGCTGGCTGGGAGTGCCTCTTACCGCCTGCCGATCGTGGCGGCCGGGTTTCGGTGTGGGAACGGGCACTTTGCCCGTTGGAACGAAGGGATCGTCGCCGGGCAGTTGGGGCGCCGTCGCGGGCTGCTGGCGGCGCTCGTCCGTCGTCAACTGCGGATCGGGATATTCCGGCCTCGGCGCGGGGACAGGCCCCTTGGCCGGCTGAGAAGGCACGGCATGCGCAACGCCCTTGGACTGTGCCGCGATCGCCGCTTCAATCATGCTGTCCGGATAAAGAGCGCCCGATGTTCCCTGCTCCTGCGTGATGAGGGCGCGAACAAACTTCTTTGCCATTGCCGGGTCGTTCAGGCGGAGATCATCGGCAGGGCCAATGCCCATCATTTGCGCGATGTTGGCAGCCGCCGTGAAAGAGTTAGGCGTCCAGCCCTTTGTTCCAGCGATGATTTGATTCGGCGTCAGCATGCCCTCTCGATACTTCTTCATGATCTGCCAGACATTGTGCTCCATGCCAGCTTCCGGCGTGGCATAGACAACTTGCGGATCGCCCTGGTCGGTGTTCTCGGAAGGGCCGATGATCCCCGGCCTATGTTGGCCGGCGTATTTGAGATTGGTGGGATTGTTGTTGCGCATGCCGGGCGGCAACTCGCCGCGACGAACGGGATCGGATAGAACCGTTTGAAGCTCTGCCCCGTCGTTTGCGGATCCGGCGGCGGCGGCGCCAGGAGCTGGCGCCGCGGGCTGTTGGCTGTGTTCGTCCGTCGTCATCTGCGGGTCGCGATATTCGGGTCTCGGCGAGGGAACGGGCCCGTTGTCAGGCAACGGAGCGAAGGCATCGTCGCCTGGTTGATCGGCCGCCATCGGCTGCTCGCGGCGATATTCGGTCGTAACCATCGGGTCGCGATAAGGCCGCGGCGTCGGAATGGGAGGGTTGGCAGGCGGTGCGAATGGATCGTCGCCAGGCTGGTCGGCCGCCCGGCGATAGTCCGTCGTGACCATCGGGTCGCGATAGGGCTTCGGCGTCGGAATAGGCCCGTTGTCGGGCAGCGGCGCGAAGAGACCGGCGCCGGGCTGGGCGGCCGGGGCCATGGGCTGTTCGCCGCGATCATCAGTCGTCATCAGCGGGTCGAGACTGGGTCTTTCCGGCGGAACGGGCCCGTTGTCGGGCAGCGGCGCGAAGGGATAGTCGCCCGGATCGCCGGCCGGCGCCGCGCTGCCCTCACCGCTTGCCTGCTGCTCCTGCTGGCGGATCGCCAGCCCGCCCAGGAGAGCCTGGACAAGACGCGCGGCCCCTTGCCAGGGGGATTGTACGGGGCCCGAATCCATGCCCTGCTGCAGCATGGCATCAGCCAGCTGCTTGCGCCGGTCGCTGATGTCGCCCTGTGTCTTGCCGGTATCGCCGCCGAAAATGAATGACGCTAGTGACATTGGTCCACTGCCCTTTCGTAGAAGACGCGGTCGAAACCGTCTGTCTGGATGGATTTTTCACACATTATTGAACACGAGGCCGATCCGGATCGGACCGCCGTCCCTGTATCGGTAGGGACCGATCAGCACGCCGTTATCCCGCTGATGTCCTAGTTCAGCCGTCAGTCCGGCGCGTCGGCCCGCCACCGAAGAACAGCGACAGGAAGCCGGGAGAGGCCGGCGCTGGTGTGGAAGGCTGGCCTGTCGGAGCGACGGCACCTTGACCGGCGCCTGCCTGCTGCGCCTGCCGTTGCTGGCGAACCGCCCAGCCGCCGAGCCCGCCTTCGGCAAGCCGCGCGACCCCTTCCCACGGCGATTGCACCGGGCTCATATCCATGCCCTGCTGCAACATGGCGTAGGCCAGTTGCTTTCGCTTGTCGTCGATGTCGCCCTGTGTCTTGCCGGTATCGCCGCCGAAGAGGAAATCCATCATGCCACTGCTCTTTCGTAGAAGACGCGGTCGAAGCCGTCGGCGTGTTCGAACACGGCGTCCGGATGGGTCTTGCGCACATCGTCGGACATCAGGCCGATCTGGGTCGGGCCGCCGTCCTTGTATTTGAAGGCGTAGACCGGCAGGCCGTTATCCAGCGTGCCGACGCGTTTGATGTTTTCCTTGAGCCGACGGTCGGATTTCGCCCAGCCGCCGAGCAGTGAGCCACCAAGGCCGAAGAGGCCGCCCATCGCCGCGTTCGATTGGGCGACCTGGCGGTCGTAGAGGCCCATCTGCTGGTTGAAGCCTTCATTGATCAGGCCGGCCTGGTCGACATTCGGCAGCTGCGTCGTCGGCGTGTTGACATAGCTCGGCTGGTGGACCTGCGATCCCGACATCAGCGCCGAAATCTCGTTCAGCGGCTGGTTTCGCTCGGTCAGGATGGAGTTCTGGGCATTCGAATACATGTCGCCGAGATACTGGTCGGAGGCGGCCTGCTTGCGCGTCGAAAAATCGCGCAGCGCGTTGTCATAGGCCGCCGACCCCATCGAGATGCCCTTGTCGGCAAGGCTCTGGTCGAGGCTTGCCTGATCGCGATCCCACTGGTTGTTGAAGCCGGACTGCCAGTGATTATTGACATATTTGTCGACATTGCCGGCGCTCAGATCGACATTGGTGCCGAGCACACCGGAAATCTTGCCGGTCTGGTCGTTGGCGAGCCTGGCAAGGCCGAGCTGCGTCTGCTGCGTCTGGTCATAGATCGCCTGATTTTCAGGCGAATAGGTCTGATAGGCCGAATAGACCGGCAGATTATACGACTTGCCGTTCTGGTCGGTCATCGTGCTCTTGCCGGTGACCTTGTATTCCAGCGAACCATCCGGCGTGTACTGGTTGGTGTGGCTCAGGCCGGCATTGGCGATGGCGGTGTCGACGTTGGTGGCCGTCTGGGCCGCCGCGGTCTGTGTAGGATCAGGCGCCTTCGGGGCCTTCGGCGTGGAGACCATAGGGAAAATCCTCCTTCATGATTGCGTAAAGCAGCGCGTCGAAGTCGCCGAAATAGGCCTGCTGGCGGCCTTCCAGCCGTGCGCCGAGCTTTGCGAGCATCGTCTGGGCGTCGAAATTGTCGGCCCGTGTCCTGGCGGTTGCGCGCCGGCAACCGAGCTGATGCACGACATAATGAAAGGCCGATCGCATCAGCGTCCGCGACAGCCGGTCGGCGGCAAGCGAGACCTCGACGTCATGCGCGGTCCAGACGTTGAAGACGAAGCCGGCGATGATCCGGCCGCGGTCGATATGGGCAAGCGTGGTGTAAGGCGCATGGAAGCTGACGCCGATCCGGCCGCCGACCCAGGCGGCGATTTCCGCGCGCGGTTCGGAGACGATCAAATCGGCGCGCCCTTTTCATAAAGCACCGAGCCGCCGACCACGGCCGCCTCGGAGACGGAGCCGGAGGAGCCCGAAATCAGCGCACGGATCGTCGGCGCCAAGGCCGAACCGGCGCCGCCGGCGGAGGCGAATTTGCGCACCAGCGAAACGCCCGGAAATTTTGACACGCCCCAGATCGCCGTTCCCCATTTCGCCGCCGCATTGTTCTCGACCGAGGACAGCAGCGCCGTCGGGATCTTGGTCTGGTAGTCGACCGAGATCCCACCATACATCAGCGAGGAAACACCGATCTGCGCCGTCACCCCGATTAGCTTCGAGAGCTTGGTCGAGAGCCCGTCGCCATATCGGCTCCAGGCGCCGACCATCAGCGCATCGATCGCCACGCCATTGTCGTTGGCGCCGACCTCGGCCTCATAGACCGTGCCGTCGCCGGCGCCGAAGAACAGCCGGTCCTGCCAGGTCGCCCAGCAGGAGGCCGGCATGCCGACGAAGCGGCACCAGGCGCCGGTTTCGGTGTTCATCACATATTGATAGGGGCCGAAGGAGGACGGCAGGTTGACGATCGCCATCTGCCTGGCCGGGAAGCTCGAAAGCTGCCACTCCTGCGAAGTCGTGCCGATCGCCGCAACGGTCTCGCGCCATGTCGGGCCGATCCTGGCAGTGATCGCTCCGAGGCTGGTGGCGCCGCGGTCGAGCTGCACCGCCTTGGTGATCGGCACGATGCCATCGGTGGTCATGATCGCCAGATCGGCGCCGACCGAAAGCAGACATCGATCGCTGCCGAGCGGCCGGCCGAGCTTGAAGGTGCCGATCAGGCCCCAGTTCGAAACACTCGAAGGATCGGAGCCCTGGAAGACGATCACCTCGCCTTCCGAGGAGATCAGCACCAGGCACTGCTGCAGGCCTGTCGAAACCGGAATCGTCCAGACGTTGATCGCAACCAGCGTGCCGCCATATTTCATGTTGCCGCCGACCGGCAGCACCGTGGCTGCGCCGCTGACGGCGTCGGTGGCGAGATACCAGACATTGGTCGAATTCTTCTCGATGAACCACAGGCGCGAGCGATAGGCGGTGACCGCGATCAGCAGCGAAGCGTCCGGTATGCCGGTGATCATCGTCGAGGCAACGTAAGGTGTGGCGACCGCGCCTTTTTCCAGCTGCGCATTGGTCACCGTTCCCGTCACGGTGACGACAAGCGTGCCGGCCGCCGGCGTGAAGGTGAGCGACACCCGATTGTTGACGCCGGTGCCGTTCAACGTGCCGGAGAAGGCGCCGGAGAGCGTGACCGAGCCGTTGCCGAAGAAGCTCAGCGTATAGGCCGTGTTGCGGACGGCAACGTTCTGGGTGGCGAGCGTTGCCGTGCCGGTGAGAAAATTGTTGGTCCAGGAGCTGCCGTTGAAGAGCAGCGGTGTATCGAGGCCATTGACCAGGCGTAGGAATTCCTGGCCGGCCGGGTTGGTATATTGCTGCACCGACCAATGGGCGCTGGCCATGCCCGAGACGACGGGCGCACCGGCAGCGCCCCCCACCGTCACGTCGAAGATCTTGTCGCCGGCGGCGGCAAACAGCCTGTTGCTGACGCCCGAATAGGGGATGACCGTCTGCACGTCGGCGCCAAGGCCGGTGGAAAAGGCGAGGAAACCGTAGCGGGCGCGGACGCGGTTGGCCTCGGGAAAGAAGTTGTCGAGCTGAAACGCCGCATCTTCAGGCATATCCGCCATTTCGACATCGGTTCGCCAGCCGCCGATCGGCGCGATCCAGTCTTTGCCTGGCGAAACGCGGCGGGTGCGCCCGTTTGGGGGAACAGGTTTGCGGGTCATGGATTTGAAACCGTGATCGTGCCGGGCCAATAATTCTCGGGCGCCTGTCCCCTCGCCGGCAGCGAAAGGTCGACGGGGCTTGCTGCCCGATCGGCGCCGATGGCTGCTTCCTTGGATCGCTCGAAACTGGCGATCTCCTCGCCATAATCGAGGCCCTTGGCCCGCTTCCAGCGCCAGATCAGCGAGAGTTCGAGGAGGTCTTCGGGAAAACGGGCCGTATCGGTATCGTTTGCCCAATTCGCCCCAGAGGTCGCACCGCCATTCACCGCCACCCAGAAGCCGGAGATATAGGCATATTCCATCGTCTCGCCTGAGGCGTTCGGGTAGATGTCGAGCTTGCCGCCAGCCATGCGCCAAATCTGCGGCACCGGGTTGGAGTTGAGGATCGTCTGGCGCTGCCAGGTCTGCGGCTCGACAGGGCCGTTGAGCTGCCACAGGCGCGAGGCATTCCAGATCTTGGCATTGGCGGCAAAGCGGTTCCAGTCATCGGGCGGCTCGGCCGGCTCCGGATTTGCACCGGTCGCCACGAACTGCCGCCGCACCATCAGCGCCGACCAGTCATGCTCGCGCACCAGGTCGCGGCCGGCGCGGGTGGAGAGGATGCGCAGCTGCATGATCTGCGGATCCGCCGAGGACATGACGGCCGTCGGCGGATCGAGGTCGATTTCCGCGCAGACGTTCTGAATGATGGTCAAGAGCGACATACGGGGGAACTCCGGTTCAGGTCAGGCGGCTGGTTCAGGCGGCTGGGCGGCTGCGGGCCTTGTTGCCCTGGCCTTCGTTTTCGAGCGCCTCGAAGCGCGAGGCCATCTCCCTCATCTGCTCCTGCAGGCGGGTCACCTCATCCTTCAGCCGCTCGTTCTCGGCGGCGAAGGCCGAGGCGGCGCTGGAGTTTTCGGCAGTGGCGAGATAGGCCCGGGCGGCGGCGACGAGCTCGTTGGCGCCCATGCCGATCTTCTGCTTGGCGGTGTCGGAAAGAGCTGCGAGCTGCTCGACGGTGTAGATATTGACCGCCTCCATCTCCTTGATCTGGCTGGGTTTCAGATAAGGCCACTGCGCCAGCGGCGTGCCGGTCAGCTGTTCGCGGGCCTCGGCCCCCTGCTTGAACCGCTTATAGGCGTCGGCAAAGCGCTGTTTGTCGTTGTCGGTCACCTCGCGATAGACCTCGGTGTGTTTGTCGCCGGCGATAAAAATCCGGACGAATTCCTTGTCGGCAAAGATCGGCCGTCCTTCCTTCTCGGTCAGAAAGGTCTGTTCGACCGGTTCGAGGCTGAAGGAGGCATAAATTCCGGTGTTGTCGGGCATTTGCTGGTCTCGCTGTTGATGGCGGGGAAATAGGGATGGGCGGGGGAAGTATTCCCTCCTCGTCATCCTCGGCCTTGTGCCAAGGATCTGCTGCGCATCGACCGGCGGCAGAGGCTCGGGACAGGCCCGGGCATGACGAAAGGAGAAGTTGGAAGGCATTGGCAGCAGCCTCAGCGGGCACCGAAGCGCCCGTTGATGGCTTAGGTTTAGTTCACCTTCGACAGGAACGGCCGCATCAGCGTCGCTTCGAGCACACCGGTCGCGGTGATGGTGATGCCCGTGCCGTTGGCGGTGGCGTTGGCCGAGAGCGTGATGCTCTGGACGACGCCGTTCGGGCTGTAGGTGATGCCCGAAATCGTCGTGCCGCCAGGGACACCCGTGCCGGCGACCGCCGCGCCGATGAACGGGCCGGAACCGGCACTCAGACCGGAAATACCCGCCAGCAGGTTGGAGCCGTTGACGGTGGTTGCCGTGAACGTCTGGTTGGCGGCGGCAAAGTTGACGTTGGCGATGGCCTTGGTGGTGGCCGTGGCCGAGGCCGGGGCGCTCGCCTGGCCTGCGGTGGCGGTGGTTTCGGCAACGACGAGAGCCGCCGTTGCGGTTGCCACCTGCGACGGCGCCTGGCCGTTGCGCTGCAGCCAGAGATAATAGGTGCCGGCTGCGAGTGTCACGGCCCCGACCGGGCCGCCGGTCAGCGTCGGCGGCTGGGCGGCCCCCGAAAAGACGCCGCAGCGCTGGCCGACGACGGCCGCCGCCGTGGTCAGCAGCGAAGCGACATAATCCCGGGTCCACTGGAACCACTGGCCGGGCTGAAGGGTGGTCGGCGAGGCCAGCACCAGCTGGCAATAGACCCATTCGGATTCACGGTCCCCGCCGGCGATAGCGCCGAGGGAGAAGTTCGGGCCGGGAATACCGGAGCCGGAAACGATCGGGCCTTCGACGACGAACGGGTTCGCGCCAAGACGATCGGACTGGATTGTTGCGACCGACATTTGCTTGTTCCTTTCGTTGACGATCAGGCGAACAACACGCCCTGCAGGAAGGCGTTGTTCATGGTGAGGTTGCCGGCAAAGCCCATCAGCTGGACGAAGGCATCCTGGTTGGTGTTCATGCGCTCGTCGCCGATCGGGGCCATGTCGCGGTCGCGGTGCGGGCGGTAGAACAGGTATTTGGTGTTCAGGAAGAACATCTGGTTGAGCGGCGCACCGCCGCCGAAGCCGCCGTCGAAGATCACGTCGGCGCCCATATATTGCAGCGACTGGAAGCCGGCCATGCCCTTGTCGGCCGAGGTGATGCGCTGGATTGCCTGCAGCGATTCCCAGTAGAGGCGGAAGAAGTTGTTGTCGGCGACGACGAGATCGGGCGCGTCGGAGCCGCGAACGCAGGACATATAGAGCCGGTTCATGTAGCTCTGGATATTGGCATTGGTGGCGGCCGCACCACCATCGGCCGAGGCCGAGAATTTCTGGTTGCGCCAGAAACCCCAGGTGGCGCGCGAGATGCCGCCGACGGTGCCCGAGGTCGGAGAGGTCGAGATCAGCAGCTGCAGGCCGCCGATCTGCCGCCCGCCATCGGCCGTGCCATCGGAATAGCAGTCAAGCGCGATGTTGTTCTTCAAAGTGGTTTCGGCGTTCTCGATGCGCTGCTCGAGCAGATCGAGGATCGCATCCTCGCCGGAGTTCTGCAGCTGTTCGAGGCCGGACATGGAAACTGCGACCGCGGCCTGCTTCAGATCGTATTCGGCCGCAGTGATGACGTCGGACGGCTGCACATTCAGGATATCGTAGCCGGAATAGCGCTTGAAGGTGCTGTTTTCCTGGTACTGCAGTTCCTGGACGATTGTGCGACCGCCGGAGATCGGCTTCTTGCGGCCGCGGCTGTTCAGACGGGTGAGAAGACCGTTGTTCTTCGTCACGTCGTCGGCCACCGTGCCGCTGCGATTGCGCAGCGTCGTGGTGACGATTTCAGAGAGGTTGGGCGAAATGGGCATTGATCATTCCTTTGCTCAGACCTGACCGCGCGAAAAGCGCATGGCGTCGCGCAGCGAGTCTCGGATGGAGGTGGGCTGGCCCCTTGCCGCATCGCGGGTCGGGCCCGGCGCGGAAGAACCAGAGATGGATCGCGAGGCGCGGCGGGCTTGATCTGCCGCTGCTGCCCTCTGGGCTTGCTGTTGTGGGACAGGCGCCGGTGCAGTCTGGCTGATCAACTGCTGGCGAATGTCCGGGCGCATCCAGCATGCGGCGTCGTAGGCGTCCTGGAGCGACGTTGCCCGCCCTGCGTTGACGAGGGCGATCATGTCGTCGAGCACATCTTCGGCGTGCGCGTTTGCCGGGTCGGAAAGGAAGGCATCGACTTGAGTTTCGGTGTCCCTTTTCCGCAAAACATGTTCGACCGTCGCCTCGACATTGAAAGATCGAGGCTGCGGCCCTCCTTGCTGGGGTCCGGCCTGCTGCGAATTGCGCTGCAGGATCTCTCCCGTCTGGCCATTGACCAGGGCGTGAAGATTGACCCCGGCCATCCTGGCAACGTGAACGACGGTGTTGACGGGATCGTGGATCAGCGCCTTCTCCCAGTCGATCGCCCGACGCATGACATCGGCATGGGTCATGCCGGCCTGGCGGACGATCGGGGTGAATTCCTCCAGCCCCTTGTAATCCTGCAGGACGCGGAAGCCGTTATCGACTTCCTGTTCGCGCTTGGCGATCGCCGCCTGCACTTCCCCGGGAAGGCCCCCGAATTGCGCCTTGGCTTCCGCCGACCAGCCGGGCGGAACCCGGTTGCCGATGGCTGCCGGCTGTTCTCCGCCCTGCCCGCGGCTCTGCAGCGTCTGCTGCTGGGCGAGCGCGGCGTTTGCCGCCGGCGCCTGCCCTGCCCGCGCCGTAGCGCCGGCTTGCTCCTGCCCCTTGGCCATGAAGCGGCCGTTTTCGCCGTCGCGCGGCTGGCCGGCGATATCGCCCGGTCCATCGGCCTCGACCGTGTCGATCGCCGCTTTCAGGCTGTCGCGGATGCTGACCGGCCTATCGTTCAATGGCTTATCGTCGAACGCACCAAAATCTTCGCTGCCGTTGCCGGCCTCGTTCAGGTCTTCCATATCCATTGGGAAATTTCCTATGTCGGGGATTGATGCCCGGTTCAGGCGTTGTACTCGGTGTAAATTCGCCGCAAGTCGTTGCGGATCTCGCTGCGATCCGTCTTCGGCTTCTCGATCGGCCGGGGCTTCTCATTACCGATTTCTTCCACGCCGGCCGCGCGGTACTCGGAACGCAACCTGGCCTTCGAGGTGTAATGCTTCCCGTCATGCATCGACTGGATATCGATGCTGTCGCTGACGAAATGCGGCGACGGCAGATCCGACTGCGCCGGGTTTTGCGCTGGCAGGCAATTGTGCGGCCACTCATCGAGTTGGTGCCAGCCCCCGCAGACGCGGCAATAGCGTTCTCTCATGCTGTTGCTCCCGACCAATTCATTGGTACGCTGGCTGCTGGAACTGCTGCACGGCCTGCGCCGCCATTTCGCCGCGCGCCTGCTCCACCGTGGCGCGATGTTCGATCTCGGCATCGGCGACACTGAGCTCGGCTCTGCGCTGTTCGGCGCCGGCCTTCACCTCGGCCGTCTTCAGCTTGAGCATCTCGCCGGGCGCAGGCTGCGGCTCCGGTTTTGGCGCGGCTGCCGCCTGGGAGAGCTGGGCTCCCACCTGCTCCAGCGTGCTTTCGAGCTGGCGGCCGGCCCGAAAGCCGCGGGCGGCAAAGAGCAGCGTTTCGACCATTACCGGCACCAGCATCGGGCTCTGCTGCGCCATCGCTCCCGCCTGCTGCATAAAGCCGCCGACCATCTGGACGAATTCCATGCGGCGCTGCTTTTCGGCATCCTCGTCAGGCTCGATGGTCGAATCCGTCTCGATCTCGATCTGGAAGCCGCGAATGCTGTCATTGCGTAAGAGCTGCACCACCTCGTCGATCGTCGGCTGCTGCATCATCTGCTGCAGCTGCGGCGGCATTTCGGGCGGCGGTGGCGCCGGTTGGCCGGTCTGCTTTGCCCGCATGGCCGCCTGCTGTGCCGCCATCTGCATCTGCTGCATCTGCATCTCGACCTGCTGCTTCTCGGCCATCGTGGGCAGCTGGATGCCGCTGACCAGCATCAGCGTTTCCGGCTGGAACTGGTCGCAGATGATCTCGCCGGCAAGGCGGATGATGTCGCGGGCAAAGCGGGCCAGCTCGGCCTGGCGGTCGCGGATGCGGATCGAGCCCCACTGGCTCTTGATGCGCTGCGCCGTCGCGGTTTCGGAGGCCTGGGTGTCACCGCGGACGATGTCGGAGATGCCGGTAATCTGGTAGACATCCTCGATCAGCTGCTTGCGCGCCGTCATGCAGGCAATAAGGACCTTCTGCACCTCGTCGATCGGAAGCGTCACGATGGCCTTCGAGCCGCCCTTGTCGGTAAACGCCGCCCATTCCGGGATCGGCACCATGACCATGTCGTTTTCCGGCCGCATCGCCTTCTCGATCGCCGGCGAGATCGCGCCGTCGCCGGAGGGATAAAACACTTTCAGCCGCAGCTGATCGGTCAGCTTGTTGATGCGTTTGGTCAGGAGATCGATCTCGTCGCATTGCTGCTGGTAATAGACATAGTCGGGAACCGGGATCAGCGAGCTCGTCGACATCGTGCCATAGGCCGGGCGCGGGCACGGCCAGAAATGCGTCAGATCGAGCGGCGGCTCGGAGACTTCCAACGCCACCGGCGAACCGTCGGCGATCCAGACGGTATAGTTCTCGCTCTTGCACCAGATCTCCCAGACATGGGTCTTGCCCTCATTCTCCAGGCGCTCGGCCTGGCTGATGCCCGTGCGGCTGCCGGCACCTTCCGCCGCCCGCGAAGCCATGGCATCAGTGCCGAAGCGCTTCTCCATTTCCGCGTCGGTCATCGGAACGCGCCGCGCCACCCAGGTCACGTCCTTCCAGCGCCGCGCCGGCGAATGCAGGAAGTCCGACCAGTGGACGTAATCGATGCACACACGCTCGTCGCTGATCGCTTCCGGCTGAGCACCGCCCATCCGACCGGGCAAACTCTCGGGAAGACTTTGGGCTGCCGCCGGGTCCGAGGGCTGGACACCCATATCGAGCGGCTCGAAATCGGCCTCATAGCGCAGCCACACCGTGCCGCGGGCGCAGAGCAGAAAATCGTCGCGCACCGCCCGCATGATCGAATCGATATCGGCCTCATCGCCGGTATAGGCGAGATTGCGCTCGACCAGCTCCGAGGCGATGCGCGCCACCGGCTGGGCATCCTTGAAGCGGCGTTCGACCACCGGCTGCGGCACGCGGGCATAGACGGCCGGCTGCAGCACCGAAGTATTGGCCCAGAGCATCGGAAAGCGGCGCTTGGCGGCGCTCGTCTGGTCCGACTGCTGGTCGAGATAGATCTTCTCGATCTTGACGCAGCGGTCGTGCCAGGACTTGAAATAGCGCTGGGCGCGTTCGAGTTCCTGCTGCCAATGGGCGCCGACCTTGGCCGGATCCCAGCGCTGCTCGCCGTCTGAAGCCGTCATCTCGTCTTCCATCAAACACGCTCGCTTTGGCCAGGGGTGGAATCGGCAAATTCGTTGAATGTCATCGTCTGGAATGTCGGCAGCGCCTTACGCTCTGGCTTCAGCGGTTCGGGCGCCAATCCGGTGAAGATGATCGCCAGCCCGCCGAAAGCATCGGCGCCGTGCGACGCCCAATTGTGCAGCGGCTCGTCGCGGAACACGCTCAGATCCTCGTCCCAATCCTTGCGGTAGTTGCGCAGGCACTTGATGCCCTCGATGCAGCCGGCCTGGTCGAACTCGATCCTCGCCAGCATGCGCCGCGTGGCGTTGATCCGGTCATGCACATAGGCGCGCTCGACCTTGCGAACGGTGCCGAGACCACGCGCCCTAACCTCTCTCAGCATGACTTCGATGCGGGTCATGCCACCGCGTGTCCACTCGCGCACCTTGATGTCATGCGGCATGTTGTGGACGCCGTAGACATAGCCGTTGTCGCGTGCGCGGCGCTCCAGCTCGTCGAGCATGCCATCCATGCCGGTGCCGGTATGCTCGAAATAGCCGATCATCCTGACACGGCCGGGCAGCACCTGAAACAGCCAGACGCTGTTGGCATCGTCCATGCCGATGTCGGAAATGGTGTGAACGGGATAGCCTTCGACATGCGGGAAAACCCCGATGCGCTCTTCGGCGTCGGCCACCCCCATCTGCTCGGCGTAATAGGCGCCTTCGACGCTTGCCTCGAAAGCCTCGGCCGGCGTCGAGGGATATTCGCGCTTCATGTCGCCGAGCTGGGTTTCGGCCTTCTTGACGTACCAGGCCTTCTGCCCTTCCGTCAGGGCAATCCCCTGTTCGGCCAGCTGGCGGAAATATTTGGCGAAAGCATCGCTGACGATGACGCCCTGAGGCGCGAGCGCATATTGCGGTTCCTTCCACCAGGGAAAGAAATGGAACTTGAAGTCCAGTTCGGTCAGCTTGGCGACTTGCCGCTGCTTGACCTTGGCATCCTCGCAGAGCGTATAGAAATGCCCTTCCTGGCCTTCCGCCGTGCTTTCGATGAACACCAGCTGGCCGGCCTGCACCGTATTCAAAGCGCCGGTCCTGACTTCCCGCGCCTTGTCGGGATATTTGGCGCAAAGCTTTCCATATTCGGAAATATGCAGATATTGCAGCGTTCCCGAGCGCAGCGAGGTGCCGACGCGGATGCTCGAATTGTTGGCGAGCAGCAGTTCGGCCTGGTTGCCCCTGAAGACCGGCACGGCGTTGCGGATGGCTTCCGGCAGATTGTCGTAGGGGTATTTGACCTTGTCCCGGAAGATCGTCTGCACGTCACCCAGCGTATGGGCGATGGTGCCGGCCCTGATATCCCGGTTGAAGACGCAGGCATCGAGCATGAAGATCTGGATGAAGGTGGTCAGACCGAGCTGCCGGGCCTTCAGCAGCACGTTGAGATAATGCATCTCTTCGAAAAACGTCATCTGCGTCCAGTTCATTTCGAACCTGACGCGGCGGCCCGCTTTGTCGGTGATCCAGTAGAGATTGTTCAGCCGCCAGCGCCAGTCGGAAAACTGGTCAACCGCCGTTTGGAAGTCCGCGGGTTTTGCCATTGATATCTTCCAGCAATTGCGAGACTTCGCCGGTCACGCCCTGTTCGGGCTCGATCTTCGAACCGTATTTCTTCGGCTTCAGCTTCTCGGCGACCCATTGGCGGGTGGCGATGCGCAGTTGCGAGCGCCTTATCGCCTCGCCGTTCTCCTGCCAGCCGGTGGTCTCGCCGGCGGCATTCTTCTTCTCGATCCAGTCGTCGCTGCGGTCATCGGCAATTTCGACCAGTTCGTCGACGAAGCTGTCGGCGAGGATCTCGCGGGCCAGCGCATAGCGCGCCCGAAACGCCGCCTTGTCGTCATCGGCGAGCCAGGAGAGCACCGTCGATTTCGCCGGCATATCCTCATCCCGGCAGATCGACCGCAGGCTTTCCCTGTCGGCAATGCGCTCGCAGATCTTCTCGGCCAGCGCCTGGGTGAACTTGGTCGGTCTGCCCATGGGTCTGTTTCTGAGTGCTCAGAACAGCGCGATGATGTTCGACGCCGTCGTCCCGGTCAGCGCCACGATTGCCGCATGCACCGGCAGGATCGTCCCGGCCGGCACGCTCTTGAAGATCACCGGATCCATATCCCGCCGCGGCGCAATCGCCACATCTCCCGCCGTGCCGATATAGAGCGCGCGCGCCCCGACAATGGCACTATCATTCGGCGTCACCACCGAGGCCCGGGAGGCCGGAGCAATCGAAGGGTCCATTGCAGTTCTCCTTGAAAGGACACAGCCCGACCCGGCTCGATCCCGATGTGATCGAACATGAAGGCTCGGGCGGAAGGGGTGGGGATCGACGACGATCAGAGGACTCTGTCAGGGCCTCGGAAACGGCCGGTGCGCAAATCGTGCAAGTGACGCACGCGACCGCAGGCCGGCGCCGACTTGGTCGATCACCTCTGAATTCAAATCTCGCAGTTTGGATTTACGGTAGTCTTAACTGATCTGCCGGGGGGTGATCAAGGGTTGATCGTGGGTTAGTTTTGAAATCAAGCCTGCCCGACCAATTGGCGGCAGAATGCCATCCGCTATCCAGCAAGTTTGGCAAAACACGCTCCCCAACCTCCGTCCTCCTCGGCCTTGAGCCGAGGATCCATGCCCGCTGCTGATGGAGGCCACCGTGGATCCCCGGGTCAAGCCCGAGGATGACGGAGCAAGGGGTGAGCTCCTTGGGAAACCCGCGGCTGTGCTCAATGACCGTGGCGGCTCGCAAGTCTGGGCGAGTGACGCATGCGGCGGGAAGGACGACGCCGATTTGATCGTCATTCGTTAAGGACTCAAATTTCGCAGCTTGAATTTACGGTAGTCTTAACTGAGCTGCCGGGGGGTGATCAAGGGCTGATCGCGGATCGGTCTAAACTCTGCCCTGCCCATGCCCCAATCGGCAGCAGAACGCCCCATCCGCTTTGCCAACCTTCAGCTCCGGCGTACAATTGGCAGCCTGTCGGTCAAACGGTGGAGGCGTCAGTGAAAACCGCGGGACTTTTTCTTTGCCTTGTCGCTTGTCTCGGCATCACGCTTGCCGAAAACGGGGCCGATGCCGACGAATTGGTGCGGTTCGAAAGCGTGCCCGTCAAGCTGAGCCCCTTCCGGATACGCAAGGCTGGCGAACAAGGAGAAATTATCTCCCAACCGCAAGGCACGCCATTGCTGGGTTATCTGTCCCGCCCCCAGGGTCAAGGCCCCTTCCCGGCCATCGTCGTCATGCATGGATGCGATGGCCTGCGGTTGAGCGTCAAAGACCTTTGGCCGAAACGGCTGGTCTCATGGGGGTACGTCGTGCTGGTCGTCGATAGTTTCACCACCCGCAATATCAAGGACACCTGTCAAAGCACTCTCCCCGACCGGGTCTTCGACGCCTATGGGGCTTTGGATTTCTTATCGAAATCGAGTTTTGTCGACGTGCAGCGCGTCGCGCTGATGGGCTTTTCGGCGGGCGGCACCGCGACGCTGGAGGGAACGAAAATCGAAGGTAACGAACAGCTGATGGATCACAAATTCAGGGCGGCGGTTGCCTACTATCCGGTCTGCGCAGCCAGTCAGGGCGATGCGACGGTGCCGATCCTGATTTTGAGTGGCGAACGAGACAATTGGAGCCCAACGGAACCATGCCGGAAGAGGCTTGCCAATCTGACTGACGATAGTCCGCCGATCGAGCTGAATATATACAAGGGTACCTATCACGATTTCGATGCCCCGGAGTTTGCAGTGGGAAGGCGGGTGTTCGGGCATATCGAAAAATACGATCCGGACGCCGCAGCAAAATCCATCCGCAGCGTTCACACATTCCTTCGAAAGTATCTCTCGAACTAACGGGAAACTCCGCGATCTGGTGCGACATCGTGATGCGCCAGCGGCGAGTGTGGCACCAGCGCACCCCCAATCTCCGTCATTCCAGGCCTTGAGCCTGGAATCCATGCCCGCTGCTGATGGGGCCGGCATGGATCCTCGGGTCAAGCCCGAGGAGGACGGAGGGTGGGGTGAGCTCTGCGCAAATTCAGCGCCCTTAGGGCGAAATGATAGTGCATTTATCCCAAGACTAGATGCTGCTCGGCCGTGCCGACGTGGTCGAACTGCTCGCCGAAGACAAAAAGTCTTCTTCGGCGCTCGGCAGCTTGCCCTGCGGCGTCAGGTCGTCGACGGCCTTGGGGAGATCGCGGCTCAATCGGCCAAGAATCTCCTCGTGCGAAAGGCCGGTATTTTGAGCAATTTCGTTCAGAACATCCGGACCGAGGGCTTCGGCGAGCTGGCCGTCATTGATCTCGGCATTCTCGCCGGGCTTGACCCACGAGTCGATCTTGTCGCCGTGGCCGTTCTGCTGAAAGGTCTTGAGGAGATCGCCGAGACCGCCGCTGACGATGCCGCCGGAGGTGAGACCGCCGAGAAGGCCGCCCAAACCACCCGAGCCGCCCAGCCCGCCGAGGATGCCGCCGAGCCCACCCGGCTGCTGGCCTCCGGGGCCGGCCTGCTGCGGGTTCTGCATGCCGCGCAGGAGTTCCCCGATCTTGTCTCTGTTCTGATAGCCGGCAAGGGCAAGAACGGCGAGAAGCGCCTTCAATTGACCGCTCATCATGATGAATCCTCCCATGGTTTTCCAAAGCGCAGCCGACCCAAGCAGAGTGCTGCATGGGCAGCAATGTCCAGAGCGCCCAAAGGTTCCGCGCCAGGCGCTTAAAGCCCGGCCGTTCACCCTGCCGCAGACGCCGCAGATCAGATTTCCGGGCAGCCGCGCCGGTTGGCAAAGGTCATTCCTCAACGCAAAGAAGACGCGTGGCGGGCGCGGGCTAATCGATGCGGCCACTTCACCGTCCCTCTATCAAACTAATTAGTATTGACTCATCAATTAGTCCACGCTATTGCTTTCCTCATGATCGAAACCGCCTCCATTACCGCCGTCATGCGCGCCCTTGCCGATCCCACCCGGCGGGCAGTGTTCGAACTGATCGTCCGCTCCGACGAGATCACCGTCGTCGAACTGACGCGTGCAGGCCACGTCACCCAAGGCGCCGTTTCCCAACACCTCAAGGCGCTGAAGCAGGCGGGGCTTGTCACTGAGCGTCCCGAAGGCCGAAAGGTCTATTACCGTGCCGCCCCTGATGGCCTCGAGCCGCTTGTCGACTGGATGAGCCATTACGGCCTCTTCTGGCGCGAACGCTTTGCCGATCTCAGAACATTGCTGAAGGAAATCGATCCATGAACGAGACCGCATTGAAGCCCGACACGCAGGAGATCGTGGTCGACGAGATCTTCCCGCATCAGCCGGAGACGCTCTGGAAAACATTGACCACGGCCAGTCTGATGGGCCGCTGGCTGATGGTGCCGGCCGGTTTCGAGCCGGTGGAAGGCAAATGCTTCACCTACGAGACGACGCCGGCCGGCGCCTGGGACGGCACCATTCACTGCCAGGTGCTGGAGGTGACGGAAAACGAACGTCTGGCCTATGCCTGGAAAGGCGGGCATGCGGAGAACGCCGGATATGGCTCGCCGCTCGATACCGTGGTCACCTTCATCCTGACCAGGGTCGAAAAGGGCACGCGGCTGCGCCTCATCCATTCCGGCTTCGTGCTGCCTCGCAACGAAACCGCCTTCCAGAAAATGGGCGAAGGCTGGAAGAAGGTCGTCCAGAACATCGGCGCCATCGCCGACGGCAAGAACTGAGGCGACCAACCCGTCGTCCAACAACCCTTATCAGGAGAGAGACATGAGCAAGCCCTACACCGGCGGCTGCGCCTGCGGTGCGATCCATTATGAGATCGCAGCCGAACCGATCGCGATGAATGACTGCCAGTGCCGCGACTGCCAGAAGACCAGCGGCACTGGGCACGGCTCCTATCTGACCTTCCCGAGCCGGCAGGCGGTGAAGCTTGAAGGCCAGGCGACGCATTGGGACATGGTCGCCGACAATGGCAACGTCAAGACCCGCGGCTTCTGCCCCGCCTGCGGCGCACCGGTCTACCTGACCTTCTCCTACATGCCCGACTTCTTCACCATCCATGCCGCCAGCCTCAACGATCCCGATAGATACCAGCCCGAGATGGTGACCTACACCCAGAGCGGCCTTGGCTGGGACCAGGTCGATCCGACCGCGGCGAAATTCGAAACGATGCCGCCGATGTGATCTGGGCCAGCGGAAGTCGCGCGCTTCTTGTTCACGCGATCTGAACAGCAGATGCCGTATTCGCAGGAAAGCTGGGCACCACATTTGGCCCAGTTTTTCCCGTTGCGGGATCTGCAGACGCGGGACTTCCCGCTTCGTTGCCAACGGGTGAGTTTCTTTCCCGTCACTGCCAATCTACCGCAAAATTGCCTTTGACATTTCGCTCCATAGAATATATCCATATGGCTATATAGCTGCATGGTGATATATGGACGACAGGCTCGATGCGATTTTCTCCGCACTCTCCGATCCCACAAGGAGAGCAATTCTTGGGCGGCTTGCTCACGGCAAGGCGACCGTGGCCGAACTCGCTGATCCCTTCGAGTTGTCTCAGCCTGCCATATCAAAGCATCTCAAGGTCCTGGAACAGGCCGGATTGATCCGCTCCGGCCGTGAAGCGAATTCGCGTCCCCGCGTCCTTGAGCCGGACGCGTTGAAGACAATCGCTGATTGGATCGCCGATTACCGACGCTTCTGGGATCAAAGCTTTGATCGTCTCGATGACTATCTGTCCAAGGTACAAGGATACGAAAATGACAAATCCGGAGATCGACACTGACAACACCCGCGACCTGGTTCTTGTGCGAAGGTTCGATGCCCCATGCGATCTCGTTTTCAGGGCATGGACCGACCCGAAAGCGTTGGCGCAATGGAGTGGTCCTCACGGTTTCAAGGCGGTGGGCGACCAGCTTGAAGTCTGGCCGGGCGGTAGACACCGCGCCTGTCTGATCGCGCCAGATGGAGAAGAGCACTGGGTCGGCGGAAAATACCTGGAGGTCGAGCCGCCACACAGGCTTGTCTTCACACATGCCTGGGAGAGCGGGACCGGCGAAAATAGCCCGGAAACGGTCGTCACGATCACGTTCAGGGAAAGCGCCGGAGGCACTGAAATGACTTTTCGGCAGAGTGGATTTGAAAGCGCATCATCGCTTGAGGGTCATGAAGCCGGTTGGTCGCAAAGCCTCGAGCGATTGGGCGTTTTTCTAGAATCCGAAGGACCGGATCATGCGTAAGGCGGCGATGAAACTATACTATTGCGAGACGCTCAATCCTCGGAAGGCCTGCGCCGCCGCTCGTTTTCTTAAAGCCGACGTCGAGTTCGTCAGGATTGACCTGGCAAGCGGAGAACAGCGCACCGCAGAATTCCTGGCGCTTAACCCGAACGGGAAAGTCCCGGTGTTGCAGGATGACGCCGGAACCTTGTGGGAAGCGAATGCCATCATGTGCAGGCTGTCTGACAGCGTTGCATCGGATTTCTGGCCGCATGACCACCGGCAGATCGACGTGCTCCGCTGGTTGAGTTGGGATGCCAGTCATTTCACCCGGCACGGGGCAACACTGTGGTTTGAAACCTTGATCAAGCCGTTGTTCGGTGGAGAGCCTGACGTCGGCCTGATCGAAGATGCGAAGACGAATTTTCGGCACCATGGCCGCGTGCTGGACGATCATTTGGCGAGGAACAGCGTCGCCGTCGGGAAGACCCTGACCGTTGCGGATTTCGCGCTGGCCGCTGCACTTCCTTATGCAGCAGCCGCCGAGATTCCCCTCGCCGAGTTTCGGCATATCCAATCGTGGTACGGACGGCTTGAAGAACTGGATGCGTGGCGAAACCCTTTCCCGGCGTAGGAGCGCACCGGCGAAGGACCCCTTTGCGTGTGAAAGGCGTTGTCAACGTGGTCATGGGCTTACGCGGACCGAGTTACTCCGTTGCCGAACTCTCGGCCGGCGGCGTGCGGCGAGTTAGTGTCGGCGGATCGTTTGCGCGGGCAGCACTCGGGGCTTTGATGCGGGCCGCCGAGGAAGTGAGATCAGCCGGCACGTTTGGCTATGCCGTCGACGCGCTCCCGGCTGCTGTCATCGGCCAGCTGATGTCACAGGGAAAACGCCGTGACAGGCAATGAGCCAAAGCGCGGGCCACGCGTCCGGCAATGCGATCAAGGCGTCAGTTGCAAGCGGATGAAGTTTTGCCTAAGGCGCTTTAACGACCGAAGTCTCGACCCACGCATTCGAAACGTCTTGCGGCGTGCCACTGTTTGTGACCACCACAGTCATCCACGTGTTTTGGCCCTCTATCAAATAGGCCGTGCCGCTTTGCCTGCGCTCTTTCGTTATCTGACCCAGCGAGGCTGCAGAGAGCCCAGCTTCGAAGGCTTCAAGCTCAACGTTGGAACAATGCATCCCTTCCTGACCACCCTTGCCCAAGGCTAAGACAAAATTGAACGAGCAAGTGGCAGAAAAGAGGTTTCGGTATTCCCGAAAAAGCATGGCGAACCGCTGCCCGCTCGGCATCGTGTAAACCTCGCTGCCGGTTCTTGGCTCCGAGCTTGCATTGGGCGGAGAAGAAATCGCGTCGACTTTCCAATCGCCTCGATCAACGCCGCTGTGCAGGGCAGCCAGGCTTCGGCCATTCAATACGCAGAGCTTCAAGGTATCGTCGAGAGGACACGCAACCGCTCCCACCTGGCTCGATATGATTATAATCGCCAAAGCTGCAATCAAACGCACGCGCTCAATCCCCAAATCACCCTGTCGGCACCGTAGTTTGGATGCTGGAGAAAGCAAGACAGCAGCCAGGCAAACACCCGCGGTGAAGCTTGAAGGCCAGGCGACGCATTGGGAAGTCGCCGGCGACAGCGACAATATCAGGAAAGCGCGGCTTCCACCTGGGACGTGGCGCGTCTTGGACGCGGTTCTGGCGATATTGCGCAATCGATCACGCGATATCTTTCCCTGGTCCGTGCCGCAGGCACCCGGGTAAAACCGTCAAGCGAAAGCTCAGGAGAGCCGCATCCTGAGGCGCGGGGGCCGAAGGCCGGAGCCTCGAAGGAGGGGGCGGGTGCCGCAAGGCCGCGGCAACCTCCCGTTTCTCTGGCTGGGAGCGCGCGCCCGGCAAGGCGCGCGCAACCTTCAACCAGCCTTAGCGAAAGCCGCCGCTGGCATTCAGCCGTTCGCCGGTCAGCCAGCGGGCGTCGTCGGAAGCGAGGAAGACCGCGACGCCGGCAATATCGTCCGGCTGGCCGACGCGGCCGAGTGGCGTCTGGCCGACGATGACCTGCTGGAAATCCGAGCCGATGACGCCGGCGGTGTGCGTGCCCTCGGTCTCGACCATTCCCGGCAGGATGGCGTTGACGCGGATTTTGCGCGGGCCGAGTTCCTTGGCAAGCACGCTGTTGATGCCCTCCACGGCTCCCTTGGTGCCGGTGTAGACCGCAGAGGCCGGCGGCGCCATGCTGGTGACCACCGATGAGATGTTGATGACGCTGCCACCCTCGCCGAGATGCTTGACCGCCGCCTGGGTGGTCAAAAGAAGGCCGAGCACGTTGACGTCGAACATGCGGTGATAATGTTCCTCGGTCACCTCATCGATCGGCGCGAATTCGTAGACACCGGAGTTGTTGACCAGCACGTCGAGCTTGCCGAACTCCCTGACGGCGGCATCGACCAGGCCCTGTGCCTGCTCGGCCTTGGAAACATCGCCCTGTACCGCGATCGCCTTGCCGCCGGCGGCGCTGATCGCCTCAACCACCGCGTCTGCCCCGGCCTTGCTCGAAGCGTAGTTCACCACCACTTGCGCACCTTCCGCCGCAAGGGCCTTGGCAATCGCGGCACCGATGCCCTTGGAGGCCCCGGTTACCACAGCGACCTTTCCCGTGAGCTTTGCCATATCCAATTCCTTCTGACCCGGACTGCCATCGACACTGACGGCCTTGTTCCGTAGTTCAGAAATTCGGAACTGTTGATCTTAATGTCAAGGGTCGCTATATAAAATTCATGAGACCGCTCTTTCACCCAGCATTAGAGGACATCCGCCCCGAAGCGGTCCTTTATGCGCTTTCCGATCCGGAGCGCGCCGCAATTTTCGCGTGGCTTTCCGGCGCCGGCTGCGGCGGGACCTGTTCTGCGCTCGGCCAGCTCGGCGAGCGGGTCATCCCGAAGTCGTCGCTGTCGAACCACTTCAAAGTGCTGCGCGAGTCCGGGCTGATCCTGAGCGAGCGCCAGGGCGTGGAGATGCGCAATCAAACCCGCTGCGCCGAGCTGGACGAGCGCTTCCCGGGCTTGATCAAGGCCATTCTGACGGCTTACAAACAGCTTCCCGGGCAGCCGGAGGCAGATTGACGGGCGGACTGCCGGAGCTTGCGCCGCCCGCTATTCCAGCCATCCTTATTCCAAGATGACGACGGCTTCGACCTCGAAGAGCATGGGGTCGATCGCCAGCTTGGGAACGGGAATCAACGTCTGCGCCGGCAGTGCAGCGCCGAACATCTCCCTGACGTTCTCCGTCAACACTTGAAGCTTGGACATATCGTGATCGACCACGAAGACCGTCAGCTTGGCGACCTGATCGGGCCTGGCGCCAAGCGCATCGAGGGCAGTGCGCAGATTGGCGTAGGCCTGCTTCACCTGGACGGCGAAGTCTGGCGACAAGGCGCCGGTGCTGTCCTGGCCGCCCTGTCCGGAGATGTAGGCCAGCCGGCCTTCCCTCGGCACGATCACCGCCGTGCTGTAGCCGTTCGGCGAGGGATCGTAGAGGTTTTTCGGATTGACGATGGTCAGCTTGAGATCGTTCTCGTTGGCTTTCGTCGCAGCGGAAATTCCGATGGTCATGATGATGAGCCCTCCGATGAGCAGATGCGTGATTGCGCGTGACATGAATTCTCTTGGGCGTTGAGGACTGAGGGGAACCTCCCCCACGGCCTGCAGGTTTGAACGTCGAATTGTTGCCTATACGATTGGCTCGTACATTGTACGATTAACTCGCATCGTACAATGTACGAGTCAATCCGTCAGCATCGACATTCGTCGCTTTGTCGGCTTAAATTGACGTTTTGTTCACTAAGGAAATCGGATGGCAGCCAAACGCAGCGGCGCTCGGAGCAAGCAGTCTCAACGGAAAACTCCGTTGCCCCAGTCCGGGCCTGAACCGCGCCATGAACCGCCTCTTTCTCTCGAACGGATCGTCGCGACGGCGGTCGAACTGCTGGATACCGAAGGGCTGGACGGATTGAAGATGCGTCGGCTGGCCGATCGCCTCGGGGCCGGCGCGATGAGCCTCTATTGGCACGTCGGCAACAAGGAGCAGGTCTTTGATCTGGCGCTCGATTCGGTGCTCGAATATCGCGGCCCGGCGCCAATCGATGCGTCGGAAGACTGGCGCGGCGACGTGGTTCACATGCTTGAAGACTGGCGTGCCGGCATGCTGCGCCATCCCTGGTCGGCATCGCTCTTGCCGCGCCGGGCGCTCGGCCCGAACATCCTTTCTCGCCTGGAACTGCTGGGCAGAACCTTGTCCAGAGCCGGCGTGGCGGACGCGGATTTGAACGTCGCAATATGGTCGCTGTGGAACTATGTGATCGGCGCCACCACCACAAGGGCAAGCTTCGAGCTCTCGGACGAGGACAGAGCCGCCGCGCAGCAGCGCCTCGCAAGCCTCAGCCAACACTACCCGACAATCGAACGCTCTGGTCTGCTGTTGGACAATGACTGGGACGGTGCTTTCAGCAAAGGCCTCGACTTCCTGCTCGATGGCCTCGTTCCCAAACAAGGAAAGTCGTCGCGCCTGGAAAATGTGGGAGGGAAGTGATTTGTTTCGTTATGTCTGCGGCGTAATATTTGCCTGCGTGCCGCTTGTTGCCGCCAATGCCGAATCTCCCAATTTTTGCCGAAACAGTATCAAGCTGAACGAACCGATCGAGACGCGATTCATGGGAATCGACTACGCACTGATGGTGCATGTCCTGGCGGAGAAATATTGCGGGGCAGAGCCGAAGCCGATGCGTCCACGATTTTTGGGATATATCCAAAAGCAGGGCTGTCCTCCAGGAACGCAGATATATTCGGACGTTGAGGAGGCGATCGCAAAATTGGAGGGAGCGAGCTTGCAGTTTCTCGCTGAAACTGAAGTCCCTGACCTACCGATTTCCGAACGGCAGGCGCAGGAGTGGGCATCAAGCGTTACGAAAGAGCTTGGGGGATGCGACGCACTGAAAAACGCTCATGATGCCGAGCTTCAGCGGTAAGGCACAGACGCCATTTCTTTCCGACCAGCCACACAGATATATCCTTTGGCAAAACGCCCCCCACCCTCCGTCATCCCGGGCGTTGAGCCTGGGATCCATGCCCGTCGCGGATTGAGGCGGCGTGGATCCTCGGGTCAAGCCCGAGGAGGACGGAGGGTGGGATGAGCCTCGTGAATCCAGCGACGTGTGGTGCAAGAAAAGTGTCATTACCCCCACGGCCCAGCCTCGATTATCGCCGGTATTGTCGAGTGCGCCGGCGGCGGGTCTGGCGAAACCGCTCCCACCCTCTGCCGCGTTACGGACATTGACAAACCGCGACATTATGAGGTACGTACATCATTATGGCGCAAGGCTGATCAAGCCAATAACGCAACTCGAAAGGCAAATGGAATGAAGGAGTTCAAGGTCAATCCAGATTTCGCCATAAGAGATGAGCGAGCTCTTCGAGGTCTGTTCGAGGCGACACATGCTCTGGCCATTCAGAAGTGTCAGGACACTATCGGCAAACATGCGCAAGAATTTATCAGGCGTTCGCCATTCCTGTGCATCGGCACGCAGAGCCCGGATGGAAAAGCCGATGTCAGCCCCCGCGGTGATCCTGTGGGCTTCGTCAAAATACTTGACGAGCGGACGCTGGCGATACCGGACCGGCCCGGCAATAACCGCCTCGACACCTTAGTCAATATTCTCGCCAATCCGAGCGTCGGGCTGTTGTTCATCATTCCGGGCTTTGACGACACATTGCGCGTGAATGGCTACGCCACTTTGATGACTGACCCTGAACTTCTGCAAAGCATGAGTGTCAACGACCGCGCTCCCAAACTCGCGATCGTCGTCAAGGTGAATGAGGTTTTTCTTCACTGCGCCAAGGCCTTCCGGCGCTCGCACTTGTGGAACCCGGATCATCTTCAGGATCGCACCGAGATGCCGTCCCTTGTAAAGATCATTCTGGATGAGACGACTGGCGCGCCAAGCGATGAGGATGAGATGCGCAAAATCGATGCCGATCTCGAAGATGCATACAAGCGGACGCTTTATTAACCGGCACACTTGCGTTTCATTTCAGCCGGCTTGATGCCAGGGTCATGCGGGCGTAATTCAAATAACCGCCCTCTCCGCGACACCCATCTGAAACGATCCCATGGCCCACTCGCTCAACACGACCCCCTCGCCCGCCGCCGGCCCCAACCAGCCGAAACTCGATACGGAGGAAATCTGGCTGGCGCGCGTGGATCTGGCGGCCTGCTTCCGGATGGCGGCGCGGCTCGGCATGGAGGAAGGGATCTGCAACCACTTCTCGGCGGTGGTTCCCGGCTATGACGACCTGTTCATCGTCAATCCCTACGGTTACGCTTTCGCCGAACTGACGGCTTCGATGTTGTTGATCTGCGATTTTCACGGCAACGTCGTGTCGGGCAGCGGTCAGCCCGAGGCCACCGCCTTTTACATCCACGCCAGGATCCATAAGAACATTCCGCGCGCCAAGGCGGCGTTCCACACGCATATGCCCTATGCCACCGCCCTTTCGATGACCGAAGGCGATCCGCTGATCTTTGCCGGGCAGACCGCGTTGAAATTTTATGGACGCACGGCCGTCGACCGGGATTACAACGGTCTGGCGCTCGACGCGCGCGAGGGCGATCGCATCGCGGCAGCGATCGGCGATGCCGACATCGTCTTCATGAAGCACCATGGCGTGATGGTCTGCGCAGCCAATATCGCCGAGGCCTGGGACGACCTCTATTATCTCGAGCGCGCCTGCGAGGTGCAGACGCTCGCCCTGTCCACAGGGCGCCAGGTCCTTGCCGTCGCGCCTGAGATCGCCGAAGCGGCGTATCGGCAGATGCGCGAAGGAGATCCGGAGTCGGCCCGGCTCCATCTGGAGGCGGTGAAACGCGCGCTCGATCGCAGCGAGCCCGACTATAAGCGCTGAGCCCTCGCGACATTCTGCAGCGACAGCGAAGTTCTCGCCAGGGCGGGAGAACTGATATCAGCGGCTTGTGCAAGCCTGCAAAAAGCAGTTAGCTGGCATCGTTGGGTCTGTTCATTCCTGCTTGCCGAAGACAGGCCCCACAAGACGGGCATTGAGCTATAACTGCCGAGACGTGTCCGCATTTCGGGGGAAATCGCGTGCGCTGGTCCAAACCCCTAAGACTGCATCTCGGCGTCCTGGTCGTCGCGTCGCTGCTTTGCACGTCGGCGCCGATCATCTGGATGGCATTCAGCCACGGAAGCGATGCTGCGGTCAGCGCCGGCGCGCAGCAGATGCGCGCGATGAGCTTGCGGCTGATCGAGGGATACCGGAATACGCTGCAGGGCGGCACCGAGGCCGTGGCGCTGGCATCCACCCTGCCGCAGCTCGTTTCGCCACCGCCTCAGGATATCAAGGCAAAACAGCAATTCTTTCTGGAGGTGCTGCGCAACGTCCCCAACGCCACCAGCGTTTACGCCGGCTATCCCGATGGCTCCTACCTGCAGGTGATCAATACTGCCCGGCGCGACGTCCGCCAGACGCTTGCCGCACCCGATGGCACGGCCTTCGCGATCAGAATGATCGCACGCAGACAAGCGGCCGACATCATCTCGACGCTTGGTTTTCTCGACAAGGATGCAGCGGTGATCGCGGAGCGGAATGGCGAGGATACATCTTACGATCCGCGGCAACGCCCCTGGTATCAATCGGTCGTTCAAGACGGCGTGCCGGTTTCCGTCGGACCCTATGTCACCCGACCTCTCAATGTTCCGACGCTGACGATCGCAGCCCCGATGCGGGACGATGGCCAGGTGGTCCTCGGCATCAACATTCACCTGCAGACCGTCAGCCGCCTGCTGGACGCAGGTCAGATTTCACCGCGAGCCCGGGCTTACATCATCGATGCCGGCGGCAATCTCGTTGCCCATTCCGACCCTGCTATCATGAGCAGGATCATCGGATTATGGTCGAGAACATCAGGCGCCTTTGCCGTAACGGCAAACAGTTTCGACCCGAGCCTCGAAACCGTGGCGCGGCTCAGGCAGGATCCGGCCTTTGCAGGCGGCGGCCTGGCACGGGTCGATTTCGATGGCGAAACCTATCTGGTGCAGATCGCCCCGGTCAGCGTGTCCGGCCTGTTCGAGGGCAGCGTGGCGGCAATCGTCGTGCCGCTGGAGGACCTGGTGGCGGAGGCCAATCGGCTGTTGCTGCGCAATCTCTTCGTTGCCGCCGCCTTCGTGATCGCCGGTGTCGCCGCATCGGTCCTGCTGTCCCGCATGGTCAGCATCTCGCTCTATCGCCTGGCCGACGAGGCGCGCAGGATCGGCGATCTGGATGTCGGCGAGCAAGGTGTGTCACATTCGTGGATATCGGAGATCAACACGCTGGCGACCGCGCTGGCGGCAAGCCGCCATGCCATCCGCCAGTTTGCCCTCTTCGTTCCGCGTGAAGTGGTTCGGCGGATCGTCAGTCCGGAAGGAAGAACGGTCGTCACGGCGAAGCGACAGGATGTGACCGTGCTGTTCACCGATATCAGAGACTTCACGACCATCGCGGAGCAGCATTCGCCCGAGGACGTGGTCGATATACTCTCGGCCTATTTCGAGCTGCTGAACACCATCGCCGAGCGCAATGGCGGGACAGTCGTGCAATATCTCGGCGATTCCATTTTCGTCATGTGGAACGCCCCGGTCGACGATATCAGCCATGCCGAACATGGTTGTCGATGCGCGCTGGCGATGAAAGCGGCGGTCGACGGCCTGAACGACGCCAATCTCAGCAATGGCCGCCCCGAACTGTTCACGCGATTTGGATTGAACACCGGCCCGGCCGTCGTCGGCAGCTTCGGAGCGATTTCGCGCCAGCAGTACACGGCCATGGGCGATACGATCAATATCGCCTCACGGCTGGAAGGCATGAACAGGGAGCTGAACACATCGATCCTGGTGAGTGCCGCCACCCGCGACGCCGTCGCCGATCGCTTCGACTTTCGGCCGTTCGGCCTGGCTGAGGTCAAGGGACGCGCCGAGAAGGTCGACATATGGGAGCTTGTCGGGGAAATCGGCGCCTAAAGCCTGGCGCGCGATGGCCTGCCCCGGTTGTGAAAGCAGCGCCCAGCCTTATCGGGAATGAGAGCGGGAAAATTCCCGGAGCGCGATCATCACCGGCATCAGGCCGCGGCCGGCATCGGTCAGCCGATATTCGACATGCGGCGGCTGCTCGCCAAAGTCTTGCCTCGCCACCAGCTCGTCGTTCTCCAGCTCCCGAAGATGTTGCGTCAGCATCTTCTGGGAGATGTCTGGAATGTCGCGCATCAGCTGCGACGTCCGCATCGATGGCGCGGCGAACAGACGAAACAGGATCGGCAGCTTCCATCGTCCGCTGATCATGCGCAGGACCCTGGTGACATGGGCAACCGATCCATCCGGCCCGAGGCAGGCATGCCTTTCCCCCCGGTCCATGGGCACTTTTAAGTGCGTAATTGCCTCATCCATCGTCCTGTCCTCTTAATCCGATCTCTCAAACATAGGAGTTGCGCCGTGGATTTGAAACTTGATGGGAAGGTTGCGCTGGTCACCGGCAGCAGCAAGGGCATCGGCGAAGGCGTAGCTCGAGGGCTGGCGCGCGAGGGCGCCATCGTCATCGTCCACGGCCGCAACAGGACGAAGACCGAGGAGGTCGCTCACGATATCATCACCGGCGGCGGGCGGGCGCATACGGTGATCGGCGACCTGACGGATGAAGACGCTGTGCAACGCCTGGCCGAGGAGGCGCAGGCCTTCGTTCGCCCCGTCGAGATTGTCGTCAACAATGCCGGCGGCTCCGGTGGAACGGAAGACTGGGCGACGGCGCGGCCGGAGACATGGGCGGCGAGCTATGACCGGAATGTGCTTGCGGCTCTCAGGATCACCACCCGGCTGTTGCCGGCCATGCGGGAGGCGAAATGGGGCAGGATCGTCAACATCTCCAGCCTTGCCGGGCTGATGCCTCCGCCCAGGAAGCCGGACTATGCGGCGGCAAAGGCGGCGATGATCGCAATGACCGCCTCGCTCGCCAAGGCCGTCGCCATGGACGGCATTACCGCAAATACCGTTTCACCCGGGACGATCCATAGCATCAGCCTCGATGAAGCCTTCCGCAAGGCTGCGATCAGCCAGGGGCTTGCCCCGGATGCGCCGTGGACGGAGATCGAGCAGAGCGTGCTGCCGATGTTCGCCCAGGTGCCGATCGGACGGGTGGGAACGCTCGAGGAGATTGCCGACGCCATCTGCTTCCTCGCCAGCCCGCGCGCCGGTTATATCACCGGCACAAACCTGCGGCTCGATGGCGGGGTCTGGCCTGGGCTCTAGCCTTCTCTTGGGGTTGAGGCCGCGCCATACTTGGCGGGCCGTTGCTTAGACCGCTCGAACTTCGGCAAGTCGCTTGATAGCGTATTCGTCCTCCCAGCAGACGGCGGCTTCCCATGCGGCCGATGCTTGGGCGGCAATGTCATTGGCACTGCCTTCCAGACCGGCGGCATTGTAGGGCAGGACGAGGTCAAGGTCGGGGACGTCAACATGCGACTCATCCCAGTCGATCAGTGCGACGCGGTTCGCGGTCATGCGGATGTTGCCAGGGTTATTGGGGTTGCCGTGGACGACGCTTGTCTCGCGACCGATAAGCCGCGCCCACGCTGCTCGGCATCGAGCGACGCCATTTGGCGGCATCGCGGCAAGATCGATCCTCGTCCCGGTTTCGGCGTGCAGGAGGTCAGTCGAGGATCGCCAACCGGGGCGCTGCTGCCAGCCCTGCGTCAACCGATGCAGCTCGCGGAGTGTCTCGGCCACGCGACGCCAGTCGGCCTCCGTCTCGGGTGGCCCGCCATGGATGTATTCCATCACCATCAGGCCATCGGCGAACAGGCGGCCATCGGCCGTCGGGATCGGCACCGGCACGCTCAGACCTTCGCTGTCAAGATGGCGTAGGAGCTCGGCCTCCCACGCGAGATCAGCGTCGCTCCTGATACCCAGACGACCGACTGCAAGTTGCCCGTGGACGCGAACGCTCCAGACATCATTGGCAACTCCGCCAGAGAGCTTTTCGATGCGAGCCGCGTCTTTGTCCCACAGCTCTAGTGCTTCCCATCCCACTAGCGGCATCCTCGACTAACCCGATGCGACTTGCGTAAACCAAGCTCCCGATCGGCACAAGTCGGACCAGCTCGGCCAAGACGACGCTGCTAAGCTGCCACTGGTCGGTCGCAGATCGCACGGCAGTCCTGGACCAATTAGCAGGCGAGAGGTTCTGGCAGAAACGGGCCAACGGATACATGCCTGGTATTGCCGACACAGGCCCCTCAGCGACCTGCGTTGATATCACCAGCGAGGAGGAGCAATTCGGCTTCCTCATCCGGCACGCCCTCCGCCAGGCGCGCCGCGGCGACCGGCGACAGCCAGGCGAATACATCGTGGGCCTTTATCCCAGCTTCGGAAACGTAGGCTTCGACATAGTCGTTCGCCAATTCGGGCGCAGCATGGCGCAACAAAACATACGTCCGGCACACGTCCGCTAACGGATCGCCCGTGCAGGCATCGAGCCAATCCACCACGATATCTCCAATCACGTTCCATGGATGGAAGTCTCCGTGACAGAGGCAGTCGCCGTCCGGCAAGTCATGAAGTTGGCGAATTAGCCGCTCACGCAGCGCATCGTCCAACAAACTGGCGCGTCGAATATTGGCCGCCAGTCTGGACTTCATGGAAGTCAGTCCATGACCGGGACATGCGTGAATTTGGCGATGTAACCGCGCCATCTTGTTGAGCATCGGCATCCGGTCCGTGGATGGCATCACATCGCCTAAACACGGACCTTGCACCCGGTCCATGACCACGCCCCAGCGGCCATCATATTCATTCACGGCATGAACTCTAGGAGCGGATAACCCATTCCTCTCGACGACAGCAAGGTGAGCAGCCTCTCTGAATGAGGATGCTTTCGACACTTCCGGCTTGTAGAGCTTGAGTGCCAGTTCTCCGAATGCGAACACCTCGGCTTCCTTGCCGACGCCAAGCAAACACCCGATTTCGTTCATGGCGAATCCAACTTATCAGTTCTCTCTCCTGCCACGATATAGGACGTTGCGGCGCGAACGCTGAGGATTTTGCGGGCGGGCTGACCTGTCACTTCGCGACGGCACCACAAGACTGCAAAGGGCCAAGAGCGATCATGACGCAGAAGCGCCCCTTGCTGTCATCGCAACAGTCAGCAACAACCCCTATGGGTTTTTCCGACCATTCGCCTATCTCCACCCAACATCGCCAACCATTGGAGCCCGAGACAATGATCTCAGCCGGATATTGCCGACTTATGGCCCGTTACAACAGCTGGCAGAACAGCTCTCTGGTGACTGCCGCCGATGGGCTTACGCCTGCGGAGCGCTGGAAGGATCGAGGGGCGTTCTTCCAATCGATCGCCGCGACGCTGAACCATCTTTATTGGGCCGACGCCCTGATACTGGAGCGATTGAAGGGCAATGGGCGCCCCGAGGAAACCATCAAGCACTCGCTGACAAGCCCATCGGATTGGGATGAGTTCAAGACACTGCGTCTGCAACGCAATGCGGAAATCGAAGCGTGGGCCGCAGGATTGCGCGACGCAGAGCTTGACGGCATGCTCGTCTGGTATCCCGGCGATGGTGCAACGCGGGTCGAGAGGCCAAAGGCGCACTGTGCCGTCGAACTGTTCAACCACCAGACCCACCACCGCGGCCAGGTGCACGCGATGTTGACGGCAGCGGGTGCAAAACCGGAGCCGACCGACCTTTCGCGTCTGCCATAGCCTGTCCGCCTCGGGCTCGACGAACCTGCCCCCAGCACTCGGCAAGCGCCACTGCCTAAACCTGCACGTTCCAGATTGTGTCGTTTCCGCATCACTTTCTGTCAGGTTGTAAATTCCCGGTTGGCAACGGCGATCGCCTTCGCTACAAGAGGCTTACCGCGTCAGATCGAACATAAGGGAGGCGTTGCATGACAGCAGTATTCACCAAAATCCTCCCGTGTGGAATGTCCCGACACTAGGTCATTTCCATTCGCGGCCCGCCTCGGGCGCGCCCGACATGCGGTTTTCACTCCCTTCATAGCCCGATTGATCTGACGGGATCATTTCGTCTCCCGCTTGGGCTGTGCCAATTCACTCTCGATTTTGAGGACCGGTTGCCGATATGCGGCCGGGTTGGTTCAAATGACTCGCAAGAAGCTCGATTTCCGCGCCGATGCCTATCGCAACGTACTCGGCTTTATCTTTCATCATTGGACCCACCGGCCTGCTTTGGTGGGGCTGATCATCGTGCTGGTGATATCGAGCACGCTGGCCGAAGTCATGGTGCCGGTCTTCTCCGGCCAGATCGTCGATGCCATCGCCGGCACGAATGCGGCCGACGGCGCGCTCAGGGCCTTCGTCATTGTCGTGGCTTTGGGCTTCAGCAGCGTGGCGCTGCGTTATTTCATCTTCAACGGCATCATCCGGCTGACGCTGCGCACCATGGCGGATGTCACCAATGGTGGTTTCCACAAGGTGCAGCGCTTCTCCACCGACTGGCACGCCAACAGCTTTGCCGGTTCGACGGTGCGCAAGATCACCCGCGGAATGTGGGCGCTGGATTCGCTCAACGACCTGCTGCTGGTGGCGCTATTGCCGTCGATCGTCATGCTGGTCGGCGCCAGCATCGTGCTCGGCAGTTACTGGCCGATCATGGGGCTGATCGTCGGCCTGGGATCGCTGATCTATATCGGCGTCACCGTGGCGCTTTCGATGGGCTTCGTGTCGCCGGCGGCAAGGCTTGCCAATGCCTGGGATACCAAGCTCGGCGGCGCGCTGGCCGATGCGATCAGCTGCAATTCGGTGGTCAAGGCATTCGGCGCCGAAAACCGCGAAGAGATCCGGCTCGGCCATGTGCTCGGCAGGTGGGACAAGCGCACGCGGCGGACATGGAAGCGCGGCACATTGAGCGGCACGATCCAGGGCTTCATGATGGTCTCCATGCAGGCCGGCATTCTGGGAACGGGCCTCGTCATGTGGCAGCAGGGGCTGGCGACGCCTGGAGATGTGACCTTCGTGCTGGCGATGTTCTTCGTCCTGCAGGGCTATTTGCGCAATGTCGGTCAGGACATCCGCAATCTGCAACGGGCCGTCAACGACATGGAAGAGTTGGTGCTGCTCGACAAGATGCCGCTCGGCATCGAAGACAGGCCGGACGCCACACCGATCAGGATTGGCAAGGGCGAGATCGTCTTCGATCACATCACCTTCCAATACGGCGCGCATCCCAGCCCGCTTTATGAGGATTTCTCGGTCGTCATCGAGCCGGGCGAGCGTGTCGGGCTGGTGGGGCATTCGGGCTCGGGCAAGACGACCTTCGTCAAGCTCATCCAGCGCCTTTACGACGTGAACTCGGGCGCAATCCGCATCGACGGGCAGAATATCGCCAGGGTCGAGCAAGCAAGCCTGCGCGGCCAGATCGCCATCGTCCAGCAGGAGCCGATCCTGTTTCACCGCACGCTGGCCGAAAACATCGCCTATTCCAGGCCGAACGCCTCGCGGCGGGAAATCGAGCAGGCGGCGAAACAGGCGAGCGCCCACGACTTCATTCTGAGCCTACCGAAGGGCTATGAGACGATGGTGGGAGAACGCGGCGTCAAACTCTCGGGCGGTGAGCGGCAACGCGTCGCCATCGCCCGCGCCTTCCTGGCCGATGCGCCGATCCTGATCCTCGACGAGGCGACCTCCAGCCTCGACAGCGAGAGCGAAGTGCAGATCCAGCAGGCGATGGAACGCCTGATGGACGGCCGCACCACACTTGTCATCGCCCATCGGCTATCGACGGTGCGGGCGCTCGACCGGCTGCTGGTCTTCGACAAGGGCAAGATCGTCGAAGAGGGCGATCATCAGGCGCTGATCCGGCGCAGCGACGGCATCTATCGCCGACTGTTCGAGCGGCAGGCGCTGGAGCTGACCAAGGGTCTTGTGGCCTGAACCGAAACGCCAGGGTTTTGCTCTGGCGTTTCCTTTCTCGTGTTCAGCGAACAATGGCTGCGCTGTTCTGCAGGCAGTCAGGAAAGTGGGTCTATGGGGGTGTCCGCTCAGACCTTCATATTTAGGAAGCAGTCGAGGAAACGATTAGATCGGCAGCTCTTCTAGCCGTGATGAGGAAATTCATCAATCGACTGCGAATGAGTGTCTCTGTGGATAGCGGAGCGCTTTGATCACCGCTTGGAAAGCCGGTGTGGCCTGCCGTTTACTTGGATAATAGATGTGATATCCGGAATAGGTGGGGCTCCAGTCGTCGAGCAGCAGGACCAACTGCCCATTCTGGATGTGCTGCACCACCATTTGCTCCGGCATATAGGCCAGGCCGTGGCCAGCAAACACCGCATGAAGGATCATGTGAGCCGTGTTGAACACGAGCTGCCCTTTGACGCGGACATTGACCTCTCTGCCATCTTTGCGGACTCCCACGGATAGACGCCGCCGTAGGTCGGAAGCCTGTGGTTGATACAGTCATGGGAGGTGAGATCCTTGGGATCGAGCGGAAGCTCCCGGCTTTCCAGATAGGTCGGTGAGGCGACCACCACCATGCGCATGTCCGGTCCGATGCGCACTGCAATCATGTCCTTGGCGATGTATCCCCCGGACCGTACGCCAGCATCATACTGCTCGGCCACGATGTCGCTGAGGCCGTAGTCGACTACGACCTCGACCTCAATGTCAGGATATTCGGGCAACAGGCGATGAATGGTCGGCCATAGGATGGATTCCGCTGCGTTTTCGTCAGAGGTCAATCGGACCTTGCCCGAAGGTTTGTCTCTAAGTTCGCTGAGCGCATCGAGCTCGTGCTTTATGCCGTCTACGTAAGGACCAACCGTGCGAAGCAAGCGCTCGCCGGCCTCGGTCGGCGCAACGCTTCGGGTCGTTCTGGTGAGCAGCCTGAGCCCCAGCCTCGCTTCCTCGCGACGGCGAGAAATGCCACGAGGTCCTGGATGTTGTCCTGCGCCATTCATGAGCTCCGTTTCTGAAATCATGCGCATATTAGCGGATTATCGTTCAGTGGGAAATCCGTTAGTTTCGTCTCGTTAGATGAGGAAAGGAATTTTGGATGAAGAAGAGAGTTTTGGGTCGCGAAGAACTGAACGTCTCGTCCATCGGCCTGGGATGCATGGGCCTTTCGTTTGGTTATGGCCCGGCGACGGATCGCGATGACGCCATTGCGCTGATCCGCGCAGCGCATGTTCGCGGTGTGACTTTTTTTGATACCGCCGAGACCTATGGTGCGGCAAACGAAGAACTGCTGGGCGACGCCGCCGCTCCATTCCGCAAGGACGTAGTGCTCGCCACTAAGTTCGGCATGAAGGATGGCAACGCGCGAGCGGGAATGGACAGCCGTCCCGAACGTATTCGCTTCGTCGCAGAGCAGTCGCTCAAGCGGCTCAAGACCGACGTGATCGACCTGTTCTATCAGCATCGCGTCGATCCCAATGTCCCTATCGAGGACGTCGCCGGCGCCGTCAAGGACCTGGTGGCAGAAGGCAAGGTGAAGCACTTCGGTCTGTCCGAGGCAGGGGTCGATACCATCCGCCGTGCCAATGCCGTTCACCCCGTCACTGCCCTGCAGAGCGAATACTCCATGTGGACGCGCGAACCAGAGAACGAGATCCTGCCGACCCTTAACGAACTGGGGATTGGCTTCGTCCCCTTCAGCCCACTCGGCAAGGGGTTCCTCACCGGCAAGATCGACACCGGCACCAGCTTCGGTGACGGCGATATTCGCAGCACGCTGCCTCGGTTCACCGAAGAAGCTCGCCAGTCTAACTTGAAGCTCGTGGAACTGGTGGGGCGCATCGCCGAGCGCAAGAGTGCAACGCCGGCTCAGGTGGCCCTTGCATGGTTGCTGGCGCAAAAACCTTGGATCGTTCCGATCCCCGGCACCACCAAGCTGCATCGTCTCGCGGAGAACGTCGGCGGCGCGGACGTCGAGCTGACCGAGGAGGACAGACAGGATCTGGCAAAGGTTCTTGCTGCGGTGAAGATCCAGGGTGAACGCTACAATGTCCAGCAGCAGAGCATGATCAACCGCTGATCAATGGGCTCGCGGCCAATCGCCGCGAGCCGCCCGGTCATCTGCCAATTGCACGAACCGCGGTGCACCCACGGGCAGGCTGCCGTTGGCATAAGCGAAACTGCGGCGATTTGGGACGAGATCACATGGACGAGCAGCGCACGGTAGCAGAGCGGATCGGGAGCAGCGTATCGACACCTTCGCGTCTGCGGGAATTTCAACGACTGGCGATCCTCAGCACGCTGATGGCCTTTGCGGCGATCTCGACGGACCTCTATCTGCCCGCCATTCCCAATATGAGCGCGTCGCTCGGTGCCAGTCAGAGCACTCTGGAATGGACGGTGTCGGGCTATCTTATCGGCTTCAGCCTGGGCCAACTCTTCTGGGGGCCGATCAGCGACCGCTTCGGGCGCCGTATGCCGATAGCGATTGGGATCGTCATATTCATTATCGGTTCGGCAGGGTGTGCCCTCGCCACGGACGGATGGCAATTGATTGGTTGGCGGATCATTCAGGCGCTTGGGGCATGTGCGAGCGTAGTGCTATCCAGAGCCATTGTCCGTGATCTCTACGGCAGAGATCGCGCGGCACGCGTTCTGTCGACCCTGATAACGGTTATGGCTATTGCACCATTGGCGGGACCAAGCCTTGGAGCCCAAATCCTTGTGTTCGGCTCGTGGCAAGTCATCTTCTGGGTGCTCGTCGTGATCGGTATGGCGACCTTGGCGGGCCTATTTACGCTGCCGGAATCTCTGGCATCAGACAACAGGAACCATGAACCCCTGACCAAAGCCTTAGCTGCTTATGGCTCACTCCTCCGAAACCGAAAGCTTGTCGGCTACGCGGGCACGGCCGGGTTCTTCTTCAGCGGCACCTTTGCCTATATAGCCAGTTCGGCTTTTGCGTTTATCGACTTCTATGGCTTGTCGCCTGAGAGATACGCATTGCTGTTCGCAGTGGGAATCGTGGGGCTCATGATCTCAAACCAGATCAATGCCCGACTGGTCACTCGGCTGGGTTGCGACCGAATGCTGTTGATCGGTGCTATCGGTGCAGCGATTACCGGACTTGTCGTGGCCGTGGTTACCTTCACTGGTCTTGGCGGCGTATGGGGATTGGCGATATCAACCTGGCTCTTTATCGGGATGAACGGCTTCATCGTTGCCAATTCGATCTCCGGCGCATTGGCGGATTTCCCGCATCGCGCGGGAACGGTTTCGGCACTCCTCGGTGCCATCCAATACGGTAGCGGTATAGGCGGCTCAGCGGCTGTTGGCCTCTTCGCCAACGGAACGCCCGCTCCCATGGGATGCATGTTCGCCGTGGCAGGGTTGGGCTGCCTATTGTCCGTCCTTTGGATGAGCAGCACTGGCGATCATGAAGTAGGACCTTCAACCAGCAAGAATGGCAGCTACGCAGCCTTGGGTGCTGGAAACCGGTGTTGCGGCTCTCCCAACCGTCGCCAAACTGATAAGGGGGTTGACGGCATCGTGCGAAAATCAAGAATTCTGCCCATGCGGTTGGCCTGGAATGGCAGGGCTTTTCAGAGTGGACTGTGTGGGAAGAAGCACAGGGCGGGTTCGCCCCGCCGTGTTTTATCGTTCGAAATTCGAGGTTTCTGCAGCGCTACTGCAGTTGTGTTTGTGCACAGCGTGCCAGGTTGGCCCTGACCACAAGGTGATGAAAAGGCCTGATCGCGTTGAGATAGGTGAAGCCCAAGGCATTGTGGGTATGCACAACGGTTGTCGCGATGAGCAACGTGCCTATTGGAGAATGCCGTCGGAGCAGAGATAGCCGGAAGTCCAGGTGTCGGTCATCCGTACCGAGCACAATTTCGTCCTTGGCCTCCCAGTGCACCGGGAAGAAGTCCACCCGTTCATGGCTATCCCGGGACGTCCTGACCGTATCGGAGGTTTTGATGCGAAAGGGCGTAACCATGGCGTCACGCAGCGCGATCAACGCCTTTTGCCACGCGGGTGGATTGACGAGTGTCCGCGTCGCCAGCTCGCGCATGCTCGACTGTTCCGATGCGCTCAAGTCAATGCTGTAGCTATCGAGTAAACTGGCGTTCTCGTACCAGCTCGCAATGACACTTTCCGACGGCGGCGTCGTGCTGCGTACCTGCGGTTTGCGGTCTAAACCCATGCTCATGATAATGCCACCTATTCAAGGGGCCATCAACTACGGGCGTGAAGACAAGCAAAGGTCAATGTTCGAGGCCGATTCAGGCTCAAACCAGGAGGGACTGATTGCGGCTAGCTGCATTGAGAAGGAAGTCCGCTCCGGGCCGAGAGCGGACGTCGATGCCATCGGCAGGACGCTACACCCAGGGATAGTGAGGACAACGCTGCAAAGTCGTTAAACGCGCGCCGACAGCGATTGAATTGACCAAGCCTATTGGAGTTTTATAAAATAGCTTTTTGCGAAACGCCGATTGGCCAAAATAATCATTTTAAATCAATGAGTTTTTACCGGATGGTGGCAAATCAAGAAAGCGGAGCCAGCGGATTGGCGAAGCGACGCAGTGCGGCTGTCTGCATCAGCCATGGAGAAACACGATTATCAAGATAATGGTATTGCTGCACAGCGCCGATGGCGTGGATTGGCAGTCTCCCCCTAAAGGCACAAGCCTGAAGACATTGAGCGAAGCCGAAGAGCAAGGCTTCATCCTGATCCGCGGGGAATTTCAGAAACGACAATTCCGTCTGACAAAGCTGGGCTCCGACTATGTCGGGCGCGATAAGCGGCGTCTGGAAGCTCGCAGGCTCTGAACCGATCCCGTCACGCTGAAACCAATGACGCACTTGCTTGGTTACGCTGGAGTTTTCACACAAGTTCGACCGATGGCCGTCATGACGCAGAAGCGCCAACCAGTCACTGTAGCTGTCGCAAAACTCCCTATCTCTGCTGGTCTTCGACAAGGGCAAGATCGTCGAAGAGGGCGACCACCAGGCGCTGATCCGCCGCAGCGACGGCATCTACCGCCGACTGTTCGAGCGGTAGGCGTTGGAGCTGACCAAGGGTCTGGTGGCCTGAACCGAAACGCCAGGGTTTTGCTCTGGCGTTTCCTTTTTGCGGGATCAACGAACGATGGCTGCGCTGTTCTGCAATTGTCATGTTTCCGCTTGATGGTCGAGATGGCGGCGGCCCCGGCGAAGCCCGCCTCGTGCAGATTGCGCCATTTGCGGACGACGGCTCGCGCTCGATGGGTGACCGATTTGGGGCCGGAAGGAGACCGTCCGATGCTAGGGCCAATAGGCCTTAAAGCGGACATTTGATTGATCTGCGCCAAAGCGGTGTAGCTTGGATCGACGTCGGCGGTCGAAGCAACTGCGCAGCCATCTCGTGCGTCGATCGCCGGAAGCCTCCTCTGTCAACCGGCGTACAAAACTTCCACGCCGAAACACATCCGAAAACACTTCTCAATCAATTGCGTGCGGAGTTTCTGGCCGTTATTCCGACGGTTTGGAGAAGCCGCGGTAGAAGCGTGTCGGCTGCAGCAGCGAACTGACGATGTTGGCGACGATCTGCCCATCCGCCTCGCTCTTCGCCTTCGCTTCCTGCCACTCGCGATCGGCCATGAACTCGGCCCATTTCTGCTCGCGCTCCGCCAGCGACCGCCATTCGAGCAGGTAGGTCAGATCGTTGCTGGAAGAACCGATCATCGTCGTCCAGAAGCCGAGTGAGCGGATGCCGAGGCGTTCCCAGATCGCCAGCGTCGCGGTCTCGAAACGCTGCTGCAGTGCCGGCAGCCTCCCCGGCAGACATGTATAGATGCGCAATTCGTGGATCATCGGATGCTCTTCATGTTGGATCAGGCAAGATCGTGCATATCGTTCAGCGCCGGAAAAAGCGAGGGGCCGCTTGCCAGCGGAATTCAAGCCATACCAAAATAGAGAATCCGGAGCCCCGTCGCTTCGGATAGGTTCTAGGCTTCAAGTCCGGAAACCGATAGGGTCCAACGATCAGGACGAACGCTTCAAACTCGTTTGGAAAAGCAAAATGGTTCGACCGGTCCGTGCGATCGTCATTGCAGTGCTCCTGTCAGTCGTCGCCGTTGCCGTTGCCTGGTCGTCGCTCGCGCTTTGGTACCGCTTGCCGTTGCCCGAGGTCGGCAGGCAAGCCAGCGCCATCTTGTTCGGGCTTTTTGGCGCCTCCGTCATCGTGGCGCTCTTTGGCAGGAGACGCATTCGTGCAGTCCTCGCGTTTGCGGCCGCGTTCGTCATTGTCCTCTTCTGGTGGAGCACGATCGAGCCGCAGGCAAATGGCGCGTGGGCTCCGGATGTTGCTCGTCAGGTCACCGGCGAATTCGACGGTGATCTGTTGACGCTGACAAATGTCCGCGATTTCGAGTGGCGCAGTGCCACCGACTTCACGGAACGATGGACGACGCGCAGTTACGACCTGAACAAGCTGAAGAGCGTCGACATGTTCATGTCGTACTGGTCAGGTCCGACCATCGCGCATGTCATAATGAGCTTCGGCTTCGACGACGGCCGTTATCTGGCGTGGTCTATCGAAGTGCGTCGCCTTTCCGGAGGTTCGTTCTCACCGCTGGCGGACCTCTTCAAAAGCAGTCCTCTGGTCATCATCGCGGCAGACGAAAGGGATGTGATCGGCCTCCGCTCCAATTTTCGCGGTGAGGACGTCCAGATCTACCGCCTGAGGGCGACGCCGGCGGCTGCGAGGCTTCTTCTGCGCGAGTACGTCTCCGACGCAAACGCGCTCGCAGCCAGGCCCGCCTTCTACAATTCGCTGACGACCAATTGCACGACGACCATCGTCAAGATGATGCGTGTGACAGGCGACGCCGTGCCGATGGACTGGCGCCTCATCGTCAACGGATACCTGCCGGAATACGCCTTTGACCGGCGCGCGCTGGACATCTCTGTTCCCTTGTCGCAACTGCGGTCGGCCGCACACATCGCGGCAAGAGCGCACGAGGACGGTCTTTCGCCGTCTTTTTCGCAGGCCATTCGCGTCGGCGTTCCGTCGCCACAGGGCGCGTTGTGACGTCTTCTATCGATGGGGTCTCGCTCGAAGAGATAGTCGAGGCTTATAAGAAGTCGCAGGAAGCCTGACCCTGTGACCCAATCGAAAAGCGGATTTCCTTTGCTTCTCACTGAGAGGCTGAACCTGCGCGAACCGGTTATGGTGGGTGGCTGGGCAAGGGTTGCCGCAAACATGAAAGTGTAAATCCGAGCCTATTTGAACGTGGCGCAACTTCCGGAATTCCGACGCTTTGGCTGCACGGAATCCATGACCAGTACTATCGGATCGAGCACTGCCGAGGTAATTTCGAAAGGTTTTTATCGGCTGGCGGACAGGGAGAGTTCATTGCTGCGCCCATGGGCCACGCTTTGATGTTCAAACCAGCGCTGTGGAAGAGCCATCTTGATCAGTACATGGGCGGCATGTCGCAGAAATCCTGACATATGCAGCATTCCGGCCTTCCGTCTCCGACGCCGGTTGGACCGAGAATGAGCGAGACGTGATGGCCGATCATCGCTGGTGGTCTGAGCAAGAGCTTGGAGAAACCAGCGACACCGTATTCCCTGACTGCCTCACAGACTTGCTGAGGAAGGTATGACCGCACGGGGCCGATAGCCGGCCTCCGGTTTTGGCAGGAACGCGCCAATTGCGGTCATATAGCTGCCGCAACTTAATAATTTGCGGCAGCGTCCAACAAAGACTGGAGATTGCTGGGGGGCAAAAAACAAGCGTGACATCCAGCTAGTCCCTGGCAGTCCACATGGGAAACGTCTCTCGTTCGTCTCCCGCTTTGACTGCCTCCAGGTAACGCGGCTTCCAAACCTCGCCAATGAACACCTCCATCGTTGTGGGCAATTTTGGGCGATCCTCGTGCTCCCCATGGAACTTTACGATGCCATTGTTCAAAGCGTTAGCAGTCAGGGTGTCGTCCTGCCATTTCTCCGGCGTCCCGAACCGCGCCAGAAATTCAGCTTCCACGTCTTTGCGGGTCGTCTCGATGTATCGATACTCCACCGGACTGCCGATCTTCTTGCCAATGAGCACGGCCAGTTCGTTCATCGAGACATCTTCCGAGCCAACTTCGAGATAGACGCGGTGTCTGCCCGTCGGATTGGTCAGTTCCTTCGCTGCCAGCCATGCAATGTCATCGGTGGCCACCCAGGGCATCTTCAAATCAGGTTTACAGAACCAGGCAATTCGACCGTATTTGGCAACCGGCCTCGTCCACATTGCCACGTCGTCCATGAACCAGGCGGCGCGCAGGTGGACCAAATTGATATTGCCGAGTTCGTTGAGCTTTTCGTCCAGATCGTGGAAGCACTCGAAATGACCCGTCTTCCCCTTCACGTCCGAACCCATGGCCGTCAGGCTTACGGCCAGTTTGACGGAGGATTTTTCAAGCGCATCGACAAAGCGCTGGGCAACAGCGGGGTAGTGTCCCTCGATGTTGTTCCAATCGGTCTTCACCATCAGGAACGCAGCATCTGCATCGTGGAAAAATTGGTCAAGGTCTCCCTCTCCTGTGTCAAAGCTTCCCAGGAATGGCTCTGCTCCAAGCGCGACCAACCCGTCCAACCCTGGGCCACCTCTCGACAACGCTCTGACCTGATGCCCGGCGCTCAGCAGGGTCCGGGTCAGCTTAGCGCCAATTCGTCCCGTTGCGCCGACGACAGAAATTCGCATGACAGTCTCCATTCGATTGTTGACCGCCCGATAATAGACTATGGCAGTCCGCAAGAATTTGGAGATAATGCCAAATGATCTCCAAATTGGGCCAATCCGCAAAACTGCTGCGTTCCTGCTACGACGACTTCGATCCAGACTGGTCGGATCGCCTGGCTGTCGCTGTCCGCCTCGACTTCAGTGACTATGAAGCTGAGGTGCCCCAGCACCAGCACAAGCAAGGGCAGCTCATTTTGGCCTTGCACGGGGCAGTCACATGCAGGACGGAGAATGGCCTCTGGATTGTCCCACCGGACTGCGGAGTCTGGATACCCGGCGGCATACCGCATAGCAACCTGGTCACGTCCAACGCACGCCTGTCCTATCTGTTCGTTCAACCCGACGCGGCGACGCTGCCGCAGGAGTGCTGCACTTTGTCTGTGTCGCCGATGCTCCGCGAGATGATCCTCCGACTGGCGGATGTATCGGTCAACTCTGCTCCGGACGATCATGTTGGCCGTCTGGTGCGGGTCTTGTTGGACGAACTCACGCAGATGCCGATACAGGGCCTGGAGTTGCCCGCTTCCAGCCATCCCAAAATCAACGCGATCACCGCTGCCCTGATGGCGGAGCCGAGCGACCGTCGCACCCTGGTCGATTGGGCGGCACACGTTGCCATGAGTGAGCGATCCCTGAAGCGGCTGATGGTCCAGGAAACGGGGCTGACCTTCGGCCGATGGCGGCGGCAACTGCACCTGGTCATCGCATTGCGCGAACTGGCCAGCGGCGCGACGGTCCAGAGGGTGTCGAGCGACTTGGGATACGAATCTGCTACCGCCTTTATCGTCATGTTCAAGAAGGCATTGGGCACAACGCCAACGCGCTACTTCGCGAGCTGATTTGCCGAATGGCCAATTTCGGCAACGCTGGCCGGCCTTTGCGGCACGTGCCATGACCGCTTCGGGCCGAGAGCGGACATCCATGGAAAACCAAAAGTGCCATCAGGCATTTGCAGCGATGCGGCTCAGAATAAATTGATCATCGTTGGCACCGCGCCGGTCCCGAATGCCCTATGAGGTGTTCGACGAGGCGGGGCGCTTCTTCGGTGATTGCCAATATGATGCCTGACTTGCGTGTGGAGGCGAAATCCAGTCCGGCAAAGTAGAGGCCCGGCAAGACGCCCACCCCATCGGCGTGAACGGGCTGCCCGGCAGCATCCAGCGCACCGGGAAGTCTCATAAAGCTGAAATCGCCCTTGAAGCCCGTGCACCACACCAGGCTGGTGATGCCGGATAGGGAGAGATCGAGCGAATTGATAGCCGGGTCCGGCCGACGCCACGCGACCGTCTCCGCCGGGTCGGGCTGCGAAACCGGTGCGTCGATCCCGGTGCGGCCGATATAGTCGTCAATATGGCGTTTGGCATTGTCAGAGGCTTCATCCGCAAAACGAACATTCGTTTCGAGATCGTCGGCGAAAGAGAGGCGGCCGCCACCCGCAACCCCGGTCAATCGCCCGAGAAGCACGATACCCTGTGCGCCAAGCCCTTGAAGGCTGATCGTGTGTTCCGATCCGAGCACACCACGCGGCGGGATGCGTCCCGCAAGCCGAATGACCTCCTCTCGCCGCACGTCGAGAAGCCCGCTTTCGAGGAGCCAGATCATGATGTCGCGACCCCGATAGCGGCGTGGAAGCCGCCCGACGCGACTGGTCGCAAGGAAGACCGTCCGGCCCGCTTCCGCCAGCTCCTCCACGATCTGGGCGCCCGATTGGCCGCTTCCGACCACCAGCACTGCTCCGCCGGGCAGATCGGCAGCGCTGCGATAGCCGGAAGCGTCGATCTGGCAAAGATCAGGCGGCAATGCATCTGGCGGGATCGGGCGCACGGGACAATTCAGGTTGCCGCTTGCGACGATCACCTTCCGCGCCCGAAGCGTGCCCTGCGAGGTGGTCAGCCGATAGACGCCATCCTCCCGCGCGAGTTCGCTCACCGCGGTATCCGCTTCGATCGGCAGCCCGTTGCGGCCGGCGAAGTCTTCAAGGAGAGCGACGAACTGATCGCGCGTGAAAACACCATAGGGATCCGGACCCTCATAGCGGTCGCCAGGCATGACGGTCTGCACGTTGGGCGTATTCATCCGAAAGGACTCCCAGCGCTGCGTGCGCCAGGTCTCGCCTATGCGACCCCGCTCCAGGACGCTATGACGCAGGCCCCGCCGTGCCAGCCAATAGCTGACACCGAGGCCCGCCCAGCCGGCGCCGATGACGACGACATCAAGAACATCGGCACTCCCATTCTTCTGCCACGATGATCTCACGAGCGGCATCCCCCAGCCATCCCCGCGCGGCATTAAGCCTTGTTCACGACAATGAGTCCAGCGTCGCCGATCTCCGTCCGACTGGCCCCGGCCGTGCCTCGTGCTGATGCCACGCATGGCATCGCAGACCTCAGCCATTTCCCATCTGGTAGCCAAATGACCGCGTCGCGCCGACTGCAGTCACGGCGCAGAAGCACGAGGATCAGTCATCGTGGCTGCCGCGTCGACGCGATCGATCCGGCAAATTGCCCGATCAGGCAGGAACATAGGTCAATCTGATCGCCTCCTCGCCGATCCGATCGCTGGCGACAAGGCGGAGCGGCGGCCGGGGGCCGGTGAAGAACGGCTTGCCGCGGCCGAGCACGACGGGGTGGAAGTTGAGCCGATATTCATCGATAAGGCCGAGGTCGGTCAGGGTTCCCGCAAGGTCCGGCCCGGCGACTTGGATCTCCCCGGCAAGCCCGGCCTTCAGCCCGCGGATCGCCGCCTCGACATCCTCCGCGACAAGGGTGGCATTGGGGCCGACCGACTGCAACGAGCGCGACACCACCCATTTCGGCTGGCTCCGCCACGCCATCGCGAAGTCGCGTAAATCCGGGGTCCATTCAGGATCGTCATCGTCCCAGTAGCGCATGACCTCGTACATGCGGCGGCCGTAGAGGCTACCGCTCAGGCCGCGCACCTGCTCGATCCAATGGCGAAAGAGGGTGGCGTCGGGCGCAAATTCCTGGTGGTCGACGTAGCCATCCAGCGACAGGTTCATTCCGAAGACGAGCTTCGCCATGTCATATTCTCCATCCCGGGTTCTTCAGGATAGCTTACGCCACTGATAGGGGTAAGTGAGCTAGGCATAAATTGCACGATTTACCGGTATTGTGGAGCAAGCGCCGCAAGAACCTGACGAGCACTAACGTCCGCACGCCACGTTGATGCGCGGCGCGACGAAGGCCGATGATCATCGTAGTGCTGGCGCCCCACTTTATCTTACCAATCAGGATTGACATTCTTCGCGTTGACTGCTTCTGCGAACTTTTCATTCTAGCGATCTATAGATGTACTGTCATCCAGGATCGTAGTTGCAATAATCAGGACAATGTATACTTTGCGAGCAACGCGGGGAGAGGTAAATGGCAGCAAAAAATTCCGGAACCTTAGCGGTGCTGATTGATGGCGACAACGCTTCGCCGAAGATCGTCGTCGGCCTCATGGCGGAGATCGCCAACTGCGGAACGGCCAGCGTCAAACGCATCTACGGCGACTGGACGGGTCCGAACCTAAAGGGCTGGAAGGAATGCCTGCTCGAATATTCAATCCAGCCTATTCAGCAATTCGCCTATACGACCGGAAAAAACGCGACCGACGGCGCAATGATCATCGACGCCATGGACTTGTTGTATACTGGTCGTTTCTCGGGCTTCTGTATCATCTCCAGTGACAGCGATTTTGCGCGACTGGCGGCGAGAATCCGGGAACAATGCGTTACTGTCTATGGGTTCGGTGGGAGGAAGACGCCTCGTTCCTTCATCACGGCCTGTAATAAATTCGTCTATTTCGACGTCCTCAATGCTCAGGCTGCAGAAGTCGACGAAGCAGCGGCCCCCGCCCAAAAAACCACAGTCCAGGCCAAACCTACGGCTACGAAGGCGCCGTCTAAAAAGGCTGGATTGGATAAAGCGACACGAGACATGTTGACCAAAGCGATCACCGCAACTTCTGATCAAGACGGTCGAGCAAATCTAGCTGAAGTGGGAGGGCATCTGGTGAAGCAAGCGCCTGACTTCAAACCACGCAAGTACGGCTTCCCCAAGTTGAAGGATCTCGTGAGGTCGTCAGGTATCGTCGATGTAGAGCACGCACCGAATAACCCGAAAACAATCCTAGTTCGCCTTAAGAAGGCGTAAGCCAGCAATAGACGTGAGACCGGGATTGCCCCGCCAGCCGATCGGGCAACGCGTCGCGGACCAGGGAACAAAGTTATCTGGCGAAAGTAAGGGTGCTGAGCCGTGCAGAGGCAAAGCATTGAAGTGCTGCCTCCCAAGCTACTTCAGCATCTCTGCACGGCTCACCGAACAGTAACCCGGCCGCGGCTGAAATTGTTCCCGCTCGCTCTTTTCGCCCAGATCCAGAATCGCCTAGACCTGTCATTGTGGCTGTCGCAAAACTCCCTATCCTGCGATGTTGCAGACGGCGGTAAAATCATTGCCGGTTTGATCTCGCAACGGGAAAGGCAACCATAGCGACATGGAGGAAAAGAAACGCTGGACCAACCATAGTCAGATGTCCGATCCAATCCATCACAGGCCTTTGATGGCGGATTTGCCGAACGGGGTCGGGCGATTGAATGAAATTATTCAAGGCGTGCTCGTTCACGCCGATTGGGCAGCAGAATACGGTCTCGACCAAACAAGGTTGGACGCATCGGCGAGAAAAACATTGCCGATCGCGCAACGCTTCGACGATGTGTTCGCCAGAGATCCTCAGCCGCTCCACTGCCGGCGTCCCGCAGAGAGACGATCCACCGGCACGTGTCGCGATTTTGCACTCGCATTGTCTTCGATCCTTCGCAGCAAAAGTGTTCCCGCACGCGTGCGCTGTGGCTTCGCCTCCTACTTCTCGGCAGGATGGGAGGATCATTGGGTTTGTGAATATTGGAGCGCGGCAACCAGACGCTGGCATTTGAGCGACGCGCAAATCGACCGGATGCTGAAAGAGAAAAAACAGATCAAGTTCGACCCAGCCGACGTACCGCGTGACTTTTTCATGCCCGCAGGAGAGGCCTGGCTGAAATGCCGTCGAGAGACGGTCGATCCTCAGGCATTTGGCCACGGTGAGGTGAATGGCCTGTGGTTTGTGAAGATCAATGTCATCAGAGATCATTACGTGCTGAATGGCCGAGAAACCTCCGATTGGGATCGGTGGCGCGAAGCAGATTCTTCTCAAAGGCTGATACGTCCGCAAGACCTGCCGCTGCTGGACAAACTCGCCCATGATCCCGCGCAGGATTTGATCGAGGTTTTGCCGGACTGGCTGTCATGAGATGCCTGAAGCCGGCTAGGCTTAAAGTCTTTTCGCGCGGTTTAGTGGGATTCATTCCCGCTGCTTGTGGTTGGATCCTCGGTCAAGCGAACTTCAATAACGGAAATCATGCTTGGAAAAAGCTTATCTGATAATCTTCGAATTCACCTGATCTCTCCGGCTGAACAAGCTCTACGACGAATGTACGATCAGGAAATTGCCACCCAAGCTTTGCGATGTAGATTTCGCGCAGGCGTTCGCCCAGGATCGCCAGCTTGTCGCCGGCTACATCCGTGCATGCCGAGTGCTGAATGTCAGCGATGTGAAAATGATTCATCACCCATTCGATAGACTGGCGCGTTGCCTCAGGATTTCGTTCAAAGGATCGCAAGCCCTCCAAATTGAAACCGTCAACGAGAACGTATTTTTCAAACGCGACGAAGCGGGGCCAGAATATCTCTGAATAGCCTACTGCGAGCGAGAAATTTCCGCTGTTGGCGGTCCAGTCCCGGAGGCTGATCCCTCGACCATCATTCCAGGCTGCGAGTTCTGATTTCATACTATCTGGAATGTTCGCCAATCGTGCCCTCCCGGTCATGTAAACGTGCCGAGACCAGAAGAGCCTAACTCGTCGCTTCTTTCAAGGAACGGTGGGAACTCTTGGCGTCCGGTTGCGCCGGAAGCTGCCCACCCCGCCCCGAACCATCGTCATCTTCACTGCGGCCGGCGCTATGCCGTTGGTCAGTGATCTCAAGGAAGGGTCGGCGCGCGCATGTAGCGGGCTGTCGCGTAGACGACCGTCGCTATGATGGCAAGGAGGAAACCAAGACTGGTGGTGACGGTGCCGAGGCCGAGGCCGCCATATTCCATCGGCTGGGACAGGAGGTCGCCGAAGGACGCGCCGAGCGGGCGGGTCAGGATGTAAGCCAGCCAGAAGGCGGTAGTGGCATCCAGCCTGAACTTGTAATAGGCCACCGCGATCACCACGATGATGCCGCCAAACAGAAGGCCCGTATTCAGGTAGCCCAGTTCGAAGCGTTCCGCGACCTGGTCGCCGACCGATGTGCCGAGGGCAAAGGTGAACAGGATGGCGAGCCAATAGAAACTCTCGCGCCGTGGTGTCAGGATCGAGTGGATGGAGAGCGTGCGGTCCACCCCGTACCAAATGGCGAAGGTGACGGCGAGCGCAATGCTGAAGCCCACCGTGGTGGTCATCAGCGAGACCCCGAAATTGTCAACGAGGTTATCGGTGACAAGGGTACCCACGACGCTGATCAGGACGACCGTCAGCCAATACGACCACGGAACATACTTGCCCTGGTAGAACTGGATGGCGAGCGCGCAGAGAAACACGCAGGCCATGAAAATCGACGTGGCGGTAAGGCCATAGCCGAGGTTGACGTTGAGAAAGTCTGCTGCGGTCTCCCCCATGGTGACCGCCAGCAGCTTGATCAGCCAGAAGTCGACCGTGACCTCGGGGACGCGGCTGGCAGATTGACTGAATGATGTGCTCATCTTGGTATCTCCTGAGGTCACGGGCGCGGCTTACTTGCCAAGAAGCTTCATGGCGTCCATCAGGAACTGGTCGGCACGCTTGTCGTCATCGGCATTGCAGCGCTCGACCGCCTTGGTTTCCAGCTCGTCGGCCTTCTTCATCACATCGGCCGACACCTTGGCGGTCCCCTTGGCCGCGCGGTATTCCTTCAATACGTCCTCGCACGGGCGCGAGGCTGCATTGGCCTGCGCGACGAAGGCTGCGGAGCCGAGCGTGAGGGCGGTGAAGATCAGTTTGGCGGAACGGTTCATGGTGTTTGTCTCCATTGGTTTGTCGTGCACCTGTCGGGGTACGCTCAAAGCATGGGGCGCAAGGCTTAGGAGAAACTTAGAGCCGCCGGATCAGGCGAGAGGCCATTCGAGAACGACCCGCAGGCCGCGTCCTGCAGGATTGTCCATCAGCCGGATGGTGCCACCGTTGCGGCCGGCCAGATTGCGGGCGATCGCAAGGCCGAGGCCGCTTCCATCTGTTTTAGACGGATCGATACGGTAGAAGCGGTCGAACACGCGCTCGCGCAGTTCGGCTGCAATCCCCGGCCCGTTGTCGGTCACGGAGAGAACCGCGTGATCGTTGCGTGTCAGCACGGCAAGATCCACTTGCCCGTGGTCCGGCGTGTATCGCAGCGCATTGTCAACGACGATATCGAGGATGGCGGCCAGTTCCACGGGGTCGCTCCTGACCACGCAGGGAACCGATTGCACCATGCCGAGATCGATCGCTTTTGCGTCGGCCGCTGCCAGGAACCGGCTCAGGCACTCTTGAAGCGCTTCGCCAAGATGGACTGTGGCCGCCTCGCGGCCGGCCCCCTCGCCGCTCTCGCTGCGAGCCAACCTGAGAAGCTGGGTAGACACCTGTGTCGCCCTGCGCACGCCGGCCTCCAGGTCGGCGACGGCCGCGTCGCGCTCCTCCGGCTGCCCTGCCTGCCTGAGATTATCGATCTGGAGGGAAAGTGCCGTGATCGGTGTCCTGAGCTCATGGGCCGCATCTGCAAGAAAGGCACGCTGTTGCTCCAGCGTGGCGCGGACGCGGTCAAACGCGCGGTTGATCGCCAGCACCAGCGGACGCACCTCCACAGGGGCGTCCTTGACCGAAAGAGGGTCAATGTCCTCCACGACGCGGCTTTCCACCCGGCCGGCCAGGATATGGAGACGCTCCATGATCGCACCCACCAGCCAATAGGCGGCAAGCCATGACAGGGGTATGGCCAGCAGGAACGGCCATGCGGTGTTCCAGGCGGCGTCCGCCGCAAGCTCATCGCGCTCGGCCGTGCGCTGGGCGACCATGACGGTACGGGCTGGATCGCCCTTATCGGTAAAAAGCCGCCACTCCTCCCCATTCGCCAGAAAGGTGGAGAATCCGCCAGAGGCGGGTGGTGGGAAAACCACACGCGGATCGTTCGTTCGGGTCGCTCGCGCATCCGCGAAAGTGATCCTGACAGCCACAATCTCATCGCTGGAGGCTCCCGCGCTCGCCAGAGGTTCAAGACCGCTGCCATCGCCGACCACATGAGCGATCTGCTGGAGCTGGAAGTCCAGGATGCTCCACGCCTCAAGACGTGCGCTGTAATAGGAAAAGGCTGCGGCAAAGGCCGCAAGAGCCGTTAAAAGCGCGGAAAAGACGAGAATGAACGAGCGGCGGAGCGACATGTCAGGCCTTCGGGATCATCCAGCCGGCGCCGCGCACATTGCGGATAACATCCTTATGGAAGCGCTTGCGGATATAATGGATCAGAACGTCTATCGCATTGCTTTCGATTTCCTCGCCCCAGCCGTAGATACGCTCTTCAAGCTGACCGCGCGAGAGGATCAAACCCGGTCGCTCTGCCAGTGTCCGCAGAAGTGCGAATTCCCGCGCAGACAGGGTTTCCGTTGCCTCCCTGAACGTTACAGCATGCGTTGCGAGATCCAGCGTCACCTCTCCCGCCTGAATCAGCGACTGGGCATGCCCGGCCTTGCGGCGCATCACCGCCCGGATACGGGCCAGCAGCTCATCGAGCTCGAAAGGTTTCAGCACATAGTCGTCGGCGCCGAGGTCAAGGCCCTTCACACGGCTTGGCAGATCGTCGCGTGCGGTGAGGATGAGGATGGGAACGCCTTTGCCTGCCTTGCGGATCGATTCCAGCACCTGCATGCCATCGATCCGGGGCAGCCCGAGATCCAGCAGGACAACGCCGTATTCCGCGAGGCCGACGGCTTCCAGCGCAGTCTTTCCGTCCGTCACCCAGTCCACGGACATGGCACGCCGCTCCAACCCTTTCAGCAGGGCTTCGGCAATCATCCGGTCATCTTCGACAAGCAACAATCTCATCTATCAAACGTAAGCGGTCTGGTGAAATTTGTCTTCTGCTGACTTGGGCAGACGACAAGCATGAAAACCATAAAGATCGAATTTTCCAGCAGTGCCTTCTGCCGAGGACAGCGGCCTTTATTGTGATCTGTGTTTGGCACACACCATTTTGAGCGAGTTCTATCTGGTTTGAGCGAGTTCTATCTGGCACAAATAGAACGTCGCAAAAGTCAGCGTTTCGCGATCGACTTTGACATCTCGCGGACAACGACGTTTGGACGAGGCCGTCATCGATCGGCTGGCGGCGTCCGGTTCGCCGGAAGCTGCCCACCCGCCCCTCACCTTACCAATCCGTAAGTTGTCGCCCAACTGCCCGCTCAGCTAGATTACCCCCACACCTGCCGGGAATGATCGGGCTGATGCGGATCCTGCTTATCGAGGACGATCGGAAGACGTCCGATTATATCGCCAAGGGCCTTTCCGAGGCAGGCCATGTCTGCGACGTGCTCGGCGACGGCCGCGATGGGCTGTTTCAGGCGCAGCGCGAAGCCTATGACGTCGTCGTCGTCGATCGCATGCTGCCGGGGCTCGACGGGCTGGCGATCGTCCGCTCGCTGCGGGCGGCCAAGGTCGGCACATCGGCGCTGTTCCTGACGTCGATCGGCGGCGTCGACGATCGGGTCGAGGGGCTGGAGGCGGGCGGCGACGATTATCTCACCAAACCCTTTGCCTTCTCCGAGCTTCTGGCGCGCGTCAATGCGCTTGGCCGCCGGCCGCCGGTGCAGGAGCAGAGGACGGTGCTGAAGGTTGCCGATCTCGAGCTCGATCTGATCCGCCGCGAAGCCCGCCGCGCCGGCCAGGTGGTCGAGCTGCAGCCGCGCGAGTTCACCCTGCTCGAGGCGCAGAAGGCTGGCGCGCCTCTGATTCCTCGCCGGGGCAGATCATCGAATATGCCGAGCCGGAATTGAAGTGTTGGATGCCGATGCCCTCGGCCAATCTCGCTCGCATCTCGATGCCCTCCCCCTGGGAAGGCGACGACGCCCAGCAGCTCGATGGGTCGGGGATTTAAGAGATAACACTCATCGATAAAGTCTTCAGCCCGCGCGGATCACCGCGCGGCGTCATCCGCGAGAAGTGTGGCTGACTGACTGCAACGAGCGCGACACGGCCCACTTCGGCCAGCGCTGCCATGAGTTTCAGGTGTTGACATCTATGCAGAGGTTGATGGCTGTTGACCGCTTATTCTGAGTCTACTGTGAATAGCGCACCCACCATAATGAGACTTCGTGTCGCCCTTTTCCGTAATCGAAATAATCCACCGGCAGACCAGCCGCTATCTTAGCATCCGACATCGCCATTCGTTCCGCCATGCATGAGTTATCAAGCATTGCCGAGCGCAATGGCGGGGCCGTCGTGCAATATCTCGGCGATTCCATTTTCGTCATGTGGAATGCCCCGGTCGACGATATCAGCCATGCCGAACATGGTTGGCGATGCGCACTGGCGATGAAAGCGGCGGTCGACGGCTTGAACGAAGCCAATCTCAGCAATGGCCGCCCCGAGCTCCTGACGCGATTCGGATTGCACACCGGCCCGGCCGTCGTCGGCAGCTTCGGGGCGATTTCGCGTCAGCAGTACACGGCGATGGGCGATACGATCAATGTGGCATCACGGCTGGAAGGCATGAACAAGGATCTGAACACATCGATCCTGACAAGCGCCGCCACCCGCGCCGCCGTCGCCGACCGCTTCGACTTTCGCCCCTTCGGCCTGGCCCCGGTCAAGGGACGCGCCGAGAAGGTCGACATATGGGAGCTTGTCGGGGAAATCAGCGACGAGAGCAGATCCTGCGATCGATGAATGACGGCGCAGGTCGAAGCCGATTCAAGATTCACTTTGGAGAGGTAGATGATGGCACGAGTCTTAAGCGATGATCTTCGATTGCGAGTGTTGAAATATGCGGAATTGTGTAGCAACGGAAAGGTGCCCATCATTCCAGCTTCTCGAAGAACCGCCACGGCCGGTTAAGTCCACTAGCTTGCTCCCCCGAAAATCTAAACTCTCGAAGAGGATTTCCATGCAAAGTTCGCGCAAGGACCTGCTGATCGCACTGGCTCTGATAGCTGCGGGCTTCGTAGGCTTTTTTCTTTTTCTCTATCTCACAGGACACGATCCGGACGAGCGTCCATTGACCCTGATCGAATGGGTGATCGGTGGCATCCTGATCGTGCCGGGGTTTGGATATCTCGTGAAGTGGAGACGGGCGAAGGATGGCTAGAGCAATTCCAGAAAAAGTGCGAAGCGGTTTTCCGTCCGGAATTGCGTAAAAACAAAAATTTAGAGCGGTTCTGCGCTTCCGTGAAAAGCTGAACCGCTCTTGCTGCTCAGTTGAGCTCCTGCGCGAGTCCGACAAGAAGCCCCTCAGGCCCGCGGATGTAGCAAAGCCGATAGGACTCCTGATACTGAACGACTTCGCCCACTAGCTCCGCGCCCCGCACACGCAGTCGTCCAAGCGTCTCGTCGACGTCGTCGACGGTGAACATGGCACGGAGGTAGCCAAGCGCGTTAACCGGGGCATCGCGGTGATCGGCGACGACAGTCGGCCGCAGGAAGCGGGAGAGTTCTAGCCGGCTGTGTCCGTCCGGCGTGCGCATCATTGCGATCTCGACATGCTGATCTCCCAGTCCGGTGACGCGCCCGGCCCACTCTCCCTCAATCGTGGCCCGCCCTTCGAGTTCGAGGCCCAGTTCGCGAAAGAAATCAATCGCCACGTCGAGGTCTTCGACGACGATCCCTACGTTGTCCATCCGCTTGAGCGCCATGCTTGTACTCTCCCCCTTGTCGTTCGATTTCCTTCCAGGACGTGCATGGGCCATCGCTCCCGACATCGCTATCAGAATCTTTAGGGAAAATGTCTGGAAGGATCGATCGGGCGCGCACTCTGCAATTCCGAACAATAAAAAAGGCCGGGCGAAACGCACCGACCTTCTCAACATCGCTCTTCACACCAGTGCCAGTACATCCGTGGTCAAGGGCAGATTAACGACTTCGGCGTCGCGAACGCTCCTGTGGAGCACTCACCAGCGATGCCGATGGGCAGTATGTAGCCGCTGATTGTGTTCAATTCAAGTCCACAGCGTCAAGTTATGCCGGACTAGGTCCTGTTGACAAAGTTCTCCATCATCGAATTCCAGCGAGAGCGTGGGAAACGGGTCGGCGCGCAGAGCTTCGAGACGCTCGGTCGTGCGGCGACCTGACGCAGAGCGCGCATGTGCCTTCGTTCGGCGTAGTCCGCCCCGAACAGCAAGAAGTCACGGACGAACGCATTCATCTTGCCGAGCACACGCTGGATCGTGCGGCCCGAAATCTTGCAGACGCCGTCCTCGTCGACGACGAGGACGCGGAGATGATGATAATCGCCTCCGGGCTTCACGAGCCTCGTCATGATGCTCCCGGTGCTCTCCCAGTCGCCGCTGTTCGAAACCGCGGTCTGTGCCGCCTCCTCGATGAGCTTGCTGACAACGGTTCCGTACCGGGCGGAGCGGTTACAGCTATCGATCGCCGTCGTCCGTCCGCCGGGCAGCGAAGCCGCCGCATACCAGTCCGCCGCCCGGATCTACGTCGGCGGCCGCCGCTTCGAATCCGGCAGGGTTGTCGACTTCTCGAAGGAAAAGCCCCAGTCGGCGCTTGAACGAAGTTTGTTGGAATGCGTTTACCGCGGTATTCATGAAAGGAAAATCCCATGAACAAGCTCATGATGACCGCAGCCGCAGCTACCCTCGGCGTCGTTCCCTCGTTCGTCCCGGCAGCAGAGGCTGCCAGCCAGCCCAAGCAACCGAAGCATGCCGCTCAGCAGGTCGTAAATACACCGAAGACCCGTCTTGGAACCCTGTCTTGCGAAGTCGCAGGTGGCGTCGGCATGGTCCTCGGTTCGAGCAAGGCGATCGACTGCAGCTTCAAGCAGAAGACCGGCAAGGTTGAGCACTACACCGGTACGATCGGAAAGCTCGGCCTTGATATCGGCGTAACCGGCAAATCGTACCTTAGCTGGGTCGTCGTCAATACTGCCCCTACGCGCGTAGGCGACGGCGCCCTTGCGGGTACCTATGTCGGCGCGTCAGCCAGTGCGTCCGTCGGCGTCGGCCTCGGTGCCAACGCGCTGGTGGGAGGAAATGCGAAAAACTACGCATTGCAACCACTCAGCGGTGAAGCCGGAACCGGCCTGAATGTGGCTGCAGGCGTCTCCCGTCTCCAGCTTAAGGCTGCGCGGTAGCGCTAGGAATTGCCTAAAACGCGAATCTAGGAGTTGCGTGAAGCGGCCAAGGGTGCTTGCCTCCTTTAGCCCATAGCGGACATGGGCTAAAGCACTTTTCTCTCATTTTCCAATGACATCATCTATAATTGCGCCGAATCGCCGGGATACCAGCATATGACAAGTTCAGCCCGCTCCGCCGAAGGTCGCGCCCGCTTTGAAAATGTGCAACGGGCGGTCCGCCTATTGGCAAGACTTAGCGCGATCGGCTTCGACGATCTTCCCGGCCTGCGCTCCGCCTTTGAAGAGCTAGTAGGAAAGCCAGTGGGCGATCGGTTCATGGTGATCCCTCCTTTCTCGACCGACTGCGGCTTGAACATAAGCGTGGGAGCCAACGTCTTCATCAACCAGGGTTGCCACTTCATGGATATGGGCGGCATCGCTATCGGCGATGACGTAATGATAGGGCCGAAGGTAACCATTGTTTCCGCGGGACACCCTGTGTCTCCTTCGAAGCGTCGAAACGGTATCACTGCGGCACCTGTCATCATTGGCAAGAATGTCTGGATCGGCGCTGCGGCTACCATCCTCCAAGGCGTCACCATTGGTGAGAATGCCGTAATTGCAGCCGGTGCAGTGGTTAGTCGAAGCGTCCCGGCGAACTCTATGGTAGCCGGGGTGCCAGCCCGAGTGATCAAGCATCTGTAGTCGAGCCTCTCGCCATGTCCGACATTGGCCCAAACCGGGCTTCCTTCTCAATGCAGCTGGCCGCAATCAGTCCCTCGTGGTTTGAGTGTGAATAGGCCTCGAACATTGACCCTTTACTTGTCTTCACGCCCGTAGTTGATGGCCCCTTGAATAGGTGGCATCATCATGAGCATGGGTTTAGACCGCAAACAGCAGGTACGCGGGACGACGCCGCCGTCAGTAGAGCAGCAGAAACCTCGAATTTCGAACGATAAAACACGGCGGCGCGAACCCGCCCCGTGCTTCTTCTCACACAGTCCACTCTGAAAAGCCCTGCCATTCCAGGCCAACCGCATCGGGCAGAATTCTTGATTTTTGCACGATACCGTCAACCCCCCTTATCAGTTTGGCGACGGTTGAGAGAGAGCTGAACGACCATCGCCTCGCTCGTCGAGACCTGCAAACTCAACGGCGTTGATCCGCTGGCCTATCGGACCGCCACGCTCACCGCCATCGTCAACGGCCACAGACAGAGCCGGATCGATCAACTGCTGCCAGATTCCTGTCGCAGGACCGCTGAAGATCATGAGGTTGCGGCAGGACGCCCGCGGTCATGCGTGCCGCCATACCTTGATTGCGGAAATCACCAGGATCACAGCAAGGGCAGGCAGCAGCACGACACTCGGGACGATGCCGAGGAGCTGTCCGCCGATAAACGCGCCAAGGATCGATCCAAGGGCCATGACGAGCAGGAACATACGGTTGCTTCTGATGACGGCAAAGCTTTGGTCACGGCTGTAGCGGGTAAAGCCGACGACCATCGTCGGCAGGCTGACAGCCAGGGAAAGGCTACCTGCGAGCTTGATGTCTGCGCCGAAGAGAAGAATGAGGGTTGGAATCAGAAGCTCGCCGCCCGCGACCCCGAGCAGGGATGCCACGATACCAATCACGAGCCCCGCGACCACGCCTGCTATGATCTGCGCAGTCCCCGTCACAAGGGCCGACCCGGCTGAGATGTCGTGACCTAACACCAGCACGCCCGCGATCATGAGCAGCAAGATGGCGATCACCTTGTAGAGCGTCTCGGACTTCAGTCGCGTCGCCCAGCCCGCGCCGAGCCAGGCACCCGCGAGACTTCCGGCCAGGAGGTTGACGATGATTGGCCAATGCGCCGCAATCTGGTCGAAAGGAACCGTCGCCGCCCGAAATGGCAGAGCGAATGCTACGACGACCAGGCTCATGGCCTTGTTGAGGATCACCGCCTCCAACGCTGCAAAGCCGAACGGAGCGATCAGAAGGGGCAGACGGAATTCTGCTCCTCCAAGTCCGATCAGGCCACCAAGGGTGCCGATAGCCGCTCCGCAGATAAACGCCGCTGGCCGATTGCTGGAAAGGTCCTTCAAGGCGGGATCGGCCATGGCGTTATGTTCTCAAGGAAATCACGGGCCATGACCTATGACCCGGAAGCCGCGCATCGACAAGGGTAGCATGGCGCGTGTCACCGCGAGTGGCGCATGGCAAACCTGCGAACCATGCGGCGCCCAGAACATGAGTTTCTCGGTCAACCTGCCTATGTCGCCGAGTGCGCTCTTCACGTCATCCGTCTCTGTACATATGTAAGTATCCTGACTTTTGCGGCGAGAATTGTTGTGATTTTCATCGCAAAAATGGCACTGGATGAATTCAGTGCCAGATAACCTTGAAAGCCACACCCCATGACGACCGTGATCCGCCCCATCGCTTCGCCGGACGAGGCACAATGGCTGCCGCTCTGGCAAGGCTATCTGCGCTTCTACCGCCACCGCCTGCCGGAGGAACTCACGTCGCTCGCCTTTTCGCGCCTGGTCGATCCCGGATGCCAGCCGCATGGGCTGGTGGCCGAGCGCGACGGCGCTCTGATCGGGTTTGCCCATTATCTGTTCCATCCATCGACCTGGGCAGCCAACGACGTCTGCTATCTCGAGGATTTGTTCGTTTCGCCTGAGGCGCGCGGCAGTGGCGCCGGGCGGGCCCTGATCAAGGCGGTCTACGACTACGCCGATGCGTCCGGCGCGGCCACCGTCTATTGGATGACGCAGGAGTTCAACGCCGATGGTCGTGCGCTCTACGATACGCTGGCGCGACGCACCTCTTTCATCCGCTACGAACGCTGACAGAGCCGTGCCGGATGCCGGCGGGCGTCAGCGAGGTGAAATCGACAGCGATGCCGATATTCATGCCTGGGCGCTCGCGCGGGATGATCGGATTGCATGTCCTGTCGAAGCTGTTCCGGGACGCGGGTGGGCTGTGGCTCTACCGACGTGATCCCGGCCAAATCGTCGAATACGACCGGGATGCTGGCCCTGAACACGTACCAAGCTTGCGAGGAACCTGACCATGACATGTCATATCTGCACCGCCTGCGGCACTCAGTTCGGCGAAAGCACGGAGCCACCCTCTGCCTGTCCCGTTTGCGAAGATGATCGACAGTTCGTGCCGCCATCAGGTCAGGCATGGACGAACATGGCGGTCATCGGCTCGACCCATAAAATACTCTGGACCGAGGAAGCCAAGGGCCTTCACTCTCTTCAGATGTCACCAGAGTTCGGGATCGGCCAGCGAGCCTTCCTCATCGAAGGCCCCGACGGCAATATTCTGTGGGACTGCCTCAGCCTGCTGGACGAGACCAGCATCACGAAAATTGCTGCCATGGGCGGCCTTGCGGCCATCGCGATTTCGCACCCGCATTTCTATTCGTCGATGATGGCGTGGAGTGAAGCCCTTGGCGACGTGCCTGTCTATGTCCACGCCGATGATAGCCAATGGGTGCGGAGATCAGGGCCGGCACTCAGCCCATGGACGGGCGAAATCTTCGAATTGAACCAGGCGACCCTGGTCCGCTGCGGCGGCCATTTCGCCGGCAGTTCGGTGCTCTATTGCCCCTGGCTGGAAGACGGACGGGGTGCGCTGTTTGCTGGTGACACAATGCAGGTAACCCTCGATCGCAGATATGTCAGCTTCATGCGCAGTTATCCGAACCTCATACCGTTAAATGCGCGCGCGGTGAAAGGCATAGGAGAAGCGGTGCGTCCCTTCCGGTTCGAGGCGATCTATGGAGGATTTTCAGGCAGGACGATCAAACGCGAAGGATCGCATGTCGTGGAGCGATCAATCGCGAGATACATCCGGGCGATCGAGGCCGACCCACAACAGGACTAGGCCGTGAACCCATAAGTCTTGATGACCGCCCTGGGTGGAACCCGTCATGCAAATCGACTAGTCGTAGTCCATGCTTAAGTTTGTAGAACAACAGCTCGGCCAAGGTTGGGTCGCCGAGCCAAATGCGCCAGAGCCTCAGGTTTCAGTTGCAGGCCCCTCGGTCAACGTCTGTTTCCGCTCGTATAGGCCCGTGCAAGACAGAAAACCGTCGGGTATTCTCAGGGCTTTGAACCTATTTTCGAAGGCCGGTCCGAAGTTTGATGAGACATGGGGCACTCTAAGCTTCATTGGTTGCAGCCGGTGGCGCTGGGACGACACCAACGATCATGAATGGTATAAGGTAGATGGCCATGGTCGCTACAGTGGCATAGCCCCGCGTTGGGGCGAGTTCTATGAGTTAGTTGGCCACGACACGATCCGCGATGCCGTGCCTTGGGAGACAATCCGGGCAGACACCGCTAACTCCCGACATTTCCTCTATTATTTTCGCGACGAAACGCTTGAGTTCATGGCCGAGGAGTGGTCTTTCATCCCTAGCCTGACGGTCTAATTTTGCGTTCGTTTGGAGCTGAGACTTTCCTGTAGTAGCGGAACCTGATTCAGATTCCAGGATGAGCCGCTATGATCTAACCGACGTTGAATGGCGCGTAGTTGCGCGGATTTTACGAGCTTGGGTTTAAGCGCCATCTCTCTCGCTCATTGAGCAAGCCGCCCCAAGGCTGCCACCATGACGGACGGCAACTTCGCGCAGTAGCGCGTTATATCTACACGATTATGCATCCGTTTCTTCAGGCTGGACTACGGAGACCATCACCGTCGTCCAGATAGCGAGCCTTCAAGTTATTGGCGACCGATAGATAATAGTTTCGAGCAGTGGCGTTCATTTGGCGCTCCCCTAGCTCGCGCAGCGCTTTCATCTTGACTGTCATCGCCGCGCGGTTGCCGGGCTCGAGGTCGAGCAGATAGTCCGCTTGCTCTGCAGCCCACTGAAACTCACCGGCTGCGAGCGCCGCTTCAGCACTTTCCAGCATTTTGGCGGAGCCGCCCGACATCGCTACGAGTTTTCCCGCTCGCTCTTTCGCAGGAAGGGGCCAAATATTGGTTGGGTTACCATCGAACCAGCCTGCATTCTGGCAATAAATGCCACGGATCGACCACGGCACGGTCCCATAGAATTCCTGCAGGTAGGGATGCTGCGCTAGCTCTTCAGGCAACTTGATTTGCTGTACCAGCTCATCAGGGGTCATACCCTTGGCAATGCCTTCCATCGTCTTTTCGTACACGAACTTGATGGCATCCCGATAAGCCGTCAGTGCGTTGCGAGCATCGGCCGCATTCTCGATCACACCCATGTGGCCCGGTACAATAAAATCCGCTTCGAGCGAGAGCAGCTTGTCCAAGCTCTCGATCCACTTATCTGCCGGGCGCGTCGGCAGGCCGCGCAACGGAGCGATATTCGGAAAAGTCTTCAGCAAGACATCGCCGGCGATGAGTACCTTTTGCTCCGGGAGCCATACCGAAATGTTGTCGTCCGCTTCCCCAGGGGTCAAAATCGGTTGAAGTGCGATACCTGCGATAGTGATAGGTTTCTCATCACCATCGAACGTATTGGTCGGCGGCAAAAAACCTTGGCGGGTATGAGGCATCGTCCTGCCGTATTCCAACTGCGTGCCCGCGTTGATGAAGTCCTCGGCCGGAAGATGCATGCCGAAGGCATCGCCTCCATCGCGCTGACCGCGACCCATGCTGGGTGTCGCAGAACGCAAAAGCTCGTGGCTATAAATTCCTGGGTTTTCATTGCCCGCGAACACAGTCGCACCGCCCGTATGGTCGGGGTGATTATGGGTATAGATGATCGCCTTGACGGGACGAACGAGGTGAGAACCAAACGCCTCTACGATGGCCGTCGCATCAACAGGATTGGCGGCGGTGTCGACGATAATCGAACCTACCCGGCCGGCAATCAAGGTGACGTTGCTCGCCGAGTAGCCGATGGCGGCATATACCCCGTCGGTGACGTGGACGACGCGTGGCCGAAATTCCTCCGAATGGGCAATCAGCTTCTCCCTACCAATGAACTCGTCTTGAGAGCCGGTTTGGAGTGTAGGTTTAATGGTCATGGCATCCCGTTTCCGTCTGTCGTCGCGAAGGCATCTTACTAATCGGGGGCCTGAGGTCGAGAACTTCATGGCCGCAATTGAACCTATAGAGCCTTTGGAAACATATACCCTGCGGGATAATTCCACGGCAGGAGGCCCTGACTGAGCAGGGCCCCCGCACCTTACCAATCCGTAAGTTGTGGCCAAGCCGGCGCCTCGGCTAAATTGCCCGCTCCAGGCATGTCGGGAACGATCGGGCCGATGCGAATCCTGCTTATCGAGGACGATACCAAGACGTCCGACTATATCGCCAAGGGCCTTTCCGAGGCAGGCCACGTCTGTGACGTGGTCGGCGACGGCCGCGATGGGCTGTTTCAGGCGCAGCGCGAGGCCTATGACGTCATCGTCGTCGATCGCATGCTGCCGGGGCTCGATGGGCTGGCGATCGTTCGCTCGCTCCGGGCTGCCAAGATCGGCACATCGGCGCTGTTCCTGACGTCGATCGGCGGCGTCGACGACCGGGTCGAAGGGCTGGAGGCGGGCGGCGACGATTATCTCACCAAGCCTTTCGCCTTCTCCGAGCTGATGGCGCGCGTCAATGCGCTTGGCCGCCGGCCGCCGGTGCAGGAGCAGAAGACGGTGCTGAAGGTTGCCGATCTCGAGCTCGATCTGATCCGCCGCGAAGCCCGCCGCGCCGGCCAAGTGATCGAGCTGCAGCCGCGTGAGTTCGTCCTGCTCGAAGTGCTGATGCGCGGCGAAGGCCGGGTCATCACCAAGACGATGCTTTTGGAGCGGGTCTGGGATTTCCACTTCGATCCGAAGACCAGCGTCGTCGAGACCCATATCAGCCGCTTGAGGGCCAAGGTCGACAGACCGTTCCAAGCCCAGCTTCTGCACACGGTCCGCAACACCGGATACAGCCTGCATGCGCCGCGTTAGAACATGATGGCTCCCAACCCCACAGGATTTTTGGCATCGTTCTCCAGCCTGCGCCGGAGCACGCCGTTCCGGCTTGCCGTCACCTTCGGCTTGCTCTTCGTCGTCACCTTCTTCTTGAGCGGCGCGATCATCTATCACATGCTGGACCTTGGCCTCTCCCGCGATCTCGAACAGTCGCTCACCGAGATGAATTCGCTGATCGTTTCGACCTACGAGCCCGGTGACACCGGGGATCTCGTCAACACGCTGAACAATTATGCGAGCTTCCAGTCGACCTCCGACGGGCTTTATTCGCTGACCGACCATGCCGGCAAGAAGCTCGCCGGCAATTTCGCCGCACCGCCCATCCCGAACGGCGTCTATACCGTCAGCTCGGGCGATGTCGGGCTGAAGGGGCATGAACGCTACCGGATGCAGGTGTCGACGATCGGCCCCTACAGCCTGGTGGTCGGCGACAACTTCAACGATGTCGACGAGATGCTGAGGATCGTGCTTGAAAGTTTCGAATGGGCCGCGGCGATCGTCGTGGCGACGGCGATCGGCGGCGGCGCCTTTCTCGCCGTTCGCGCCCAGGCGCGGCTGGACAGGGTGGCCAACACCATGAACGACGTGTCCCACGGCGCGCTCGACGCCCGCATTCCGATCAGCGGCAACGGCGACGATCTGGATACGGTGGCGATCCAGATCAACGCGGCGCTGGTGCGGCTGCAGACCTTGGTCGAGAGCATGCGGCAGGTGAGCACCGATATCGCCCATGATCTGAAAACGCCGCTGAACCGGCTGCGGCTGACGCTCGATGCCGCGGTGGCGGGCAATGACCGGCAGGCGGATGTGTCGGTCCTTCTCGACGAAGCGAGAAACGAGAGCGACCGGATCAACGCCACTTTCGAGGCGCTGCTGCGCATTTCCCAGATCGAGGCCGGCGCCCGCAAGGAGCGTTTCCAGCCGACCGATCTCGATGCCGTGCTTGCGGTGATTTCCGAGGTCTATGTCGATGTCGCCGAAGATGCGCAGAAGTCGCTGCGGATAACGGCGCGCGCTCCCGCCATCATCCGCGGCGACCGCGATCTGCTGACCCAGATGATCGCCAACCTGGTGGAGAATGCGATCAACCACTGCCCGGCTGGAACGGTGATCACGGTTTCGCTGCGCCGTGAGCACGATCGCGCCATCCTCTCGGTCGCCGATACCGGCCCCGGCATTCCCGCCGGCGAAAGGGACAAGGTGTTCCGGCGGCTCTACCGGCTGGACAAAAGCCGCACGACGCCCGGAAGCGGGCTCGGGCTCAGCCTCGTCAAGGCGATCGCCGAGCTGCATGCGGCCGAGATCACCATGGGAGACAGTCAACCCGGCCTCATCGTCTCGATCGCCTTCCCCCTACTCTCCGGGGAGCGGTCCTGACAGCTCAACCCGGCGAGCGATCCTGACCTTTCATCCCGGGTGAGCGGTCCCGACCGCTCACCCTTGATGCCGCGAGGCGGCTGAAGCGGGCAGCAAAGCGGCGTATTTCGGCAGCAGTGCGATAGGGCAGAACGCTCCACGGCCGGCGGCGGCCAAGCCGGTAGGCCGAAAGCCCTGCCTGGATCTGCGAGCAGGCATCCGCCCTTTGGCTGACCGGCAGCGGATCGACGAAGCAGGCGCTTAAGCCCTCGTCGAATTCCAGGTCGAAGGCGAGATCATAGGGCAGCCGCATCGGCAGCAGCGCGCCGACCATCCAGCCGGCCGCCTTGCGGTTGATCAGATAGGCGCCGGAGCCTTTCTCGCGGGTGAGCGCGATGGCGAGCGAGCGCGATGCCGTCAGCGGCGCCACTTGGTGTTTGCGCCCGGTGTTGACGGTGGAGAGACGCAGGATGTCCCAGCGCTCCTGGTGCTGCAGGGCAGCTTCCACCACATCGGCGAGGTCATCGTCGAAATCGAGGTCGTCTTCCAGAATGAGGGCGAATTCGGCATCGCCGGAGAGGAAGCGCCAGGCGCATTCGACGTGGCTGAGATAGCAGCCGATCTCGAAAAGGTTCGGCCGGCGGCCATGCCGGCTCAGATAGGAGGCTTCGTCGAAATCCGGATGCGGCAGGCTGAGCGTTGCGCCATCCACCGCCGCCACCCGCTCGAAGGCAAGGCCGATGCCGGAAAGCAGGCGCTCCATGCGAAACCGCCGCAATGGCGCCCGGTCGAGATTGATCAGATAGGTGTTGACCCGCAGGCTGACCGGATGGATCGCCGGCATCAGGGCGGCAGGTGTAGCGTGCATGTTCATGAGAAATCTGGCCTTCGACTTGGCAATGACTGCGCCAAACTTGCGCTCGAAATCTCACCGGCACCTCGCCGGGGCTATACATTTTCGTAAGGTGGCAAGGGTTCGAGTGTGGGGCGGCTGACGTGCGGGCGCCTGCACCCGGACGAGACATCCGGCGGCGGTCCCCAGACGGCAGACTTTGCTAAGCGACAAGAAGACGGTTGCCGCGATCCGGATCGCCGATCCTCAATCGGATTTGCAGCCCTTGGAAATCCCGCCGATTCAAGACAGACTCGTCCCGCTCTAACTCTTGGGGACAATCTGATGGAAAACCACGAGCCGTTTTTACGCGAGGCGATTGCGCTCTCGAAATCCGCGATGGACCGAGGCGACGAACCATTCGGCTCGGTGCTGGTGAAGGACGGCGAGATCATCCTGCGCGCCGAAAACAGCGTCTTCACCGGCCACGATATGACGAACCACGCCGAGATGAACCTGGTTAAATCTGCGGCGCAGCACTACGACACCGGTTTTCTCGCCGACTGCACGCTCTACACCAGCACGGAGCCGTGCGCGATGTGCTCCGGGGCGATTTACTGGTCGGGCATCGGGCGTATGGTGTTTGCGTGCTCCGAAGCCCGGCTTGGCGAGATCGCCGGGATCGGATTGAACGTGCCGAGCCGGGCGGTGCTGCAAACCGGCGCGCGCATTGTCACTGTGGTTGGGCCGGTCCTCGAAGACGAAGCCGCCGCAGTGCATCAGGAATTCTGGCCGAAACATCTGGGCAAGGCTTAGCCTCAGCCGGGAGTTTGGCGAAACGTCTCCCCAACCTCCGTCATCCCAGGCCTTGAGCCTGGGATCCATCCCCGCTGCCGACGGAGCCCGCCGTGGATCCTCGGGTCAAGCCCGAGGAGGACGGAGGGTGGGGTGAGCGCTGGGGCAAATACAGCGACGCACCGGGCCTGGCGGGCAACAGAGGCAACGTAAAGACTGCGGTTCACATAGAACGCCGACGCGCCATCCGTTGCGCAGGCCGGGAGTTTGGCGAAAACACATCCCCAATCTCCGTCATCCCAGGCCTTGAGCCTGGGATCCATGCCCGCCGCCGACGGAGCCCGCCGTGGATCCTCGGGTCAAGCCCGAGGAGGACGGAGGGTGGGGTGAGCCCTGGGGCAAACACGGCGGCGTGTCAGGACATGGGGGCAATGAGCCGAAGCGGTCATTGAAGAAGGGGAAAATCTTGGCCGAGAATGATTATGATGCCTTCGCGGCGGCATACGACGCGGATAATGAGGCCAACGCCTGGAATGCCTATTACGAGCGGCCGGCCATTCTTGCCCTGGTCGGCGAGGTCGCCGGGCTTTCCGTGCTCGATGCGGGATGCGGCGGCGGGGCGCATGCGGCAGCGCTTGTCGAGCGTGGGGCTGTGGTGACCGGGATCGATGCCAGTGCCGGCATGCTGCAGATCGCGCAACGTCGCCTCGATGGGCGGGCGCGCCTGCTACAGGCGGATCTCGGCGACGCCCTGCCGTTCGAGGATCACGCTTTCGGGCTGATCCTCGCTTCGCTGGTCCTGCATTATCTGCCGGACTGGTCGGGGCCGCTCATGGAGTTCAACCGGCTGCTGCCGCAAGGCGGCCGCCTGGTTTTCTCGACACACCATCCCTTCATGGATCACCCGTCGAGCGGCCGCGACAACTATCTCGAGACCTACAGCTTTGACGAGACCTGGCAGCGCGGCGAAAAGCAAATCGCCATGCGCTTCTGGCATCGGCCGCTGCACGCCATGTTCGACGCACTCAAATCGGCTGGATTTCAGATCGATATCGTCAGCGAGCCGCAGCCAGATCCTGGCGCCCGGACGCTATTCCCTGAGGCCTATCGGAGCCTGACGATGACGCCGCGGTTCCTGTTCTTTTCGGTGGTGAAAACATGACGATGTGGATGATAAAAATTTTCCCTCCGCTCGGGAACAACAGCCTCCGCCAATCGTAAGTATGATGGGCCGTGCGGAGGTGCGTCATAACACAGCCATGCACTTCGATACTCTGTGCGGCCCACTCCTGCCCCACCCCCAGTGATCCTCACCCCACCTCGCCCAGATGGCGTTGGACCCACTTTGTCTCTTCCGATGCGGTGCGGCCGAAATGGCGTTTGAAGTCGCGGCTGAATTGGGCCGGGCTGGCGTAGCCGACGGAGGCTGCGACCTCGGCGATCGTGCGCGTCTGGCGGGCGATCATCAACCGTGCTTCGTGGAGGCGGATCGCTTTGACATATTGCATCGGGCTGCTGCCGGTCAGTTCCTTGAAGTGGACATGGTAGGAGGGAATGCTCATGCCCACCTCCTTGGCCAGATCGGCGACCGCGATCTCGCAGCCAAAGTTTTCCCGCAACCAGGCGAGGCTCCGGATGATCTTTCCGGATCTGCCTTTTTGCTGCAGCGCCGCGATCATCGCGCCGCCTTGCGGCCCGACCAGCACCCGGTAGTGCAGTTCACGCAGCAGGCCGGCGCCGAGCACGGCGACGTCGGCGGGGCTGCGAAGCGCCGTCAGCAGCCGCAGCAGGACATCCTCGATATCGCCAGCCATCCGGCTCGACACCAGACTTTTCGGCGCGTCGCTTCTCAGTTCGGCGTGTTTTTCCACCTGCAGGGCGATCTCGGCCGCCATCTGCATGTCGAACTCGACATAGACGGCCAGCAACGGTCGCTCGGCGCTGGCCGTCGACTTCATCCGGAAGGGAACGGGCAGCGACACCGCCAGATAATGGTCCTCATCGTAAGCGAAGACTTCCCCTTCGAGGATGCCCTGCTTGCTGCCCTGCAGGACGAAAACCGCGCCTGGCTTGTAGAGCACCGGCACGTCGTCGAGCACCGCTTCGGTCCGCAAGATGCGGACGTAGCCAAGCGCCATCGGATTGTAACCATGGCGGGGCGCGAGCGCTGCGGCCAGCTCGACCATTTCTCGCCGCCTCGACGGGTTTCGATCGTTGATAGGATTTGGCAACATATTCAAACAATCCGCCATCGAAGCACCGATCGCTTCATATTATTTGTCAAACACCCGCAATCAAGGAGTGTTTGCAGATCATGTCGAAAAAGACCTTTTTCATCACCGGCGCCAATTCCGGCTTCGGGCTGGCCATTGCGACGGCGGCGGTCGCGGCCGGCCACAGGGTGATTGGCACCGTTCGCTCGGAGGCCTCACGCGCAGCGCTCGCCGCAGCCCTGCCTGCCCTGCGGCCGGTCCTCTGCGATGTCACCGAGTTCGACCGTATCGCTGACGTGGTCGGCCAGGCGGAGGACGCGCATGGGCCGGTCGACGTGCTGATCAACAATGCCGGCTACGGCCATGAGGGCGTGCTCGAGGAGTCGCCGATCGAAGAGATGCGGCGTCAGTTCGAGGTGAATGTCTTCGGCGCGGTGGCGGTGGCCAAGGCGTTTCTTCCGAGGTTCCGCGCCCGACGCAAGGGGTTCATCGTCAACGTCACCTCGATGGGCGGGATGATCACCATGCCCGGCATCGGCTATTACTGCGGCAGCAAGTTTGCGCTGCAAGGCATATCGGAGGTGATGCGCTCGGAAATGTCGCCGTTCGATGTGCATGTGACGACGCTCTGCCCCGGCTCGTTCCGAACCGACTGGGCCGGTCGATCGATGGTCCGCACGGAGCGGACGATCGCCGATTACGATGGCCTGTTCGATCCGATCCGCCAAGCGCGGCAGGCGGTCAGCGGCAAGCAGCTCGGCGATCCCGCCAAACTGGCCGCCGCCGTCCTGGCGCTGGTGGAATCCGACACGCCACCGCCGCAACTTCTGCTCGGCAGCGATGCGCTGAAGCATGTGACGGGCAGGATCGCCCGCCTTAGCCACGAGATCGAGGCGTGGAAGCCTGTCACCCTCTCGACCGATGGGTGACAGGAAGGAAGGCGGCAAGTGCACCCGGCGCCCCGGATATTTGGGCCAAGACTTACGACGCCTTGCGCTTTGCGAAGCCGAATGTCTTTCGCAGACTGCTGTCGACCGCGTTTGCCGGCATGAACCGGCGCAGCCGGCTGAGAAGCGTCGCCTGGCCACCGGCCGGTTGACGCATTTTGTATGGACCGTTGATTGCGGCGAGGATTTTCTCGGCGACTGCCAGTGGCGACGGCGCGGTTTTGATCTGGGCCTGTACCGCCTTGATGGTCGCGTCGGCCTGCGTGGCGTAAGCGCCCAGGGGCGCTGCGGTTTGGGCCGCGTTTACATCGAGCTTGGTGTTGGTAAAGGTCGGTTCAACCAGCACGACGCGCACGTTGAACTCTCGGATCTCATGGTCCAGCGACTCCGACAGTCCTTCGAGTGCATGCTTGCTGCTGGCATATAATCCCATGAACGGGGCCGGCAGGAAGCCGAGGACCGAGCTGATATTGATGATCAGACCGCTCCGAGCGGCGCGCATGGAGGGCAAGGCCGCGCGGATCATGCGCAGAGGGCCGAAAACATTGGTATCGAAGACCGCTTGAGCTTCGGCAGGCGACGTGTTCTCGACCGGGCCGACCAGCGAAACGCCGGCATTGTTGATCAGGATGTCGATCCTGCCTGCCTCGGACAAAACCCATTGAACGAAATCGGAGACCGAGGCGTCATCGGTCACGTCGGCAGTCCCATAACGCACGCCGGGAATGGCATTGACGCGCTGCGGGTTACGCACGCCGCCAAACACCTGGAAGCCGTTTTGGGCAAGAAGACGGGCCGACGCTTCGCCTATTCCGGAGGATGCCCCGGTGATGACGACAACTTTATTTTGAGACATGGATGCTCCTGGTTGGGCGCGAGTGGTTGATTGCGGGCTTCGCTAGAAAGGTCGGACTTTTCACCCTGTCGGCAAAGGACAGCAGAACCTGGCATCCAAGCGCGTAAGATTTCGATCGACATCTATCTACACTTTAGATGTCAATCGAAATATAAAATCAAGCACTTTTTGCTTTACGGAGATTTTTTTCGGTGATCACGCCTCCGGACGCGCCGGGGCATAACGCCGAGCCCGTGCGGCCCGCCGAGGTGACCAAGCAGCACGAGCCTCACGAACTCAGGATTTCGGAGCGGCAGTCCCGGCTCGGTTTCGAGCGACCATTTCGTCGTGGGTCAGGCTCGTGCCTGCCGCGAAGAATTCCTTGATCAGGGCGTCGCGATGATCGGCTGCGCGGGATCGATCCGCCGATCGCAGCGCCTCTTCCAGCTCACTTGCTGCAAGCTCGGTGCAATAGGCTGGGTTGCCGGGCTGCTGACGCCAGGACTCCGCCAGCCCTCCTGCATCCAGCGCATTAAAGCCGGTGGCCTCAACCAGCTCCATGGCAGTCGCCTTGGCTTCCGGAGCATCGCCTGCAACCGGAATGGCGATGCGTCCATCCGTGCCGTCAGGCCGCCCCTTCTCCGAGAGCGTTGCCGCCAGTACGGCATTCCACGCCTTGACGACGGGTCGGCCGATTTGCCCGCTCACCCAAACGCTTTCGGGCATCCCGCCATCGACGTCCGCGATCGCACCGTCGCGAAACGGATAATAGTTTGACGTATCGATCACCACGACCTCTTTGGGTACGTCATTGAAGAGCCCACCGAGATCGCGACAGCTTGCGAATGGGATCGAAAGAACCACCACCTCGACGCCCCGGACGGCTTCTTCCTTCGAAACGGCGGCCGCTCCGATATCGCCGGCAAGATCGCGGATGGTGTCCGGCCCCTTCGAATTGGCGAGCTTGACCTCATGGCCGCCGGCGGCGAATTTTCTCGCCAGCGTCGCGCCGATATTTCCAGCGCCGATGATCCCGATCTTCATGGGATGTCCTTTCTCTGATGTGGAGGGACGCCCGGCTCAATCGCGGGCGGGGCGAGCGAATGCGTGCAGCGTGTCGCGCAGATCGGCCAGCCCCTCGTCCGCGAGCTGGCAGGCGGTTTTGATCTTGTCGGTGACGGCCCAAAGTTCCTCGCGCAGGGATTCACCGGCTTTGGTCAGATGGATGAGCACCCGCCGCTCGTCATGGTGATCGCGCGTCCGGGTCACCGTGCCGGCCGATTCCAGACGCTTCAGCAGCGGCGTGATCGTTCCGGTGTCCATATCGAGCTTTAAACCCAACTCTCCAACGGCGCGGGGCGTACCGCTATAAAGTTCAAGCATCACCAGGTATTGCGGGAATGTCAGGCCGAGCGGCTGCAAAAATGGCTTGTGAAGGCGCGCCATCCGATTGGCGGCGCCATAAAGCGCAAACGAAAGTTGGGTGCCGACCGCGCGGCGGGATGCGATCTCGTTGTTCGACATGGCTTCATCTAGTGTGCATTTATCTAGTGTGCTAGATAATGGCTTTATCGGAAAGAACAAGGCCGGCAGCGCTAAATTACGCGCTGATCCCTTTCGGTGACGTCGCGCGGTCTGACGTGCCGAGCGCTGTCAGGATGAAGCGGATTTGGGCATGGACGCTGACTGCGGTCGCCTCACCCTCCTGAACGCGCTGCTCGACCAGAACCGGATGGAAGAACGGCAGGAAGGCGGTGATGATGCCGCGCGCGGCTTCGTCGGCGTCTTCAACCTTGAACTCGCCTGTCTGCACACCCTCGCGGACAAGCGCTTTGAGGATTGCCAGGATCTGCTCATTATGGGCGTTGATGGTTGCCCAACTTCCATCCGCGGCGGCGACGAGCAACTGGTGCATGGGTCTATCCTCCACCAGCCTTCTCGCGCTGTGCCCATGAATGGCGGTCAAGAGATCCGCCAGCTTTTTGCTCGCCGGCGCATCGGTTTGTGCGATTGCCAGAGCGATTTCAGCAACCTCTTTGACCACCAGCCCGCAGACGGAACTGTTGATTGCCGTCCTCGAGGGAAAGAAGCGATAGATATTGGCGCGGCTCATGCCGAGTTCGGCGGCGATGTCGGCGACCGACGTCTTATGATAGCCGATCCGCCGAAAATACCTTTCCGCCACTTCGAGTATCCGCGTCCGCGACTGCTCGAGGTCAGTTGCTGTCGGATCCGCAAAAGTCATGACCGCCTCCGGAGATATCACTCGGCAGCCATTGCCGTCGGTAACTCCACCGCCTTCGGTGAATTTTCATGGCTCTCGTTTTTTGTCGGCTTGATGCGGAACCAGATGGCGTAGAGAGCGGGAAGGAAGAGCAGGATCATCACCGTGCCGACCGCCGTTCCGCCGATCAGCGTGTAGGCCATCGACCCCCAGAACACCGAGTGCGTGAGAGGAATGAAGGCAAGCACGGCGGCAAGGGCGGTCAGGATCACCGGTCGCGTCCGCTGCACCGTCGCTTCGATGACGGCGTGATAATCGTCGAGACCGGCTGCCTTATTGTCCTTGATCTGTTCGGTCAGGATCAAGGTGTTGCGCATCAGGATGCCGGCCAGCCCGATCAATCCGAGAATGGCATTGAAGCCGAAGGGCTTGTCGAAGAGCAGCAGAACCGGAACCGCTCCGGCAAGACCGAGAGGCCCCGTCAGCATGACCATGGTCATCGTCGCCAGGCTACGGACCTGCAGCACGATAACGATCAGCATGGCGGCAATCATCATCGGGAAGATTTTCACCAGGGCGTCGTTGGCCTTGGTTGATTCCTCGATGTTGCCGCCCATCTCGATCCGATATCCGACAGGAAGCGAGGCAATCAGCGGCTGAAGCGCCTTCATGACCTGCTCCGAGACTTCAGGCGGCTGCGACGCCTCGCTGATATCGGAACGGATGGTGATGACAGGCGTACGATCGCGGCGTTTCAGGATCGGTTCTTCAAACCGGATTTCCGAGTGGCCGATCTGATCGAGCGGAACCTGTCGCCCATCCCGGCTCATCAGCGAGAAGTCTGCCAATCTGGACGGATCGAGCCGGTTGCCGCCGGCACTGCGGGCAACGACAGGCACGTTGCGGATATTCTCGCGAACCTCGGTGATCGGAACTCCGCTCAGCAGCAATTGCAGCTGTTGGGCCGCCTCGGCCGGCGACAGGCCGATCAGGTTCAGCCGATCCTGATCGGGAACGAAGCGCAACACCGGCGTGCGGTTGCCCCAATCGCGGTTTGCCTGGCGCACATCCGGCACGCTCTTCATGATATCGAGGGCTTTGTCGGAGATCTGGTACAGTTGCTGCGGATCCGGGCCGGTGATCCGGAATTCGACCGGAAACGGCGTGTAAGGACCGAAGACCAGCTGCGTGACGCGGACATAGGCTTCAGGGGCGAGCCCGTCCGAAACGGCGGCGCGCAGGCGAAGCTTCAAGTCCTCGCGTGTGTGAGCGTCAGGGGTCAGCACGACGATCTTGGCGAAGGACGGGTCCGGCAATTCCGGCGCCATGGCAAAGAAGAAGCGGGGAGCGCCCTGACCGACATAGCTGGTGACGGTCTTTGCCTCCGGCTGCTTCTGCAGCCAGTCTTCAAGCTTCTCAACCGTTGAAGTCGTCGTCTCGATGCTGGTGCCTTCGGGCATGCGGACTTCGACGAGGACTTCGGGACGGTCCGAGGTCGGGAAGAACTGCTTTTTCACCGATCCCATTCCAACGACGGAGGCCCCCATGGCGATGGCGACCACCACACAGGTGACGAACTTGTGGCGCACGGTGAACTCGATAACCCGCCGCAGGCGCCGGTAGTTCGGGGTGTTGTAGATGGCGTGATGGCCACCTTCGACCGGCTTGATCGCCGGCAGCATCTTGACGCCGAGATAGGGCGTGAAGGTTACCGCGACAATCCAGGAGACGATCAGGGCAAAGCCGACGACCCAGAAGATGTTGCCGGCATATTCGCCGGCGGTCGACCGGGCAAAGCCGACCGGCATCAACCCGATGATCGTCACCAGCGTGCCCGACAGCATCGGGGCCGCGGTATGGCTCCAGGCATAGGCTGCCGCCTTGATGCGATCCATCCCCTCCTCCATCTTCACCACCATCACCTCGATGGCGATGATGGCGTCGTCGACCAGGAGGCCAAGCGCCAGGATGAGCGCACCAAGGGTGATGCGATCGAAGAACCGGCCGGTTTCCAGCATGATGAGGAAGACGACGGCAAGGGTGAGCGGAACGGCCAGGGCGACGACGATGCCGACACGCCAGCCGAGCGCAATCAGGCTGACGAACAACACGACGCCGAGCGCCATGGCGAATTTCAGCATGAACTCGCCGACGGCTTCGTCGATGTTGACGGCCTGGTCGCTGACCTTGGCGAGCGTCATGCCGAGCGGCAAGGTCTTTGCGATGGCGACGGATCTTTCTTCCAGCGCCTTGCCGAGGTCCAGACCGTTCCAGCCCTGTTGCATCACCGCGGCGAGCATGATGGCGGGTTCGCCGTCATGGCGAATGAGATAGGTGGCCGGATCTTGATAACCGCGCCGCACTTCGGCAAAATCCGAGAGCTTCAAGGTGCGTCCGGCCGCAGCGATCGGCGTGTCTGATATCGCCTGGATGCTGTCATAGGCGCCGTCGAAGCGAATGAACACCTGGGGCCCACGCGTATCGATCGATCCGGCCGGCGTCAGGGTGTTTTGCCGCTGCAAGGCGGCCGCGATGTCCTGTGCCGAAATGCCGAGGGTGGCGAGCTTGGCATAGGAGAACTCGACGAAGATCTGTTCGGGCCGCTCTCCGAGGATGTTGATCTTCTTGACGCCAGGCACATGCAGGAGATCCTGGCGGATCACCTCGGCCTGGCGCACAAGCTCGCGCATCGGCATGCCCTTGGCCTTCAGCGCATAAAGCCCGAAGCTGACATCGGAATACTCGTCGTTGACAAAGGGACCGAGCACGCCCCTGGGCAGGTTGCGGGCCTCGTCTCCAAGCTTCTTTCGAGCCTGATAGAATTCCTCCTCGACGGCCGTGGCCGGCGTACTGTCCTTCAAGGTGACGGTCAAAAAGGCGTAGCCGGGCCGCGTTGTCGTCTCGACACGATCGTACCAGGTGAGTTCCTGGAGACGTTTTTCGAGCGGCTCGGCGACCAGATCCTGCATTTCGCGCGCTGTCGCGCCCGGCCACACCGTTGTCACGGTCAGGGTCTTGATGGTGAAGGACGGGTCCTCGGCGCGCCCAAGCTTGACGAAGGCATAGGCCCCGGCGGCGGCGAGCAGTACGATGAAGAACAGGGTGACGGCCCGCTCGCGAACGGCGAGCGCGGAAAGATTGAAGTTCATCAGTTTGCCGCCTCTGCCTGTTCCACCTTGGCGCGCACGCTGGCGCCGTCCTGCAGCAGATGGGCGCCGAGAGCGACGACCGGCTCGCCTGATTTGACGCTGGAAACCACCGCCACCTCCTCACCCATCTGTTCGATTTTCACCTGCCGGAAGTGGACGGTCGACGATGTCTGATCGAAGACCCAGACGCCGGTGCGGCTGCCATCGTCCAACACGGCGCCGACCGGCACCGCGGCATGCGATTGGCCGCTGCTGTTGGCGATCCTGATCGTCACCGTCGCGCCCAGCGGCGCTGACGCTGCAGCGCCATCCAGAACCCAGCGTGCCTCATAGGTGCGGGTTTGCGGATCGGCAGCGTCGGAGATCTGGCGCAGCCGCGCCTTGCCCTGTCGGCTTTCGTTTCCGTAGAGACTGGCATCGGCTATCTCGCCGAGCTGCGGCCTGAGGAATTCCGGAAGCCAGACCAGCGCTTCACGCGGGCCGGCCTGTGCGAGCCGGGCCACGGTTTGGCCCGCGGTCACGACCTGCCCCGGCTCGCCCAGCGTTTCGACAACCGTTCCATCGGTATCGGCAACCAGGACGGAATAGGCAGTCTCGTTTTCCGCCACCTTGGCGTCCGCCTCCGCCGCGGCAAGCTGCGCGGTGGCGGTGTCAAGCGCTGCCTTTGCCTGCTCGTAGCGCTGCGGCGTCGCGGCCAATCCGTTTTTCACCAAAGCGGCGTAGCGTCTCTCGTCTGCCTGCGCTTGGGTCAGCACGGCCTCAGCGGCAGCGACCGCGTTTCGTTTCGCCGTCAGGGCGAGCCGCAGATCGGTTTCGTCGATGCGCATCAGCGGCTGACCGGCCTTGACCTGCACGCCGACGTCCACATAACGCTGGACGATCTTGCCGGGCACCCGAAATCCAAGATTGCTCTGCACCCGCGCGGCGATGGTGCCGGTGAAGCTGCGCTCGGCTGTCTCCGGCGTCGTTGCTTCAACCAGCTTGACGAAAGGCGGTGCGGTGCGGGGATCGGCAGCTTGTGCGCTTCCTTGCGAGGACGCCCCGACAAAGAAGTATGCCATGGCGCCGGCAGCTGCCAGCAGGCCGAACGAGGCGAGGAGAATTTTGCGGTTCATGTCGGTAAGCCTTCTTGACCTGCGCAGTGATTAATTTAGATTGCGATCTAACTCTAATTCTGGTATAGATGTCAAATGAAATCTAATTGGAGATCGATATGAGAGTCAGTCGCGCTCAGGCCGAGGCCAATCGTGAGACGGTGATCGATGTCGCAAGCCGGCTCTTCCGCGAGCATGGCTTCGACGGCATCGGCCTGAAGGACCTGATGAAAGGAGCCGGCCTCACCCAAGGCGGGTTCTACAAGCAGTTCGAATCGAAGGATGATCTTGTGGCGCTGGCATCCGGGCGAGCGATGGAGAGCGCGGTGCGCAGATGGTCGAGGGTTGCCGCCGGAAGTCCCAATCCGCTTGAAGCGGTTGTCGATCTCTATCTCTCGCCCGGCCACCGGGAGGAGAAAGGCGATGGTTGTCCCTTGGCGGCGCTCGGCGCCGATGCGGCCCGCCAGAGCGAAGAGGTCCGCGCTCCATTCCAGAACGGCATCGAAGCTCATCTTCAGATTCTCGACGAGTTGATCCCCGCGTCGGACGGCGCAAAACCCTATGACAAAGCCATGGTCATCCTGTCGCTGATGGTGGGCGCCGTCACCATCTCGCGCGTCATGACCGATCAAGGCATGTCGGAGCGTGTGCTCGAAACCGCGACCGATGCGGTCAAACGGATCGCCGGCGAGACAGCGGCGGAATGACATCCCGGTTCTTCGGCTCAGACGTTATTCCAAGCCTTGCAGAGCGCCAGGGTCGCGAACCACTCGCCGATGCGGGGGCGGGCAGCCAATGACGGCGCTCGGTCGTATGGGGAACGTAAAAAGCCCCGCCAACATGGCGAGGCTCTCCGACTGCTGATCTGGCCGACAGTTCATAGAACTTTGCGCCGATACCGAACTTGAGCTCGTGCTGGTCGAGGTCGACATCAACACCCAGAATATCTTTTTGCCGAAGTCGTTGAAGCGATATTCGCCACAGACGAAGATATTGTCGGTGAAGGCAAAGTCGACGCCAGCGCCGACGGTGTAGCCGTTGAACGTTTCCGTTTCCTTGTCGAGGCCCGGCAGGTCGACGTAACCGCGTGGCAGTCCAGCGAGCTGCGCCGAAGACGAGTGCCTTGTCGAAAGCGCAACCAACAGCGCCGGCCCAATCGGTTTAACAACTATCGTTTTCCGCTTGACGGCCTACCTACTAGAAGGTAGAAGCAACCCATGATCAATCTTCTCACGACATCCGATGAGATCCTTGCCTCGGCGCGGGCGCTGATTACCAACGGCGGCTATAACGGCTTCAGCTATGCCGATATTGCCACGGTCGTCGGCATCCGCAAGGCCAGCATCCATCACCATTTTCCCAGCAAGACCGATCTGGTCCGCACGCTTATCCGGCGATATCGGGACGATGCCGAGATGGGCGTAGCGGCTCTGGAGCGGAACGTGCAGGACCCGCTCGAGCTCCTCAAAACCTATGCGGGCCATTGGGCCAAGTGCATCGACGATGCCAGCCGGCCGTTTTGCGTCTGCGCGCTGCTGGCCAGCGAACTGCCGGCGTTGCCGCCAGAGGTCGCCGAGGAGGTCAAGGGGTTTTTCCGCTTTCTCTCCGCCTGGCTGACTTCGGTCATGGAACGCGGCGCCAAGACCGGGGCTTTGAGCCTGTCGAGCGAACCCCGCGTCGAGGCCGAAGTGTTCATGGCATCCGTCCATGGCGCCATGCTTTCCGCACGGGCTTACGGGACGCCGGAGGTGTTTCCCACCATTCTGGCCCCGACCCTGCAGCGGCTGTCTCCGACCGTCGCTCGATAAGGTTCCGGGCGGAATGGCCGCCCGGAGTGACAATTCCGGCCTACAAAACTACCAACTAGTAGGAAGAACAAGATGAAAACGAACTTTCTCCCCGCCCTTATGCTCAGCCTGTCGGCGATCTCGTCGGCGGCGATAACAGCCATGCCGGTCTTTGCTCAGGACCAGAAGGCCGAGCAGATTCACGTCAGAGGCAGCATCGTCAATTACAGCGGCTCGACCCTCACGGTGAAGACGCGCGAAGGGGCGAGCGTCGATGTCACCCTCGCCGACGACTTTAAACTTGCGGGCGTCGCCAAGGCCGAGGTCAGCGACATCAAGCCGGGCGACTTCGTCGGCATCGCCTCGCTGCCGAAAGAGGGCGGCGGTGACGGCGCGCTTGAGGTGCTGATCTTCCCGCCGGCCATGAAAGGCGCCGGTGAAGGCAGCTACGGCTGGGATCTCAAGCCGGACAGCAGCATGACCAATGCCACCGTCGCCGACGCCGTCAAGGGCGTCGACGGCCGGACGGTCACCGTCTCTTATCACGGCAAGGAAAAGAAGATTTCCATTCCGGACGGCACGCCGGTCGTCACCATCGCTCCGGCAACCAAGGATGATCTTGTTGCCGGCGCCGTCGTCTTCGTGCCCGCCGAGAAGGCCGCCGCCGGCACCATCGCCCATCAGGTGCTTGTCGGCAGGAATGGCGTGGTTCCGCCGATGTGAGCCACGCCGTCGCCGGTCGGCCCGGCCGCCCCGGGTCGATCGGCGACCAACAATCCCAAACTCAGGAAAGAACTCATGATGACCTACGATCAAACCACCGTCGCCGCTGGCGACAGGGAACAATGGCTGACGCGGTATTATTTCACCCGCGCAGCGTTTTCTCTCCTCTGGGTCGCAGCCGCCCTGACTGCCGGCCGCCAGTCCTTCTCGGTGGCGGCAGCGCTGCTGATCCTCTACCCGGCCTGGGATGCCGCCGCCAATTTCGTCGATGCTGCTCGACATGGCGGCCTGGCAAATAACCGCAGCCAGGCGATCAACGTCGCCGTCAGCGCAGTGACAACGGCCGCCGTGATCGCCGCGCTGACCATGAGCATGAGCTCAGTCCTCGCCGTCTTCGGCCTGTGGGCGATCTTTTCCGGTCTGCTGCAGCTCGGAACGGCCGTTCGCCGCTGGAAGACCAACGGCGGCCAATGGTCGATGATCCTCAGCGGCGGCCAGTCGGCCGTCGCCGGCGCCTTCTTCATCGCCCAGGCGCAAATGCCGGAACCACCATCCATCGCCAACATCGCCGGCTACGCCGGCCTCGGCGCCTTCTATTTCCTGGTCTCGGCGGTATGGCTGGCTGTGACGCAGATGCGGCGGAGATAGCAGGACGCCTCGGCTGTCCGGTTCGCGCCGGCGGTTAAAACAAAGACCAGGCGCGGAGCCACGGCGTCAACAGGACGTGGACCCAAAGCCATCAATCGCCTCCGCCGCCACAACAATCGCTGCGGCAGAATTCAGCGCAGTTGTTCGGCCAGATCGGCAACGCGTTTGTCGAAAGCAGGCCCTCAACCTCCGTCATCCCAGGCCTTGAGCCTGGGATCCATGCCGCAGCTCGTGGAGGCCAAACTGGATCCTCGGGTCAAGCCCGAGGAGGACGGAGGGTGGGGTAAGCTCTCCGGTAAACACAGGATGGCGGACAGAGGAAGCGGCGGATTTCGCTTGGGTCATGCAAAGGCGTCCGCGCTTACGCCGCCAGTCCGTAATCATAAGCCTTGCCCCTCTCCGTTCCCCGCCCGCTCTACCATGCACGTCCCCTCTCCCCATTTTTCGGGAGTTCGAAGGACGGGTCGAGCCACGCCGCGCCAACCGGACCGCCTTGGGCCGGCAGCAGCCACAATTGCCAGTTGCCTTGCCAAGCTCGCGGTCAGCGACAGGCTTTCGCGTCTTATGCTATCTGGTTGTTCCAGAGCGATCAGCGGAAAAGTTCGATTCGAAAGTGGAACGGAATGGGCAAACCGGCGACAGAAGCGTCAAAACGCAGCGAGATCCCGCAGCCCTCACGCGACCTCACGCACCCGAGCATCCCCTCTCAGTTGTCTGCAAAACGCGGGAGCAGCGCCGATGCTCGACTTTGATCCGCTGTATTCGACCCCGCGGGTTGAGGCTGTCAAACAGTTCATCGATCAGCACTATTCGCTTGCCGGGCCGGTCTCTTGCCGAATGCTGCAACGCGGCCTGAACGATGTTTATCTTGTCGTTGGGAGCAACGGCGAGCGTTATGTCTTCCGACTTTCCCATCAGCGGGCGCGGGGTCCGGCCGACGTCAGAACCGAAACGGCTTTCCTCACACATCTCACGCAATCGACCGTTCCGGTCGCAGCACCGATCCCGACACGCGAGGGCGCCTTGTTCCTGCAGGGATATGCGCCGGAGGGGGCGCGCGAGGGGGTGCTCTTCCGGGCGATCGATGGCCGCAAACCGCAGGCGGCGGATGCCGGCGATGCCGTCGCCAACGGCAAGACCCTTGCTCTGATGCACAATGCAGCCGAGACATTTTCGCCGGACGGAGCGCTCTACCGGCTTGACCTCGAATACCTGCTGTTTCGGCCGCTGGCGCGGATACGCGACAGCGGCGTTGTGGAAGACGCCGACGTCCGCAGCGATCTCGAAACCATCGCTGCGCGGACCGCAAAGGCGATCGAAGCCTTCGGCAATCTGACCTGGACCTATTGTCATGGGGACTGTCACGGCTTCAACTCGCGGATCAACGATGCTGGTGAAGCGGTATTTTTCGACTTCGACGACGGCGGCCCCGGATACCTCGCTTACGACCTCTCGGTCTTTCTATGGGCGCAAGTCTCCTTCGGCCGGAGCTCGACCGCCATGTGGAACGCCTTCATCGACGGCTATCGCGCCGTCCGGCCGATCACGCCGGACGATTTTGAGGCAGCCCTTCGCTTCGTGATCGTCCGCCACTTCTGGCTGATGGGCGAATATGCCAGCCGGGCACAGGAATGGGGAAGCGAGACCGTCGGCTGGATCGCGCGGGAAGCGGATTTTCTGAAGACCTGGGAGACAGAGCAATTTGTCGATCGTCTGTTCTGAAAGAGGTTCTCGGCCTGGTCAGCAACGATATTGCCAAGTTCCTCGGCTTCAACTAAATTAAGAGCGCACACATCAGGGTTGAGGGTATAACTCAGTCCGTTGCACGCTATCAGCGGCCGAGTGCGGGTGGGCTCTTCGAGCTAAGCAACTTCTGGATCAACGAAAAGATCTCAGGAGTTTACGTGTCAAAACAGTTACAGAAATTGAGAAACGAAGCGTCCGTCCGTCAGGCCGGTTGCTGCTGGTATTGTGATTGCAAGATGATCAATAGCACTGCAGCTTCAATCCGCCGGTGCACAGCTGAGCACTTGGTGCCGCAATCATGCGGCGGCAAAGATAACGTTGGGAACGTGGTGGCTGCCTGCTGGTTTTGCAACCAAATCCGACACAGGCAGAGGCAGGTGCTATCACCCGAGAAATATCGCGAGGTCGTCCAGAGGAGGCGCGCTATAGGCAAATGGCACGGGTTCTCATAGCAAGCGTCGCCCGCTCGCAAATGTTGCGCTCGATCGGCGAGGCGTTTGTCGAAAACGCGCCCCCCAACCTCCGTCATCCCAGGCCTTGAGCCTGGGATCCATGCCCCAGCTGATGGAGGCCGGCGTGGATCCTCGGGTCAAGCCCGAGGAGGACGGAGGTGGGGTAAACTCTCTGGCAAACTCAGCGACGGCGGACGGAGGAAGGGGCCAAGTTTGCTTCGGTCCGCAATCATCGTCATGCCGCCAATCCGACGCTCAACCACAAGCCTCACCCCCTCCATCACCCACCCC
>NZ_JABDVY010000029.1:0-13740 GCF_019685025.1 Rhizobium sp. NZLR8 | reverse complement strand
GTTCAGGCGGAAGCAATAGGCCAGCCAGATCGTCAGAACGCAAAAGCTGGAATCCACCAGCAAAGCCAGAGCGCGTTTGGCAACCCGCGGCATCGCCAGCAGAGGAGTGACGAGCGCTTGCATCGGCACCAACAACCATCGTGAGCGCGGTGTCTCAGAGGGAGAATTTTCAGGCATTGCTTACCAGCGTCTCGCAGATCAACAGACAACCACCTTCTTGTCGCTTTCTGCAACGAGCGCAACTGAAATAATCGGAAATCAAGGTCTTCCGTACCGCTTCTCTATCAGAAGTAGGTAATGGCAGCGAAATCGAGGATTGCGCGGGGACGATGCGAAGGGAGGTGAGATTTTCAAGGTTGCCAGCGTAGGTGAGTGCATCGAGGTTGACGACTGGTTCATCATGAAACGCAAGCCAATCGAGCATGAGGTTCGCACCGATGAAGCCGGCTCCTCCCGTCGCCAGGATTATTTTTCCACCTTGAACGTTGATAAATGGAAAGTTCTAGTCTCGTTGTGCCAGTCCCGGCTCAACCGAAGAGATCGACGATGCTCATTTCGCCGGCCTGGTCGCAGTTACATAGGGGTTGCGCTCGTTCGGCCGTTTCCATAAACACATCCCGAAGATTGTATCGAAAGACGATGTGAAAAATGTCAAAAACCGCGCTGATTACTGGGGTGACTGGTCAGGATGGGGCCTATCTGGCTGAATTGCTTTTGAGCAAAGGCTATACGGTGCACGGTATCAAGCGCCGGTCATCGTCTTTTAATACTGGCCGCATCGAGCATATCTACCAGGATCCGCACGAGGAACATCCACGCTTTATCCTCCACTATGGCGATATGATTGACTCGACCAACCTGCTGCGGATCGTGCAGCAGACGCAGCCCGACGAAATCTACAATCTTGCCGCACAAAGCCACGTGGGTGTCAGCTTCGAAACGCCGGAATACACCGCGGATGCCGATGGTATCGGGACGTTGAGACTGCTCGAGGCGATCCGTATTCTGGGGCTCGAGGGAAAGACCCGGTTCTACCAGGCATCGACATCGGAACTCTACGGTCTTGTGCAGGAAGTGCCTCAGAACGAGAAGACGCCGTTTTACCCGCGTTCTCCCTATGCCGCCGCCAAGCTTTATGCCTACTGGATCGTCGTGAATTATCGCGAGGCCTATGGCATGCATGCATCCAACGGCATTCTTTTCAATCACGAAAGCCCGCTTCGCGGCGAAACCTTCGTCACCCGCAAGATCACGATGGCGGTGGCTGCCATCCATCTGGGTCAGCAGGATAAGCTTTTCCTCGGCAACCTTGACGCCAAGCGCGACTGGGGCCATGCCCGTGAATATGTCGAGGGCATGTGGCGCATGCTGCAGCAGGACAAGCCGGATGACTACGTCTTGGCGACCGGCGAGACGACGAGTGTCCGCCAGTTTGTCGAGTGGGCCTTTGCCGACGTCGGCATTGCTTTGGAATGGAAGGGCTCCGGCGTAGACGAAAAGGGTTATGACGCCGCGTCCGGCGCGTGCCTCGTGGAAGTCGATCCTCGGTATTTCCGCCCGACGGAAGTCGACCTTCTGCTGGGTGATCCGACCAAGGCCCGTCAGAAGCTGGGCTGGCAGCACAAGACCCCTGTTCGCGAACTCGCCGCGGAAATGGTGCGCGAGGATGTCAAGCACGGGAAGGCTCTGAGCAGCCGGAAAGAGATTTGAGTGTACGAATTGTCCGACAAGAAGATCTGGGTTGCCGGTCATCGCGGTATGGTCGGCAGTGCGCTTGTGCGCAGGCTTCAATCCGAAGATTGCAACGTCATCACGGCTACGCGCCGTGAGGTCGATTTGACGCGGCAGGACGAGGTCAAGAAATTTGTTGAAGCAAACCGACCAGACGCGATCATTCTCGCCGCTGCCAAGGTTGGCGGTATCCTTGCCAATGACAGCTATCCCGCTGACTTTATTTATGACAATCTGATTATTGAAGCGAACATCTTCGAAGCTGCCCATCGGGGCGAAGTGGACCGGCTGCTCTTCCTCGGTTCAAGCTGCATTTATCCCAAGCTCGCTCCACAGCCGATTCCCGAAGAGGCTCTGTTGACCGGTGCGTTGGAGCCGACCAACGAATGGTACGCGATCGCCAAGATCGCCGGTATCAAGCTTGCGGAAGCCTATCGTAAGCAATACGGCCGCGACTATATCTCGGCCATGCCGACCAATTTATACGGCCCGGGCGATAATTTCGACCTGAATTCCAGCCATGTGCTGCCGGCACTCATCCGCAAGGCGCACGCTGCGAAACTTCGCAAAGACCCGCATATGGTGGTCTGGGGAACGGGCACCCCGCGCCGCGAGTTTCTGCACGTCGACGACTGCGCCGACGCGCTGGTATTTCTTCTGAAAACATATTCGGGCTCGCAACACGTCAATGTCGGCTCGGGCACAGATCTCGAAATTATCGAGTTGACGCGGTTGGTCTGCCGCGTTGTCGGTTATGAGGGAGAGATTATTCATGATCTTTCCAAGCCCGATGGCACGCCGCGAAAGTTGATGAGCAATCAGAAGCTGCAGGACATGGGCTGGAAGCCGCGCATCTCGCTTGAGGACGGCATCCGAGCGACCTACGCTTGGTTTCTGGAGTTCGAAAATAGGTCTGATCCGGCGGCCTGATATTAGGTCGGTGACGGCCAGCATTTCTCTATTTCGGCGTTGATGTTGTTCGCGACATGGAAAATGTCGCGGGACCGACAGCACGTTTCTGTCAATTTCAAGCGTTACTCGAACAGGGCAATCTACCCGGAAAATCTTCGCCGCCTGGATTCAATAAGTGCTTGATCAGCAGAATCGATTGGCTGGGGAGCCTTGATTCTCGCATGATTTCAATGACTTAGTGAAATCGCCTTTGAATTCATCATATTTTCCCGTCGCGAGCGACCGTGGATGCCACCTTTGTGCCCTGGCTTTGGGCATCAGTCAACAGGACTGGTGAGCGGCAATTATTTCCGCTGTCTGACTTCGAGTTAGCCGTCCAGCGGCCAAAACGCGCCCTGATACTTCGCGCCCTTCTGTCGGTCATAAAGGACGTCGTCGCGCTTGCCTGAAGCGGGCGTCGTCTGGGCACGGCCTCGTCCACAACGCGCCATAAAGCGGACGTCGCTGCGCAGGCGTCAAACGACCGACGAGGGGCCGAAAGCCGTCGGTCGGCTTCCGGGCTCCGATTTTCGAAAGCAGACCTTGAGCCTGGCGGTCGCGTGATCTGACGCGAAGTGGACGTTCGGTCGCCCTCGGCCGAACGCACGCGCCGACGACCCCCTTCGTAAGTCCGAAATCCTTGGTTTCAGTCCCATCATTTCAGCTATAAGGTGGGAGACATCGCCCAAAGGGGATTCAAGGCCAATGCCCCCAGAGAAGAAGGACCGTTCGCCTGTTGCGCTGGAACAGCGCGACATAAGCGCCGACCAGCGCATGTTCTCACCTTCCGTTGCGCGAAATTCGGCGCCGATCCTCGCGGTCCTAAAACGTGTCCTTCCAACACGTGGCGCCGTGCTGGAGATTGGATGCGGGACCGGCGAGCACGCCGTGTGTTTTGCGGGAGCAATGCCCAACCTCACCTGGCAGCCGAGCGATCCGGATGCCGACGCCCGCACCAGCACGTCTAGCTGGATCAAATTCGCAGGGCTGAAGAATGTGCTGGCACCGCGGGATATTGATGTGAGCTCAGGACAATGGGGCGTCGAACAAACGGGGCATTTTGACGCCATCGTGTCGATCAATATGATCCATATCGCGCCATGGGGGGCAAGCTTAGGATTGTTCGCAGGAGCTGGCCGTTTGCTTCACGCTGGTGGGCTTCTTCTTCTCTACGGCCCATTCATGCGCGACGGGGCACACAACTCCCCCTCGAATGCTGCTTTCGACGCGGCTCTAAAGGAGCGCAACCCATCCTGGGGTGTGCGTGATATCGCTGATCTTGAACAAGTGGGTGAGGCCGCTGGACTTAAACTCCGCGAGACGATGGAGATGCCTACCAACAATATGTTGCTGATCTTCTCCAGCGGTAGTGCCTGAACGACAAGCGGGCGCGAAAGAGACGTGGCCTATAGCAACATTCGGGCCCTTTGCTGCCGTTCGAGGTCGATCCGAGGAACGTGCGGCATGTGCTAGAATGCGGCCGAAGGCGGAACGCGACAGACGCACTGCGAGGGGCGGTGTGATCGAACCGGAATTCGCGCGACCGAGTGCCAACGTTGTGCTCTTGGAAGGGGAGATGAAGACTATGCCGACACCAGAGCAACCCAGTCTAATAGTTCGACAGAAATCCCCACAGAACATCGAGTTTCCGTTTGCGTCGCTCTCCGATTGGCTGATCCCAACCGAGCTGTTCTTCGTGCGAAACCATTTCCCGTCGCCGGACCTCGATGCGCGAGACTGGAGATTGCGGGTTGGCGGGGCGGTGGAGCGGCCGATCGAACTTGACCTCGACAGCATCAAGGCGATGCGGAGCACGACTTTCACTGCCGTCGTAGAGTGCGCAGGGAACGGGCGCGTCTACTATGTGCCGCCGAAGGACGGGTTGCAGTGGCAGAACGGAGCCGTCGGCAATGCCGCGTGGACAGGTGTTTTTCTGCGCGAGATTTTAGAAATGGCGGGCGTTAAGCGAACCGCACGTGAGGTTCTGCTCGTAGGCGCAGACAGCGGCGTCGTCGACACGAACAGGAAAACGGCTTCTCCCGGCCCCATCGCTTTTGCGCGCAGTTTACCGCTTGAGAAGGCCATCGCTCACAGCACGATCCTTGCCTATTCGATGAACGAGGAGCCGTTGACGCGCGATCACGGCTACCCGCTACGCGCGGTCGTGGGTGGCTGGTTCGGCATGGCTTGGGTCAAGTGGATCACGCATATCACGGTTGTGGAACAACCGTTTCTTGGCTACTGGCAGGCGCGCGACTATTTCCGTTGGGAGCGCAGCCTCGGGGAACCCAGGCTGGTCCCTCTCGCGGAGATGGAGGTCAAAGCGCAGATCGCGCGTCCCGTGCAGGGGGCGCGTCTCATCGCCGGCCAACCGTACCGGATTTTCGGAGCCGCCTGGAGCGGAGAGGCTGTTATCCGGCAGGTGCAGGTCTGCACCGGAGATGGCAGGGGCTGGCGTGAGGGAAGGCTCCTCGAAACAGAACGTCCCTTTGCATGGCGCTTGTGGGAGTACATGTGGACCCCTGAAGAAGTGGGGCGATATAAACTGCGATGTCGCGCGATCGATGGGGCGAGGTGCGTGCAGCCCGACCTCCAGCGTTCCGACTGCGAGAGCTACGCGGCCAATTGGATCGTTCCGGTGGAGGTTACGGTCGTTCCCGAGCCACAGACGTACGAGGAGGAATTCGTGATCTAATCACCCGCATGGGGCGGAATGGCGGCTTGGCGCAGCTGTGACCCGCGTTGTCACTGCGTCATGTCCGTTTTGCAGCAACGGCGGCCGGTGGCTCGATGATCACTATGCGGGCGCAAAGCTGACGCCGCATACTCAAGCTGCTATGCCCCTTTGGACCAACTGTGGGGCCTCGGTCCTGAACCCCTCCAGCCAGATTTGGGCGATCCGCTTCTTCCTTGATAGGGAGGGACGCATGAGAGATCGTGCGTTGTTTGATCTCGCAATCGACAGCAAGCTGCGTGGTTGCGATCTCGTGAAAATGAAAGTCGGGAGTCTCGTGACAGGAACGGAAATTCGAACTCGAGCCCTGGTCGTCCAGCAAAAGTCCGGCCGTCCGGTTCAGTTCGAAATCACGGCGGAGGTGAGGGCAAGTTTGCTTGCATGGCTTGAACGGCGAGGTGGAACAGTTGACGATTACGCCTTTCCCAGTCGAGTCGACCACACCGATCATCTGAGTACTCGTCAGTATGCCCAATTGGTCGATGAATGGTTGACCGCAATTGGTCTACGACGCGAAGACTACGGCACGCACTCGCTTCGGCGCACGAAGGCCGCAATGATCTACAAGGCGACAGGCAATCTTCGCTCGATCCAAATCCTGTTGGGGCACACCAAGATCGAAAATACGGTCAAGTACCTTGGCGTGGACATTGAGGATACACTGGAACTAGCTGAGCACACTGAAATCTGAGCGCGTGCGGCCCCGCGCGCAGTGGGGCTGCACGTGTCAACGAAACTTTCTCAATTCCAAAGATCGCGATCGAGCGGCTATGCGCCCTCAAGACGGCCGTTAGGATGCCCGGTTTGTCATTCTTAAAGCTGCCGGCTATGAAACCGACAACGCCGCCAGTGAGCCGTACGGCAGCTAACGTCTTTCTCGCAATAATCAGTTGCTTCCCTCCCGATCACAAGCCTGCCGGGCTTCAGGTGAGTTTAGCGAGGATATCGTCGACGACACTTGGGACGGTATTCGCCGTGTCGATATTTATGCCGGCAAGAAGATACTCCCGGGTACGATGGTAGCGAAGTACCAAGGCCCGCTCGGCCGGCTCGAAGCCCGGCTCATTCGGCCGCCCATCTAGTCGTCGGTTCAACGTCTCAACGTCGATGTCGAGCACGAAAACCTTATCGAACAGGTCCAGGAATTTGTGGAAATTGCGCGAACCGCCACAAAAGAACGTGGCAGGATGGGTGGTGTCGGCAGCAATAGCTCGGACCTTGTCGACAGGCCAGATCCAGTGCGCATATCCCCAAGCGATGCGGTCTGCGCCTTCGGGTGGTCCTGCGAGCGCCTGGCCTGTCTCGGGGTCGCCGACATAGGCCAAAACGCGGTCACCATGGACGACATGGTAGCCCCGCCGCTCCAGTTCGGCAGCGACAGACGTCTTTCCAGTGCCCGAGCCGCCTTCGATTAGATAGTTCTTGATGCCCATGGGCCCTTTTTATCACGGCCGTCAATCCGGTGAGAAGACACTCTATCTGGGTGTGCTCAGCCAACGAGCTCACCTGATCAAGGTTAGCATTCGGTACATTTCGATTAAGGGTGAATGTCTGGCGGGAACCCGCCCTCAACCCGGCCGTTGATCTCCGCTTCACCGCCGCCTAAGGGCAGTCATTGCCGACACAGACTTGATCCGACGCCAGTGGCCGGGCGTCATGTTTTCCCACTCGCGGAAAGCTCGATAGAACGAGTTGGCGTCCTGGTATCCCAGCAGGTAGGCTACCTCTTCCACGTCAATCGTGAGATCGGAGAGAAGCTGGCGGCCGAGTTCCTGTCTGGCTTCGGTCAGGAGAGCACGAAAAGTCTGGCCTTCCGCCGCAATCCGCCGCTGCAAGGTGCGTTCGCTCAGGCCCAGATCGCGCGCCACGGCAGCGAGATCATGGCGACCACTGGCCATTGTGCGCTTCAAGGTGCCCTTTACCTGCTCACCGATTGTGGCCTGCACCTCGATCTCGCGCACGGCCTCTGCCAGCGCGGGGGTGAGCATCTGGATCAGTTCGGGGTTGTGTCCGGGGAATGGCAGGTCGAGGTCCGGTGCATTCAGCACCATGCGATCACGCTCTGCCCCGAAATGGATCGGGCAATCGAAGAAAATTGCGTGCCTGTCCGTTCCCGGATTTGGTCGCCGCAGCTCCAGCGAGATTGGCCGCAGGTGACGGCCAGTACCGCGTCGCCCGAGTTCCAGCAAAAGGGCAAAGCTTGCGTCCACTGACAGGGGAGGCTCAGGTTCGGTGACGGTAGGCCACTCGATGGTCACCGACACCTTGCCGTCGCGCTCTTCGCAACAAAGACGGTCAGGGCTGCAAAGACGATTGAAGCGGTCCAGCCGCGCCATACCGTCTCGAAAGTCGGCAGCGTAGGACGCCACCAGAATTGCGAGCTTGTGATTGGCGGTGCTGGTCTCGCACACCATCCTTATGCTGAAGGCGGGGTCACCGGACAGCGCCTCTATGGCGTTCCAGATGGCGAAAAGTTGTGTGGTGCTGATGACGGCGGAATTGTCGAGATGCAGCGTCGCGGGAAGCCTGGCCTGTCGCAGCACCGCCGAAGGCCGCAGTCCCAGTTGTTCAAGTGACTGCCAGAATGGCCTCGGCAATTTGCATCGGTCGGAAAGGACTTTGGCCATAGTTATCTATTTACTCCATTTGGAGATTGCAGGCGGTCGAAATAGCCCGCAGACGCGTTTTGTTTTGCAGAAGGCGAGTGTGCCATCACCCAGACCGCACATCGGCAGTCACGCTTTCGATTAATATTTCGGTCTGGCGCGCGGAGTACAGGTGAAGGCGGCGGTTAACGTACGACCTGGCCTATACCGTAGTATCTTTGGCGCGTTGTGCAAGTCTTGTGGCGTAGCTTGCTAATGCGTGCGCGGTGTCCTGTTCTTATCTTCTCCTCCGATGGCGCTGAGCCTCAGATCCGGCGGCAACCATCTCTGGAGCCGACAGTCCCACAACATCCCCTGCAGGACGAACGGATCCAGATAACGACAACCATCAATCAGGAGATCGAGCATGGCGCTCACATTCTACACCAACCCGAACTCACGCGGGCGCATCGTGCGCTGGATCCTGGAGGAGGTAGGCCACCCCTACGAGACGGTGGTCCTCGACTACGAAAAGACCAGCGCAATTGACGAATGGGGCGGCGCGGCGCTCGAACGGCCAGCATCGAGCAATCCCAACGAGGAACTGGTTCGCTTCTTCACCGCGATCAATCCCATGGGCAAGGTGCCGGCGCTTGTGCATAATGGCCGCGCCGTGACAGAGAGCGGCGCAATCATTACGTACCTCGCCGAGACGTTCCCCGAGGCCGGGCTTTCGCCTACCGCAAACGAGCGTGCCGAATATTATCGCTGGATGTTCTTCGCCGCGGGGCCTGTGGAACAGGCCGTCACGAACCACCGGGCTGGATTTGTGCCCGCTCCCGAGCAGGAGTTCTTCTTCGGCTATGGCAGCTACACGCGCACTTTGGACCAGTTGGAAAAAGCGGTGCAGGCGCATCCCTTCATCGCGGGCGATCGGTTCACGGCTGCGGACATCTATATCGGCTCGCATATCGGCTGGGGTCTTGGCCTTCAGACACTGCCCCCGCGCAAGGCGTTTCTGGACTATATCGGCAAACTGGTAGAGCGGGATGCCTTCAAGCGGGGCGTGGCCAAGGACGAAGAATTGATAGCGCAAGCCGCAGCAGCCCGTGCCGCATAGGCACTTGCCTTCACGGCCGGGTTCGGAGAATACAGTCTCGCGCAAAGCTGCGCCCGGTGGGCGGGCTAAACCCCTCCGGCAAACCGTACTGCAGGCATGACGCTGCCCAATGGCCGGTTTACTCCGGCCGTTACCACGCGCAGGTTTGAAGCTGGTCACGCGAGCGGCGACCCGGAGCGGAGGATACCGTCAGCCTTTCCCATGTGAATGTCCGCTTTCCCACAAGTTTACCTGACTGCGGAGTGTCAACTTCCGGCCCAAATCAGCCACCGCAAGCAGGCCAACCATTTGGCCTGCCGAGCAATTCAGTTTCAGAGAGAATTCGGAATAACTGGGTCGTCGGTTCCAATCCCTTCAAGAGCAGCAGGAGCTTTCAATGTTATTGATCGCCCCTCCTGCTACGCCCCATCAAGTCAGAATGCGAACGACCGTTTTTCCCGCGCGCCGCTCGGTAGCGTTGAACGTGGTGACAGCGTCGGCGAGAGTTGTGACCTTGCCGATATTTGTCCGCAGTCTTCCGTCGCGGACCCGCTGAACGATCTCGGATAGTTGGTCGCGATCGGCCTCGACTACGAAGTCGACCGTCAAGCCGTGGGAAGGCCGGACTTCCGTCGGCCCGACAGCCGTCACAAGCGTTCCGCCTGCCCGGATGAGCGCCGCTGACTGCTTCTGGATGTCGCCGCCGATGACGTCGAAGACCAAATCGACGCCACCGATGTCTTCCAGCGTGTCGTTGGCAAGATCAAGGAATTCATTTGCGCCATAGTCGAGAACCTTCTGCCGGTCGGCTGTGCGCCCGGTACCGATGACATAGGCACCGGCTTCCCTTGCAAGCTGTGTTACGATCGAACCGACCGCGCCGGCCGCACCGTGCGCCAGCACAGTTTGCCCCGCCTGAAGCCGACCATGCTGGAACAGACCCTGCCATGCCGTCAGCCCGGAGATTGGCAGACTTGCACCGACAGTGAAATCGACATCGCCTGGCAGCGGCGCCAGATTGCGAGCCTCCAGGGCGACATACTCGGCGAGCGTGCCATCGCGATACCAGTCCGCCAGGCCGAACACCCGCTGGCCGACTGAAAGCCCCGTGGTGCCGTAACCCAACGCCGTGACCACGCCAGCCAACTCGTGGCCGAGGATTGATGGCGTCCGATTATGTGAGGTACGATCGGTCCAAGTGGAAGGCCATTCGAGTTCGGTATTGACGAACCCCGCTGCATGAACCTTGACGACGACGTCGTTGATGGCGGCCTTCGGCTCGGCTCGATCCACCAGTTTCATTCCGGCGAGACCTGCCTCCGGGTCTGTTACTACAATCGCTTTCATTGGAGTTGTTTCCTCTAATCTCTGTTGGTTGTGACGGTAAATTAGATGCCTACGAGCTCATCTCGAGCTATCACGCCAAGCAGTTTCGGCTCGTCGGCAGCGTTGATGGATTCAAGGGGTCTGCCCCAATGTCGCGCCGTGTGATGCTCGCGGCGGACACGACCTCAAGAAGCTTTTCGACGATCGCCGCCGAAAGCGCGCGACTATGCGATTCCAGACGCGGGCTGGTATCAATATGGAGAATGTTCATTTGGTCGATCCCAACAGCTTCAAAAGGTTGCGAATGAGAAAGGATCAGATCGATCCCGCTGGGGGAACGGCGGGGAAGTCCTTCTCGGGATCGAACACGTTGTTTAAGAAGTTCGTCAGTGAATACATGGCCACCAGTGCGACGATTTCGATGATGTTTGCATCGGTGTAGCCGACATCGCGGACCGTCTTCAGATCGGCGTCGCTGACCTGCCCGCGGGTCTCGCTCACCTTGCGCGCAAACTGGACCGCCGCATCCCGCTTCGGATCGTTGGCATGTCCCTTGCGGGCGAGGATGATGTCATCGGCCGGCAGCTTGGCCATATGTTCGGCGGTAAAGCTGTGAACCGTCAGGCAATAGTTGCACCCGTTCACCTCGGAGACTGCGAGACCGATGCTGTCGCGTGTCCTCACATCGAGCGTCTTGCTCAGAGATCCGAGCAGAGCGGCCCAGGCGTTGAACGCGATCGGACTCTGCGCGAAGGCCGCCATCATGTTGGGGGTGAACCCGATGTTCTTCGTGAACGCATCGAGGGTCTGCTTGGATTCTGCGGGCACATGCTCCGGCGTCAGAACGGTGGTTCTGGTCATGGTAGGTTTCCTTAAGCTTGCTGGTTGAAATGAGGGTTATGCAAAGTCCAGGACGTCAGCCACGGGCATGCGCGGCTTCTGCGGCCAGTTACCGGCGCGCAACGGCCCAACGGTGAGGAGCATCACCGGGATTTCGTCTTCGGCGAGACCGAACTCGCTATGCACGGCCTCTGCGTCGAAGCCGATCATCGGCGTCGAACCCAAGCCAAGCGAGCGGGCGGCATAGATAATCGCCGAGGTGCCGAAGGTTGCCGAGCGTACCGCTTCGTCGCGCTGCCGCTGCGGTTGGTCGTCATAAAGACCGCGCGCCGGGATTTCCCATTCCGGCACCAGACGCGCCGGCATGATGCCGGCTTCGACCACCGGCGCCAGGCGCTCGGGGACAGTGCTGGCATCGGCCAGTTGGCCGATGATGATAAAGGTCACTGCGGCATCGGTGATCGCCGGCTGGTTCCAAGCGATCGGGCGCAGTTGGGCTTTGGCCCTGGGCGTACGAACGGCGATAAACCGCCAGTTCTGCAGATGGAAGGATGTCGGCGCGGACGTGCCGATCCGCACCAGATCGCGGATCTGATCGTCGCTCAGTGACGCGGTGGCGTCGTAATATTTGGCGGCACTGCGGCTCAGGATGGTTTCGATGACGGCGTTGGTCGGCGCCGTTTGGATGGCTGCGTTGCTGATATCGTTCATTGGGGGGTTCCCTCATCAAGTGATTACGGAAACCAATTTACGGGCATCAGTGATAATATCGAGACTGGATTGCCTCAATTTAATGCTCAAAAGGATCAGTTAGAAAGCGCCGGTCCTAGTTCGCGCGCATCTCCCCGGTTTGCGCCAGCCGGCGCCATTCCCCCGGCGTCATCCCCATTCTCTCGGCAAACACGCGGCGGAACGCCGAAACGGATTGATAACCAACCGTTTCGGCGACGGCCTCGGTGCTGATCGACGGTTTTTTCAATTCGTTCGCCGCCAGGCTCATGCGCAGGTCGGTCAACAGATCGAGGGCGGAGCAGCCCAGCCTGTCCTGGAAGTGCCGCATGAAGGTGGCGCGCGACATGCCGCACAGGTCCGCCAGATCGGGCAGTTTCCAGGGATTGGCCGGATCGGCGAGCATGGCAGTGATTGCCGGCGCCAGTCTTGGGTGGCCGGCGAGAGCCAGCAGGCCTTCGGGGGCCTTTTCGGATTCGCTTGCCGCCCTCAGCACCAGCGTGAAAAGGGCCGAAGACAGCGCGTTGAGAACGGCGCGCCCGCCCGCCCGGTCGCCGGCGGCCTCCATGCGCATCAACGCCACCAGGCCGGCTAGTTGATCGGTCGCGGGGCTGACTACGTTCTCTGCGGGGCGGTCGATTGCCCGCGCCACCAGATTTGTCGGCAGGTAGTTGCGGATCAGCCGATCATGGGGCGGCGCTATGAAAAACCGGCCGCATAAAAGATCGAGCTGCTCGTCCGGGCTATCGTTCTCGCTCAGCATCCATCCGGCCGCCCCACGGCTTTGCCGGGTCAGGACGGGTGTTTGACCGCTGCCATCATGTAGCACATGGGGCGCGCCGTGAGGCAGCAACACGATATCTCCGGCCGCCAGTTCTCTCGTCGTTTTCGTCTCTAGGTGCTCGAAGATGGCTCGGCCCTTGACGATGACGTGGTAAGGGATTTCGTTCGCCGCTGCCCGCGGCCAGGCAACGCGCCATGGTGCGCCATAGGAACAGCGGACCTCGAGCTGGCCCGTCACGGTGACGATTTGCAGGAGATGGCTCAGCCAGTCGACTTCGGACATAGAATCTCAGTGAGTTAAGACGCCCTGGCATCTTAAGCCACTCTACCCCAGTTGTATGTACTCTATGGCCTGTCGGTGAAAAGGGTAATCGAGGCATTGTCGACAAGCCTATGGGCAATACATCCGTCAGCTGGGGTCTTGCTGGACTGTTGGAAATGCGGCAAGCGTGTGATCCGCTGGGCTTTAAGGTCAGTGTTTGCACGCAAATGGACCGGCCGCCGGTTCATATCCCTTCAAGGCGTGCATTGCGATTGTCCACTGGAAGACGTCGGTGACAACTCGTGCCGAAAGAGTTGCCGACAGTTAGTACGCATTGGTTCCAGACTATCTACCCGATCGCGCCGGTCTTGAGTTCGTCTGGCCGCGTGACTACTCGGCGAACCGATTTCATCGTGGACTTTTGCCGCTAAGGTTAGATCCCCTGCCGACATCCTCCGCCCGGGCTCCAGTCGTCCAGTTCGCAAATCAGGATTAAGGTTGGCACGGTCGCATCGCCCGCCCGCAGCCTTGAACCTCCGGCCCATCAACCGTTCGTTTCGCTCGGCTAGACGCTACACGGCCTGCACATTCTGGTCCTTCGGCAGCGAGATCGTCATCGCCGCGGCGGCGGCGGCCGTGACTGCAACCGCGAGATAGATGCCGCTGAAACTCTCCGTCGATGTCTTGATCACGCCGCCAA
>NZ_JABDVY010000028.1:0-28733 GCF_019685025.1 Rhizobium sp. NZLR8 | reverse complement strand
CGGCAACCGGCACGTCCTTCCAGGCAAAACCTTCCTTCGACAGATCCTGCTTCAAAACGTTCAGCGCCGCTGCCTCGCCGCCAGACGTCCACCAGTGCAGCATCTGAACTTCTTTCACGTCAGCTGCCTGGGCGCCACCGAGGCCAGCCATCATCACGACGGCAATCGCCGCCGAGCTCAAAAACTTGCGCATGAATTTCCTCCCATTTGAAAATCGGCGGCGGGCCCTCCCTGCCGCCCGATGTTTTCCGCCGTGCAGCGGTCGACATACGGCCGCGCTCCTCCGCGCGGTTGATAATTTAAAACGTTATAAGCGTGTAGTCGTCAAGCCCTTTCTCGACTCCCGAGAAAAATATGGTTATTTCACTATATATCTGATTTAGTTCGCTAAATTTTAAACAACTAACAAACCGTTAAAATTTAAAACGTTTTCATTCGTTGATTGCACCCTGGACTCATCATGTTATTGTATCCGCAATTCCAGCATGGAAAGCCCAGAGTGACCGAACCGTCCCGGCCGCAACGCGGCGAAAATCTCGAGATCACCCATAAGCGCAGCAAGCCGACCTTGCGAACGATCGCCACGATTGCCGGCCTTGCGGTGACGACAGTGTCACGGGCGCTCTCCGATGCGCCGCAGATTTCGCTGGAAACCCGCCAACGCGTCCACCGTATCGCCCGCGAGATCGGCTATCTCCCTGATCGGGCCGCGCAGCGTCTGAAGACAGGCCGTACCAATGTCATCGCCATCCTGCTCGATTCGCACGAGGAGGTCGTCGGTTTCAGCACCTCGATCATGTACGGTATCGCCAAGGCGCTGAAAGAAACCTCCTATCATCTCGTCGTCGCCCCGAACTTCCTGTCGACGACCGATGTCGAGGCGGCCGAATACATTATCCGCAACCACCTTGCCGACGGGCTGATCTTCACCCGAACCGAACCGCTCGACGCCCGCGTTCGCCTGCTGCTCGAAACCGGCTTTCCCTTCATCTGTCATGGCCGCACCGAATTTTCGACGCCGCATCCTTATGTCGACTACGACAATTTCACCTTTGCCTATGAGGCGACGCGCCGGCTGATCGCCAAGGAGCGCAGAAAGGTGGCGGTGATCCTGCCGCCGAAACGGCTGACCTTCTGCCAGCATATCCTGCACGGCTTCATGACCGCGGTGCGCGAGGCAGGCATCGCCTACGAGATCCCCGAAGCGGTCGATCTCGATACGCCGGCGGACGTGCTGCGCGATTTCATCTGCAGCCGCGCCGTCGCCGCGGATGCTCCCGAAGGGTTCATCTGTCCCGGCGAAGTCTCGGCTCTCGCCGTCATCAGCGGCATGAGCGACGCCGGCCGGACGCTCGCTGTCGATTACGATATCGTCGCCAAGGAAACGTCCCGCCTTCTTACCCAGCTGCAGCCGAAGGTCGATACGATTCACGAGGATCTCACAGCGGCCGGCGAGGATCTGGGGCGCATGCTGCTGCAGCGCATCAACAATTCCGATGCCCAGGATCTGCACCTGCTGCTGCCGCCGCAGATCAACTTTCCGATCGGCTAAACCCAACTCTGAAGCCTGGCGTCTTAAAACTATTTCCCTGACGCGTGATTTGCCCTAAAAGCACGCCGTAATCCGGTCGCAGCCCACCCGGTCAAAACAAGGGAATCCAAAATATGAAGACCATCGTCGTCTGCTCCGGCGGACTCGACTCCGTTTCGCTTGCGCACAAGATAGCAGCGGAAGAACAGCTTATCGGCCTCGTCTCCTTCGACTACGGCCAGCGCCATCGCAAGGAACTCGACTTCGCCGCGCGGTGCGCGGAACGCCTTGCCGTTCCCCATCATGTCATCGACATCGCAGCCATCGGCGGCCATCTCAGCGGATCGGCCCTGACCGACGATATCGAGGTTCCGGATGGCCACTATGCCGAGGAGAGCATGAAGGCCACTGTCGTGCCGAACCGCAATGCCATCATGCTGGCCATCGCATTCGGCTTAGCGGCCGCGCAGAAGGCAGATGCCGTTGCTGTTGCCGTGCATGGCGGCGACCACTTCATTTACCCCGACTGCCGCCCGGGCTTCATCGACGCCTTCCAGCGCATGCAGAACGAAGCGCTGGAAGGTTATGCCAGCGTCAAACTGCTTGCACCTTATGTCAACGTTTCCAAAGCGGCGATCGTGACCGACGGCGGGAAACACGGCACACCCTTTGCGGAAACCTGGTCTTGCTACAAAGGCGGCAGCCTCCATTGCGGCCGCTGCGGAACCTGCGTGGAACGCCGCGAAGCTTTCCATCTTGCCGGCGTGCCCGATCCGACGGAATACGACGACGATGACTTCTGGAAAGCGGCCGTGTCGCAATATTCCGCCACGGAGGTGCGTTGATGTACCGCATCACCAAGGAGTTTCATCTCTCCGCCTCGCACCAGCTGGATCACCTGCCTGCCGACCATCAATGTGCCAGGCTCCACGGCCACAACTACGTAGTGGTCGTCGAACTCGCCGCCGAAAACCTGAATGATGACGGCTTCGTTCGCGACTATCACGACCTTTCGCCGCTCAAGCGCTATATCGACGAAGCCCTCGATCATCGACATCTGAACGAGGTCTTCGGCCATTCGAAAGTCACCTCCGAATTCCTGGCCAGGCATTTTTACGACTGGTGCAAACAGCGCTTCCCCGAGACATCGTCGGTGCGCGTCAGCGAGACGCCGAAGACGTGGGCGGAGTACAGGCCGTGAGCGGCGAGATCATCCGTGTCAGCGAGATCTTCGGCCCGACCATACAGGGCGAAGGCCAGTTGATCGGGGTGCCGACGGTGTTCGTCAGGACAGGCGGCTGCGACTACCGCTGCTCCTGGTGTGACAGTCTTCACGCGGTCGACAGCACGTTCCGGGATCAGTGGAGTGCCATGTCCGCCGAGGCGATCTGGCAGGAGGTCACGAAGCTCTCCGGAGGCAGGCCGCTGACGATTTCCCTTTCCGGAGGCAACCCGGCGATTCAGCCACTGGGGCCATTGATCGAGCTCGGCCATTCCCGAGGATACCGTTTCGCGCTGGAAACGCAGGGAAGCGTAGCGCGGGACTGGTTTCGCGATCTCGACATGCTGGTCTTGAGCCCCAAGCCGCCATCAAGCGGAATGTCGACCGATTGGGAGCAGGTGGACGACTGTATTCGGCTCGCCGCCGGCGGGCCGGAGATCACATTGAAGATCGTCGTCTTCGACGATACCGACTACCTCTTCGCGCAACAGGTGGGCGAGCGCTATCCCGATATTCCCTTGTTCCTTCAGCCGGGCAACCATACGCCGCCACCGCCCGATGATGACGACGCACGCGTCGATATCGACGGCGTGATGGATCGGATGCACTGGCTCATCGAGAAAGTGACGGCTGACCGGTGGTTTTCAATCTGCGTGCTGCCGCAACTGCATGTGCTGCTTTGGGGAAACAAACGGGGGGTATGAGCCTGCCTGCGCTATCCCTCCGGAAAGGCGAAGACATCGACAGGCTCGCCGAGCCCGCGTAGCGGGAAGGTGCCGAGGCTGTCCATATCTTTCGCGCAGCCCGCCATTTCGATGAAGGCCCGCGACAGCAGCACCGGGCGCTTGACCTCCTTGGTCAAGCTTTCCAGCCGCGAAGCAATATTGACCGCCGGCCCGATAACGGTGAAATCCAGCCGTCGGCGGGAGCCGATATTGCCATACATGACATCGCCGACATGGACGCCGACACCGTAGCGCAGCGGTTCGCGCCCCATGCGAATATGCTCCTCGTTCAATTCAGCCATCGCCGCCTGCCCCTCGCGGATCGCCTGCAGCAGATCGAGGCAGGCCGCCTCCTTGGCGAGAGGGAAGATCGCCAGCAATCCGTCTCCCATGAACTTCAGAATCTCGCCGCCATACCGTTCGACCGGGTCCGAGATCGCATCGAAATAATCGTTCAGCAGATGGATGACGTCATCACGCGGCCAGAGATCGGAGATCGCCGTAAAATCGCGCAGATCGCAGATCATGATCGCCGCGCCGACGGTGGCGCCACTGCCGCGCGTCGTCACGCCCGACAGGATCTGCTCGCTCGCATGCGGCCCCACATAGGTCTGCAGCAGCGTGCGCGCCATGATGTTCTTCAGCCTGATTTCACTGACAAGCGTCAACGCCGGCAAGAGATCGCGCAGGAAATCGACGTGCTTACTCGCAAAACCGCCCGCCCGGCTGGTGGAAAACGTCACGACGTGCCGTTTGCCGAAAGTATGCTCGAGCGGCCAGGCGATATATTCGGTAAGGCCATCGTCATGCAGTTCCTGATAGAATGAATCGCCGTCGGTTATGCTTTCCAGCTGCCTGCGAACCTCCTCGGTACCCTGGTGGATCGCGTTGATGGGACTCGTCAGGAACTCCGGCGTGTTTTCGACGCCATAGGCGAATGTATCGATCTTCGCCTCCGCCAGTCCCTCCTTCCAGAGAATGCGGGCACCGATCCATTGCGGGTGGTTCACCCTGAAATGCAGCGTCGCCCGCGCCACCGGCACCCCAGCCGCCAGCAGCTTCCCGCACATCTGCACCAGGATATTGTCGATGAAGCGCTCCGCGCGCGTCTCGTTCACCAGCCAGTCGAGAATCCGTCTCCTGCGGATCGGCCAGACGCCTTCGTCCGCTTCGGCGGCAGTTCCGGCCTTGTTTGGAAAAGACGACATTAAAAACTCCGCTACGCCACATCATCGGCGAGGATCGACTTCATTTCCGCTGAATGTGGGCGATGGGGAAGCAAATGATAAGGGCCCGACTGCGATAAAGCCTCAGAAATCCCAGTCCTCGTCCTCGGTCGCGACAGCCTTGCCAATCACATAGGAGGAACCGGAGCCGGAGAAGAAGTCGTGGTTCTCGTCGGCATTCGGCGAAAGCGCCGAGAGGATCGCCGGATTGACCTTGCAGGCCTCGGCCGGGAAAAGCGCCTCGTAGCCGAGGTTCATCAGCGCCTTGTTGGCATTGTAATGCAGGAATTTCTTGACGTCCTCGGTCAGCCCGACTCCGTCATAGAGCGCTTCGGTATATCGAGCCTCGTTGTCGTAGAGTTCGAGCAGCAGGTCGAAGACGAAATCTTTGATCTCTTGCCGCCTCTCCTCGCTGAGCCGCTCCAGCCCGCGCTGGAACTTGTAGCCGATATAATAACCGTGCACCGCTTCGTCACGGATGATCAGCCGGATCATGTCGGCCGTGTTGGTGAGCTTGGCGCGGCTTGACCAGTACATCGGCAGGTAGAAGCCGGAGTAGAACAGAAAGCTTTCGAGGAAGACGCTGGCGACCTTCTTTTTCAACGGGTCGCCGGAGCGATACTGCTCCATGATCAGCGCCGATTTCCGTTGCAGAAATTCGTTTTCCTCCGACCAGCGATAGGCATCGTCGACATCGGGCGTCGAGCACAGCGTCGAAAAGATCGAGGAATAGGAGCGCGCATGCACCGCCTCCATGAACGAGACGTTGGAAAGCACCGCCTCCTCATGCGGCGTTGCCGCATCCTCCATTAGCCTGATGGAGCCGACGCCGTTCTGGATGGTGTCGAGCAGCGTCAGCCCGGTGAAGACCCGGATAGTGAGCTGCTGCTCGGCCGGCGTCAGCGTCGCCCAGGATGGAATGTCGTTGGAAAGCGGCACTTTCTCCGGCAGCCAGAAATTGCCGGTCAACCGGTTCCAGACTTCGAGATCCTTGTCGTCCTCGACCCGGTTCCAGTTGATGGCGCGCACGCGGGACGCCGGTTTGATTTGCATGTTCATGAAGTTTCCCGGTCGGTTAGAGCGTGCAGGAGACACAGCCCTGCACCTCGGTGCCGGACAGCGCCATCTGGCGAAGGCGGATGTAGTAGATCGTCTTGATGCCCTTCTTCCAGGCATGGATCTGCGCCTTGTTGATGTCGCGGGTCGTTGCCGTGTCGCGGAAGAATAAGGTCAGCGACAGGCCTTGATCGACATGCTGGGTCGCCGCCGCATAGGTGTCGACGATCTTCTCCGGCCCGATCTCATAGGCGTCCTGATAATAATCGAGATTGTCGTTGGTCATGAACGGCGCCGGATAATAAACGCGGCCGATCTTGCCTTCCTTGCGGATTTCGATCTTCGAGACGATCGGATGGATCGAAGAGGTCGAGTGGTTGATGTAGGAGATCGACCCTGTCGGCGGTACTGCCTGCAGATTCTGGTTATAGAGACCGGAAGTCTTCACCGCCTTCTTGAGAGCCGCCCAGTCCTCCTGCGTCGGAATATCGATGCCGGCAGTTTCGAACAGCGTCCTAACTTTCTCCGTCGCTGGCTTCCATTCCTGGCTCGTATATTTGTCGAAATATTCGCCGGAGGCATATTTCGAATTTTCGAAGCCCTTGAAGCTCGTGCCGCGTTCGACCGCGAGGAGGTTCGAGGCGCGGATTGCGTGGTAGGTCACCGTATAGAAATAGATATTGGTGAAATCGACGCCTTCCTCTGAGCCGTAAAAGATGCGTTCGCGGGCGAGATAACCGTGCAGGTTCATCTGCCCGAGGCCGATCGCATGGCTCTCGTCATTGCCCTTTTCGATCGAGGGAACCGAGGAGATATGGCTCATGTCGGACACGGCCGTCAGCGCCCGGATCGAGGTCTCGATCGTCTTGCCGAAATTGGCGGAATCCATCGCCGCGGCGATGTTCAGCGAGCCGAGATTGCAGGAAATATCCTTGCCGAGATGCTTGTAGGAGAGGTCGTCATTGTAGTCGCTCGCCTCGCTCACCTGCAGAATCTCCGAGCAGAGATTGCTCATCGAAATGCGCCCGGCGATCGGGTTCGCCCGGTTCACCGTGTCCTCGAACATGAGGTAGGGATAACCGCTCTCGAACTGGATTTCGGCGATCACCTGAAAGAATTCGCGCGCCTTGATCTTCTTCTTGGCGATGCGGGCGTCTGCCACCATCTCCCGGTAGTTTTCCGTCACCGAAATCTCGGTGAAGGGCACGCCATAGACGCGCTCGACGTCATAGGGCGAGAACAGGTACATGTCCTCGTTATTCCTCGCGAGTTCGAAGGTGATGTCAGGCACGACGACGCCGAGCGACAGCGTCTTGATGCGGATCTTCTCGTCGGCATTTTCGCGCTTGGTGTCGAGAAAACGCATGATATCGGGGTGATGGGCGTTGAGATAGACCGCGCCCGCGCCCTGGCGCGCGCCCAGTTGATTGGCATAGGAGAAGCTGTCTTCGAGCAGCTTCATCACCGGAATGATGCCCGACGACTGGTTTTCGATCTGTTTGATCGGCGCGCCGGCCTCGCGGATGTTCGTCAAGGACAGCGCCACGCCGCCGCCGCGCTTCGACAGCTGCAGCGCCGAATTGATCGACCGGCCGATCGATTCCATATTGTCCTCGACGCGCAGCAGGAAGCAGGAGACGAGCTCGCCGCGCTGTTTCTTGCCGGCATTAAGGAAGGTCGGCGTCGCCGGCTGGAAACGGCCGGAAATGATCTCCTCGACCACGTCGCGGGCAAGTGCCTCGTGCCCACGCGCCAAGGCCAGCGCCACCATGCAGATACGATCTTCGTAGCGTTCGAGATAACGCTTTCCGTCGAAGGTCTTCAGCGTATAGCTGGTGTAATATTTGAAGGCGCCGAGGAAGGTCGGAAAGCGGAACTTCTTGGCATAGGCCTGGTCGAACAGGTCACGCACGAAATTGAAGGAATACTGGTCGAGAACCTCCTGCTCATAATAACCCTCGGTCACGAGGTAATCGAGCTTTTCCCGGAGATTGTGAAAGAACACCGTGTTCTGGTTCACATGCTGCAAAAAATACTGCTTCGCCGCCATGCGGTCCTTGTCGAGCTGGATCCTCCCCTCGTCGTCATAGAGGTTCAACATCGCGTTCAGCGCGTGGTAGTCGAGCGCTTCCGCCGCTTTCAAAGGGCGTTCGCCGGCGGGATGAGCAAAAGTGTTATGCGGTTTTGCGCCCGCATCCCGCGTCAGAGTTGTTCCCGTGTCCAAAATCGTTCCATTCCGTGTTTAACGTTGGCGACATCCGCTTCGGTGCCCAGCAGCTCGAACCTATAGAGGTACGGCACTTGGCATTTCTGTGAGATCACGTCGCCGGCGAGCCCATATGTCTCGCCGAAATTGCTGTTGCCCGCGGCGATCACGCCGCGGATGTGTCCTCGGCTCTCCGCATCGTTGAGGAAACGGATAACCTGCTTGGGAACGGCCCCCTTGCCCCCGTCGCCACTGTAGGTCGGCACAACAAGCACAAAGGGTTCACGAATAAGGAATGCGTCTGCGGCACCTGTTGGAATGCGCGCCGCGCACATTCCAAGCTTGGCGACGAACCGATGGGTATTCTCGGACCGGCTGGAATAATAGACGATCAGCCCCATCGTTCGGCCTCGATCAGGAGAGCGCGCTGATCATGTCGGGACGGAAGCCGGCCCAATGCTGCTCGCCGGCGATGACGACGGGCGCCTGCATGTAGCCAAGGCTGCGGACGCGATCGAGCGCTTCGGCATCCTCGGAGATATCGACGATGTCATAAGCGACGCCCAGGCGGTCGAGGGCGCGGTAAGTGGCGGTACATTGGACGCAGGCCGGTTTGCTGTAGACGGTAATGGTCATGATATTCCTCGTGACGACGCGATTGGGACGCAGGGCATCGATCGGAAATCTCGCGATATCCGTCGAAACATTCTCTGATGGTTTGAACGATGCGGCCTGTTCAGCCGCCGGGCGTGATCCGCCCTCTGCTTAGCGCGGGTTGCGGCCTGAACTGAGATACTGACATGACTTCACCCCGAAGTGGCTCATGCGGAGGATCGAGCGGCCTTGCGAAACGCGACGCGGATATCATCCGCAGCCATGCAACGCGACCTTCCGGACTCCCCGCCCGTGGACGTTTTGTTCGAGGCAGGTCTCCTGGCTCACGGGTCAAAGCATCCTGCCCAGCCTTCCCGGAGCATTATGCTCCAGTGGCCTGAAATCGGACAGTTGCTCGCCGCTTACAGTTGCGGGGGCAGCTCCGGCATAGCCGCGCCATAATGGCGCAACGCACCGTATTCCCGTCTTAGCCTGCGATTCTCACGAATCGAAGGAACCTCGAACACTAGATATGGTACGCGAATCCAAATTCGCGTCAATGGATGGTTTGTGCATTGCGTTACGGCAGGTTTGAAATCACTGCATTCCTGTGAAAAACAGGGATAACGAAAGCTTAAGGAAAACAGGCGGTGGACAAGGCTCGAACGAAGAGAGCCGGTCTATGGCCGCTCTCAGTTTGATGACAAACCTCCCTCTCCGCCTCATCCTCGGCCTTGTGCCGCGGATCTACTGCCTATCGACCGGAGGCAGATGCCCGGGACAAGCCCGAGCATGACGAAAGAGGGGTTGGCGTCCGTTGTCAGCGGTCTACGGTGACGAGCGCCGCAAGGACGTTATCGGATGTTTACATCCTTACTCGAAGCAATCGCAGCGCGTTGATCGTCACCAGCACGGTGGCGCCGGTATCGGCGAGGATCGCCGGCCAGAGGCCGGTGATGCCGGCAATCGTCGTCACCAGGAACACCGCTTTCAGGCCGAGCGCGATGGTAATATTCTGCAGGATATTGCGCATCGTGCGTTTGGACAATTCGATCATCCTTGCCACGTCGCCGACGCGCCCGTGCAGCACGGCGGCATCCGCGGTCTCCAGCGCCACGTCGGTGCCGCCGCCCATGGCAATGCCGATATCGGCTGCGGCCAGCGCCGGCGCGTCGTTGATGCCGTCGCCGACCTTGGCGACGACGAAGCCCTCGCGCTTCAATTCGACGACGACCCGCTGCTTGTCCTCAGGCATCATCTCGCCGCGCCAGTCGATGCCGAGCATGCCGGCAACGGCTGCCGCCGTCCGCTTGTTGTCGCCTGTCAGCATCATCGCCTTGACGCCGGCTGATTTGAGCGTGGCAAGCCCGGCCTGCGCGTCCTCGCGCGGTTCGTCGCGCATGGCGATCAGCCCGGCCGCAACATTGTTGACCAGCAGCACCGAGACGCTCTTGCCCTCGTCGTTCAGGTCAGTGATGCGTGCCTCCTGTTCAGCACCGAGTGCGCCGCGTTCGCGGGCAGCGGGCGGCGACAAAAGATCCAGCGCCTCGCCGCCGGCTTTGCCGCTGACCCCCTTTCCCGGCAGCGCCTCCAGTTCGAAGGCCGGCGGCATGGGAACGCCGTCCGCCTTGGCGCGGTTGAGGATCGCCAGCGCCAGGGGATGGCTGGAGCCCTGCTCCAGCACCGCCGCGCGCGACAAGACTTGCGCCTCGCTCAATCCGAAAGAAATGATATCAGTCACCTGAGGTTTGCCTTCCGTCAGCGTGCCCGTCTTGTCGAAGGCGACCATCGTCACCTTGCCGAGCGTTTCCAGCACCGCGCCGCCCTTCATCAGCAGCCCGCGCCGCGCACCCGAAGAAAGCGAGGCGGCGATCGCCGCCGGCGTCGAGATGACAAGCGCGCAGGGGCAGCCGATCAAGAGGATGGCAAGGCCCTTATAGATCCATTCGCCCCACGACCCACCGAACAACAGCGGCGGAACGATCGCGACAAGTGCGGCGACCACCACCACGCCGGGCGTGTAATAGCGCGAGAACCGATCGATGAAGCGTTCGGTCGGCGCCTTCGATTCCTGCGCTTCCTCCACCAGCTTGACGATACGGGCGATGGTATTGTCGGCTGCGGCCGCGGTGACGCGAACCCTGAGCACCGCATCGCCATTCACGGTTCCGGCAAACACAACGGCATCGACGCCCTTGCGCACCGGCGTACTCTCGCCCGTCACCGGCGCCTCATCGATCGCGCTCTCGCCTGAAATGATAACGCCGTCCGCCGAGATACGATCGCCAGGACGCACCATGATAATCGCGCCGACGGCAAGGCTTTCCGCCGGCACCTCCCGCGTCTGGCCATTGTCTTCGAGCAGCGCGCTCTTCGGCACCAGGGCCGTCAGCGACTGGATGCTTTCGCGCGCCTTGCCCGCAGCCACCCCTTCCAGCAGTTCGCCGACGAGGAACAGGAACACGACAGTTGCCGCCTCTTCGCCTGCATTGATGATGACCGCGCCGACGGCGGCGATCGTCATCAGCATCTCGATCGAAAACGGCGTGCCGGAGAGAGCCGCCATGACGGCGCGCCGCGCGATCGGCACCAGCCCGACCAGCATGGCCACGATGAAGGCATAGGATGCGATCGCCGGCACCAGATGGTCGATAGCATAGGCAGCAACGAGTGCGGCACCCGAAAGGATGGTCAGCCGCCCCTTCTTGCTCTGCCACCAGGGACCGGTCATCGGCGCATGGTCGTGCCCATGCAGCCCCCCGATTTCCTTCTGGCCATGGTCGTGGTCATGATCGTGACCTGCGTGATCATGGCTGGCATGATCGTGATCTCCATGGTCATGGCCCGCATGATCGCCATGATCATGTCCGTGGTCGTGATGATCGTGTGCGCCGTGGCCTTTCGCCGGCGTCGTGCTTCCGGCAAAGGGCGAGACCGAATAGCCGAGCCCCGTCACCTTCTTCTCGATCGCCTTGAGATCGCTGTTGCCGTCGTGCCGGACGGTCATCGTTCCCGCCATCACCGAGACCGAAACATCGGCGACACCCGCCACGCGCCTGACGGCCGTGTCGATCTTGGTCGCGCAGGCGGCGCAATCCATACCGCCAACCCGGTATCGTGTCTCGTTCGTCTCAGCCATGAACCGCTTCCTTGTCAAACAGAAGCATCCCTCCTACATCCTCTAGCGGCTAGAGGTGCAAGAGGAAAATCATGAAAAAGATCACGATCGGCGAAGCTGCACGCCAAAGCGGCGTCAAGGTGCCGACGGTGCGCTATTATGAGAGCATCGGCCTGCTTGCGGCCCCGAGCCGCAGCGAAGGCAACCAGCGCTCCTTCGAGCCTGCCGATATCAACCGCCTCGCCTTCATCCGCCACGCCCGTGAATTGGGCTTCGAAATCGAGGCCATCCGCGCGCTGCTCACGCTGCAGGATGATCCGCACCAGTCCTGCGCCTCGGCCGATGCCATCGCCAAGGCCCGCCTTATTGAAGTCGAGCAACGCATCCGCAGCCTGATGGCTTTGAAGGCCGAACTGGAAACCATGGTGGAAGGCTGCGGCCACGGCCGCGTCGACCAATGCCGCGTCATCGAGGTTCTCGCCGATCACGGCCAGTGCACCCATCCGCACCACTGATTTCCATCCTTGCAGGCAAGGCGCGCCCGCGCCAAAACTGCACGCAGAAAGAATCAGGCGAAGACATCCATGAACCAGAAGCGGATCGCGATTATCGGTGGCGGCCCGGCCGGCCTTGCGGCTGCCGAGCTGCTTTCGCTGTCCGGCCATGCGGTGACGGTCTATGACGCCATGCCGACCTTCGCTCGCAAGTTCCTGCTGGCCGGAAAGTCGGGTCTCAACATCACCCATTCCGAGGACTATGGCCGTTTCACCACGCGCTTCGGTGCGGCAGCCGCCCGCCTGCGCCCCGCGCTTGATGCCTTTACCCCCGATGATATCAGAGATTGGGCAGCAGAGCTCGGGACAGAGACCTTCGTCGGCTCGTCCGGCCGGGTTTTTCCGAAGGTGATGAAGGCCTCTCCCTTGCTGCGTGCCTGGCTCAGGCGGCTGGAGACGCAAGGGACCACGCTTCGCACCCGCCACCGCTGGATCGGTTTTGCCGAAGAGGGTTTTGCCTTTGAAACGGCCGAGGGGCGGCGCATCGTCGATTGCGACGCGGCCCTGCTGGCGCTCGGCGGCGCAAGCTGGCCGCGCCTCGGCTCGGATGCGCGCTGGCAGCCCTGGCTATCGGAGCGGGGCGTTGATATCGACGCTTTTAAACCCGCCAATTGCGGCTTCGTCGTCGACTGGAGCGAAAGCTTCCGCGCACGTTTCGCCGGCGAGCCGGTAAAATCGGTCACCGCCACATCCGAAGCCGGTACCTTTCCCGGTGAATTCGTCATCACCACAAGCGGTATCGAGGGCAGCCTCGTTTATGCCAATGCCGCGGCACTGCGCGACCGACTGCAGAGCCACGGCGACGCCGCCCTGACACTCGATCTCGCACCGGGCCGAACGGCCAAAAGGCTGACCCGCGACCTGGCGCGGCAGGACGCCAAATCGAGTTTTTCAAACCGCCTGCGCAAGGGCGCGGGCCTCGACGGCGTCAAGGCGGCGCTGCTGCGGGAATTCACGCCGGAGTGTGACCGACGCGACCCCGAACGCCTGGCCGCTATGATCAAGGCCCTGCCGCTTCCGGTTCTCGAAACCCGGCCGATCGGCGAGGCGATCTCCTCGGCCGGCGGCATCCGCTGGAGCGGCATCGACGACAGCTATATGTTGAAGGGGCTGCCCGGCATCTTCGTCGCCGGCGAGATGCTCGACTGGGAGGCGCCGACCGGCGGCTATCTCCTCACTGCCTGCCTGGCGACCGGCCGGGCCGCGGCACGCGGCATCGAAGCCTGGCTGCAAGGCACTGGCGCTCGCTGGCACTGAGGCAGCAAACGAGCCCTTCCTTCGATCAGGCCGAGGCTGGATGAAATGTCATGACAAGGCCGTTCATGCAGTAGCGAAGCCCGGTTGGCTTCGGACCATCATCGAAGACATGGCCGAGATGGCCGCCACAACGGCCGCAATGGACTGCCGTTCGCGCCATGCCGAACGTCGTGTCGTTGGTGGTGCCGACGGCATGGTCGAGCGGTGCCCAAAAGCTCGGCCAGCCGGTGCCGCTGTCGAATTTGGTCGCCGAGGAAAAGAGCTTTTGGTCGCAGCCGGCACAGGCGAAATTGCCCTTCCGCTCCTCATGCAGCAGGGCGCTGGTGAAGGGAGCCTCCGTCCCCTCCTGACGCAGGATGACAAATTGATCCGGCGTCAGCAGCTTGCGCCATTCCTCCTCGGTGTGCGTCACCGCAAACGTCTCGCCGGCGATCGCCTTGCCGGCCCCCAAGCGAACCGTAAGCGCTCCGAAAGCGGCCCCCATCAGCAACAATCGTCTGTTTAACATGGTCGGGATCTCCTCGCCTTGCACATCTGTTTCTGCACAGGATTACGGGCGAGAGCGGTCTTTTGTTACACTCTCTGCGTCCAAACACCGAAATGTGATTCCGCCACCTTCGTCTGGAAAACCCGCACGCTGATGAGCGTCAGGGCCGGCTGATTGCAAACCGGCCGCTTTTCCATCAGACTATGCTGAAGTTCCGTGGGAGGAGCAGATGCACGAACACTCAGCACACGCCGAGCATGTCTACACCTCTGCCCAGCGCGATTCCGCCGCGGCGAGTTCCCCCGTTGTCGCCTCCTGGCGGCGATGCATGACCATGCACCAGCTCGCTCCGGAGGACGAACGGGCGCCGCTGCGCGTTACCGATGAAGAATTCCGGCGTGCCCGCGAACAGTCCGGGCAACTGATCGCCAGCGCGACCGAAGAGCTCGATCGTCTCTTTACCACCGTTGGCAAGGCCGGTTGCTGCCTGCTTCTGACCGACAGGAACGGCATTGCATTGGAGCGTCGGGGTGCCGCTGGCGACGACAAGGAGTTCCACGAACTCGGCCTCTGGACCGGCTCCGTCTGGACCGAGGCGAGCATTGGCACCAACGGCATTGGCACCGCCCTTGCCGACGAGCGTGCCGTCGCCATCTTCCGCGATCAACATTTCTTCTGCGCAAATACCAGCCTCAGCTGCACGACGGCGCCGATCCGCGATCATCGTGGCCGGGTGGCCGCAGCCCTCGATATCTCCACCTGCCGTGAAGACGTCAACGAGATGACGTTGACGATCCTGACGCAGACCGTGCGCGATGCGGCAATGCGCATCGAGCTCAACCTCTTCCGCTCGGCCTTTCCCAGCGCCCGTTTCCTGATGGTCCCGGCCGGCGCCAATTCCGGCGCCGCCCTGCTTGCCGTCGACCGGCATGACCTCGTGCTCGGGGCAACACGCGCCGCCCGCATCGCGCTGCAGCTGGACGATAGGCGCATTGCGGCCGGCATTCCGGCCGCCGATGCCCTGCATGAGGCCGGCGTCTCGCAGCAGGAAGAGATCGTCGAAGCGGAAAAGGCAGCCCTGCTGCGGGCGTTGTCGCGCACCAGCGGAAACGTCTCGCAGGCGGCCGCCGCCCTCGGCATAAGCCGCGCCACCCTGCACCGGAAAATGAAGAAGTTCGACCTTCACTGACCAGCCGCCCGAAAGTTCCACCGATACCGTCGATCGCGACGCGACCTGTCGCATGTCTGCGACACTGTGCGGTGCGGTATTGAAGAGCCGCCCTGTTCCCTCCGCCAAAACATGCACATTTTCCTCCCACTGGTTCGCTTCGGAACCTGGTTCATCAAGGGAGGATGACATGCTTCATCAGAAAATCGTCGAGTCGCCGTTCAAGCTGAAATACGGCAACTATATCGGCGGCGAATGGCGCGAGCCCGTCGAAGGCAAATACTTCGAAAACCTCACGCCCGTCACCGGCGGCAAGCTCTGCGACATTCCCCGCTCCAATGAAAAGGACATCAATCTCGCACTCGACGCCGCTCATGCGGCAAAGGAAAAATGGGGCCGCACCTCGGTTGCAGAACGCTCCAATATCCTCATGAAGATCGCCCAGCGCATGGAAGATAAGCTGGAATTGCTTGCTCAGGCCGAGACCTGGGATAACGGAAAACCGATCCGCGAAACCATGGCGGCAGACATTCCACTGGCGATCGACCACTTCCGCTACTTCGCTTCCTGCATCCGCGCCCAGGAAGGTTCGATCGGTGAGATCGACCACGATACCGTCGCCTATCACTTCCACGAACCCCTCGGCGTCGTCGGCCAAATCATTCCCTGGAACTTCCCGATCCTGATGGCCACTTGGAAGCTCGCTCCGGCGCTGGCCGCCGGCAACTGCGTCGTGCTGAAGCCTGCCGAGCAGACCCCGGCCTCGATCCTGGTCTGGGCCGAACTGGTCGGCGATCTCCTGCCGCCCGGCGTGCTCAACATCGTCAACGGCTTCGGCCTAGAAGCCGGCAAGCCGCTGGCGACCAGCCCGCGCGTCGCCAAAATCGCCTTCACCGGCGAGACGACCACCGGCCGGCTCATCATGCAATATGCCAGCCAGAACCTCATTCCGGTGACGCTGGAACTCGGCGGCAAATCGCCGAATATCTTCTTCGCCGATGTGATGGCCGAGGACGACGATTTCCTCGACAAGGCGCTCGAAGGGTTTGCGATGTTTGCCCTCAACCAGGGCGAAGTCTGCACCTGCCCAAGCCGCGCCCTCGTCCAGGAATCGATCTACGACCGCTTCATGGAAAAGGCCGTCAAACGCGTCGAGGCGATCAAGCAGGGCAACCCGCTCGACAGCGCGACGATGATCGGTGCCCAGGCTTCGACGGAGCAGCTGGAAAAGATCCTCGCTTATCTCGACATCGGCAGGCAGGAAGGCGCCGAGGTTCTGACCGGCGGCTCGCGCAACGACCTCGGTGGCGATCTGGCGAACGGCTATTACGTCAAGCCGACGATCTTCAAGGGCCACAACAAGATGCGTGTGTTCCAGGAGGAAATCTTCGGACCGGTGGTCTCGGTCACGACCTTCAAGAACGAGAAGGAGGCGCTTGAAATCGCCAACGACACGCTTTACGGCCTCGGCGCCGGCGTCTGGAGCCGAGACGCCAATCGATGCTACCGCTTCGGCCGCGAGATCCAGGCCGGCCGCGTCTGGACCAACTGCTACCATGCCTACCCGGCCCATGCCGCCTTCGGCGGCTACAAGCAGTCCGGCATCGGCCGTGAAACCCATAAGATGATGCTTGAGCATTATCAGCAGACCAAGAACATGCTGGTGAGCTACAGCCCGAAGGCGCTCGGTTTCTTCTGAGAAACTCGCATGGTGAGAGGAGGGTCAAAACCCCTCCCCAACCCTTGTGGGGAGGGGTTGGGGAGGGGACTTCTTCCTCCCGAAACTTTTGGAGGAAAACCGATGGAAACCACCGTCAACGGCGAACCGCGTGTTCTCGCAACCAACGCCGCCCTCGACCTGATCGCTGAGATCAAGCGGGATCATTCCGATATCCTCTTCCACCAGTCCGGCGGCTGCTGCGACGGCTCCTCGCCGATGTGTTATCCCGCCAATGAATTCATGATCGGCGACAGCGACGTCAAACTCGGCGAGATCGGCGGCGTGCCGGTCTATATCAGTGCCAGCCAGTTCGAGGCCTGGAAGCATACGCAACTGATCATCGACGTCGTTCCCGGCCGCGGCGGCATGTTCTCGCTCGACAACGGTCGCGAGAAACGCTTCCTCACCCGCTCCCGCCTCTTCGGCGGCGGCGAGGCCTGCGCCGTCCCTGATGTGACGGTCAAGGCGGTCTGACGCATGTCGCCCCGAAGTGTGCAGCGGTTCCGGGATAACGACATGCATAAAAACAAAGGACTAAAGCGCGCCGCATGAATCAAATTTGATGCGACGCGCTTTAGGGAATTTCGGCTGTAGTATTCCCATAGTACCTTCTGCCCGCCGCTCTTTGTTAATCTCCGGCCGTTGGTTTCAAAGGAGGATGCGATGCCAGCTTCAAAAATCCTGATGATCACCGGTGATTTCACCGAAGATTACGAAACGATGGTGCCGTTCCAGACGCTGCTCGCCTGCGGCTACACGGTCGACGCCGTCTGCCCCGGCAAGAAGGCGGGCGAGACGGTCGCCACCGCCATTCATGATTTCGAAGGCGACCAGACCTATTCCGAAAAACGCGGCCATAATTTCGCGCTGAACGCCACTTTCGACAGCGTGCGGGCCGAAGATTACGATGCCCTCGTCATCCCCGGCGGCCGCGCGCCGGAATATCTGCGCCTCAATGCCGACGTCATCAAAGCGGTCCGGCACTTCTTCGATGCCGGAAAACCCGTTGCCGCCATCTGTCATGGCGCGCAGCTGCTCGCAGCCGCTGGCGTTTTGAAGGGCCGCACCTGCTCGGCCTATCCCGCCTGCCGGCCGGAAGTCGAACTTGCCGGCGGCACCTACGCCGATATCTCAATCACCGATGCGGTCTCGGACGGCAACCTGGTCACGGCGCCGGCCTGGCCGGCACATCCGTCGTGGCTGCGCCAGTTCATGGCGGTGCTCGACGCGGCAGCGCTGCTCGAAACCAACGCCGCCTGAGGAGGGCGGCACCGGGAGGACGACATGTGCGAATTGTTCATCAAGGCGGATGCGCGGCTCTGGGAAAGCACCACCCGGTCGCTGCGCATCGACGGCATGGTCACCAGCGTCAGGCTGGAGAACTTCTTCTGGTCGAAGCTCGAGGAAGTCGCCCGGCGCGACGGCATGAATGTCGTCCAGCTGATCACCCGGCTGCATCATGAATCGATCGATGCCGGCCATGATCTTGGAAACTTCACCTCCTTCCTGCGCGTCTGCTGCGCCCGCTATCTCGACCTGCAGCTCACCGGTGACATCCCGGCCGATGTCACCCGCCCGATTTCCGGCCTTGACGCGCCCGAGATTCTCGGTCGCGAACGGACGAAATATCACTGACGGCCGACCCGACGAAACCGTTGAGCAATGACGGCGGAACTGCCTGCGGATAGCGCCGAGGGTAGATGTCTGACCGTGTCGCGGCTGCGTGGGCTTGCCTTGCCGCGCAGCCTGGATCAACAATGCGCGCCATCAAGGACCGGCAGGAGATCGATTGCCATGAACGACCAGAAAGCCGTGATCGTTACGGGAGCCGGCGGCAACCTCGGCAGCGCCGTTGTCCGTGAGCTCGCCGCCGGCGGCGCAAAACTCGTCTGCATGAACCGCTCCAGCCAGGAGCTGGAAGCCTTGGCCGGCGACCTGCCCGCCTCCACCGAGTTTCTATCGATCGCGGGAACGGATCTCACCGATTATGCCTCCTGCGCGGCCGCTGTCGCCCGGGCCGTCAAGCACTTCGGCGGCGTCAGCGCCTTGGTCAACACCGTCGGCGGTTTCCGGATGGGACCGGTCGGGCCGGACGCCCCTGCGCAGTGGGAGACGATGATGACTGCGAACGCCCGCACCGCGCTGACGATCAGCGCCGCGGTTCTCCCGACGATGAAGGCATCGGGCTACGGTCGCATCGTGCATGTTGCTGCCGCACCCGGCCTGAAGGCCGGCGCCAATCAGGCCGCTTACGCCGCCTCGAAAGCCGCCGTCATCCGGCTGACGGAAGCGATCGCCGCCGAAAGCCGCGACGACCGCATCACCGCCAACTGCATTTTGCCCGGGACAATCGACACGCCCGAGAATCGCGCCGCCATGCCCAATGCGAAAACGGACGGCTGGGTATCGCCGCAATCGATCGCCCGTCTTATCGCCTTCCTGATTTCGCCGGCCGCAGCCGTCGTCACCGGCGCGGCGATCCCCGCAACCGGCCGCGAATGACGGAAGCGGTGGTGTGATCGGCCGCCGCAAGGCGCTGCGGCCGCCAGCGTCGACATTTCACCGAACCTCGCCTTGGCCTTGCGTTTTCGCGACTGTTCCTTGCCGCGATCAGTGGGTGATGAAACGACGAAGATCTGCAAGTTTTGCTCAGTGACATACGATCTTGCTTGAGGTTCGGTTCGCCTTAAGGCAGCCTCATTTCCGCTTGGCTGAGGTGGCAGGCAGGAGACAGCGGGCGGACACGATGGTGTTTATGATCGCATTGCGACGGCATTTGCCAGAAGGCGGGTGGTTTCGATGACGGACGATCCCGCATTGCGTGCCGTCAGCGCCACCAGCCTGGTGCGCGAGGAATGGTTCCTGGGCGTCAGCGTCGCGACGAGCTTCGTATTTCTTGCTTTCCAGGAGCAGCTCTTCGGCCAGCTTTCCGATCCGCTTTGGTTCACTGTCGTTTTCGGTTGGCTGTTTGCGGTCGTGCTCGGCTCCGCTCTGTCGGTCGTGCGGCACGCAGACCACCTGGCGGAGCGGCTGAAGGAGCCTTACGGCACACTCATTCTAACACTTGCCATCACGTCGATCGAGGTGATGGCAATATCAGCCGTCATGCTTCACGGCGAAAACAATCCCACACTGGCGCGCGACACGTTGTTTGCTGTCGTGATGATCATCCTGAACGGCATGGTCGGCCTGTCGTTGCTGCTGGGTGCGTGGCGGCGACCGGAACAACAGCATAACCTGCAGGGCGCCAACGCCTATCTCGGCGTGATCGTGCCGCTGGCGACATTGAGCCTGGTCATGCCGACATTTCTTGCAGATCCGGACGGGCAGCATCCATCGGCACCGAGGCAACTGATACTGGGTGTCATATCGGTCGGCCTTTATGCCACATTTCTGTTTCTTCAAGCCGGCCGCCATCGGGACTATTTCTCTGACGAAAGCAACCCTCACGAGCTGCGCGGCGAGCGTGTGCCTCGCCACGGACCGGTCTGGCCACATGCCATTCTGCTTTTCGCCTATATGGGTCCCGTCGTCTTCCTGGTCGAACAGCTTGCGCGGCCGATCGATTACATTATCGAAACCCTGCATGCTCCAACCGCATTTGGCGGTGTTGTGATGGCCATCCTTGTCGCAACGCCTGAGGCGATAAGCGCAGTCCGTGCGTCCATCGCCAACAATCTTCAGCGCTCCGTCAACATCTTCCTTGGTTCGGTATTGTCGACGATCGGGCTGACCGTGCCGGCGATGCTAGTGATCAGCCGTCTTTACGGGCACCCGGTCACCCTCGGCCTGGAACACGGAGATCTGGTGATGCTGCTGCTCACCCTTGCCGTCAGCATCATTACCTTTGCCAGCGGCCGCACGCATCTGATGCAAGGTGCGGTCCACCTTGTACTTTTCCTGGCTTACGTGCTGCTCATTTTCCAGCAATGATCTCCGATCAGCGCGAGAACAACAAAGTAAAGAGTTCCACGCTCTGCCTGTCTTCCGCTATGGTGACAGTAATGAATGCACCACTTGCAAGCCTCACGGCGCTTGCAAGCTTGACGTGACGGAGACCGGGACTTGAGCTCACTGTTGCTTGGCGGGCTTGTATTTGTTTTTCTGTCGGTGGCGACATCGATAGGATTGCTGGCGCGCGACCGTTTGCCGGATCATCACCTCAATGCTGAATCCAAGGATGCCATCAGGCTGGCGACCGCGGTGGTAGGAACGCTGTCGGCCTTGGCACTCGGCCTTCTGATCGCATCCGCCAAGACGACATACGACAATGCCGAAGTGGAAATGAGAACGGCGGCGGCACGGGTGCTCCTGCTTGACCGCGTCATGGCCCAGTACGGGCCGGAAACAGACATGGCGCGGCAATTGCTGCGTGAATTGATCGAGAAACGCCTGGGCCGCGGCTGGTCGGCCGAGACCACCGACGAGGCATCCGGCAAGGCGCTGGGAGAATATCAGGATATCGAGGCGGTTCAGGGCGATCTTCGATCCCTCTCGCCGAAGGATGCCGTACAGCGTTCGCTGCAGGTGCGCGCTCTTGATGTGAGCGGCATGGTGGCCGAGACCCACTGGCTGCTGGTCGAATCCGGTAAAGAGGGTTTGCCCTGGGCTTTCCTCGCTGTGCTCGTCTGCTGGCTCTCGCTGCTTTTTGCGACCTTCGGGCTGCAGGCGCCGGCCAACCTGACCGTGCTGTCGATTCTGCTGGTTTGCGCCCTGTCCGTCGCGGGCGCGGTCTTCCTGATTTCGGACATGGCCAATCCCTATGTCGGGCTGATCCGTGTTTCCGATGCCCCCTTGCAGTCCACCATCGAACGGCTGGGAAAACCATAGCCATCGCGTGGCGTCCGCGAACGACTCCGACATGATTCAATTGTGCCCCAGCAGCTATTGCAATTTGCAGCAATGCCGCGACATAATATCACATGCCCGGAACTTTTCGGAGAAGGTCGTCTCCGCCGAGGCACGCATGAAGACTGGGGCTCGTAAACATCGGGGCGGCGGCAATGCGTGTGAGATTGGATCAGGGTCTGCACCTGTCAGTGGTGCTCGCCGGCATGGCAATTTTCGCAGGCTGCGAGGACAGCGGCAACACCTACGTCCCCCCTCCGCCAGCTCCGGTTCGCGTCGCCCAACCGGTCCAGCAGCCGGTCACCTTGTATTTCGAACTTACTGGCAATACGGCGCCGCTGAATTCCGTCGATATCGAAGCACGCGTCCAGGGCTACATCGAGTCCATCGATTACCAAGACGGCATGACGGTGACGAAGGGTACCAAGCTCTTCGGAATCGAACGAAACACCTACCAGGCGCAGTTCGACCAGGCGAAGGCATCGCTCGCCTCGCAACAGGCATCGCAGGTGGGTGCGCAGCAGGAATATGATCGGCAGCTCAATCTATCGAAGCAACAGGTCACCACACAGACCGCAGTCGACAGCGCCAAGGCGACGCTCGACGAGGCGAATGCGTCCATCCTCAACGCCCAAGCCAATCTCGAGCTGGCGACGATCAACCTCGGATATACGGAGGTGCTTGCCCCCTTCGATGGCACCGTCACGGACCATCTCGTCGATATCGGCGCACTCGTCGGCGTATCCGGCCCCACCAAACTCGCCAGCATCGTCCAGACGGATCCGCTTTATGCCTATTTCAACGTCAGCGAAGTCCAGGTCCTGACAATCAAGGAAACCATGGCAAGGCAGGGACATGCCTTCAAGCAGACGGACCTTCCGAGCATGGCTGCGGAAATTGGCTTGCAGACGGAACAAGGTTATCCGCACAAGGGTCATCTCGACTACGTGTCGCCTCAGCTCGATGCCTCCACAGGCACTCTTCAGGTACGCGCCTTATTCGACAACAAGGACCGGGCCATGTTGCCGGGTCTCTTCGTGCGGGTCCGAGTGCCGGTCGGCCATAACGACAAGGCTTTGCTGGTGCGCGACGACGCCATCGGAACGAACCAGTTGGGCAGCTACCTGCTCGTTCTGGGCAAAGACGATATCGTCGAGCAGAAACAGGTCAAGACCGGCCAGCGCGAAGGTTCGCTTCGCGTTATCGACTCAGGCCTCGATCCGGCCGACTGGGTCGTGACTCAAGGCATCCAGCAGGCGATCCCCGGCAGCAAGGTCACACCCGAGAAAATGGAAATGAACCCGGCGGCGAGCGCCGCCGGCGATGCCAAGGCCAACACCACCACGCAGTGAATTCGCCACCATGCTCATCTGAACGTCTAAGGACACCAGCATGATCTCGCGCTTCTTCATCGAGCGACCGGTGCTCGCCAACGTTCTGGCCTTGGTCTTCGTGCTCATCGGCGCGGTCGCCCTTCTCCAACTTCCTGTGGCGCAATATCCAAATGTCGTTCCGCCGACGGTGCAGGTGACGACGCGCTTCCCGGGCGCCAGCGCGCAGACCCTTATCGACACCGTCGCGTTGCCGATCGAGCAGCAGGTCAACGGTGTGCAGGACATGCTCTACATGCAGTCGGCGAGCGCCAGCGACGGGACCTATTCGCTGACCGTCACCTTTGCCATCGGAACGGATCCTGATCAGGCGCAAGTTCTGGTGCAGAACCGCGTCGCCATAGCGATGTCGTCGCTTCCCGAAGCCGTGCAGCTTCAGGGCGTGACGACGCAAAAGAAATCGACGGCGATCCTCGGCTTTGTCAGCCTGACCTCGCCCGACAGCCGCTATGACAGCCTGTTCCTGTCGAACTACGCCGTCATCAATCTGCAGAATGAGCTCGCCCGCCTGCCGGGCGTCGGCAACGTGACCGTGTTCGGCGCCGGCCAATATGCCATACGCATCTGGATGGATCCGAACCTGCTGCAGGCCCGCGGCCTGACGCCGCAGGATGTCGTCAGCGTCGTGCAGCAGCAGAGCCAAGAGGTCGCCGCCGGTCAAATCGGCATTCCACCGGTGCCGAAAGGACAAGTCTTTCAATACACACTGAACGTCAACGGCCGGCTGAACGAAGCCGCCGACTACGAGAACATTATCGTCAAGGTCGAGAGCGGACAGGGCGGCCGCATCACGCGCGTCCGCGATATCGGCCGCGTCGAACTCGGCGCCCAGACCTACAGCCAGTCCTTCACGCAAAACGGCCGGCCGGCGGCCGGCATCGGCATTTTTCAATTGCCCGAGGCCAACGCCATTGCGGTGGCGCAGGCGGTGAACGCTAAAATGCAGGAGCTCTCGAAAGGCTTTCCGCCGGGGCTTGAGTATCATCTGCCGTTCGACACGACGAAATTCGTCAAGGCCTCCATCGACGAGGTTTACGTCACCTTGATCGAGGCCGGCGTTCTCGTTCTCATCGTCATCCTCGTCTTCCTGCAGGATTGGCGGGCGATGCTCGTGCCGGCGACCACCGTTCCGGTCACCATCATCGGCGCCTTCGCCGCCATGGCGGCATTGGGCTTCACCGTCAACCTGTCGACGCTGTTCGCCATCGTTCTTGCCATCGGCATCGTCGTCGATGATGCCATCGTCATCGTCGAAGGCGTCGCCCGGCACATCGAGGCGGGCATGTCCGGCCGGCAGGCTGCCGAGAAGGCGATGGAAGAACTGCTCGGCCCCGTCATTGGGATCACGCTGGTGCTGATGGCGGTTTTCGTTCCGGCCGCCTTCCTGCCCGGCCTGACCGGCCAGCTCTATCGGCAGTTCGCACTCGTTATCGCCGCCACGGCGCTGATCAGCGCCATCAATGCCGTGACGCTGAAACCGACGCAATGCGCCCTCTGGCTGCGAGCGCCGGTGCCCTTCGAGAAACGCAACGCCTTTTATCGCGGCTTCAACAGGGGCTATGATTGGGGCGAGCGCCACTATGCCGGATTGATCGGATCGATGACCCGCCACAGCGGTATCATGGCGATCGCAGCACTTGCGCTGATCGGCGTCGCCGTCTGGGGGCTCACGCGCCTGCCGACCGCCTTTCTGCCCCTCGAGGACCAGGGCTATGTGCTGATCAGCGCGCAATTGCCCGACGGCGCTTCGAAGGAGCGGACGGATGCGGTGATGGAAGAGGTCGGCAAGATCGCCGAAACCACACCTGGCGTCGATCAGGTGCTGACTATCAGCGGCCTTTCCGTTCTCGACAACAGTGCCAGCCTGCAGAATGCCGGCGTCGCCTATGTCGTTCTCAAGGATTGGGACGAGCGCGGCAAGGCGAAGGGACAGGACCTGCTGTCGATCTATCAGCATCTGAACGAGGCGCTGCAAAGCGTGCTGGCCGCCAAGACTTTGGTCGTCGTGCCGCCTCCGATCCAGGGCGTCGGCAATGCCAACGGCTTTACCATGCAGGTCCAACTCAGAAACGGCGCATCCGACTATCCACTGCTGCAATCGCTTGCCGATACAATCGTCAAAAACGGCAATGCGCAATCATCGCTGCAGAGGCTCAGTACGCCTTTTCGCTCAAACGTGCCGCAGCTTGCGGTATCCGTCGATCGTATCAAGGCGGAGACGCTGGGAATTACGGTGGGCCAGGTCTTCTCCGCTCTCTCCGGCTATATCGGTTCGAGCTATGTGACGCAGTTCAACAAGTTCGGCCGCACCTTCCAAGTCTATGCGCAAGCCGCATCCGATTTCCGTATCAGCCCTGAAGACATCCGAAATCTGAAGGTCAAGGCCGGCGACGGGACCATGGTGCCGCTTGGCACGGTCGTCGATGTTAAGACGACGCAGGGCCCGTCCCTGATCAGCCTCTACAATCTCTATCCCACAGCCACCATCGTCGGCGGGCCAGCCGCAGGATTCAGCTCCGGCCAGTCGCTCGCGGTGATGGAGCAGATTGCCGATCAGACGCTGCCGCCAGGCACCGGCTTCGAATGGACGGCGCTGTCCTATCAGGAGAAGGCCGTGGGCGGGCAGATCTATTTTGTGTTCGCGCTGGCCATGCTCCTCGTCTATTTCGTGCTCGCCGGCCAATATGAAAGCTGGATCCTGCCGCTGGCGGTCATCCTCGCCGTGCCGCTCGCCCTTCTCGGAACGGTGGCAGCACTCATGGCGGCGGGCGTCGCCAACAATCTCTATACGCAGATCGGCCTCATCCTGCTGATAGCGCTCGCAGCCAAAAATGCCATCCTCATCGTCGAATATGCTCGCGAAAAGCGGGCAGAAGGCATGGAAATCCTGGATGCGGCCGTCGAGGCCGCCCGCCTGCGCTTCCGGCCGATCCTGATGACGTCCTTCGCCTTCATCCTCGGCGTCCTGCCGCTGGTGCTGGCGACGGGCGCCGGAGCATCGGCCCGCAAGTCGATCGGCATATCGGTCTTTAGCGGCATGATCGCCTCGACCTGCCTTGCCATCCTCTTTGTTCCTTCCTTCTACGTGCTGCTGCAGCGCCTCGAGGAACACTGGAAGCGCCGCGGAGCGACCACAAGCACGGCTGCACCAGTTGCGGAGGCGGAGATAGCGAAACTCCGGTAAGGCGAGCAGCAATTATTGGACGATCACCTGCACATAGACATTGCCGCTCTTGGCATAATAATAACCGCCGCAGCGATAATAATAGCCGCCGTAATAGGGACCATAGCGGCAGCCTGCTGGAAGCACGGCGATGGTCGTCGTCGTGCGTGTGACGACCCGGCGCGTCGTCCGGCGGGCAACGCCTGCATAGGAGAGCGGCGTCAGCGGTCTGCCGATGACGGCGCCCGCCGGCGTAGCGAAGCTGATCGACAGTGGCATGGATCCCTGCTCCCCGATGTGGAAGCCGGTGAATGTCAGAAAACCGGCCAGGCCGAGGGCGAGGAACAGCTTGTTATAGATCATTTTAAGTCTCCCATATCGGCGGCTTCAGGCAGCTCGTCGAGCGATTGCAGCTCACTGAGATCCACCGTCTTTGCACTGGCTGGAATCTCGATGGTGTAAGAAACGGCCGCCACATCCGCCCCGCTTTTGAAATCGCTGATTTCGAGAGTGTATTGCGGCGCCTGGACGACGTGCTTGCTGGTGATGACGTATCGCCGCGGTATGGGTTGCGGGCCGTTCTGTATCCAAATCTGCCAGTCGATCTCAGGCGTTCGGAAGGCCAGATATTCGCATTCGACCCCATCCACGAAAGCGCTGGAAATATGCTTCGCCTCCGTCACATCTGATATAAGCACGTCATAGACGTTGGAGGCTAAAAGATCGGCGCCCGGCGCTTCGACGCCTGCGGTCATCAGCCTGTCGATCAGATCATCGAGCGAACCCTTGCCGTCGATCTTGGCATAGGCGTCGAGGTTCTTGCCATGAACCGTCAGCGACGAACCGTCGAAACTCACATCGAGGTCGGCAAAGCCGCCGGTTCTCGTGACCCGCAGCTTATCGGGACGAGTGAGGTTGGCTGTCCCTGAACTCACGAACTGGAGTTTCTCGAAGGCAGGCGTCACTGCTTCGAGCGACGATTGATAGCTGAAGGAGATCGTCTTCTGCGCCGCCAGAAAATCGGACATCGTCTTTAAAAGAGCTTTCGCATCATCTGCCCATGCGCTGGTCGGCGGCGCCAGGCTGGCGGCAAGCGAAACATACAGGAGCATCCGCTTCAACCGCGGGAAAGGGAAAGTCGATGACATGGCAATGCCTTTCGTTGGTGTCGTCATTGATTTCATCGAATTGCAGATGGCGCCGGACCTGCCGCAGCCGAACATGAAAAGTGCTGATGCAATGCAGGCATGCGGGCTAACTGCCGCTTGCGGACTTCGCGGGATCGCGCGCACCAAATTCCTCGGCGCAGCCCGCGATGGTCTCTTTCAGCGAGCAACTTCGACCGGGCGTTACAAGCCCGAGGTCAGCACGCGATGGCAGGCTGGTGATACGCGTTGCAGATTGTCGCGCAGGCAGGCAATGCCTCGCCCTCCCCCCAAAGGCACCATGCGGCACAATGCCCGGAAGTCCGCTCCGCAGGTTTCCCGCAGGATCATCACTTCCTCACGTGGAGAGAAGGCTGGCATCATTGCCCGAGGGGCCGGCGCGATCGCACCGGTCGCCGCGGCATCGCCAGTCTTCGCGCCGCCCGATCCCCCCAATGCCGCAACCGCTTGCTGACATGGCGCCGACAGAGCCGCGTTGTGCTGTTGCAGACAGCTGAGCGCCGCCGCACCGCCCGGCGTGACACCGGAACATTGCGCCATGAAATCGCGCTGACAGGCCGATTTGACCGCATTGCGCTGCGCCTGCGTCGGCGTGCCGGTAGCAGGCGCCGGGGTAGTCACCGCAGTATTTGCAGGCGCAGCCGGCGTCGGCGCCGCCGATGTCGATTTGGGTTTGACGTTCACGGCGGACACCGCTTTCTGACAACCTGCCGAAAGCGTAGCGCTATGCTGCTGCAAACAAGTGAGCGCCTCGATACCTCCCGGCGTAACCCCGGAGCATTTCGCCATGAAATCGGAGCGGCACTCTGCTCTGATGGCATCACGCTGCTCTTCGGTCGGCGCTTGCGCAGACACAATCCCGGCGAGAAACACCACCGCGCAGAACGCAGGCAACCCGAAGATTAGCGATAGAAGACGCCGCCGCCGATACGGAAGCGCCAGCAGGAAAGATCCCCATTTTCCCATGATTCCCCCCAATAAATCTTTGATCTACTTCATGAAATCGAACTGCCTTTGAATAGGATAAATACGCGCCGCCGAATGGACGGACGTTACTTGCGACTGTGAAAATGTAAGAAGCGCCTGATTTAGGTATATTAGAATATTATCTATTTAGCAACTATCTACGTCGCTTGAAAAGCGACCGCAACTCATCGGAATAGTGTCACCGTCGCCCGTAAACGCAAAAGCCCGCCATGAGGCGGGTTTTTGGGTATTGTGTGTTTGATCATGGAAGGATTGGTTGCGGGGGCAGGATTTGAACCTGCGGCCTTCAGGTTATGAGCCTGACGAGCTACCGG
>NZ_JABDVY010000027.1:0-35105 GCF_019685025.1 Rhizobium sp. NZLR8 | reverse complement strand
CTGCCGTCGATGCCGGTTATGCGCCGAACGACTGGCAGGTCGGCCAGACCGGCAAGGTGGTGGCGCCTGATCTTTACATTGCCGCCGGCATCTCCGGCGCCATCCAGCATCTGGCCGGCATGAAGGATAGTAAGGTCATCGTCGCCATCAACAAGGACGAGGAGGCGCCGATCTTCCAGGTTGCCGACTATGGCTTGGTCGCCGACCTGTTCGAGGCCCTGCCGGAATTGGAAAAGGCGCTCTAAGCGCATGCCGCGCAAAACTGTGCAGCGGTTTTGCGGATAACGACATGCGTAAAGCGAAGACCTAAAGCGCGAGAAGCGAATCGAAAGATTCGCAACGCGCTTTAAACGCGTCAAATGCTTTTCTTTCGCACTTGCGAATGACTGGAAAATTATCTTTTATCGGGCTACTACTGCTGCCGGGCGATCCTTCGTCCGGCAGTATTGCTAAAAAATGCGGCAGCGCGGGGGCGAATGCCGTGCGGGGGTTTGGAGATGAATGCGGTGTTGAAGAATATTGGTATTATCGGTGCCGGCCAGATGGGCTGCGGCATCGCGCATGTTTCGGCCGCCGCAGGTTACAGGGTTCACATTTACGATCTCTCCCAGGATCGCATCGAATCCGGCCTTGCCACCGTCAACGGCAACCTTGCCCGCCTGGTGACGAACGGCAAGATGACCGAAGAGGAACGCAAGTCGACTTTGTCGCTCATCACAGGCTCGTCCGATGTCAATGATCTCGCCCCGTCCGATCTCGTCATCGAGGCCGCCACCGAGGATGAAACGGTCAAGCGCAAGATCTATGCGCAGGTTTGTCCGGTCCTGAAGCCCGAGGCGCTGCTTGCCACCAACACCTCTTCCCTTTCCATCACCCGGCTAGCTGCCGCCACTGACCGCCCCGAACGCTTCATGGGCATACATTTCATGAACCCGGTGCCGGTGATGAAGCTGGTCGAACTGGTGCGCGGCATCGCGACCGATGAAAAGACCTTCTCGGCCGCCAGGGAATTCGTCGGCACGCTGGAAAAGACCATCACCGTGGCCGAGGATTTCCCGGCCTTCATCGTCAACCGCATCCTGCTGCCGATGATCAACGAGGCGATCTATACGCTCTATGAAGGCGTCGGCACGGTCGATGCCATCGATACGGCGATGAAGCTCGGCGCCAACCATCCGATGGGGCCGCTGCAGCTTGCCGATTTCATCGGCCTCGACACCTGCCTTTCGATCATGCAGGTGCTGCACGACGGCCTGGCGGACTCGAAATACCGTCCCTGCCCGCTGCTGGTGAAATATGTCGAGGCGGGCTGGCTCGGACGCAAGTCCGGACGCGGCTTCTATGACTATCGGGGTGAAGTGCCGGTCCCGACGCGCTAGAGCTTGAAGCCGAAAAGTGTGAGCGGTTTACTTATGACATCATGCTCTAGCTCTTTAATGTAGAACGATGATTTTAGGCCGACCGGGCCTAAAATCATCCTGTTCTAAGCGGGTGTCGCCCGAAAGGGCGAATGGACGGCCCGCCCGCGAAATGCTTTCTTGCCGTGAACGGGAGGGAACGCCATGTCGACTGAAACACCAATGTTCCTGCTGCAATGCTGCGTGCTCATCGGGCTTGCGGGTGTCTTCCTCATTAAAGGAGACGGAGACTCCTGACGGGCTCCTTAATGCATGCCGCCCGGAAGTGTAAGCGATTCGCAACGACATGCATCAAAACAAAGAGCTAAAGCGCGCCGCATGAATCAAATTTGATGCGACGCGCTTTAGGATCCGATCGCGCCCTTGATCAGCGTCTTGGCATCTTCGCTGTCCCAGGCAGCCGGGCCGTTCATCGCTGAAATCAGGCAGCCCTTGTCGTCGAGCAGCAGCGTCACCGGCAGGCCGAAAGCGAGACCTTCCTTCTTTAAGCTATTGAAGACGCCGATCGTATTGTCGCGGTAAAGCTGCAGCGCATCGACGCCGATCTCGCTCAGGAAGGCCTTCGGCTTCTCGTCGTCACCGGTATCGATATTGACCGGTACGACCTGGAACTTGTCGCTCCCCATACCCTTTTCCAGCGCGTTCAGCGCCGGCATCTCCTCGCGGCAGGGCACGCACCACGTGGCCCACAGATTGAGAAGCACAGTCTTGCCAGTAAAATGATCGAGCGTCATCGCCTTGCCGTCAGGGCCGTTGAATGTAACCGCAGTCAGCTTGCGCGGTTCGTTGGCGGCGACCATGGCGGCGACCTGCCCCTTCATCAGCGGCGTCAGATTGGCAGCGCGTTCCCTAGCCAGCGCGCATTCGGCCGAAGCGGTATTGCCGATGCCATTGCCAATCCCCGTCTCCTTCACGTATACCGCTGCCGCACCGGCAACAACGCCTGCAACGGCGGCGATTGCGATCAATTTTACGGACGGCAGGCCGAAGGGTTTTCTCGTCGTCATTTCATTCTCCAGGACGGGCATCTTCCATGGCCGAGAGCAAAACCGAAACCAAATCCTCCAACCAGATGTGGGGCGGGCGCTTCGCTTCCGGCCCGGACGCGATCATGGAGGAGATAAATGCCTCGATCGGTTTCGACAAGAAGCTATTCGCGCAGGATATCCGCGGCTCGATCGCCCACGCGACCATGCTCGCCCATCAGGGGATCATTTCCGCTGACGATAAGGACAAGATCGTTCACGGGCTAAACACGATCCTGTCAGAAATCGAAAGCGGCAATTTCGAATTCTCGCGACAGCTCGAAGACATTCATATGAATGTCGAAGCGCGCCTGGCGACGCTGATCGGACCGGCAGCCGGCCGGCTGCACACCGCCCGCTCGCGCAACGATCAGGTAGCGCTCGACTTCCGCCTCTGGGTGAAGGAAGAGCTTGAGAAAACTGAACGGATGCTGACCGGCCTGATCGCCGCCTTCCTCGACCGCGCCGAGGAACATGCCGAAAGCGTCATGCCGGGCTTCACCCATCTGCAGACCGCCCAGCCCGTGACCTTCGGCCATCACTGCATGGCCTATGTCGAAATGTTCGGCCGTGACCGCTCGCGCGTGCGCCACGCCATCGAGCACCTGGACGAAAGCCCGATCGGCGCGGCAGCCCTTGCCGGCACCGGTTATCCGATCGACCGCCATATGACTGCCAAGGCGCTCGGTTTCCGCGAGCCGACCCGCAACTCCATCGATACGGTCTCCGACCGCGACTTCGCCATCGAGTTCCTGTCGATCGCCGCAATTGCTGGTATGCACCTTTCGCGTCTGGCGGAAGAGATCGTCATCTGGTCGACCCCGCAATTCGGTTTCGTCCGTCTCTCCGACGCCTTCTCGACCGGCTCCTCGATCATGCCGCAGAAGAAGAATCCGGATGCCGCCGAACTGGTGCGCGCCAAGACCGGCCGCATCAACGGCTCGCTGGTGGCCCTTCTGACGATCATGAAGGGCCTGCCTCTCGCCTATTCCAAGGACATGCAGGAAGACAAGGAACAGGTGTTCGACGCGGCCGAGAGTCTGGAACTGGCGATTGCCGCCATGACCGGTATGGTGCGCGACATGACCGTCAACACCGCGCGCATGAAGGCGGCGGCCGGTTCCGGCTACTCGACGGCGACCGATCTTGCCGACTGGCTGGTGCGCGAAGCGGGCCTCCCCTTCCGTGATGCCCATCACGTCACCGGCCGCGCCGTCGCACTTGCCGAAAGCAAGAGCTGCGACCTTGCCGAACTTCCGCTCTCCGACCTGCAGGCGATCCATCCCGACATCACCGACAAGGTCTACGACGTGCTGACCGTCGAGGCCTCGGTCGCCAGCCGCAAGAGCTTCGGCGGCACGGCGCCGTCCGAGGTACGCAGGCAGATCGCCTTCTGGCGCGCCCGTAACTGAAATGTCAGGCGGCGAAAGCCGCCGCGATCTTGCCGTCTACGCGGGAAGACCGTCCAACAATCAGGGTGCACAAGGCGGATAAACTTCGCTATGAAGATCTCCATCATCCGCCATGAATGATGCCATCAAATGCCGCCGAAGAGGATATCCATGCAGAAGAGCTTGCCGTACCTCATCCGCCTGACGGCGGTTCTCGCCGTCATCGGCCTTGCCGTTGCCGGATGCGGGCGCAAGGGCGACCTCGATCCGCCGAGTGCTGCGGCAACCAAGGAAGGTGACGTTTCCAAGCCGACGAAAAAGCCGGGAACCGTCGACAAGCCCTTCCTTCTCGATCCCCTTCTTTAAGGCACAAGCCCGTGAACCATTTCGAGTACCGAGACGGCGTCCTGCATTCCGAGAACGTCCCCGTTCCCGAGATCGCCAAGGCGGTCGGCACACCTTTTTATGTCTATTCCACCGCAACGCTAGAGCGCCATTACCGCGTCTTTTCGGAAGCATTCGCGGACATGGACTCGATGGTTTGTTATGCGATGAAGGCGAACTCTAACCAGGCGGTGCTGAAGACACTCGGCCGCCTCGGCGCCGGTATCGACGTCGTCTCCGAGGGCGAGCTGCGCCGCGCGCTCGCTGCCGACATTCCCGCCAGCCGCATCATGTTTTCGGGTGTCGGCAAGACGCCGCAGGAGATGGATTTCGCTCTCGAGGCAGGCATCTACTGTTTCAACGTCGAATCCGAGCCCGAGCTCGAAATCCTCAATCAGCGCGCCATCAAGGCCGGGACGAAAGCGCCGGTCTCCTTCCGCATCAACCCTGACGTCGATGCAAAAACCCATTCCAAGATCTCGACCGGCAAGAAGGAAAACAAATTCGGCATCTCCTGGGAGCGTGCCCGCGCCATCTATGCCCATGCCGCCAAGCTGCCGGGCATCGAGGTCACCGGCATCGACATGCATATCGGCAGCCAGATCACCGAATTGCAGCCCTTCGACGACGCCTTCAGGCTGTTGCACGATCTTGTCGCGACGCTGCGTGCCGACGGCCACACCATCGATCACGTCGATATCGGCGGCGGTCTCGGCATCCCCTATAAGGACGACAACAATCCGCCGCCGCTGCCGGATGCCTATGCGGCCATAGTCAAGAACCAGTTGCGCGGCCTCAACTGCAAGATCATCACCGAACCCGGCCGCCTGATCGTCGGCAATGCCGGTATCCTGGTGACCGAGGTTCTCTATGTGAAGGATGGCGGCGAAAAGACCTTCGTCATCGTCGATGGCGCGATGAACGATCTCATCCGCCCGACGCTCTACGAGGCCTATCACGAGATCCGCCCGGTGACGATTTCGGCGGCGAACGCCCCGCGCATCCGCGCCGACGTCGTTGGCCCCGTCTGCGAGACCGGCGATTATTTGGCACTCGACCGCGAGATGGCGATGCCGAAGCCCGGCGACTTGATGGCCGTCAGCACTGCCGGCGCTTACGGCGCGGTCCAGGCCGGCACTTATAATAGCCGGCTGCTGGTGCCCGAAGTTCTGGTCAGAGGCAGCGATTTCCATACGATTCGCCCGCGCAGAACCTATGCCGAACTGATCAGCCTCGACTCCGTTCCGGCCTGGCTCGATTAAAGCATGATGCCGAAAAGTGTATACGGTTTTCTCATGACATCGTGCTCTAACTATTTAATTTAGAACAGGATCCAGATTTTAGGCCGAGTGGGCCTATCATCACCCTGTTCTAAAGCATGTCGCGCAAGAGTGTGCAGCGCACGACTGCGTAAAACAAAGACTTAAAGCGTGGGGAGCAATCTGAAAGATCGCGACGCGCTTTAACCAGCCATCACTTTTTGGCGAATTAACGTGAAAAGCCGGTATGGCCGGCCGCTCGCCCTCGCCTTCGCCACAAAGAGTGTTATCCTTGTCAGTCATGAGCGTATTGCCCTGCAATCGCCGGAAGCGCCCTCTGTTTCAGAACGCCAGATCGCGGAGACCGGACCGATGACAAGCCCCTCAAGGCAGAGGAAAGGTGCATTTGCGCTCCGCCCCTCGCTTGCCCGGCTGGTGACGACAAAACGCCTGCTGGCGCGTGTTGTGCTGTTTTTCGAGCAGTTACTGCCACCTTTGATGCCGGTTCTGGCAGTGATCGCCTTCTATCTCTCCGTCTCCTGGTTCGGCATCTTTCGCAGCGTGCCTGACTGGCTGCGCATCCTGCTGCTGATTGCCTTTGCCGCTGCTTTTGTCGTCTCGCTCCTGCCCTTCCGCACTCTGCGCTGGCCGAAGGTCGCCGAAGCCGACCGCATGCTGGAAGAGCGCAACGGCCTGCCGCACCAGCCGGTCACCGTCCAGGAAGACGAGCCGGCCTTCGATACGCCCTTCGCCCGGGCGCTCTGGCGCGAGCACCAGACGCGCATGGCCGAAAAGATCGCTGCACTCGATGCCGGACTGCCGCGGCCTGATATCGCCGTGCATGACCGTTTCGCGCTGCGCGCCGTGCCGGCGCTGCTGCTGGTCACCGCCTTTGCCTATTCACTGTCGATCAACGGCGGCTCGATCGGTGACGCGTTGCAGGCAGCATCCGAGCACGTCACCGTCGATCCGGCCGTGCGCATCGACGCCTGGGTGACGCCGCCCTCCTACACCGGCCGCGCCCCGGTCTATCTGACCGCTGACGGCAGCGAGCAGGGGTCGATCGGCATTCCGCAGTTTTCCGGCCTCACTGTGCGCGTCAGCGGCGGCAAGACAGCCGAAAAGGTCGTATTCCGCAAGGCAAACGGCGAGGCGCAGGATATCGCCGTGCAGGCGGATACCAAGCCGCAGCAGGCGGCGGCATCCGGCAGTCAACAGCCGAATACGGTCCCAACCGGCCAGGTCCCGGCCAACCAGGCTCCCGTCGCCCAGACCCATGTGATGAAGCTCGAGGAGAATGGCGCCCTCGAAGTCAACGGTCGCCGCTGGAGCTTCGAGGTTCTCCCCGACAAGGCGCCGGAAATTGCTTTCGACGGCATGCCGAAACCCAGCGTCAACGGCGCGCTTGAAATCGGCTTTACCGTCAAGGACGACTACGGCGTCCAGGAGGCGCATGCGGAGATCGTTCCCGTCGAAACCGATCCGACGGCGACGCCGCTCTATCCCTTGCCGGAATACCGGCTGGATATTCCCCGCCGTAACGCCCGTGACGCCAAGGGCGTGACCAGCCGCAACCTGACCGAACATCCGCTTGCCGGAAAGCGCGTGCGCGTGACGCTCGTCGCCAAGGATGGCGCCGGCCAGACCGGCCGCAGCCCGCCGTATGAGATGACCTTGCCGTCGCGGCCCTTCAACGAGCCGCTTGCCGCCGCCGTCGCCGAGGAACGGCAGGTTTTCGCGCTCGACACCCGCAAGATGCCGCAGGCGATCGCACTGAACGAGGCGCTGACCATCCGTCCCGAGGAGACCATCCCCAAGCTCACCAACTATCTCCTGCTGGAATCCGCTTTGACGCGCATGAAGCTCGCAAAGGGTGAGGATGCACTCAAGGATACGGCCCAATATCTCTGGGAGATTGCACTCGGCATGGAGGACGGCGATCTTTCGCTTGCCGAGCGCAAGCTGCGCGAAGCCCAGCAGAAGCTTGCCGACGCATTGGACCGCAACGCCCCCGACGCCGAGATCAAGAAGCTGATGGATGAGCTGCGCAAGGCGATGCAGGACTATATGACCGAGCTTGCCCAACGCATGCAGAACGCGCCGATGCAGCCGAACCAGAATGCGCAGAACATCCTGCGCCAGCAGGATCTGGAACGGATGATGGACCAGATCGAGAATCTCGCCCGCTCCGGCAATCGTGACGCCGCCCAGCAGATGCTGTCGGAATTGCAGCGGATGATGAACAATCTGCAGGCCGGCCGCCCGCAGCGCGGCCAACAGAGCCAGGAAAACAGCGAGGCCCGAAAGCAGATCGACAAGCTCGGCGAGATTCTGCGCGACCAGCAGAAGTTGATGGATCAGACCTTCCGCCTCGATCAGCAGCTCAGGGACCGCATGCAACGCGGTGAACCCGATATGGGTGAAAACGATCCGCTGCTCGACGAGATGAACCCCGGAGAAAACGGCGAACCGCAGGATCAGCAGCAGGGCCAGCAAGGCAAAGACGGCCAGCAGCCCTCCGACCAGATGACCGCCGAGCAGTTGCGCGAGGCATTGAAGCAGCTGCGCGCTCAGCAGGATGCGCTCGGCAGGCAGCTCGGCGAATTGCAGAAGGGCCTCGGCGAGATGGGCATGAAGCCTGGCCCGGGCTTCGGACAGGCGCAACGCGAGATGGAAGGCGCCGGTCGCGAACTCGGCCAGGGGCATGGCCAGCCGGCCATCGAAGGCCAGGGCCGCGCGCTCGAAGCACTTCGCCAGGGCGCCCGCGACATGATGAACCAGATGATGCAGGCGCAAAAGGGCCAGCAAGGGCAGGGTCCGAACGGCCAGATGAGCCAGGGCGGCGACCAAAATGGCCGCGACCCGCTCGGCCGGCCACGCCCCCCGGGACCGGATTTCGGCGACAACAGCGTGAAGGTTCCCGACGAGATCGACGTTCAGCGCGCCCGAGAAATCCTCGACGCGATCCGCGAGAAGCTCGGCAACAATCCGCCGCAGGAAATGGAACGGCGGTATCTCGAACGGTTGCTGGACATCCAGTAAGCTGACGCCACCGTGACATGACACGCGCACCGGCGCAGGGATTTTAGGCCGGATCGGCATAAAATTTGAATCCGGATCTCATCAAGAAAACGAGCGGAATACCGTCCAAAAACCGTACTCAGTTTTCACCGTCATGCTCTGATACATGTCATCACGACGTGTGCAGCTGTTCCGGGATGACGACATGCATGAAAATAGAGAGCTTTAAGCGACCAGCGCTCGGGCGACCGCTTTGCGGATATCGGGAAGCGCGAATGGTTTGGCGACGACGTCGATAATCTTTTCGGCAAGATCGTCGGCCCGTTCGCGCTGCTCGGCATAGCCGGTCATCAGCAGGATCTTCAGGCCGGGAAAGGCGTCTTTTGCCTGATGGGCGAGTTCGATGCCGTCCATCACGGGCATGCGGATATCTGAAAGCAGCAGATCGTAGACCCCTTCCCTGAGCTTCTCCAGGCCCTCGGCCCCGTCGGCCGCCTCATCGGTCTCGTGGCCATCAAGCCGCAGGGCTCGGGCTACGAAGGACCGCAGGGAGTCCTCGTCTTCCGTGATCAGAATTCTTGCCATATGTGCATTGCTCCGTGGTCAGCCCCGCGACGGAAATCACCAGGATTTCCTTTTCGATCGGTAAAGATCAGGAAGCGATGGACGAGATGGTTAACAACCCGTCTCGGGCGGCAAGGCAGCGGCGGACGTCTTTCGAACCACTTTGAAGTCGCTCAGGCGTCCCCGGTAACCACGCCGACGAAGGGCAGTTCGCGAAAGGCATAGGCGACATCCATGCCGTAACCGACGACAAAATAGTCAGGGCATTCGAAGCCGACATAATCGGCCTCCAGCTTTTCCTTGCGCTTGACGCGCTTATCGAGCAGCACGGCGATCGTGACGTTGCGCGCGCCGCGCTCGAACAGCAATTCCTTGGCAAACAGCAGCGTCCGGCCGGATTCGAGGATATCGTCGATCAACAGGACGTCGCGGCCATGGACGTCGCTGTCGATATCCTTGACGATGCGCACGCCCTGCGAGACCGTGCCGATGCCATAACTCGACAGCGTGATGAACTCGACCTCCGGTGCAAGCCCGCTATCGTGCAGGGCGCGGATCAGGTCGGCGGCGAAGATGAACGAACCCTTGAGCACGGCGATGACAAGCAGGTCCTGGGTCGGGCCATTGGCGATCTCCCGGGCCATCGAATGATTGCGCTCGGCGATCTGCTCGGCAGTAAAGAGCGGCTCGATATTTTTTCCGCGCACGACAGGCATAAGGGCTTGCTCCATGAAAAGAAGGGTAAGCCGTTAGCACATATGCGAGCGTGAAACAGCCTCACCCGCCATGAAATTAACCAGATTGGCGCGCGTTGCGGCGGGAAAATCACCCAATCCACGTTCGAGCGCTCTCTATGGCAGGAACGACAGCCGGACCTCCGGCAGTTTTCCGCCGGCATGCTGGACACGGGCCGAGAAACCCCGGCTCTGGCCGCCATAAATGACATCGGCCGGCGGATTGATGATGATGCTTGCGGTCAGTCGCTCGTCGGTCACGAGATCGGCACGGATCGGACGCACCGTCTGCGTCGTGCCGCTGTCATTTTCGAGGATGCCGTTGATGACCAGCACGCGCATGCCGTTCGCGTCGCGCGGCGCCACCGTCACATGGGTGAAATGCAGCGGCGCTCCGGAATAGGCCCGCTCGGCGGCAAGGCCGGAAAAGCCGCCCGCAAGCCCGAAGACCAGCACGGCGAGCGCCAGCACCAGCCCTGCGAAGCTCCGCATCGACGCGCGCTGCAGGAAGGCTTCCACGTCCCGCAGAACAGTTGCAGTCACTGGCGTCAGCGGCGGCTGTGCTGCGTGTGCGCCAGCAGCGCGCTTGCGGTTGTCGTTATAGGTTCTTGCGGTAAATTCCTTCGGTCGGACTTTGCCGAGCGTCACGAATTCGGCGTCGGAAATATCGGCAGGACGCGCCGCACGGTACTGGCGGGCGGCGGGTTCCGGCGGCAGGAAATCATAGGCCTGGCCCGGTGTCCGGCGACTGAAGGAGGATGCTTCCATGGTGGCTGCCTCGCAGATGTCCACATGGTTTCGCTGCCAGGGGAAATCTTGGCATTGAAACGAATCCCGCTCAGTCGTAAATTTTAATGGTTAATGCTTCGCAAAGATCGCCATCAAACGGGCGTCTTTCCGGCAAAATTTACCGGCTGTTAACGGTGTTGGTTAACAAGTCACGCGGTGAAACCCACAACAGACTGAGCTGCACGTTGATCCATTTCGAGAATGTCGGTTTGCGCTATGGCATGGGCCCGGAAATCCTCCGGGACCTGACCTTCGACATTCCGAAGAAATCCTTTCAGTTCCTGACAGGCCCATCGGGCGCAGGCAAGACGTCGCTGCTGCGGCTGCTGTTCATGTCGCTGCAGCCGACGCGCGGCCTGATCCGCATGTTCGGGCGCGACATTTCCGAAATCCCCCGCCCGGAACTGCCGTTGCTGCGCCGCCGCGTCGGCATCGTCTTCCAGGATTTCCGCCTCCTCGATCATCTGACAACCTATGAGAATGTCGCTTTGCCCTTACGCGTGCGCGGTAAGGATGAGAGCTCCTACAAGACCGACGTCCTGGAACTGTTGAAATGGGTCGGCCTCGGCGAACGCATCAACGTGCTGCCGCCCGTGCTCTCGGGCGGCGAGAAGCAGCGCGCCGCGATCGCCAGGGCGCTGATGGACCGGCCGGAGGTGCTGCTTGCCGACGAACCCACCGGCAATGTCGACCCGCCGATGGCCAAGCGCTTGCTCAATCTTTTCCTCGAGCTGAACCGCCTCGGCACCGCAGTTGTGATCGCCACGCATGACCTGGCGCTGATGGAACAGGTGGAAGCTCGCCGCATGATCCTCTCGGGGGGGCATCTCGATATCTATGACTGAGCTCCCATCCAGAAACCCGGACAAGGCGCCTGGTAAGGCTGAGCAGAAACGACCGGAAATGCGCGTGCGTCCGACCGCGCCGATCCTGCCGCCATCCAACATCCAGGGCAGCGCGTTGATGGTGGTCATCGCAATCATGGCCTTTCTCGCCTGCCTGACGCTCGGCGGCGTCAGCATGGTGCGCTCGACGGCAGCAAGCTGGGAGAGCCAGATCTCCCGAGAGATCACCATCCAGATCAAGCCGGACGACAATCTCGACATGGAAAAGGCGCTGACCCAGGCACGCGACCTGGCGCTGACCTTCGTCGGCACCAAGAGCGGCCAGATCGTCGACGAGGCGGCGACCGCCCGCCTGCTCGAACCCTGGCTCGGCCCCGGTCTCGATCTCAAGGATCTGCCCGTTCCCCGCCTCGTCATCATCACCATCGACGAGAGCAATCCACCGGATTTCGATTCGATGCGGGCGTTGCTGAAAGACAGCATCCCGCAGGCAAGCCTCGACGATCACCGCACCTGGGTCGACCGGCTGGTGTCCATGGCGCACACGACCGTCATGATCGGCACAGGCATCCTGCTGCTGGTTTTCACGGCGATGGTGCTCACCGTCGTCTTCGCCACGCGCGGCGCGCTGTCGGGCAATCGTCACGTCGTCGAAGTGCTGCATTTCGTCGGCGCCGAAAGCTCCTTCGTCGCCACCGAATTCCAGAAGCATTTCCTGAAGATCAGCCTCAAGGGCTCGGCAATCGGCAGCGCCCTTGCCGCCCTCTTCTTCGCCACCGCCGGTTTCTGGCAGAGCCGCACGCTCGCCACCCCGGAAACGGACCAGGCGACGGCGCTCTTCGGCACCTTCTCCGTCGGCGTACTCGGTTATGCCGGCATCTTCGCAACGATGATCGTCATTGCGCTCCTGACCACTATCACCGCGCGACTGACCGTCATGCAGACGATCTACGAAATCGATACATTACGCTCGGACCCGACACGCACCGACGGCATCGCGAGTTGATCGTGACCATGCCGTTTTGCCATGAAAGCGTCTGTTCCGTGCCGCAATCAGCGTATAGTCACGATTCATGACCATGGGAGATACGACACCCAACCCGATTCATCAGGACCCCGAGCTTGACCGCCCGGCGGGTTTGCCGCCGCGGCGCGGGCTGATCCGCCGCCTGCTGCGTTGGGGCGGCTTTGCCTGCGTGCTGGCGATCGCCCTGTTGTTCGGCGGTTTCCTGCGTTTCGCCGATTCCGTGACGACGCTTAAGCCTCCGGCCGAGCCGAAGGCAGATGCGATCGTCGTGCTGACAGGGGGTTACCAGCGCATCGATCAGGCCGTGGAGCTGCTGCAGAAAGGTGCCGGCAAGCGTTTGCTCATTTCCGGCGTCCACCCGACGACCACCCCGGCGCAGATCCGCAAGATGACGCAGGGCTCGGCCGATCTCTTCTCCTGCTGTGTCGATATCGGCCACGATGCGATCGACACGATCGGCAATGCCGAGGAAGCTTCGAACTGGATCCACGCCAAGGGATACCGCAGCGTCTTGATCGTCACCAACAACTACCACATGCCGCGAAGCCTCGCGGAGCTCTCCTATGTCGATCCCGATATCGAGTTCATCGCTTATCCCGTGGTCAATTCGGATTTGAAGAGCCGCAACTGGTTCACCGACCCGAATGCGATGCGTGTCATGCTTGCCGAATATGTAAAAGTGCTGCTGACCGGCGCCCGCAACATCACCGGCTTCGGTCGCCACACCGGGCTGCGCTCGGCAAGCGCGTCGAGCGAGAACTGACGCTTTTGCTAGAGCATGATGCCGAAAAGTGTGAGCGGTTTTCTCACGACATCATGTTCCAACTCTTTAATTTAGAGCAGGATTCAGATTTTAGGCCCGGCCTAAAATCTGAATCCTGTTCTGGGACGTCATCAAACGCTTTTTATGCCGAGCAATATCGTGTAGGCCGGTCGCGTGAGCATGCCTCGGGAAAGTTTCATGATCGCCCTGCGTTCCGTCCTCTTCAACACGATCTTCTACGCCAACCTCATCATCCGGATGATCGTTCTCTCGCCATACTATTTCCTGGCGCCGCGCCTGACCGCCTATGCGATCCCGAAAAATTGGGCACGCTCCAACCACTGGCTGATGCGGGTGATCGTCGGCACCACCTTCGAGATCGAAGGCCTGGAGAACCTCCCGGACGGCAGCTACATCCTGGCGCCGAAGCACCAGTCCTTCTGGGATACCTATGCGCTGCTGCCCTGGCTGAAGGACCCGGTCTACATCCTGAAGCGCGAGCTGATGTGGATTCCGCTGTTCGGCTGGTATGCGAAGAAGCAGCGGGTGATCCCGGTTGATCGCGGCGCCCGTGGCAAGGTGATGGTGGAGGTGTTGAAGCGCACGAAACAGGAGCTTTCGACCGGCCGCCAGCTGATCATCTATCCTGAGGGCACCCGTCGCCCGCCGGGCGCCGAGCCGGTCTATAAGTATGGCATCGCCCGCATGTACCGTGATCTCGCCATCCCCGTAGTGCCGATCGTCATGCATCCCGGTCTCTTCTGGCCGCGGCGCAGCATTCGTCGTTATCCCGGCCATTTCAAGGTGAGGATCCTGCCGCCGATCATGCCGGGAATGGATCCGGACGCGTTTTTCGCCCATCTGATCGAGGTGTCGGAGCGGGCAAGCGACGCGCTTCTGCTCGAAACTGTCGAGGCAAATCCGCATCTGCCGCTGCCGCCGACGGCGGTCGAAAGGCTGGCCGAGCTGCGCAGGCTCAAGACGGCGACCGCCTGAAGCATGTCGCGCAAACTGCGCAACGGTTTTTGCGATAATAATCGCGACGCGCGTGAGGATCAAGCGGCGCGCAGCCGCTCCACTTCGTCGACGACCTGCTCCAGCCAATGGTCGCGAATGCCCATCTGCTTCAGATGCATCGCGGTGTTGAAGACATAGGCATCATTCGGGCCTGACTGACCCTTGGCCTGGCTCACCACCCTCGCCGCCTCAAATGCGTCGAGCGTACCGGCATATTGCTCATGGTCGCGATCAGCAATGTAGGTAACCGCCTCCACCCTGCAGCCTCCCGCAAGCTGCAGCCGCACTCGGCGCTCCAGGTAGACATTGGTAACCAGTTCGCGGGCGCGGAGATAATCGATCACCTCATCCCATTTTTCCGGGGAAATGCGGAAAGCCATGCCGCGGCAGGCGCCGCCTCTGTCGAGGCCGAGAACCAGGCCCGGACTGTCGCGCGTACCGCGATGGACAAAGGAACGGACGCAGAGCGAACGCCTGTAGCCGTAGATCAGAGCCTCTGCCCGCTCCATGAACTCGAAGCCCGGATTCCACATCAGCGAACCGTAGCCAAATACCCAAATTTCGTCCATATCGCACGCCAGACCGGAATCACATTTGCGATTCACCATTGGAGAACATCATGGCAGCGTCAAGCCAATCCGGTAGCAGCCAATCCAGCAGCAGCAAGAAATTCTGGTTGCTGGGTGGCGGCGTCCTCCTGGTGATCGCGCTTTATACCGGCGGCTGGTTCTATGCGGCATCGACGCTGAAGACCACGGTGCTGAAGGCGATCGCGCCGCGCGACCAGGCAGGCGTCAGCGCCGAATGCTCCGATATCGAATTCCGCGGCTATCCTTTCCGTATCGGCCTGTTCTGCTCCAAGATCGATGTCGACGACCATGTCAACGGCGTCTCGGCCACCTTCGGCGCGTTGCGTTCGGCAGCGCAGGTCTACGCGCCCGGCAATATCGTCTGGGAGCTCGATTCGCCGGCCGCCATCCGCACCAGCAATGGCCTTTCGATCTCGGCCCAATGGGCAAACCTGCAAGCGAGCCTGGCGACGAGGTTGCGGGGCATTAACCGCAGCTCAACGGTCATCGAGGGCCTGAAGGCGACGGCGGTTTCCTCCTACACCGGCCAGACCATCAGCTTCGATGCCGCTCGCACCGAAATTCATCTGCGCCAGAACGGTGCCGATCTCGACGGCGCGATCTCCGTGCAGGATGCCAACACCGCGATCAAGGACTGGCCGCAAATCTTCCCGAAGCTGTCGGCCAGTATCGATCTGACCGTCGCCGGTAAAGCCGGCCTGATCGACGGCAGTGATCCGAGCGGCCTCAACGGTGCCGCCGGTGAGCTGCGCCGCATCGTCGCCGACATCGGCGACGGCAAAGTGATGACGCTGACCGGCCCCTTTTCCTTCGACGAGCAGGGTCTGCTCTCCGGAAAATTCAAGCTGGAAATCGAACAGCTCGGCCCCTGGGGCGACAGCCTGAAACAGGCCTTTCCGGATATCGCCTCGACCGTCAAAACGGCGACCAAGCTCTTGAAATCGCTTGCCGGCGGCAAAGACAAAGTCTCCGTCGATCTTGTCGTCGATCACGGCAACGCCACCGTCAGCGGCTTCATCCCGCTCGGCCGGATACCGCCGATCTGACCTATGGCGCCTCTCAGCTTATCCGCTTGACGAAGAAGACCTCCGCCACCGACTGCAACCCAGGCAGCTCGATCGCGCCGGTTTCGGTAAATCCGTTGCGGCGATGCCAGTCCTGAGGTCGGCTTTCGTCGCATTCGCTCGAGGTCATCAGCACGCGGGCGCCGTCGCCGCGCATCGCCCCTTCCCAGGCAACAAACAGCGCCGTTCCGACGCCTGAACGGCGGTGGCCGGGAAGGACGCGGATCATCTCCATGTAGGGAATTCTGCCCCAGAAGCGGGAGAAGCGCAGGAAACCGACGATCTCGCCGACTTTCCTGGCAACGAGATATTCGCCAAGCGCCACGCATCGCGACACCCAGGCTTCACCAGCGCTGGCATCCTCGCGAACGAGCCAATCGATATCCGCCTGGCTGGCGCGCGCCACCTCAACCATCGCGGATGGCTACTTCTTGTTATCCAGCGCGTGGCGGCCGAAATCAGGCGCGTCGACATCCTGGCCGGCCTGGACGATCGAGCGGCGGATGGCGCGCGTGCGGGTGAAAAGTTCGAAGATCTTGTCGCCCTCGCCCCAGCGGATCGCGCGCTGCAGAGAGGCGAGGTCCTCCGAGAAGCGCGCCAGCATTTCGAGGATCGCATCACGATTGTGCAGGCAGACGTCGCGCCACATCGTCGGGTCGGAAGCCGCAAGTCGGGTGAAATCGCGAAAGCCCGAGGCGGAGTATTTGATGACTTCCGACTCGGTCACCGTCTCCAGATCGTCGGCGGTGCCGACGATGTTGTAGGCGATGATATGCGGCAGGTGCGAGACGATCGCCAGCACCTTGTCGTGATGCTCCGCATCCATTTCGTCGACCTTCGAACCAAGCGTTTCCCAGAAGCTGCGCAGACGCTTCAGCGCCGTCTCGTCGGTACCGGCGACCGGCGTGAAGATGCACCAACGGCCTTCGAAGAGGCCCGGGAAGCCGGCATCGGGGCCGGATTTTTCGGTGCCGGCCAGTGGATGGCCGGGGATGAAATGCACATTATCAGGCATATGCGGCAGCATCTGCGCGATGACCGAGGCCTTGGTGGAGCCGACATCGGTGACAACAGCCCCGGACTTCAGGCTAGCCGCTATCTCCTTCGCCACGCTTTCCGAAGCGCCGACCGGCACCGAGACGATTACCAGATCGGCATCCCTGACGGCATCGGCCGAAGACGTCGTGTAGCGGTCGCCGAGACCGAGCTCCTCGGCACGCTTCAGCGTATCGGCGCTACGCGTCGCGACGACGATCTCCCGTGCAAGACCAAGCCGCCTGATGTCGTAGGCGAGTGAAGAGCCGATCAGGCCGATACCGATCAGCGCGATACGATCGAACTGGACGTTCATGCCTTGCGTCCCATGAATTCGGTGAGCGCGGCGATGACGCCACGGTTGGCCTCTTCGGGGCCGATGCTCATCCGGAGCGCATTGGCAAAGCCATAGCTGCGCACGGCGCGCAGGATGTAGCCGCGGCTCGTCAGGAGATCGTCGGCATCGGCGGCGCGCTTGCCGTCGATCTCGGGGAAATGAATGAGGACGAAATTGGCGACGGACGGCGTCACCTTCAGGCCGATCGCTTCGAGCGCCTGGGTCAGCGTCTCCACCCACATCTGGTTGAAGGAGACGGCCTGCTGGATGAAGGCCTGGTCGCGGATCGCCGCGGCACCGGCGGCGATTGCCGGCGCGTTCAAATTGAAAGGCCCGCGCACGCGGTTCACAGCGTCGACGATCTCGGCCGGCGCATACATCCAGCCGACCCGCAGCGCCGCCAGTCCGTAGGCCTTCGAGAAGGTGCGGGTCATCACCACGTTGGCATTGGAAGACACGACCTCGATGCCGGCTTCATAATCGTTGCGGCGCACATATTCGGCATAGGCGGCATCGAGCACCAGCACGACATGCTTCGGTAGCCCGGCCTGCAGGCGGCGGATCTCGCTGACTGGGACATAAGTGCCGGTTGGATTGCCGGGATTGGCGATGAAAACGATCTTGGTCTTTTCCGTCACCGCGGCAAGGATCGCATCGACATCGACGGTGTGATCTTTTTCCCTGACGACGACAGGCGTGGCGCCGGCGCCCTGGATCTGGATCTTGTAGACCAGGAAGCCGTGCTCGGTGATGATGCCCTCGTCGCCGGCGCCGAGATAGACATGGCAGAGCAGGCCGAGCAGTTCGTCGGAACCGTTGCCGCAGAGAATGTTTGCCGGGTTGAGGCCGTGCACGGCAGCGATCGCCTCGCGCAATTCAACCGCCTGCCCGTCGGGGTACCGCTCCAGATTGTCGGCAACCGCCTTGAACGCATCGATCGCCTTCGGACTGGCGCCGAGTGGCGTTTCGTTGGACGAAAGCTTGTAGACGCGGGCAACACCCGGTGCATGTTCCTTGCCCGGCACATAGGATGCGATATCGAGAATACCGGGACGCGGAACAGGCTTGCTCATCTCAACGCTCATGGATCGACCTTGGAACTGCCGGAAATTACCAGTCGCATTAAAGCGGAATGCGGTTCTTGTCGAGAGCCGGGCGGCGTCACCGGCTGCGTGTGGTCGGCACGCCATGGGGTGCCAGAACCGGCACGAAGACGCGGCGGGAGGCTCGCGCCGCAACCGGCAGCCCCTGATAGAGCCGCTTCTGCGCCTCGACGATGATGACGCCTGAGAAAGCCGGCCACAACGTCCGCCCGATCCGCTCGAAGGCGCGGCGAAGGCGCAGGATGGTCCTGAGCTTCGAGGGCGGGAAGAACAGCGCTTCGGCCGTCGCGCCCGGGGTGAAATTCGTTTCGCGCAGCAGATGCGTCAGCTGACCGCGGGAATAGGGCCGGCCCGAGCCGAACGGCGTGTGTTCCATCCGCGCCCAGACGCCGCGTCGGTTCGGCACGACGATGACAAGCCGTCCGCCTGGCGCCAGCACCCGCCAGAGTTCCTTCAGCGTCTCGCGCGGGCTTTCGGCGAATTCCAGCGAATGCACCATCAGCACCCGGTCGATCGAGGAATCCGGCAGCGGCAGTTCCTCGTCGAAAATCAGCGCCGTCGACGAGAGCGATCCCATCGGCCAGTTCACCGCGCCCTGCCCGGCCGGCATGAAGGCGAAGGTGCGCTCGGTATCGGCCTGGAAGCGGTCGAGGAAGGGCACGGCATAGCCGAGACCGACCAGACGCTCCTGCGGCAGCCGCACCCAGAGCGAAGACAGCGCCATGGCGATCGACTGCTCGGCAAGGCGCCCAAGCTCGGAGTGGTAGAACTGGCGTAGGTCGACGATATCGGCGTGCATTGCGATAAATGTTATCAGCGGGCGGTTGGACTTCAAGGCCGGAACCTCTACATTTCCGCGAGACTCGCATGACAAGGGATTATTGAACGATGAAACCTTTGGAATTAGACGTTTTTCTCTGCCGCACCGACAATTTCGGCGTTCTCGTCCACGATCCGGAGACAGGCTTTACCGCGGCGATCGACGCGCCGGAAGAGGCGCCGATCCTGCAGGCGGCGACGCGCCGCGGCTGGAAAATCACCCATATCTTCACCACCCATCATCACACCGACCATGTCACCGGCAACCTGGCGCTGAAGGAGCAGTTCGGCTGCGAGATCATCGGCCCGATCAACGAGGCGATCGCCATTCCCGGCCTCGACCGGACGATGGCCGATGGCGACAGCTTCCTTTTCGGCGATCACACGGTCAACGTCATCGAGACGCCCGGCCACACCGCCGGCCATATCTGCTATCACTTCGTCGACGACAAGCTGCTCTTTGCCGCCGATACGCTGTTTGCGCTCGGCTGCGGCCGGCTGTTCGAACGCCCGGCCGCCGACATGTGGCATTCGCTGCAAAAACTGGCCGTGCTGCCCGATGAGACCGCCGTCTATTTCGGCCACGAATACACCCTGTCCAATGCCCGCTTCGCACTGACGGTCGATCCCGACAACGAACGCCTGAAGAGCCGCGCCGCCGAGATCGAGGCCTTGCGCGCCGACGGCAAATTCACCATCCCGACGACGCTGGGGCTGGAAAAGGAGACCAACCCGTTCCTGCGCGCCGCCGATCCGGCGATCCGCCGCAATCTGCTGATGGAAGGCAAGACCAACGAGGAAGTCTTTGCCGAGATCCGCAAGCGCAAGGACAATTTCTGATGTCTCCCGAAGACATCATCCGCGAACTCGCCATGCAGCCGCATCCGGAGGGCGGCTGGTACGCTGAGACGTTCCGCGATACGGCGGGCGGAGAACGCGGCCACTCGACGGCGATCTATTATCTCCTGATCAGAGGACAGCGCTCGCACTGGCATCGCGTCCATGATGCGGTGGAGGTCTGGCATTATTACGCCGGCGCGCCGCTCTCGCTGCATCGCTCTGAAGATGGAACGGCAAGCGAGGCCCTGACGCTTGGAACCGACCTGGCGGCCGGCGAGCGGCCGCAGGTGATCATTCCGGCCAATTGGTGGCAGTCGGCCGAAAGCCTCGGCGATTTCACCCTGGTCGGCTGCACTGTCTCACCGGGCTTTACGTTTTCGAGCTTCGAGATGGCGCCATCAGGCTGGACGCCCGGCGGCTGAACTCATTCCGCCGCAACCGGCGGCTGGATCTTGCGACGAAACATGTCCTGGGCGGCCAGCACCGCCCCGCCGGTGACGAGCAGGCAGGCGAGCGCGATGCGCCAGCCCGGCTCGGCAAATCCGAACAGCGTCAGGATCAGCGTCGAAAGCAGCGGTGCGGCATAACTCGCCGCGCCGAGGATCTGGATATCGCCGTTCTTGACGCCGTAATCCCAGGCGTAAAAGGCAGCCCCCACCGGCAGGAGCCCGAGCCCGGCGACGGCGAGCCATTCGAAACCCGTTGCCGGCCAGACCGTCGTCTCCAGGCCGAGATGGCAGAACAGCGACAGGATCGAGGTCGCAAGGCAGAAGCCGGTGACGACATCGGTGGAGACGGCGTCGAAACGCCGGGTCAGTAGCGAGTAACCGGACCAGGTGAAGGCGCAGAGAAAAGCGGCGGTGTAACCGACGGCATAGGCGCCGTTAAAATCGATGCCGTTGCGGCCGACGATCAGGAAGGTGCCGCACAGCCCGGCAAGCGCACCGGCCACATGATGCCAGCGCAGCCGTTCGCCCGGCAGCAGCGCCGAGCCGACGACGATCAGCAGCGGCCAGAGATAGGCGATCAGCCCCGCCTCCACCGCCGGTGCGTTTCTGAGCGCGGTGAAATAAAGGAAATGATAGCCGAACAGCCCCGAAATACCGGTCACCCAGACCTTGGCCGGCTGCTTCAGCAGCGTCAGCCGTGACGGGTTGAGGGCAAGCACGGCGAGGCCGGGAATGCTGCCGATCGCAAAGCAGACGGCCGAAAGCTGGAACGGCGGCATCTTGCCGGAGGCGGCCGTCAACAGCGCCAGGAACGACCACATCAAAATGGCGGTAAAACCGATCAACGTCGCGCGAAGCTTCACCCATCCCCCTTTGACGGAGGATGATCTCCGTCAGCTGCTGCCGTATTTGACGGCAGTGATCGTCACCATTCCATATTCGGTCGGAATGCGCACGTAGACGGGAGCGTATACATTTGCCGCGTCCGACTTGGCAAACCAGATTTCCATCCGGTCGCTCTTGCTGAGATAGACGATGTCCTTGCGGCCCTTCTTGTAGCCCGAGCGTGGCACGAAGCGCACGCTGCAGACGGTCGCCTTGCCCTTGAAGCCGTTGGTCGAGAAATCCTCGTCGCCCTTCGGCGACAGCACCAGATCCATGCGCGTCTCGCCGTCGAAGATCGGCAGCGTCTGCGAGCAGACCTTGGTGTCGCCGGTGAAGATCAGGCCGGAGATCGGATCGAGCACCGAGCGCATGTCGCGCGGCGTCACGTCGATCCAGTTCTTCGGACGCTTCGGCGGCGGTGTCGTCGTCGCCGAGACGATGTTGCCGTCGCGGTAGCTGACCTCGTAGACCCGGGCCTTCTTGCCGCTCTTGTAGTAGAGCGAATATTTCGACGCCTGCAACTTGTCGTCGCGCACGACGCCGGTGACACTTGTTTTGGCCGAAATCGTCGTGACCAGATCGGCAAGCCCGGCGGAGTTGATGCTGCCGGCGATCTTGTAGCTATGATCGTCCTCGATCTGCGTCAGGAACGCGGCGCGGGCGATCGGCAGGCCGGCAAGCGTCACCCGGTATTCCGTCCGATGCTGGATTTCGGCCGCCGCTGCCGGTATGGCAAGCAGCGCGGCGATCGCCGAAATGAAAATCCGTCTGCTCGAATGAGCCATGAATCAAGCCTTGTCTTGCCGCGCGCTGGCAGCCTTCGCTCAGCGCTCTATACTCCTGCCGCGAAGGGAAGAAAACAGCAGCTTTTTGACAGAATTGCGGGAAAGGCCAAGGTTTGGCTTGACGCGCGCAGCCTGCCTGACTATAGAACCGCAACTTTCCAATCATGCCCGTTGGATTGCGCGCCTGGTTTTGACCGGGATGGCAATTCGATGGCCCGACAAAAACAAGAATAGGTGTTCCATGTCCCGCGTGTGCGAATTGACCGGCAAGGCCGTCCTGACTGGTAACAATGTCAGCCATGCCAACAACAAGACCAAGCGCCGGTTCCTGCCGAACCTGTGCCAGGTCACGCTGATTTCCGACGCCCTCAACCAGCGTTATCGTCTTCGTGTTTCGGCTGCTGCTCTTCGCTCCGTCGAGCATCGTGGCGGCCTCGATGCCTTCCTGCTGAAGGCCAACGAAACCGAACTGTCGATGCGCGCGCGCCTGCTGCGTCGTCAGATCGTCAAGAAGACCGCCGAAGCAGCTGTTGCTGTTGCTGCGTAAGCTTCTGCCCTTCTTTCATACGGCTTTAAAGGCTTGAACGGATGATACCGGACAAGCCTTTTGCTTTGCCGGATCGTCGCTCCAACTGGTGGCATCACCCAGGATAAAAAAATGCCGAAGACCCGCTATACCATCGCCTATGTCGCGCTGATGACACTCGTCGTCGTCGCTTCCAACTTCCTCGTCCAGTTTCCGCTGAACGCCGAAGTCGCCGGCGTCAACCTTGCCGACATCCTGACCTGGGGCGCCTTCTCCTATCCGATCGCCTTCCTGATCACCGATCTGACCAACCGCCAGTTCGGCCCGCAGGCAGCCCGCAAGGTCGTCCTTGCCGGATTCGTCGTCGGCGTGACGCTCTCCTTCTTCACGTCAGTGCCGCGCATCGCCATCGCCTCCGGCTCTGCCTATCTCGCCGGCCAGCTGCTCGATATCGCCGTCTTCAACCGCCTTCGCCGCCAGGCCTGGTGGCGCGCGCCGCTCGTCGGCTCGCTGATCGGCTCGGCGCTGGATACGGTGATGTTCTTCTCGCTGTCCTTCGCCGCGTTTTTCGTCTTCCTCGGCCCGAACGAGCCCTTCGCGCTGGAAGCAGCCCCCGTCCTCGGCGTCTTCGCCACCGAGGCTCCGCGCTGGATTTCCTGGGCGATCGGCGATTTCGCCGTCAAGATGATCGTCGGCCTCGTCATGCTCTTGCCCTACGGCGCGCTGATGAACGTGCTGCGGCCGATGCAGGCAGCCCGCGCCAGATAAAGCGCGTCGCGATCCTTCAGATTCGCTCTTGGCGCTTTAGCCCATTGTTTTTACGCATGTCGTTGCGGCAAAAGCGCTTCGCGCTTTGAAAACCGCTGCACACTTTTGCGCGACATGCTTTCATTCAACTCACCGACGCCGCCGGACCGCACCGGCAGCGATGGCCGGATGCAGAAGGACCGCTGCAGCCAGCTCGTCGATACCAAGCGACGAATCGAGCCGCAACACCGGCGCCGTCTGCGTTTCCAGCCATTGCTCATGCGCCGCAAGGCTGCGGCGTTCGGGACCGGCTGTGTCGTAACTTGCCGCCCATTCCAGGAATTGCCCGCTTTTTACTTCCATGTCGCCGCCGGGCCCAATCCTGTTTCCATATCGGGCCACCTCCCGCGCGCGGATGCGCGCCATACGAAGCTCCGGCTCGATCCTGAGGAACACGATCAGATCGTAGAGCGGCTCCAGCGGGGTGCCCCACTTCAGCGCCGATCCGGAAAGAACCCAGCCACGAGGCCGTCGCTTCTCCTCAAGCAGCAGCCGAATGCGCTCACCGGCATCCCTCGGCGTCGTGAACGGCGGATCGGTTGGCAGCCAAAAGAAATCGTCTGTATCGAGATGGGCGATATCGAGCCTTACGGCCAACGCACCGCCGAGCGATGTCGTGCCGGAACCGGACGCACCCATGACGTGGATATGCACTATGATGTCCTCCGAAGGCTGCCGACCGATGCTCCGGCATGACCGCCGACGCGTATGACGTCAGTCTGACGCTTTGTGTGCGGTCTGTTCGGTCAGCCGGAATTCCAGCATTAGATTGCGCTGTAGGATCGAATGATTGTCGTCCGACACCAGGACGATATGGGTGGTACCGTCGGCGGCCTGGAACGTGTCCAGCCCTTCCATATTGTCGATCTGAGAATTGAAATTGCCTTCGAGCAGCAATTCGCCGTCGACGACGGCGCCGGGCCTGATATCGCCGCCCTTGATGCGCCGAATCCGCATGCCGATGCCTTCGGCCATATTGAAGCGACGTTCCAGCAGCAGCAGGTCGCCGTTCGGCAGGAAGGCGCCGTCGGTGATGTCGAAGCTGCCGTCCCGCGCCACTGAGAAACGCCCTTTCAGCGGGCCGTTCAGAATAGCCGCGACCCGGTTGCCGTCGCTATCGAGACCGCGTTCGGAGACGATAACAACGCCGCCCTTGAGCGGGCTCGATGCCGGCGCCACGGCAATGGTCTCGATGCCGCGGTTGTCGCTCAGCATCTTCCGCGGGATGAGGATGGGCAGAGTGGCGATCGCGCCGGAATCGGCAAAACCCGGATCGGGATAGATATCGACGCGGTGATCCTGCTCGAAGGAGACCAGGATCCTGTTACCATCGAGCGCCAGGCCCTCGGCATCCATATGCCCCTTGCCCTCGAAGCTGCGCCCGGCGATGTTCTTCATCGGGGTGATCTCGACATTGGAGAGACCGGAAAGCCTGCCCTTGAGGTCGCGCTCGATGCTGCCCGTCAGCCATTGACCGGTATCGAGCACGACGACGAAATGTTGCTGGTCCGGCCGGAAGCGGATGGCGGAAAGCGAGCCGAACAGGGCTCGGCTGGAAACCATCTCCAGTCCGCCGAGAAATTCCAGCGACCCGAAGTTCGTCTGCGAAGAGCCGATCCTGAAATCAGAGATTTGCCGGCTAATGACCGGCACGTCGCGCGCCGATGCGGGGCACGCGCCAGCGGCGATGCAGAGGGCAATCGACACTGCGCGGTAAAGGCGCTTACCAGCCATGCTTCCTTCCAGCCGGTCAACCGGCACGGCGTATCCGGCTGCCACGCGACGGGGCGGATTTATCTTCGAACAGCGAGGCAAGCTGCTCGGTCATCGCGCCGGCAAGCTCGTCGGCATCGACGATCGTCACGGCGCGGCGATAGTAACGTGTCACATCGTGACCGATGCCGATCGCCAGCAGTTCGACAGGCGAGCGCGTCTCGATCTGCTCGATGACGGCGCGCAGGTGCCGCTCGAGATAATTGCCTGGATTGACCGACAGCGTCGAATCGTCGACCGGCGCCCCGTCCGAAATCATCATCAGGATGCGGCGCTGCTCGCGGCGTGCGAGCAGACGATTATGCGCCCAGATCAGCGCCTCGCCGTCAATATTTTCCTTGAGCAGGCCCTCGCGCATCATCAGCCCGAGATTGGCCCGTGCCCGCCGCCACGGCGCGTCGGCCGATTTGTAGATGATATGGCGCAGGTCGTTGAGGCGACCCGGCGTCTGCGGCTTGCCGCCGGCAAGCCAGCCCTCACGTGCCTGCCCGCCTTTCCAGGCCTTGGTGGTGAAGCCGAGGATCTCGACCTTGACGCCGCAGCGCTCCAGCGTGCGGGCGAGAATATCGGCGCAGGTGGCGGCAACCGTGATCGGCCGGCCGCGCATCGAGCCGGAATTGTCGATGAGCAGGGTGACGACGGTGTCGCGGAACTGCGTGTCGCGCTCCATCTTGAAGGACAGCGCCTGCATCGGATCGATGATGATACGCTGCAGCCGGGCCGGATCGAGATAACCCTCTTCCAGATCGAAATCCCAGGAGCGGTTCTGCTGCGCCATCAGCCGGCGCTGCAGCCGGTTGGCCAGGCGGCCGACCGCGCCCTGCAGATGCGCCAGCTGCTTGTCGAGGAAGGCGCGCAGGCGCTCCAACTCGGCGGCATCGCAGAGTTCCTCGGCGGTGATGATCTCGTCAAACGCTTCGGTAAAGACGTGATAATCGACCTTCTCGTTGAAATCGGCAAAAGGCGTGTTCGGACGGCGGGTCTCGCCCGGCGTTTCCGAATCGTCCTCGCCCTCTTCCATCATGTCGTCGTCGGAAATTTCGGCGCCTTCGGTCTCGCCGTCCTCCATCTGCTCGTCGGCGACTTCACTGTCTTCGACGGGGGCGGCGTCGGTGCCGGCATCCTCGTCGACCTCGTCCTGATCCTGCTCGTCGCCGCTCGGCTGGTCTTCCTGATCCGACTGGTCGTCATTATCGGCGTCGCTGTCGTCGTCGCCGTATTCCTCGGCCATTTCCATGGCCGACAGCATGTTGCGGATGACCTTGGCGAAGGCCTGCTGGTCGTTGATCGCGCTCGACAGATTGTCGAGTTCGGACCCTGCCTTGTCCTCGATGAAGCCGCGCCAGAGGTCGAGCACCTTGCCGGCGGAGGCGGGCGGGCGCTGGCCGGTCAGCTTCTCGCGCACCATCATCGCAACGGCTTCACCGACCGGTGCGTCTTCCTGGCGTTCGATGCCGGTGAAATTCGCCTTGGAATATTTCTCTTCGGTCATGGAGCGCAGGTTCGACGCCATGCCCTCCATGCGCAGCGCGCCGATCGATTCGACGCGCGCCTGCTCGACGACATCGAAGATCGCCCGGGCGTCCGAGCCCTGCGGCGCCATCGTCGAATGCACCTTTTCGTCATGACAGGCGAGACGCAGCGCCATGGAATCGCCAAGCCCGCGGGTGACCGCCAGCTCATGCGCCGTCGGCCGCTTGGAAAGCTCCGGCAGCCGGATGCGCTCGCCGGTCATCCCCGGTCGTTCATTGGCGAAGGTCACCTCGACATCGCCGTCGCCGGCGATCGAGCGCACGCAGCCGGTTATCGCCCGGCGTAATGGCTCGACGTCGACAGGGGCGCCGGGCTTTGCTTTCGAATTGTCACCGCGAGCTGCCATGATCGGTCGGTCTCAGGCTCCGAGAACGATATTGGCGGCACTTTCCTTCAGCTCGACGCCGAAGGCCCGCTGATAATGCTCGGCGACCAGAGGGCGCTCCAGCTCGTCGCACTTGTTGAGGAAGGTGACGCGGAACGCGAAGGCGAGATCGCCGAAGATCTCGGCATTCTCGGCCCAGGTGATGACGGTACGCGGGCTCATGACCGTGGAGAGGTCGCCATTCATGAAGGCAGCGCGCGTCAGGTCGGCGACGCGGACCATCTTCGACACGGTGTCGCGACCTTCCCTGTCCTTGCCGAAGCTCTTCACCTTGGCGGCGACGATATTCACTTCATGATCATGCGGCAGATAGTTCAGCGTCGTCACGATCGACCAGCGGTCCATCTGCGCCTGGTTGATCTGCTGCGTGCCGTGATAGAGGCCGGTGGTATCACCGAGGCCGATCGTATTGGCGGTCGCAAATAGGCGGAAGGCCGGGTGCGGCCGGATGACGCGGCTCTGGTCGAGCAGCGTCAGGCGGCCGGAGGATTCGAGCACGCGCTGGATGACGAACATCACATCGGGACGGCCGGCATCATATTCGTCGAACACCAGCGCGACATTGTGCTGATAGGCCCAGGGAAGGATGCCGTCCTTGAATTCGGTGACCTGCAGCCCGTCCTTGACGACGATCGCATCCTTGCCGACAAGATCGATACGGCTGACATGGCTGTCGAGGTTGATGCGCACGCAGGGCCAGTTAAGCCGTGCGGCCACCTGCTCGATATGCGAGGACTTGCCCGTGCCGTGATAGCCGGAGATCATCACGCGGCGGTTATGGGCGAAGCCTGCGAGAATGGCGAGCGTCGTGTCGCGGTCGAACAGGTAGTCGGTGTCGAGGTCCGGCACATAGGCGTCGCCCTTGCTGTAGGCGGGAACGCGGATGTCGGAATCGATGCCGAAGGCCTCGCGGACCGAAACGGTGGTATCGGGCAGTTCTGAAATATCAAGTTCGATCTTGCTCATCATGTCTCCAAGGCGGGTGAAGCCACCCGGCCATACTGTCTCAGGCCATGTCGCAACCGTGACGCCGCGATTTTATTCCGCGCTCGTCCAGGTCGGAACGTCGGCGATGCTTCTCCGGGACTGAAACGAAACCTCGGCGGGATAATGACCGCGTGCGAGCATTCTTGAAAGAGTCCCGGACAAGAAACGCCGCGTCCGGAAGGTCGGCGGAGGCGATGTCGGGAAAACGCACAAATATGAGCCGCGTTTGCCTGCGGCCTCAGCCGATTTGGACCATACCCGATTGAAGCCTAAGAGCAAGGACGGGAACTAACAAAAACCGTTCTGCTTCAACAATTGATAGGCCTGGATGACGGCGCGGAAACGCTCTTCCGAGCCGCGGTCGCCGCCATTGGCATCCGGATGGTGCTTCTTGACCAGTTCCTTGTAGCGGCTCTTGATCTCCGCCGACGTCGCATTGGCATTGAGGCCCATCGTATCGAAGGCCTTGCTTTCCAGCGATTTCAGCTTGCGCGCCTGGGGAAAACGCGGCCCGCTGCCCTTGCCGCCTTCCTTGACGAAGCCGAAGGGATCGCGAACGCGTGTATAGGCGCCGGAGCGAACCTCCGAATGCAGCGGACTGTCCTTCGCCGCCTTGTTGACGCCGACGGTCCATGTCGGCCGGTGGCCGGTGATCGCCTCTTTCTGGTAGCGAGCGATCTCGCCGTCCGAAAGACCGGAGAAATAATTATAGCCCTTGTTGTAGTCCTTGACGTGCGCGAAGCAGAACAAAAAGAACTGGCCTTCCGCATTGCGTCCGACAGGAGCGCGATGCACGCCTTTCTTGTCGCAGCCGTCCCACTGACAGGTAGGCGGAGCCTCCTCTGCCTCAGGCTCGCGTTTGCGACTTGTTCGGATGCGATCGAAATATTTGGAATCAAGTGTCATGACGGCGCTAATTATGGGGCTGTCGCGACGCGACAACAAGAATTGACAAATGGGTTTGTTGCTGGCTTGGTGGGAACCTTTTTCGCGAAACAGCAAGATCGGATGATGACCCTGAGAACCCGCATCGAAGAAAAGCTTGTCGAAGCCTTCGCCCCCGAACGCCTGAGCGTCATCGACGAAAGCCATCTGCATGCCGGCCATCAGCCCGATATCACCGGCACCGGCGAAACCCATATGCGGGTGAGGATCGTCTCAGTCAAGTTCGCCGGCATGTCGCGGCTGGCGCGCCACCGGGCGATCACCGACCTGTTGAAACCGGAACTCGATGCCGGCCTGCATGCGCTGGCGGTCGAACCGGCAGCACCTGACGAGCCGACCCGCTGGTAGCGGCACAGCAGCTTATATGGATACCTGCAGCCGCTAAAGCGCGCCGCGATCTTTCAGATCCGCTTCTCGCGCTTTAGGTCTTTGTTTTTACGCATGTCGTTATCGCAAGACCGCGGCACACTTTTGCGCGACATGCTCTAATCCAAGCCGGATCAGGCCGGTTTCGCGCCGTCTTCCCCGGCCGGGCGAATGCGCAGCTTGGTGATGCGGTTCTTCTCTCGCTTCATGACGACGAAACGCTTGCCATAAAAGGTGAAGGCCTGGCGCTCTTCCGGGATGGTCATCGATTCATGGATGACGAGGCCTGCAATCGTCGTCGCCTCCTCGTCGGGCAGGTTCCAGTCGAGCGCGCGGTTGAGGTCGCGGATCGGTACGCCGCCGTCGACGACGACGGAACCGTCGGCCTCCTGGCGCACGCCCTGGATCTCGATATCGTGCTCGTCGGAAATATCGCCGACGATTTCCTCAAGGATATCTTCCAGCGTGACGATGCCCTGCACCTCGCCATATTCGTCGACGACGACGGCGAAATGCTGCTTGCGCCGCAGGAAGGCGTTGAGCTGATCTTCAAGATTGGTGCTGTCGGGCACGAACCACGGCTTCTGCGCGATCTTGACGATATCGAGGTTCTGCGGCTCCATGTTCGGCTCGGCAAGCGCCCGCAACAGGTCCTTGGCGTGCACGACGCCGATGATGTTGTCAATCGTGCCGCGCCACAGAGGCATGCGCGTATAGGGACTTTCGAGAATGGCGCGCACCACCGCTTCCGGCGGATCGTCGGCGTTGATCGCCCGCATCGCCGTGCGGTGGACCATGATATCGGAGAGTTCCAGCTCGCTGAGATCGAGCACGCCGCCGAGACGGTCGCGATCGGCCTTCACCACCGATCCCTCGCGGTGCAAGAGGTCGACGGCGCCGCGCAGTTCCTCATGCGCCGTCAGCATCGACGTCTCCCGCGACAGGTTGATGCCGAACAGCGCAAGGATCCGGCGGACGATCGCGTTGACGAAGGAGGAAAGCGGGCCGACGACGAGGACGAAGAGCCTGGCCGGAGCCGCAATGGCGAGTGCGAAACGGTCGGGTGTCGAAATCGCCCAGCTCTTCGGCAGCACTTCAGCGAAGATGACCAGGATGACGGTCATCGCAAGCGTCGCCAGCGCCACGCCGGAATTGCCGAACAGCCCGAGGAACAGGCTGGTGGCGATCGAGGAGGATAGGATGTTGGCGAGATTGTTGCCGATCAGCAGCGCGCCGATCAGCCGGTCGCGCCGCTCGATCAACTGCCGGACGAGGCCGGCGCGTTCGTCGCCGTTGGCTTCAAGCGTATGGATGCGGCTGCGCGAAACCGCGGTCAGCGCCGTCTCGGAGCCGGAAAAGAAGGCGGACATCAGCACGAGCGCCGTGATCGAAAGGATCTCCGGCCAATATGTTGCAAGAAATGCCAGAGCGCCTTCGACAGTTGTCACGGATGTTTTTCCCGGAGAAAGCTGATCACCTCGGAGGCCGGAACGTCGTCGGCGACGAAAGACTGGCCAATGCCGCGCGTCAAGATGAAGGTGAGCTTGCCGCTCTTGACCTTCTTGTCCTGGGCGATCGCATCCATCAGCGTTTCGGCCGGCGGTAGCTCGCCCGGAATGTCGGACATGCGGGTCGGCAGGCCGACCTCCTTGAGGTGCCGCTCGACGCGCCGCGCATCGTCGGGGCTTGCAAGGTTCATCCGTGCGGAGAATTCGTGTGCCAGCACCATGCCGATCGCAACGCCCTCGCCATGCACGAGGCGGGAGCTGTCATAGGCGGTCGCCGCCTCAAGCGCATGGCCGAAAGTGTGGCCGAGATTGAGCAGCGCCCGCGGGCCGTTCTCGCGCTCGTCGGCAACGACGACATCGGCCTTCGCCTGACAGCTGGCGGCAATCGCCTCGATGCGGGCGGAACCGCCTGTAAAAACCGACGTCCAGTTGGCTTCCAGCCAGGCGAAGAAATCCGGCTTGTCGATCAGCCCGTATTTGGCGACCTCGGCGTAACCGGCGCGGAATTCGCGCTCGCTAAGCGAATTCAGCACATCGGTATCGGCCAGAACCAGATCCGGCTGATGGAAGACGCCGATCAGATTTTTGCCGTGGCGGGAATTGATGCCGGTCTTGCCACCGACGGAGGAATCGACCTGCGACAGCAGCGAGGTCGGCACCTGCACGAAGCGCACGCCGCGGCGGACGATGCCGGCGGCAAATCCAGAAAGGTCGCCGATGACGCCGCCGCCGAGCGCGATGACGCAATCATTGCGCTCGACACGGGCTTCGAGCACCTTGTCGCAGACAGTTATCAGATGTTCGAAGCTTTTGGTCTTCTCGCCGGCCGGCAGGACGACCTCAGCCGAGGCAATGCCCGCTTCATCAAGACTTGCGACGAGCGCCTTCAAATAGAGCGGAGCGACATTTTCATCAGTGATGATCGCCGCCTTGCGGCCCTTGAGCCGGGAGGCGATCTCGGCGCCGGCCCGTGCGATCAGCCCCGGACCGATCAGGATGTCATAGGCGCGCTCGCCGAGCGGCACATGCACCGTCTGGACGGCGGAGGCGGAGGGTATCGCATTCATGACGCTGCACTTTCATTCTGAGCTTCGATCACGGCCGTCAGCACCTCGTCGGCCATGATTTCCTTGCGCACGTCGCGCGAGAGCACGGTGAGGTCGGCCTGCGCGTAGATCGGGTAGCGCGCATTCATCAGGCCTTCGAGCGTCTGCTTCGGATTTTCGGTCTTGAGCAGCGGCCGCGTATCACGCTTGGCGACCCTGTCCCAGAGCACGTCGAGATCGGCCTTCAGCCAGACGGACAGGCCGCCCTTCTTGATATGCCTGCGCGTCCGGTCGTTGATGAAGGCGCCGCCGCCGGTGGAGACGACCCGTGGCCCGCTCTTCAGCAGCCGTTTCATCACCCGCGTTTCCAGCGCCCGGAACTCCACTTCGCCATAGGCCGCGAATAATTCGGCGATCGTCATGCGTGACACCCGCTCGATTTCGTGATCGCTGTCGATGAAGGGAATCCCGAGCTGGGTGGCGACGATCCGGCCGACCGAGGATTTTCCAGCGCCCATCAGGCCGACAAGGATGAGATTACGTGAACCGAGCGCGGCGCGAGCTCTGTCTTTCAAGCTGTCAGCAACGGTCAGCAGTGGTTCACTCATCGGTCCATTCACACTTTGTTTGCAAACCGTATCGACAAATGCAGCTGGAGCGTCAAGTCGCGGACAAGGGAATCATGGCTTGAATACCGCTTCTTGCACTTGCAGATACGCTTCTTATAACAGAAGCAGAGCATGAAGGAGTTGCCGGATGCCGACCCTGTTCCGTTTTCTGTTCGTCTGCGCGATCCTCGCCGGGACGGTCTACGGAGCGATGTGGGCGCTTGTGACCTTCGTCGAGCCCGAGCCGCGCGACGTGACGATCCGCATTCCGTCCGAGCGGGTCAATCCGCCCGCGACGGGGGCGATCGCTCCGACCAGGAAGTGACCGAAATGGTGGATCTCGGCCGCGTCCATGTGGAATCCTTCCTGGAGATGATGAGCGCCGAGCGCGGCGCGGCCGCCAACACGCTGCAATCCTATGAGCGTGACCTCGAAGATGTCAGTTCCTTCCTGCACGAGCGTCGCATACGGCTCACCGAGGCTGCCTCCGCCGATCTCTCCGCCTATCTTTCCTCGCTTGCCCGAAAGGGTTTCAAACCCTCGTCCCAGGCGCGCCGGCTTGCCGCCATGCGGCAATTCTACAAATTCCTCTACGCCGAGGGCCTGAGAACCGACGACCCCACCGGCATTCTCGACGCGCCGAAGAAAGGCCGTCCGCTGCCGAAGACGATGGGCGTCGACGAGGTCGGCAAGCTGCTTTCACAGGCTGAGGCCGAAGCGGGGGATACGGCGCCGGGCCAGCTGCAGCGCCTGCGCATGCTGGCGCTTCTGGAGCTGCTCTATGCCACTGGCATGCGTGTCAGCGAACTGGTTACGCTTCCCGCCCGTGTGCTCGACCAGGAAGGCCGTTTCCTGATGATCCGCGGCAAGGGCAACAAGGAGCGGCTGGTGCCGCTGTCGCATTCGGCGATATCAGCGCTGAAATCCTACGGGCGCCTGCTGGCGGCGGAAAATGCCGTGGCGAAGCAGCCGCAGGAAAGCCCGTGGCTGTTTCCCGCCGCCTCGAAGGAGGGCTACCTGCCACGCCAGGTTTTCGCCCGCGACCTGAAGAACTTGGCAATCCGCGCCGGGCTGACGCCGTCGCTGATCTCGCCGCATGTCATGCGCCACGCCTTTGCCAGCCACCTGCTAGCCAATGGCGCCGATCTGCGCGTCGTGCAGGAACTCCTCGGCCATTCGGACATTTCGACCACACAGATCTACACGCATGTCCTGGAAGAGAGGCTGCAGCAGCTTGTCCAGACGCATCACCCCCTTGCCAAACAGGCGAAAAAGCACGAATAGGACCGGCGACAAGGGGCGGAGCCAGGAAAACGCCCCGGGCACAAGGAACGGAAACGCACCTCATGCACAATTATCTCGACTTCGAAAAGCCGATCTCCGACCTCGAAGGCAAGATTATCGAGCTGAAGAAGCTCGCCACGGAAGACGAGAGCATCGACACCACCGATGAAATCGGCAGGCTGGAGGTTCGCGTCCGCGAGGCGATCGTCGAAATCTATTCCAAGCTCAATCCCTGGCAGAAGACCCAGGTCGCCCGCCATCCGCAGCGGCCGCATTTCGTCGATTACGCCAAGACGCTGTTCCAGGAATTCACGCCGCTCGCCGGCGACCGCAAATTTTCCGAGGATGCCGCGATCCAGGCGGGCCTCGCGCGCTTCCGCGGCCAGCCCGTCGCCGTCATCGGCCAGGAAAAGGGCAACGACACCAAGAGCCGCCTGAAGCACAATTTCGGCAGCCCGCGGCCGGAAGGCTACCGCAAGGCGATCCGCATCCTCGAAATGGCCGATCGTTTCGGCCTGCCGGTGATTTCGCTGGTGGACACGGCTGGCGCCTATCCCGGCGTCGGCGCCGAAGAGCGCGGCCAGGCCGAGGCGATCGCCCGCTCGACGGAAAAATGTCTCGGCGTCAAGGTTCCCCTCGTGTCCATCGTCATCGGCGAAGGCGGCTCGGGCGGCGCGATCGCCATCGCCACCGGCAACAAGGTCTATATGCTCGAGCATTCGATCTACAGCGTCATCTCGCCGGAAGGCGCCGCCTCCATCCTCTGGCGCGATTCGACCCGCGCCCGGGAAGCGGCGACCAACATGAAGATCACTGCCGAGGACCTGAAATCGCTCGGCATCATCGACGGCATCATTTCCGAGCCGCTGGGCGGCGCCCATCGCGATCCCGACAGCGTCATTGCCGCGACCGGCGACATGATCGCCAATGCGCTCGGCGAAATGGCATCGCGTTCCGGCGAGCAGCTGCGCAACGAGCGACGCCAGAAATTCCTCAATATCGGCCGCAATCTCTAGAACAGGATGATTTTAGGCCCGGTTGGCCTAAAATCTGAATCCTGTTCTAACAGGCTGCTGAAAAACCCACTGGCTTTTGGGCTGGACACATGATTCCATCTTGCAAGTGATTTCGAGGGAATTTGGATGCGCGGCGGGGATGATCGGACGGGGTCGCTGTTTTCGTATGTCGACCTT
>NZ_JABDVY010000026.1:0-37850 GCF_019685025.1 Rhizobium sp. NZLR8 | reverse complement strand
TGTGGCAGATGCCGGTCGCCTTGACCTCGACCAGCACTTCGCCGGCCTTCGGGCCGTCCAGCTGCACGGTCATCACTTCCAGCGGTTTTCCGGCCTGAACGGCAACGGCGGCGCGAACGTCCATCTTCACAATCTCCCTGGTAATTTATTGGGGCGACCTTGGCACGGTCGGCGAGCCGCGCTCAAGCGAAAACCGGCCGCCGGCCTTTTCCTCTCAGGCGAATTCCATGATCACGGCATCGACGGCCAGGCTTTCGCCGGCGGCGGCATTGATCTTCGAAATGACGAGATCGCGGTCGGCGCGCAGCACGTTTTCCATCTTCATCGCCTCGACGATCGCAAGCGTCTCCCCGGCCTTGACCTCCTGGCCCTCGGCAACCGCGATGGCGACGACGAGGCCGGGCATCGGGCAGAGCAGGAGTTTGGAGGTATCGGGCGGCAGCTTCACCGGCATCAGCTTGTCGAGTTCGGCATGACGCGGCGAAAAGACTTTGGCCGTCACCGAAAGCCCCTGCCAGTCGATGCGCAACCCGTTGAGGAGCGGGCGGATCTGCGCGGTGATATCGCGGCCGCCGACCTTGCCGCTCCAGACGGGATCGCCCGGTCTCCAATCGGTGACAACGCTGATGCTCTCGCCGTCGATCGCCCCCTCGACCGCCATGTCCATATCGAAAGGGATGGTGACGAGGCCATCGAGCAATCTTGCAGCGACGTAGTTGTCACCGATCTTGACCACCCAGTGCTCGCGCAGCGCGCCCGATGCGGCGCGCAGGCGATCGGCGAAATGCTCGCGCCGGTTCGTCTCGATCAGGCCGGCGGAAAGGGCTATGGCGGCAAGCGTGGCCTCTTCCTTGCGGTCCGGTTTCATCGGCGCGAAACCGTCGGGATATTCCTCGGCGATAAAGCCGGTAGACAGCCGGCCCTCGCGCCAGCGCGGATGTTTCATCAGCGCCGCCAGGAAGGGGACATTGTGCTCGATGCCATCGACGACGAAACCGTCGAGCGCCCGGCCCATGGCCTCGATCGCTTCGACCCGCGTCGGTGCCCAGGTGCAGAGCTTGGCGATCATCGGATCGTAATACATCGAGATCTCGGCGCCTTCGAAGACACCGGTATCGTTGCGGACGACGACATTGCCGGTCCGGCCTTCGGCCGGTGGGCGGTAGCGCGTCAGGCGGCCGATCGACGGCAGGAAGTTGCGGTAGGGGTCTTCGGCATAGAGCCGGCTTTCGATCGCCCAGCCGTCGAGCCTGATGTCTTCCTGGGTGAGGGGAAGTGGCTCCCCCGCTGCGACACGGATCATCTGTTCGACGAGATCGATGCCGGTGACGAGTTCGGTCACGGGATGTTCGACTTGCAGACGGGTGTTCATTTCGAGGAAATAGAAATTGCGGTCGCGGTCGACGATGAATTCGACGGTGCCGGCGCTCTGGTAATCGACCGCTCTCGCCAGCGCCACCGATTGTTCGCCCATCGCCTTGCGGGTTTTTTCGTCGAGGAAGGGCGAGGGCGCCTCTTCTGCTACTTTCTGGTTCCGCCGCTGGATCGAGCATTCGCGCTCGCCGAGATAGACGACGTTGCCATGCGCATCGGCCAGCACCTGGATCTCGATATGGCGCGGCTCGACGATGTATTTCTCGATGAAGACGCGGTTGTCGCCGAAGGAGCTCTTCGCCTCCGAGCGGGCGCGCTCGAAGCCGTCGCGCACCTCGCCATCATTCCAGGCAATGCGCATGCCCTTGCCGCCGCCGCCGGCCGATGCCTTGATCATGACGGGATAACCGATCCCGCCTGATATCACTTCCGCTTGGGCGGCATCCTCGATAACGCTGAGATGGCCGGGCACGGTGGACACGCCGGCGGCATTGGCGAATTTCTTCGATTCGATCTTGTCGCCCATCGCCATGATGGCCTTCGGCTTCGGGCCGATGAAGACGATGCCCTGCTTTTCCAGCTCAGCGCAGAAGGAGGCGCGCTCAGACAGGAAGCCGTAGCCCGGATGCACCGCCTCGGCGCCGGTTGCCTTGCAGGCGGCGACGATCTTTTCAGCAACCAGGTAGCTCTCGGAGGCTGCGGCCGGGCCGATATGAACGGCCTCGTCGGCCATCTCGACATGCAGAGCGTCCCGATCCGCATCCGAATAGACCGCAACGGTCAAAATACCCATGCGGCGCGCGGTCTTGATCACGCGGCAGGCGATTTCGCCGCGATTCGCGATCAGGATTTTCTTGAACATCGAGACTCCACCCAGAAATGCGTTCCGGAGTTTTACGCATAAAACACCGGAACGCACAATCAGGCTTGAGCAGCGTCAGGCGACAGCTGCCTGCGAGACGGGTTCCTCATCGACGATACGCAGCCAGCGGCTGCGCCGCGGTTCGGCATAGTCGCGCAACTGGACGGCGGCCATGATGCCGGCCCAGTGCGGATGATTGGCGCCGGGCAGCGTCGCTTGCTCGATCTGCTGGAGCACGCCGTATTCGACCGACGAGACGGGAATGACACCACCTTCGGCGACGCTTCTGAAGATGCGCATGGCAAAATCGACGTCCTGGCGGGTAATGCCCCGGCGATCGACGGCACGCGACAGCTTGTAGCCACCGATATTGTCGGTGATCGCCACACGGAGCTGGTCGAGGGCGAGCGCTCTCAATTCACCCGGGACAACGGTCGAAATCTCCATGACGTGGAGAATGAGCTCGAGTTCCAGCGCCGAGTTGACGACACCGGCGGTCGTGAACATGCGCATGATCCAGGCGACGTTGATTTCATCAAGCGAGCCTTGCGGATAGGTGTAATGGACGATGAAACCGGCGAACTGCTCGACGAAGAAAGCGTTCCAGGCAGCGCATTTCTCAGGGCAGGAATTGTTGAGCGCCAACATCGCCACGACATCGTCGGATGTCCGGATACCCTCCGGAAAAGCATGTTTGCGCAATAGCATTATATCTTCGGCCGTCAGCCGATGCTTGCCGGCCACCACACAGGCCGGAAAAGCGAGACGAAATTCGCTCATGTTTTAGCTCCAGGCTTCATCATGAAGCCGGAGACAGTTTTAGCGCCTGCGAATTGACGATCCCTCAAGAAGAGGAGTTAACCCGACATTCCCGGGGTGAGGAAGATTTTAACGATTGCGCCTGCAGCCGCTCGCGCCAGATGATGAAGAGACCTGATGCGACGATGATGAAGATGCCGATCCATTTGGAAAAGCTGGGGAAATCATTAAACAGCGCGTACCCGAGAACGGTCGCCGAGATGATCTCGAAGTATTGGAACGGTGCAAGCAGCGACAGTGGTGCGAGGCGGAAAGCCCGGACGATGAGCATATGCGCATATCCCGAAATCGAGCCGAGGACGAGAAGCAGGACAAGACCGAGACCTGAGGCGGGCAGAGAGACGGCAAAATCGGCATTGCCGGAACTGCTTCCGACGAGAAGGGCCGCCGCCATGAAGACCGTTCCGCCGATGCCGGCCATCGTCTGCATGGTCAGCGGCGAATCGGCGTCACCGATGGCGCGGTTGAGGAACAGATAGAGCGAGAACAGAAAAGCGCAGGCGACCGGCAGCAGCGCCTTCAGGCCGAAAATCTCGTAACTCGGCTGAATGACGATCATCGCGCCGCCGAAACCGACGACGATTGCCATCCAGCGCCGCCAGCCGACCTTCTCCCCGAGGAACAGCGCCGACATGGCCGTCAGCATGAAGGGTTCGACGAAATAAATGGCGAAAACGTCGGCAAGCGGCATGTATTTGACGGCGACGAAGAAAAGCAGGCTCGCGCCACCGTGCAGCACGCCGCGCAGCAGGTTCATCCATGGCCGTTTTGCCGAAAGCGCCTTCAGCCCGAAAAGGGCAAAGAGAATCGGCAGGGTGCAGGCGATCTGGAAAAAGAATCGGTAGAAGGTCACCTGGCCCGGCGACATCGCCTCGAAGGTCGCCATGTATTTGGCGATCGCATCCATGATCGGCAGGATCAGCATGGCGCCGGACATGATCGCCATGCCCGGCAGGGAATTTTGATGGGCTGGATGCTCTGTCATGGTGGCCGGTTCTTGGCAGGGATGACGCCATCAACCATGAGAAGGCCGATCGATCAAGCAGAGCAACCGCAAATAGCTTCGAGGTGAAATCCAAATCGTCGCTTAGAAAGCGATTCCCAGAAGGGAAATGGTGCGGTCGAGAAGACTCGAACTTCCACGGGTTGCCCCACAGCGACCTCAACGCTGCGCGTCTACCAATTCCGCCACGACCGCATCGTGGTAGGTGCCGATTTGCGTCGGCGGGGCAGCATGTAGCAAAAGCATTTGGGGTGCACAAGGGCGATATGACAGTTTTTTTCAAAAGCGGTCACAGCATTTGAATTGCCCCCGAAACGGGTCCATATAGCTGTCCTGCCGCCCCCTTTTTCAGGCATTTCGGGGACAGCGGCAAGGAATGGCCATGCTTCGCACCGATCTCGAATTCTCCATGCTCCCGAATCTCGGCACCCGCCCGGTGCGTTGGCGCATCGCCGATGGCCTCGTTCCCTATGCGGAGGCTGTGGAGACAATGGAGCGCGAGGTGGCGGCGATATCAGATGGCGGCGACGAACTCGTCTGGCTCGTCGAACATCCGCCGCTCTATACCGCCGGCACCAGCGCCAATGCCAGGGATCTCGTCCAGCCAGACCGTTTTCCGGTTTTTGCGACGGGGCGAGGCGGTGAATATACCTATCATGGGCCTGGCCAGCGCGTCGCCTATGTGATGCTCGACCTGAAGCGCAGACGCCAGGACGTGCGCGCCTTCGTCACCGCGCTTGAAGATGTCGTCATCCGCACGCTCGACATGATGAATGTGCGCGGCGAGCGACGTGAAGATCGCGTCGGCGTCTGGGTGCGCCGGCCGCAAAAGCCATTGCTTCCCGATGGGACAATGGCAGAGGACAAGATCGCCGCCCTCGGCATAAGGCTGCGGAAATGGGTGACTTTCCACGGACTGTCGCTCAACGTCGATCCCGATCTCGATCATTTCGGCGGCATCGTGCCCTGCGGGATTTCAGCCTATGGCGTCACCAGCCTCGTCGATCTTGGCTTGCTGGTGATGATGGCTGATGTCGATATCCGGCTGCGCACCGCCTTCGAGGCGGTTTTCGGCGAAACGACGAGCGAAAACTGACCTTTCTCGACGGCAATTTGGTGCCTTTCACCGCCGCTAGATTCTGCAGTGAGGATCGGCAAGGTAAGAACGTCCGCAACGAAAGCTTTAACTTATTATTAGCGCTGCCGCATGTATATGACACCATAATCTCGTGATGCGGAAGTCTTTGCAAATAATGAAAAAACAGGCAGTGGCAAGCTGGTCATTCTTCGACGTGTATTTCGTTCTCGACATTCTCGAGAAAGTCCTCATCGGCTATTTCTTCGCTGCGATCGTCATGCGAATGCTGCCGCAGATGCAGGACAACAGGGCGATTATTGACGGCCTGCTGCTGGTCTCCGAGGCGGCCGCCACCTTCCTTATCCTGACGCGCCGGCCGACGAGAAATGCGTCGCTGCGCCTGTTTGACTGGATGGTCACCGCCATCGGCACGCTCTTCCCGCTGCTCGCCTCACCCTCCGCGACAGAGCCGCTTGCGCCGCTCGCACTCTGCGGCACGGTGTTGGCACTCGGTTTCGTGCTGCAGATATCGGCAAAGCTGTCATTGCGGCGAAGCTTCGGCCTGCTGCCGGCCAATCGCGGTATTAAGATTGGCGGACCCTACAAGTTTGTCCGTCATCCGATGTATGCGGGTTATCTGATGGCACATATCGGATTCTTCATGGCTCATCCGAGCCTTTGGAATTTTGCCATCTATGCAACGGCGCTTGCCGCACAATGTTTCCGCCTCTTGGCGGAGGAGCGTCTGCTCCAGCAGGATCCTGCTTATACGGCCTTCATGGCCACGACCCGCTATCGGCTGGTTCCATTCGTGTTCTAAGACGACAGAGAGCGAAATGAAAAAGAGAAGGGCCGGATTCCGGCCCTTTCTTTTGTTTGGATCAATGCGTCGCGCGGCATGCGTCGGTGCGAGAGGCGCCGCTGTCGGCACCCTTGGTGTGGGAGCCGCTCGGGCCAATCATGCTGTGGCATGGGGGCAGGGCGTTGATGCTCGCCGTTGCGGTCTTGTCGACGGCAGGGGCCGCCATCGCGCTCGGGGCGAAGCCGTCGCTATCATTGGTATAATCGCTGGAATAGGCCGCGGCCTTGCGGTTGGTGTAGTGAACGGGGGCCGGCTTCGACATCGGGCTCTGTGAAAAACCGTCGCTATCGTTGGTATAGTCGTCGGAATATGTCGGCTGGGCGAAGGCAGCGCCTGCAAGGCTGACGGCGAACAGTGACGCGGCAAGGGCAAATTTGATGCGCATGGGTCTATCTCCTCAATCTGCTGTTGAATTTCACAACATAACTAACCCTCGGCAGCTGCGAGTTCGCGCCCCAATTCAGGCAATTTTGTGATAAATTGACGGCGTGGCCGCGACCTTTTGTCCAAATGAAATCACAGTGTTGTCAATGAAATTGACGTTCTTGTTACACAAGCCGCCTAAGCAAAAGGTCTAAATTGCGATGCAATCTGAAATTGTTAACTTTTGGTAATGTTGGCCGACTGAAATTTTGACAGGGGCGGCCGGGAGGCATCGATGCCTCCCGCATGACTTCCGTATCTTGGTGCGCGATTAGTCCTCGTTCGGGATATGCGCGTCGACACCGGTCAGCTGCAATTTGTTGCGGACATGGTGGACACCGTCGACCGAAAGCGCACCGAGCTCGACCTTACGGGCGATGCCGATCGTTTCCACCGAACCTTCCAGGGTGACGACGTGTCCGTCGGCATGAACCTCAATGCTATTGATGTCGACCTCGGGAATATTTTCGAGATTGTCGTTCACCCGTGCTTCGAGGTCGTCGCTTTCATCGCGGTCGATGGTATCGGCGCGGAGCGAATCCTTCAAGCGGTTCTCGTTGCCGTCTGCATCCGTGCCGTCGATCCGGAAGCCTTTGTTGGGATCGCTGTCGAAATTTGCCGCGGTCTCGCCATAGGGGCGGTTGGCCGGGTCGGCGCCGGTGGCGTCGGCATAGGGCCAGCCGTCGTCGAGATTGCGTTCCTCGAGGTCGCGATAATCTTCCTCCCGGGAAAGCTCAGGCTTCTCCCGGGAAAACTGGGTCTTGTCACCGATCCTTGCCATTGCAGTCGCTCCTTTTTCGCTGAGGGGGTTTCTCTGCGGGGGGGGTCTCTGCGGGAAACGCCGGCAGTGGCGAATGGTTCGGTGCAGGTGGCGATTTGTCAGGCTTCATTGTCAGGCTTGATTGTCAGATTGGTGCCTTCTCCCATTTTTTCACGAGACGGTCGCGTTTCAGCCGCGAGAGGCGCTGCAGCCAGAAAATGCCGTCGAGCTGGTCGACCTCGTGCTGGATGCAGATGGCGTGGAAATCTTCGGCTGCTTCCTCGTGCACGATGCCCTCGGCATTCTGGTAACGGAAGCGGATCGCGCGCGGGCGTGTGACCTCTTCAGTGGCGCCGGGCATGGAGACGCTGCCTTCTGCATGGCGCATCGTCTCCTTCGAGAACCAGGTGATCTCCGGGTTGATGTAGAGCCGCACGCCGTCCGTCTTGTCGAGCTCCAGCACAGTAACACGGCTGAAGACGCCGATATGGGCGGCGGTGATGCCGACGCCGGGCGCCGCCCGCATCGTCGCCACCAAGTCGTCGACAAGCGCGGCGAGCGACGAATCGAAGGCTGTCACCGGCGCGCAGACGGTCTTCAGACCAGGATGCTGATAGCGCAGAATCGGACGGAGGGGCATGGGGCAGGCTTTCTTTACTTGGATGGGGCTTGGCCGGGGTTTGGACAGGTGGCGAAACTATCGCCGGCCGTGGGCATTGTCATCAAGAGGCAGGTTTGCGGCTTTACGGCAGGGATGCTTTGGGCTAGCAGAAGCCATGAATCCCACCGCGGAAGCCGCGCGCGGGACTGGCTTATCTGATTGTTGACAATGTGTTTTCGGCCGACATTTGCGAATGTGGCGCTGTAGTCGTTGAAATTCGAACCAGATGCGAGGGCGGCAGATGACGACGACCGATGGGGAAGACCGCATCCGCAGGCGTCCCGAGGACGAGGAAGCCGATATCTACGACGAGGACGGCAATGTCCGCAGCGATTTCCTGGCGCTGGTCGGCGCCGCGATCGCCGACCGCGACACGTTGTTCCTGCGCCAGAATGTTGCCCGCCTGCATGAATCTGAGATAGGCGACCTGCTGGAAGCGATCCAGCCGGATCAGCGCCTGGCGCTGGTGCGCCTGCTTGGCGACGATTTCGACATGACGGCGTTGACCGAGGTCGACGAGGCGATCCGCCGCGAGATCGTCGACCAGATGCCGAACGAGCAGATCGCCGCCGCGATCGGCGATCTCGATTCGGACGATGCCGTCTACATTCTCGAAGATCTCGACAAGGAAGACCGGGAAGAGATCCTCGCTCAGCTGCCGTTTACCGAGCGGGTCAGGCTGCGTCGGGCGCTCGACTATCCCGAAAGCTCGGCCGGGCGCCGCATGCAGACGGAATTCGTCGCTGTGCCGCCGTTCTGGACGGTCGGCCAGACGATCGACTACATGCGCGACGAAGAGGATCTTCCCTATTCCTTCTCGCAGATCTTCGTCATCGATCCGACCTTCAAGCTGCTCGGCGCCGTCGCTCTCGACCAGATCCTGCGTACCAAGCGGCAGACGAAGATCGAGCAGATCATGCGCGAGACCAACCATCCGGTTCCGGCCGAGACGGACCAGGAGGAGGCCGCCCAGCTGTTCGAACAGTATGACCTTCTGTCGGCCGCCGTCGTCGACGAGAACGGCCGGCTGGTCGGCGTGCTGACCATCGACGACGTCGTCGACGTCATCCACGAGGAGGCGGACGAGGACATCAAGCGCCTTGGCGGCGTCGGCGACGAAGAGCTGTCGGACAATGTGCTTTCGACGGCGCGTTCGCGTTTTCTGTGGCTCTTGATCAACCTCGGCACGGCAATGCTGTCGGCCAGCGTCATCGGCCTGTTCGACGCCTCGATCGAGAAGATGATCGCACTTGCGGTGCTGATGCCGATCGTCGCCTCGATGGGCGGCAATGCCGGCACGCAGACGATGACGGTGACGGTGCGCGCGCTCGCCACCCGCGATCTCGACATCTACAATGCCGGCCGCATCATCCGCAGGGAGGCCGGCGTCGGCATCCTCAACGGCATCGTCTTCGCGACGATCATGGGCATGATCGCCGGCACCTGGTTCCACGACTATCAGCTCGGCGGGGTGATCGCGGCGGCGATGATCATCAATCTGATGGCGGCGGCGCTTGCCGGTATTCTGCTGCCGTTGCTGCTCGATAAGGTGGGGGCCGACCCGGCGATCGCGTCGTCGGTCTTCGTGACGACGGTGACCGACTGTACCGGCTTCTTCGCCTTTCTCGGCATCGCCACTTGGTGGTTCGGCATCTGAACGGTCTGATGAAATTGACTATTACGTAAAAGTCAATATTATTGCCGGTTCATGACGGGGAACCCATGCTGGTGAACAAATATTATAGCATAACGGAGCTGACGCGCGAATTCGGGGTCTCGACGCGCACGCTTCGCTTCTACGAAGACGAGGGACTGATTCATCCGGAGCGGCGAGGGCGCACCCGTCTCTTTCGCCAGGCCGACCGACGGCTCATCGGCGAAATTCTGCGCGGCCGGCGCATCGGGTTCACCATCGCAGAGATCCGCGAGATCATCCAGGTCTACAAGGAGCCGCCGGGCGAGCTCGGTCAATTGAAGCTGCTGATGAAACGCGTCGACGAGAAGCGCGACGATCTGCGCCAGAAGCGCAAGGATATCGACGACACGCTGGTGGAACTCGACAATATCGAAGAGGCCTGCCTCGGTCGCCTCGCCGAGATCGGCGTCACCACCTGAGCGGAACGAGACTTATTCCGCTTCGGCGCTGCATTCGGCGGCGATGGTCTGCACCCGCTCGTCATTCTGTATATCGATCGCGCCCGCCTGCAGCGGCGTGAACAGGGCTTGAGCCTGCAATTTCTCCAGCGTGCATTGGCAAAAGCTGTGGCAGAGCGCTTCGCCCTGCTGCATGACGCAAGAGGCGTTGCATTGCTTTAGGTAAGTCGCGACCGGATCCGGCGCCTGCGGCGGGACGACGAGGGAAAGCCCGTAGGCGATGGCGATCAACACCGGCTGGTGAATGAGGTAGAAAGCAAGGCTGTGGCGGCCAAGCCTTGCCGGCCACCATGAACCGGTGCCGATGGCGGCAAGCCGATGCAGCAGTCTGGTTCTGATGCCGATCGAGGCAAAACTCAATCCAGCAAGAAAGGGCGTTGCCCAGGGAAACAGCGGCACATAGTCGTTGGACCGTTCCGGCATCACCGCAAGGCCGATCCAGGCGAGATATCTGGGATCGAAGAAGGATGAGCGAAGCAGGCCGGGTGTGCCGAAATTATCGGTAAGCCAGGCAGCAATGAGCGCCACCGTCGCGACGAGCGTGACGGCGAGCGGCAATCTGATAAAGACGATGCCGATCAGCGTCAGCACCGCGATGCAGTGCAAGATGCCGAAATAGATCCACTCGTTCGGCATCGCGATGCGCGTGGCGATCGAGATGACGGCGGCTCCCGCGGCAATCATGCCGAAACGCTTCCAGAAGGCGGGCCAGCGGACCTCGGGCTTGCTCGAGAGCACCAGGCTGATGCCGACGATGAAGATAAACGTCGTGGCGATCGCCCGGGCATAGATCTTCAGCCAGCCTGTCTCGGCCGTGCCCGGCGCGAGATAGCCCATGAACTCCATATCCCAGCTGAAATGATAGCTCGCCATGGCGATCAGCGCGAGACCGCGCGCCGTGTCCAATAGGCCGATGCGCGGCGGCTTTACCGCCGCATCGGCTTGCGTTGCCGGCAATGTCATTAAAGTCCCTCGGGCAAATCACGTCCGTCGCTCGACGGCATGTCGCGGCCAAACGCGGAAAGGTGGAAATTCGACGGCGGGCCGGCATCCATGATCGCCAACCGCGCCTGCGAAAAGAATTGCCGCCGTGTCAGAACGAAGATGACGATCGCCGTCGTCAGCATGAAGACATAAGGGTTGATGAACCAGCCGAGATAACCGATCGACAGGAAGATCGCCCTGAGGCCTTCGTTGAAATTGCTGCCGGCAATGACATTCATGCGGATGACGCGTTCGGCGGCCCGCTCGGCGGCGATGACGTCGCGTTCGGTATCGCGCAGCATCGGGATCGAGCCGAACAGAATGGTGCAGTAGTTGAACAACCGATAGGACCAGCCGAACTTGAAGAAGGCATAGCCGAACAGCACTGCCAGCCCGCCGACCTTCATCTCGAAGACGGCATGGCCGCCGTGCAAGACGAAGGGCAGGTCGGCGAAGACGGCGTCGACCTTCTCCGTCGCCCCGAGCAGCGCAAAGCAACTGCCCAATGCGAATATCGAGGTCGAAGCGAAGAAGGCGGTGCCGTTCTGCAGGCCTGCCATGATCTGCGTATCGATCATCTTCAGGTCGCGGCGCAGCGAGTTATAGATCCATTCTCGCCGCCGTTCGATCATCGCATGGGTGAGGCTGGTGCGTCCGAAGAAGGTGCGGCCATGCAGCAGCCAGGAATAGCCCATCCAGACACCGGCAAAGAAGGCCAGAGCGATATAGTCCGCCGTCGTCATCAGTGATTCAGTCTCCGCATGAAGTGCGGCCACCTTACATATGCATCGAAATGCTGCAATGACTGGTAAGGCGGGCCTCATCGTTTTAGTGTTCAGCCGCAATGTCGCACCGGCTCCATGCGATGTCGGTGTGCCGCATGGATTGAAAACCGGCATCGCTTAAGCTTGCATCCTCGTAATCAGAAGGCGCATCCATGTTTCTCTCGGTATTCGATGTCTTCAAGATCGGTGTCGGGCCGTCGAGCTCGCACACGATGGGTCCGATGTCGGCGGCCAACCGGTTTCTCGACCTGATCCTGTCTGACGAATGGCCGCGCCCATCCTCAGGCGCCCAGGTCGTCGCGATCAAGGTCAGCCTGCACGGCTCGCTTGCCCATACCGGCATCGGCCACGGCACCGGCAGGGCGGTCATTCTCGGCCTGATGGGCGAGGCGCCCGACAGCGTCGATCCCGACAAAATGGACGGCATCGTCGACACGGTGGAGCGCACCGGCCGCATCACGCCGGAGGGGCATCCCGCCTATCAGTTCCAGCCGAAGACCGACCTGATCTTCGACAAGAAACAGCCGCTGCCCGGTCATGCCAACGGCATGGTCTTTTCCGCCTATGACAGGGACGGCCGGCTGCTCGTCAAGCGTATCTATTATTCGGTTGGCGGCGGCTTCGTCGTCACCGACACCGAGCTGGAGCAGATGCGGGCGAAGAAGAACGCGGCCGGCGGCACGCGCGTGCCCTATCCCTTCGCCACCGCAAAACAGATGCTCGAGATGGCGGAGCGCTCAGGACTGTCGATCGCCCAGATGAAGCGGGCAAACGAGCAGAGCCAGCGCAGCCAGGAGGAGCTCGATCAGGGGCTCGACCGCATCTGGGAGGCGATGCGCTCCTGTATCGAGCGCGGCCTCAAGGTCGATGGCATCATGCCGGGCGGCCTCAACGTCAAGCGCCGCGCCCGCAGGATTCACGACAAGCTGGAAGAGGAGTGGCGCAGCAACCGCGTCAACCCGCTGCTCGCCAACGACTGGCTGAGCGTCTATGCGATGGCCGTCAACGAGGAGAATGCCGCCGGCGGGCGCGTCGTCACGGCGCCGACCAACGGTGCGGCCGGCGTCATCCCGGCGACGATCCGCTACTACGAGCATTTCCACGAGGACTGGGATCAAAACGGCATCCGCGATTACCTGCTGACGGCTGCGGCCATCGGCGGCATCATCAAGCACAATGCCTCGATCTCGGGCGCAGAGGTCGGTTGTCAGGGCGAAGTCGGCTCGGCAGCGGCAATGGCGGCCGCAGGCCTTGCCGCCGTCATGGGCGGCACGCCGGAGCAGATCGAGAACGCCGCCGAGATCGCCCTCGAACATCATCTTGGCATGACCTGCGATCCGGTTGCGGGCCTGGTGCAGGTTCCCTGCATCGAGCGCAACGCACTCGGGGCCGTCAAGGCGGTGACCGCAGCGTCACTCGCCGTCAAGGGCGACGGCCAGCACTTCGTGCCGCTCGATGCCTGTATCGAGACGATGCGCCAGACCGGCCACGACATGAGCGAGAAGTACAAGGAAACCTCGACCGGCGGCCTTGCCGTCAACGTGGTCGAGTGCTGAGTTTGTGGACGCGTGATGCTTCTTGCTTGACGCCCGCTGCCAAAAGGATTTCAACGGCGGCATGGCATTGCATCTCATCAAACTCTGCGTCGGCGCCGACTCGATAGACGATCTGCGCGAATGGGTGGCGGAACGCTCGCTGCGCGCCATCGCCGCCGGGCTCGAGCCGCATTCGGTGCACACGACGCGCATGGCGCCGAAACGCATGGACGAGCTGCTTGACGGCGGCTCGCTCTATTGGGTGATCAAAGGCCAGGTGCAGGCGCGGCAGAGGCTGCTCGACATCGAGACCTTCACTGATGGCGAGGGTATTTCGCGTTGCCGCCTGATGCTGGGCCCGGAGGTCATCGAGACGGCCGTGCAGCCGAAGCGTCCCTTCCAGGGCTGGCGTTATTACACTGAGGATGACGTGCCGCGCGACCTGATGAGCCTTGGGGCAGGCATTGTCGAAATGCCCGCGGACCTGCGCCGCGAGCTGACGGAACTTGGTCTGCTCTAACGTCTGTCGCCCAAAAACGCGTCCTGGTTCTGGGCTACACTACCAAGCTTCAACGCAGGCGCAGCTGCACCGGCACACTGCCGTCCTGCGAGGTCACATGCAGATGGATGCGGGCCTCGGGCTGCGAATAGCGCCAGGCGCGGGCACCATGGCTAAGCAGCAGATTGATGAGATCGCGGGTCTTTGGAGACTTCGCCTTCGGACGCTGCAGGCCCATTTCGGCCAGCCGCAACGCAGCCTCGTGCAACGGATGCAGCGATGAGCGCCCCTTGGCCGGCATGCGGCGGTCTGAAGGCATTCCCGGAACATTCTCATTGATTGCCATTGTTTTCCCCGTACGCAACACTGATCGAGTTCAAGAACGGTGGCCGGAAACGCAAACACCGATTCCGGCCATTACCGATGCCGCCGGCCATCTTGCAGGCAGCATCGAATAGCTCATTGGGCAGCCGCCCAGCACTTGATTCCGGCCTTCTTCAAGGCCTTGCAGGCATTGACCGCATCGCGCTGGTCGTCGAAACCACCGAAGCGAGCGCGATAGAGCTGGTCACCGCCAGCGGCATAGGCGACGGCGAAAGGCTTTGCCGAGGCCAGCGCCTTGCCGCCCTTGCTCTTGGCGCTTTCCAGGAGATCCATGGCCATCTGCCGGCTCGGCGAGACGCCGACCTGCACGACCCAGCCGGCCGGGCCATTGTCGGTTGAAGCGGCACTGGTCGAGGTCGGCGTGGTCGAAGCGGTGGTGACATTGTCGACCGCCGTATCTTCCCGTTCCTGCGGCAAGGCAGCGGGTGCCGGTTTCGGCACGGCGAGCGATGCTTGCTGCTTGATGGTCGTGACCTTGGTCGGCGCCGGCATTGGCTGGGCTACCAGCGGGTTGTCGGATTTCGCCTGAGCCGTCTCGACATAAGCGACCTCGGTCTCGGCGACCTGATAACGGGCATCCGGCAGCGGGCCCTTGTGCGGCAGGCTGAGATCGGCGGCAGCGGCCGAAACCGGCGGCTGCGCTGCGGTGATCACCTTGGCCATTTGCGGCTGGGCCTTCTGCTGGACCTTCTGTGGCATGACCGGAGCAGGTGTCTCGATCATCGCCGGGGCAGGGGCCGCCTCTGCGATCAGGGCCGACGACCCGCCGCGGCTCGATGCCTTCGGCAGGTAGGTGGCGATCAGATTGCGCATCTGGGTATCGCGGGCAGGCGTCGAAGCGCCGCCGAGCACGACACCGACGATCGACTTGCCGTCGACCTGCACCGAACTGACCAGATTGAAGCCGGCAGCGCGGGTATAACCGGTTTTGATGCCGTCGACGCCACGCACGGAGCCGACAAGGCGGTTGTGGCTGCGGATCGTGCGGCTGCCGAACTTGAAGGCGCGGGTGGAGAAATAGCCGTAATATTGCGGGAAATGCTGCCGAAGGGCGATGCCGAGGCGGGCCTGGTCGCGCGCCGTCGTCATCTGCGCGGTATTCGGCAGGCCGTTGGCATTGCGATAGGTGGTGCGTGTCATGCCGAGCGCATGCGCCTTGGCGGTCATCAACTGGGCGAAACGATCCTCGCTGCCGCCGCCGAGCATTTCGCCGAGCGCCGTTGCGGCATCATTGGCCGACAGGGTGACGAGGCCGAGAATGCCTTGCTCGACGGTGATCGTGCCGCCGGCGCGAACACCGAGCTTGGTCGGCGCCTGGGCTGCCGCATGAGCGGAGAAGGGAACCGGCGTATCGAGACGGATACGACCCTGCTCCAGCGCCTCGAAGGTCATGTAGATGGTCATCATCTTGGTCAGGGAGGCGGGGTATTGCAGCCGATCGGCATTCTCGCTGTAGAGAACGTTACCGGTCTTGGCGTCGACGACGATGCCTGCATATTTCGAATTCGCCGCCTCAGCTTCGGCGCTTACCGAATCGACCAGGACGATCGTGACGGCCACCGAAAGGATCGCCAGCAGCTTGGCGAAAAAGCTGCCGGATCGGGACGATGGTACGGGGGAGACTGACCTTGACACTATTCCACTCTTCGCTTGCATTTCAGATATTTGGCACTTCAACTATCGGCAGGAACCGCACACCTCCCACCGTACAGCCCGTCTTCAAAATCTACCGATTGGGCGTTACCAATCCGTTTATGATGAATCGTTTATTTCGCTGTCCGGGGAGCATTTTAGGGACTTGTCGCAGAACGGTTCACAAGACGCGCGTCCACAAAGGTGCGGATAGCGGCATCAATATGGTCCCAGTCGTCGAGATGGCTGCTTGAGAAGCGGTAGAGAACGCTGAGATCCCTGCCAACCTTGATATCGCGCTGACAATCCCCGCTCGAAGCCTTGTCGGGGACGGAAGGCAACAGGCAGCGCACGACGTAATCCGGCCCGCCCTTGACGGGCGCCGTCAGCAGCACCTCGTCGCCGTAACCGGCGTCGGCGCGAAGACGGTGCAGCGTCAGGCCGTCGCGGAAGGGTGCGGCCGGTCCTTCGAGCAGATGCGAATAGATCGGCTCCAGCCGCCCGGACATGTCGCGCGACATTGTGCTCTGGGTAATCTGCAGGAAGATCAGGCCGGAGGATTGGGCGACATCGTCGAATCGAAGGTGGTTTTCCTTGCCGTAGCCCTGCATATCAGGCCAGGCGAGATAGAGATCGACACGCTCGGCCGCACCGTCATGCCTTTGACTCGGGAAGCGGATGGCATTCTCGGGGAATTTCACGGTATCGCGGCCGATGGCCAGCGTGATCTCGACCGTACTGTCGGTGTTGCCGGCAAGCGAGATATGCCGGCCGAACCAACGGCCGCCGATGCTGATGGCAACCGTCAGGACCGCCAGGACGGCAATCACCGCCATCGTGCGGAGCAGAAAGCCCATGGAAAAAAGCGGCTGCTCGTCGGGTGCGCTGCGCGCGGCATGGCTCATGGCGGTTCTTCGTGTTTCGGTCCGCCGCAGGAGGAACATGAGCCGCCGGTGCCGATGATGAGTCTGATCGGCATGATCGGACTGGCACGGTTAATAATTCGCTAAGATTTCAGGGGTGTGGGTCGCCTGGGGACGAATGCCTGTCCCAAAAAAGAGCGAGCCGTTCCCGGGACAGCGGGAACGGCTCTTGGGCGCCGGTCGGGACGGGATGCGGGGACTGACCGGGCGCAGACTATTCTTACTTGACGCTACCAACCGCGACAGTGCGGCCGTCCTGGAGCTTCGACCAGCGGGCCGGATCGTCGGCGGACTGGCGCTTCAGGTAGGTGTATTCGGTATCCGACCACAGCAGCACCTTGTTGCGCATGTTGTCGAGGATGAAGTCGCCGTGATCGGTGCGGACCGTCAGCACGGCATGGCCTTCGCCGTTCGGCTGCAGCACGACGGTGATCAGCGTGTCGGATGGCGAGAAGCCGTCTTCGATCAGCATCTTGCGCTTCAGCAGGGCATAATCCTCACAGTCGCCGACAGTTGTCGGATAGGCCCAGCGTTCTTCGACGCCGTAAATCTGTTCATCCGTCTCCGGCTGGATCGTCGAATTGACGGTGTAATTGACCTTGAGAATTTCTTTCCAGCGATCCTCGGTGAGGATGGTCGGCCCGGCATCGCCGCCGGCAAAGGCACATTCCGTCGGATTCGCCTTGCAGAATTCATAGTGCCCGATCGGCGGGCTGGCATTGCCCGCCAGGGCCATGCTGGCGGGCATCGCCTGTCCCGAACCCGCCATTGCCATCATGAGGGCACCGGCCAGAAGACCGCCTTTCAGGATGTTTGCAGTTGTCATTGCCGTCTCCCCGTAAGTTGAGGCGACAATGACACGGACGTTTTTATCTCACGGAAAATTGCGTAATAGAATTAAATGCTTAGTTGATTCAAATGCCAAGAAAACTTGACTAAAAACAATCTCGAATGCGCCTAAAATTCGACGCGCATTTGTCTCGAAATCGATTAAAATTATAATTCCTGCAACAAGGCTTTTCACCCGCGAAAAGCTTGCATTGCCGTCCTGGCGTTAAGGATTTTCGTTGAGCCGGGTAAAGGCAGATTGCGGTCCTGCGGCGCGCAGCCGGTCGGCAATGCCGGCGGAATCGGCCGATTCGACCCGCTCGAAAGCAGACTGTCGCTCGGATTTCAGATTCCGGCGGAAAAATTATTTTTGATGGAGATGGCGAAATCGATCGGTGGCGGCGACGATCGCGGCGCTCATCGCGGGATTTGCGGTGGAATGGGCAGCATGCGGAAGAATCTGCAGCTCGCTTTGCGGCCAGGCGCGGGCCAGTTCCCAGGCGGTCACCAGCGGGGCCTCGATATCGAACCGTCCCTGCAGCAGGATCGCTGGAATGCCTGTCAGCCGTTCAACGTTGTTCAAAAGCTGGCCGTCCTCCAGCCAGGCGCCATTGGTAAAATAGTGGGTGATGATGCGGGCACGCGTCAGCATATAGGCCGGATCGGCCCAGCGGCGCGGCAGGCCTTCAGGATCGGCGAGCAGGATGGAAGCCGCTTCCCAGTCATGCCAGTCGCGCGCCGCTTTCACGCGCGTCTCGGAGTTGGGATGGTTGAGCAGATGATGATAGGCGGCAACCATGTCCTGATCTTGCCCCTGGCTGCCTGAGCAAGCCGCCTGGCGAAAACGGTGCCATTCTTCCGGGAAAAGCGGCGCCATGCCGCGATAGAGCCAGTCGATTTCCGAGCGCCTTGTGGTGGTCACACCTGCGAGGACGACCGCCGAGACGCGCTGCGGATGGGTTTCGGCATAGGCGAGAGCCAGCGTCGCTCCCCAGGAATTGCCGAAAACGAGCCAGGTGTCGATGCCGAAGAAGACCCGCAGCCGTTCGATATCGGCAACACTATGCCAGGTGGTGTTGAGGGAGAGATCGGTTTCGGGATCGGCAGCGCTCGGCAGGCTGCGGCCGCAATTGCGCTGATCGAACAAAATGATTCGGTAGGCATCGGGATCGAAATGGCGCCGCGCCGCCGTCGAACAGCCGGAGCCCGGCCCGCCATGCAGCACCAGCGCCGGCCGGCCCGCGGGACTGCCGCAGGTCTCCCAATAGATCAGATTGCCGTCGCCCGTGTCGAGCAGGCCATAATCATTGGGTTCGATTTTCGGATAGAGAGCTGCCATCGTTCTGCCTGTCGCAGGTTGTTCCACTCATAACCTTTACTAGAAGATAGGTTGGAACCACTTGCGACAGGATGTTCTGCTTGCTTTCCAAAGCCAGATTGGTCTCCGCTTGCAGATCTGTTGCGGTGAAGCCCAGGCGTTTCAACACGACCTGACCGGGTGCGGCCCGGACCTCCCATCATCTTCAGCGGAGTCCGTCAGGACATTGCACCCACCACGAAGAGCGGCGGCAACGTCGCGGTCTGTTAGAGGAATTCGCGCAGCGTGTCGCGGGACTGGATCGACAGGAATTCGATCGCCACACCTTCGACGAAATGGCGGACGACGCGACCGCGCATGTTGCCGAGCCGCACAGCCGTTCCAATCGACGGGCGCATCTCGACGTCGACGGCAGCGCCCGACAGCGAAAGGTCCATGATGCGGCAGGTATAACGTGTGCCGTCTTCGAGCGTCAGCTCGGTATTCGTGTCGCGTGGCGTCAGGCGGTCATGGCGACGGTCTTCCGGCAGGCCGAGTTCGTGCTTGTTGGCAAGCCAGGTGAGCTGGGCGGCGAGCTTCTCGCGCTTCCGCTCGGTGGCATTGATCGACATGGTGAAGCCGCGGCCATCGAGCGTCTGGACATAACCTTCGACGCGGCCGAGATGGTCAATATAGGCGACGACACGTTCGTTGGTGCGTGGCCGACCGAGGCAGGTGACGTACATATCGCCAGGCGACATGTCGATCACTATGCATTCGAACTCCTCGTAATTCGCAAGCATCAGCCGGCCCTGCATATTGATGGGCACGCGCTGAAAAACGCCCTGTTCAGGGCGCGGCGCAGGTCTTTGCGTCTGAGCTGGCTGGAACGAGTGCATCAAATGGCTTCTTCATCAAAATCGCAGAGACTGATCTTTACCCGCAATCCCTTAACAGAAGGTTGTTTGGCCTCATTCGGACATAGCGGAAAACGAGTATCCGCTATGTCCTGAAACGAAACGGTCAGTGCGCCTCCGCACTCAGCAGCTGCGACACCATGCGGCGCATGACCTGCCCGAAGCCGAGGCTTTTGCCGGCAACGATTTCGTTGATGGGGCGTTGTTCAGCTGGTGTGGCCGTGCCGAATTTTCCGGGCAGCAGTCGGCTGCGGTCGAGCGCCAGGAATTCCAGCGGCACGATCTCCAGCCAGCTCGCAGCCGCCGTGGGTGCGATCCCGCCGAGTAGCCGATCGCAGGCGCCGCCCGGCGAGCGCAGTGGCATCATGATGATCTCGAAGGAGGCCTGATGACCGACGGTGCTGTAGCCCGTCGCATTGAACAGGGCTGGCATGGTATGGTCCATCACACCCATTGCCGTGCGTTCGATGTCGGCGTGCTGGCCGTTTGCCCAGAGCGAGGCGAAACGTTCACCACGCAGATCCCGCCCAAACAGATCGCAGATGCGGGTGCCGGCGAGCCGGAAGCCGATGTCACCTCCCTCGCGCGTCTCGAGAATAAACAGGCTTTGGAGCAGATGGGGTACGGCGGAGGGTTCGACCTGCTGTTTCAGCGGCGCATCGGCAGCGCCGCGGATACGGTTCCAGTAGTCAAAAATCTCGATGGTCGTTTGCACACGCATTTTACACCAACCTGTCCCATTCCGGATCATTTTCGGGCAATCATTGCCCCGACAGGCTCTACCTTGCGGATTTCATGCCAAACCGCGGCGGTTAAGGTTAAGAAACGGTTTCGGTTGAGATGCTGTGCCCGTCGTGACACTGTCCGGTCATCGCTTCGACTTTCGAAGTTCAGCACAACCTGCCCGGGCCGAGGTCTTTCCTTGAACTCCCGGTATGCCGTCCGGCACTTCGGACGGCTTTTTTTTTGACAGGTGGTCCTGTATGGCTGTGGCCTCAACGAGGCGATATTGAAATGAATGAGCAGACGGCCGAGCCGCATAAGGCGCCCGAACCTCCCGAGGTCCAGCCGCTGGCAAAGCCGCCGCGCGTGCCGGTCTTCAACCTTCCGCCGGCGCTGTTCTTCAGCCTTTGTCTGCTTGTTGTCATCTATGCGGTGCAGGAGCTCGTGCTTTCAGACGATGCGCTGAGTTGGCTATTCTTCACCTTCGGCTTCGTTCCCGCCCGCTATGTGATTCCACTGTCGCAGCAAGGGCTGGAGCTGTTCTGGACGCCGGTCACCTATTCACTGCTGCACGGCAGCGTCCAGCATATCGTCTTCAACGCCTTCTGGCTGATGGCCTTCGGCGCGCCGGTCGTGCGCCGCATCGGAACGCTGCGTTTTGTGCTTTTCTGGCTTTTTTCGGCCGTCGCATCGGCGGCCTTGCATGCGGTCCTGAACTGGGGAGATGTGACGCTGCTGATCGGCGCGTCGGGCGTCATTTCCGGGTTGATGGGCGCCGCCTGCCGATTCGCCTTTCCGGCCGAACGTCGGCCGATGCTGCCTGCGCATCTCAATGCCCGGCTTTCCATCGTCGAGGCGCTGCAGAGCCGCACGGTCGTCATTTTCATGCTGCTCTGGCTGGTCGGCAACGCCCTGATCGCCGTCGGCATCCCGCTCGTCGGCGATAGTGATCAGGCGATTGCCTGGGACGCGCATATCGGCGGCTTCGTCTTCGGCTTCCTGTTGTTTTCGCTGTTCGACCGGGCGCCGCGCCCACCGGGGATGGAAGCTGCGGGAACAGAGAAGGATCTGTTGCAATCCTGAGCCGGGCGGTGCACCATCGACCTATTATCCGCGATGGGGGGAGAAACCGCCGCGGATGCCTGTGACAAGTGTTTCACGGACATAGGAGGTTCGAATGACCAGTTCAGTCAAAGCAATCCTCGACCTGAAAGGCAGGGACGTCGTCACCGCCGGGCCGAACACCACCGTCGCCGAGGCGGCCGCCATCCTCAGCAAGAAGAAGATCGGCGCTATCGTCGTCGTCGGCATGGAAAACCGGATTTCCGGCATGTTCACCGAGCGTGACCTCGTGCATGCGATCGCCAAACACGGCAAGGACGGGCTCGACCAGTCGCTTGCCCAGGTCATGACTGCGAAGGTCTACCGCTGCCATGAGGAGACGACCGTCAACGAGCTGATGGAGCTGATGACCAGCCGCCGCTTCCGGCATGTGCCGGTGGAAAGCAACGGCAAGCTTGCCGGCATCATCTCGATTGGTGACGTGGTAAAATCTCGCATCGCCGAAGTTGAGCGCGAGGCCGAGGAGATCAAGGCCTATATCGCCGGCTGAGGTCTTGCCGGCCTCAAGCGCTACGGGCTTTCGGACGATATCCATCAGGGGGAGGTGGCGTAAACTTCCTGCATGCGTTTGATTTCGGGGAGTCTTGCCCTGGCTTCCTCGTAGCCGCGTTCGATCGCCTCGCCGGCCCGGTGGAATTCCGAAAGGCCGATGTAGCTCAGACGCGGCTGCAGCGAAATATCCGGCGGGTCGCCGGCAAGGCGGGCGCGGGCGATCCTATCCTGGATGATGTTGAATGCCTGCACCATGACGCCGGTCATGCCGAGACGGGCATAGGGCGCCTCTTCCTGCTTCTGCACTTCCTGCGGCGAAAGGCTGGCGTTGTGCCGGACGACGGCCGAGCGGCCATAGAGATCGTAATTGAGATTGACTGCGACGACCAGCGGCTGCTCGTAGGCGCGGCAGACGGAGACGGGGACGGGGTTGACCAGCGCGCCGTCGACCAGCGTGCGGTGATTGCTGCGCACGGGCTCGAAAATGCCGGGCAGGGCATAGGAGGCGCGCAACGCGGTAATCAGCAAACCATTGGCGATCCAGACCTCGTGACCAGTATTGACCTCGGCGGCGACGGCGACGAACGGCCGGTCGAGATCCTCGACGTTCAAGCCTTCCAGATGTTCCTGCATACGCTTGGTCAGCCGCATGCCACCGAACAGGCCGCTGCCGCCGATGGTGAGATCGAGGAGGCTTGCGATCCGGCGCATCGTCAGCGAGCGGGCGAAACTTTCGAGTTCATCGAGTTTGCCGGCGAGATAGCAGCCGCCGACCAGCGCGCCGATCGAGGTGCCGGCAATCATGCCGATCTCGATTTTTGCCTCGTCGAGGGCGCGCAGCACGCCGATATGGGCCCAGCCGCGGGCAGCACCACCGCCGAGCGCCAGCGCGATCTTGATTTTCTTGATGGGTGCTGGAGGCGGGATCACCTCGATCGTGGTGGATATGGCGGTACCGGAACCTTCGCCTTCAGAGCTTTGACGATGCAAATTCCAGCTCAGCATGGCGCTCTCCCTCCCAGCAGAACACTTTGGGTCCCGATAGTGTGCCCGATCAGTTTCCAAATGGTATATAGAAGCGGTTTCTGGCGCAATAAGGAGCAAATGCCGGCGCGTTCGGCTTATTTCCCGTAAACGTCCTGCGGATCGAAATGACGCTCGTCGTCGACGATATCCAGCATTGGCTTTCCGTCTTGAAGCGTAATCGTCCGATAGAAGCAGGAGCGGCGGCCGGTGTGACAGGTGGCGTCGTGGCCGGCGACCTCGACTTTCAGCCAGATGGCGTCCTGATCGCAATCGGTGCGAATTTCCTTCACCGTCTGGAGATTGCCCGAGGTTTCACCCTTCTTCCAGATCTTGCCCCGCGAACGGCTGAAATAATGAGCCGTGCCGGTCTGGATGGTCAGCGCCAGCGCCTGGGCGTTCATGTGCGCCACCATCAGCAACTCGCCGTCGCCAGCGTCGGTGACGATCGCGGTGATCAGGCCGCGGTCATCGAAACGCGGCGTGAAATCGCCGGCGTCTTCCAACGCCGACTTGTCCTCGGATGGTTGATTGAAGATCATTTGACTCATCGCGGCCCTCCTGAGGGAGCCGGTATCAGCGGCTCCGCACCATGGTCATGAAACGGGCCTGATCGGCCGGCTCGGTCTTGAACGTACCCGTAAACGTCGTCGTCAACGTGGTCGAGCCCTGCTTCTGAACGCCGCGCATCGCCATGCACATATGTTCGGCCTCGATCAATACCGCGACACCGCGCGGATTAAGCGTATCGTCGATGGCCCGGGCGATCTGCGCGGTCATCGTTTCCTGCGTCTGCAGGCGGCGGCCATAAATCTCGACCACGCGGGCGATCTTCGACAGGCCGAGCACACGCCCGTCCGGCATGTAGGCGACGTGGGCCTTGCCGATGATCGGCACCATGTGGTGTTCGCAATGCGAGAAGAACGGAATGTCCTTGACGAGGACCATGTCGTCGTACCCGGCGACCTCTTCGAAGGTGCGGCCGAGCACGTCTTCCGGCGCCATGTCGTAGCCGGAAAAAAGCTCGCGGTACGATTTGACGACACGGGCCGGCGTTTCGAGCAGGCCTTCGCGGGTCGGGTTGTCACCGGCCCAGCGCAGCAGCACACGAATGGCTTCCTCTGCCTCCTGCTGAGAGGGGCGATCGGAGTCGCGGTTGGTCTGCGGAAAGTTTTTTACGATGGCGTCCATGAACAATGGTCTCCTGGTCCGCACCGCGGACCCATCTGTCGGAATCGCCACTGGTCAATCCCATGCGGGAATTCATGCACCTTTGGCAGGCTCCGGGGCTTTCAAGGCGCATTCAACGCCCGTCCGGCACGGTTTCCCAATCAAACTTACACGAGGCCATTGCATTTTCATGGCCTTCGAACGACATACATATAGGAAGACGGCCATCGTATGTAAGTATCCTCAGATGACACGGTGTGTTTTTTGTTTCAATAACAATAACAGCCCTTATTGAGGCCGATCCGCAGTGATTTTGGAGCGGAAATCCGACATGGACGACATCTACAACAGCAAGATCCTCGAATTCGCCGGCAATATTCCGTTGACCGGCACGTTGGCGGAGGCCGATGCGAGCGCCCAGGCCTATTCGAAACTTTGCGGCTCGAAGGTGCGAATCTGGCTGAAGATGGACGGCGATACCGTGACCGGTTTTGCCCATGACGTGAAGGCCTGCGCGCTCGGCCAGGCCTCGTCCTCGATCATGGCCCGCCATGTCGTCGGCGCCACATCGGGCGAATTGCGCCAGGCACGCCAGGACATGCTTGCCATGTTGAAGGCGGATGGAGCGGGGCCCGAGGGACGGTTCGAAGACATGCGCTATCTGCTGCCGGTGCGGGACTACAAGGCCCGCCATGCCTCGACGATGCTGACCTTCGATGCGGTCGTCGATGCGATCGGGCAGATCGAGGCGAAACGGGCTGAGTTTGTCGAGGCGTAACGGAGATGTGCGAGTTCTGCGCCCTGCAGGCAAGCGATGAGGATGACGGCGGTGCCGCCGGACCTGAAAAACCGCGTGAAAAGGCCGCACACACATCCCGCAATTATACCGGTCCGTTCCGCAAGACTCCCGACCGCCTGCTCGGGATGGGTTTTATCCGCCTCTACCAGCTGACGCTTTCCAGCTTTGTCGGCAATTCCTGCCGCCATATCCCCACCTGCTCCGAATACGGCTATGAGTCGATCGCCCGCCACGGCCTGTGGGCTGGCGGCTGGATGACGTTGTTTCGGGTCGGCCGCTGCGGCCCGGGTGGCACCAGCGGCCTCGACCAGGTGCCTGAAGTGCTCGGCGATCAGTTCCGCTGGTGGACGCCGTGGCGGTATCTCTCCCTCGGACGCAAGAAAGGGTGGGCGCCATGAGTACCTTCATCGCCCTTCTGCACAGCATTGTCCTGACGCCCGATCGCCGCGTTATCATGCAGGATTTGCGCGCACTGGCCGAAGAGCTCGGTTATCGCGAACCGCGCACGCTGGTTTCCACTGGCAATCTGGTTTTCGAAGCCGACGATATGCGGCCGCACGAACTCGAGGTGACCTTGGAAGAGGGCTTTGAAGAAAAGTTCGGCAAACACGTCGATATCGTCGTGCGCAACGACTGCAGCTGGATGGCGCTTTGCAGCACCAATCCCTTCAAGGATGGCAACGCCGACCAGGTCATCGTCCGGGTGATGCGACTGCCGGTCGATCCGAAGAAGGTGGAGGCGCTGAAACCGCTGATGACGGAGGGACAGCGCATCGCCGTCGTCGGCGGCGATCTTTGGATCGATTTTGCCGGCAAACCCAGCCAATCCAAGCTGCTTTCGGCCCTGACGAACAAGCGGATAGGCGTCGGGACGATGCGTAACTGGAACACCGTGTGCGGCCTTGCCGAGATGATCATGTAGGCCGGCTTCTTCTTTACTCACGAGAGAAATCTGATTATCAGGCGGGAGCGCATCCAAAGACGGAGGCGCTGCCGTTGCAACCACCCGCATTCGTTGGCGGGACTGGACAAGGAGAATATCGATGTCCCAAGCTATTTCCCTGACATTTCCCGATGGTTCCGTGCGCAGCTACGATGCTGGCGCAACCGGCCGGGATGTCGCCGAATCCATTTCCAAGTCGCTTGCCAAGAAGGCGGTCGCCATTGCGATCGACGGCACCGTGCGCGACCTTTCCGATCCCGTGACGACGGGCCGGATCGAGATCATCACCCGCAACGACGACCGCGCCCTGGAACTTATCCGCCACGACGCGGCGCACGTCATGGCCGAAGCGGTGCAGGAGCTCTGGCCCGGCACTCAGGTGACGATCGGCCCGGTCATCGAAAACGGATTCTACTACGACTTTGCCAAGAACGAGCCCTTCACGCTCGACGATCTGCCGAAGATCGAAAAGAAGATGAAGGAGATCATCGCCCGCAACGCCCCCTTCACCAAGCAGGTCTGGTCGCGCGAGAAGGCCAAACAGGTCTTCGCCGACAAGGGTGAGCAGTACAAGGTCGAACTCGTCGACGCCATCCCGGCAGGGCAGGATCTGAAGATCTATTACCAGGGCGACTGGTTCGATCTCTGCCGCGGCCCGCATATGGCCTCGACCGGCCAGATCGGCAGCGCCTTCAAGCTCTTGAAGGTCGCCGGCGCCTACTGGCGCGGCGACAGCAACAACCCGATGCTGAGCCGCATCTACGGCACGGCCTTCGCCGAGCAGTCGGAACTCGACAATTATCTGCATATGCTTGCCGAAGCCGAGAAGCGCGATCACCGCCGCCTCGGCCGCGAGATGGATCTCTTCCATTTCCAGGAAGAGGGCCCGGGCGTCGTCTTCTGGCACGGCAAGGGTTGGCGCGTCTTCCAGACGCTGGTCGCCTATATGCGCCGCCGGCTAGCCGGTGACTATCAGGAAGTCAACGCGCCGCAGGTGCTCGACAAGTCGCTGTGGGAGACCTCCGGTCACTGGGGCTGGTACCGCGACAACATGTTCAAGGTGACGGTTGCCGGTGACGACACCGACGACGACCGGGTTTTCGCGCTGAAGCCGATGAACTGCCCCGGCCATATCCAGATCTTCAAACATGGGCTGAAATCCTACCGCGAGCTGCCGATCCGGCTTGCCGAATTCGGCAATGTCCATCGCTACGAGCCGTCGGGGGCGCTGCACGGGCTGATGCGCGTGCGTGGCTTCACGCAGGACGATGCGCACATCTTCTGCACCGATGAGCAGATGGCTGCCGAATGCCTGAAGATCAACGATCTGATCCTCTCGGTCTACAAGGATTTCGGCTTCGACGAGGTCACCATCAAGCTCTCGACCCGGCCGGACAAGCGCGTCGGTTCCGACGATCTCTGGGACCGCGCCGAAAGCGTGATGATGAATGTGTTGGAGACGATCCAGCAGCAGTCGAACAACATCAAGACCGGCATCTTGCCGGGCGAGGGCGCCTTCTACGGGCCGAAGTTCGAATATACGCTGAAGGATGCGATCGGCCGCGAATGGCAATGCGGCACGACGCAGGTCGACTTCAACCTGCCGGAACGCTTCGGTGCCTTCTACATCGACAGCAACTCCGAAAAGACGCAGCCGGTGATGATCCATCGCGCCATCTGCGGCTCGATGGAGCGCTTCCTCGGCATCCTGATCGAGAACTTCGCCGGCCACATGCCGCTTTGGGTATCGCCGCTCCAGGTGGTGGTCGCGACGATCACTTCGGAAGCCGACACCTACGGGCTTGAAGTGGCCGAGGCGCTGCGCGAGGCCGGTCTCAACGTCGAGACCGATTTCCGCAATGAGAAGATCAACTACAAGGTCCGCGAACACTCGGTCACCAAGGTGCCTGTCATCATCGTCTGCGGCCGGAAGGAAGCCGAGGAGCGCACGGTCAACATCCGCCGCCTCGGCAGCCAGGACCAGGTTTCGATGGAGCTCGATGTCGCCGTCGAGAGCCTTGCCTTGGAAGCGACGCCGCCCGACATCCGTCGCAAGGCCGAAGCAAAGAAAGCCAAGGCGGCCTAAAAAACGCGTCTATCCGACAGCGCCGGACTTCGGCGCTGTCGGAAGCTGATCAAGGGCTGCGATGTTGCCGCCACGATCATGCAGCCAATAACCACGCTGCAATGCGCTTCAAAGAATTCTCCATGCCAATGATGGAACGCGCGCCTGGAACGCCTTTGATCGGCACGGTCGGGCGCGGTCACGAGCCAGTCTTGCCAGTGGCGCCGCCTAAACGGGCCGGACCCAAACATCTCGGCTGAGGCGAAAACCGCTCGCGACACAATCAATCGAGGCTTGTGTCGTCGCCGCCTTGCGGTGCGAGCTGTTCGTAGGAAGGGAGTGGTGCCACCGGCGCCGGCTGGACACCTGGTGGCGGCGGCGTTCCCACAGGCACTTGCTGCACCGTGCGGGCCGCATCGTTCACCGGCGGCTGTGGCTGCTGGTCCTTCATCAGAACCTCGACATCGGTGTTCCTGCCGGCGACGATGGTGAAATCGCGCTGGTAGATCTTGTCCTTGTTGCGGGCGACGGCGGAATATCCGCCTTCGGCGAGCACCATGGTCGGGAAGGCGCTGACGCTTTCGCCGACGCTGTCGCCGGCCGCCGTCAGGATCGACCATGCCGTATCGGCGATCGCCTCACCGCCGGCATCCGAGACCAGCTTGAAGGTGACCTGCGCGGCACGATGCTGGATCGTCGCCTCGGTCAGCTTGCCGGCTTCGACCTGGATGTCGGCGCGGATGACGGCGTTGACGCTGCCATATTCGGAGACGATGTGATAGGTGCCGGCATTCAGGCGGACGACGGTGTTTGGCGAGACATCGGCCATGACGAGGCCGCGCTCGCCGTCGTCGCGCACTTCCGAGGAATAGATCGAGAAGCTCAACTGATCGGGGCGGATGCGGGCATCGGTGCCGGAGACGGCATTGAGCAGCAGGCCGCCGGCATCGAGCACCATCACCTGCTTGTCTACCTCGCCATCAGCGGGCACGGTCAGTTTCTTGGTAACGCCGGCACGGCCGAAGGAAACGTTGACGAAATAATCGCCGGGAGCGAGCTGGAAGGCGGCGGGTCCGCCCTTGGCGCTGGCGATCAGCGGCAGCTTGCCGTCAGTTCCGGCGATCGGGCTGAAGACGTACCAGGAGAGGCCTTCCTCGACCGGCGTGCCGTCCGCCGTCAGCTTGGCTTCCATCGCAACGTTGCGCAGCTTGACCCCTTCGGGCGCCGTGCCGGGCGCGATGAAGGCATCGAGCTTCGGCATCTTCGGCGTCGATTCAAGCTGCTTGAATTCCTTGAAGGCATCCTGAGCGCCGGCGCCGAGCGGCGTCAGTATCATCAGGGCAATGGCAAGGCCGATGCGTGCAAGAGGCGAAATGCCAAACATCTGTTTCGTGAACCGATTGACTTCTGAAATCGCAAAGGCCACTTCAAGACCAACGCGATGGCAAATTCAAGACCCACCCTTTGCAGCAGCATAAAAATGGAAGTTTCTCCCGCATGAAATCCGATATCAAGCTGATCGACTACCTCGCCGTGCGCCGCTCCATCCCCGCTTTCCAGATGTGCGAACCAGGTCCGGAGAAGGCCGAGATCGAAGAAATCCTGCGTCTTGCCTCGCGTGTTCCCGATCACGGCAAGATCGCGCCATGGCGTTTCATCGTCTATCGCGGGGACCAGCGTGTGCGTCTCGGCGAGGAGCTTCTAAAGCTGGCACTCGCAATGAAGCCCGAGCTTTCCGAAGAGATGATCCAGGTCGAGCGCGCCCGTTTCACCCGCGCGCCAGTGGTCGTTGCCGTCGTCAGCAAGGCGGGGCCGCACATCAAGATCCCGGAATGGGAGCAGCTGATGTCAGCCGGCGCGCTCTGCTTCAACCTCATCCTCGCCGCCAATGCCAGCGGTTACGTTGCCAACTGGCTGACCGAGTGGTTTGCCTATGACGAGCGCGCCTATCCGCTGCTCGGCGTCGGCCCGGATGAAAAGGTGGCGGGTTTCATCCATATCGGCTCGACGACATTTCCGGCGATCGAGCGGCCGCGGCCGGAACTTGCCGATACGGTGACCTGGGTCGGCGGAGAGGACTGATGTTTTACACCACCGACAGCAACCGGCATGGGCTGGCGCATGATCCCTTCAAGGCGATCGTGTCGCCGCGGCCGATCGGCTGGATCGGCAGCAAGGGCAGGGACGGCTCGATCAATCTCGCGCCCTATTCCTTCTTCAATGCGGTTTCCGACCGGCCGAAGCTGGTGATGTTTTCCTCCAGCGGGCGCAAGGACAGCCAGCGCAATGCGGCCGAGACCGGTGTCTTCACCTGCAATTTCGTCAGCCGAAATCTCACCGAGAAGATGAACCTTTCCTCGGCGGCGCTGCCCTACGGCGACAGCGAATTCGATTTCGCCTGCCTGACGCCGAAGCCGGCCGAACTCATCGACGCGCCGTATGTCGGCGAGGCTTTCGCAGTGCTCGAATGCAAGGTGACCGAGATCATCGAACCGAAGACGCTGTCGGGCGAACCGTCCGAAAACGTCTTCATCTTCGGTGAAGTGGTCGGCATCCGCATCGACGAGGCGATCGTCAGGGATGGCCGCCTCGACATGTCGCTCGCCCGCCCCGTCGCGCGTTTGGGTTATATGGACTACAGCGAAGCCAGCGAGGTCTTCGAAATGTTCCGGCCGCATCTGCCGAAGGTTTAGATCCAGACGCAAGGCCTACAAAGACTTAAGAAATATGGTGAACCAATCTTAAACCTTTTGTCGCTACGGTCGCAGCATTGAATGAAACGCGAGGGAATCGCGTTCAAGTGCTGGGGCGTCGTGTGATCATAGAGGCTTTCCTTCGTTGGATCGAAACGGCCAAGACCGGTGACCGGGCCCGGGCAGCAAACGCGCTCGGGCGAGCCTATCTTCAGTCCAAGATGACGGTGGAGGAGCGGGCGGCAGCCGAAATGGCGATGACCTTTCTGCTCGACGATCCGTCGCCGCGCGTGCGGTTGGCACTTGCCGAGGCGATCGCCTGGTCGCCCGATGCGCCACGCAGCCTGATTCTTTCGCTTGCCGAAGACCAGCCTGAGGTTGCCTGCCATGCGGTGACCTGTTCGCCGCTGTTGAGCGATGCCGATCTCGTCGATCTCGCCGCGCGCGGCAATGGCGCCACCCGCATGCTGATCGCGGTGAGGGCGCATGTGACGCGCCCGGTTTGCGCAGCGCTTGCGGAGGTCGGCGACGAGGAGGAGCTGCTCTGCCTGCTCGAGAACGACGGTGCGGCGATCTCCAGCCAATCGCTGAAACGCATCGCCGAACGGCTTGGCGACTGCTGCGACATTCGCAATCTGCTTCTCGACCGCAGCGATCTTCCCGCCGATGCCCGGCAGTTGCTTACCCAGCATGTCAGCAATGCGCTGGTCGGGCTACCGCTCGCACAGGCGGCGATCGGCCTGCAGCGGCTCCAACGCATCAGCCGCGAGGCGACGGAGGCTGCCATCGTGTCGATCGCCGGCGACATCGCGCCGCGCGAGATACCCGATCTCGTCGAGCATCTGCGCCTCAACGGCCGGCTGACGCCGTCCTTCCTGATGCACGCGCTCTGCGCCGGCAAGGTGGATTTCTTTGCGGGAGCGGTCGTCGAGCTGACGGGTTGCGGCGAGCGCCGGGTGCGCTCGATCCTGGCAACCGGGCGCATGCATGCCGTGCGCGCGCTCTACGAGTCCGCTGGCCTGTCCAGGGACATCAGCGTGATCTTCGTCGAAGCCACAATGCTGTGGCGTGACGCAGCAAGAAAAGCGCCGGGCAGCGTGCTCGGCAATGTCTGCGGCCGTCTTCTCGAAAAATTCCGCCATCACGACGCGCACGGCGCGGTCGGCGAGCTGCTCGACATGGTGGAAAAGCTGCATGTCATCGAACAGCGGCAATCTGCCCGCGTCTATGCGGCGCTTGCGGCCGCCTAAGCGCGTCGCATCAAATTTGATTCATGCGACGCGCTTTAGCCCTTTGTTTTTATGCATGTCGCTGTCCCAGAACCGCTGCACACTTCCGGGCGACATGCATTAATCGGCCAGCCGCGTGACGACCCAAGAATAGCTGGCGGAGACGAAATGCACCGGTTTGGCGAGCGTGTCCTTGACGCTTCTGCCGGAGGGCAGATGGTCGCGGACCTGTCCGGCAATGTCGTCGGCAAAACCACGCAGTCCCTGCGGGTGCTGTTCGGCCGCTTCGGGTGCGGCCGGCGTTACGGGCGCCGGTTTCGGCGGTTCGGCGGCAGCGACTGCTTTGGGCGCTTCGCAGACTGCGATCACCGAGGGATAGCTGACATTGGCATAGGTTTTCAACCGGCGTTCGGCTTCGGCATCGCAGGCGGCAACCGTCTCCCAGCGTTTGTCGACCGTCGCGACATAGCTGCACTGGCTGATGGAATCGTCGCAACCGAGAATGGTCATCGCGATCAGCACCGCTTGCATATTTTGCCTCCGTGGCTATTGAGCATGCCATCGTCTTAGAGGGCGCAATTCCAACCGAATGAAGGCAGGAGCATTAACTCTTGGTCATCTCCGGAAAAATCTTGCCCTGCGCCAACAGAAAGAGGCAGCATGTCCGTCACCATCGCCCTGGAGCCACCGCGTCAGGACGGCGTCATCCGCCTTCTCGATCTGTCCGATGCCTATGCGCAATCGCTCTATCCCCCAGAGAGCAACCATCTGGTCGACCTCTCCTTGCTGGAGAAGCCGTCGGTGAGATTCCTGGTCGCGCGCAACGGCGATGCGATCGTCGGCTGCTGCGCGCTGGTCGAGGCCGGCGACGGCACGGCCGAGATCAAGCGCATGTTCGTCGATCCAGAGGCGAGGGGGCTGCGGGTCGCCAGCGGCCTGATGAACGCGCTCGAAGCGATCGCTAGGGAAAAGCGGCTATCGGCGATCCGGCTCGAAACCGGCATCTACCAGCCCGAGGCGATCGCTCTCTACCGCAAATACGGATACCGGGACATCGAGCCTTTCGGCAGCTATCTGCCGGACCCGCTCAGCCTGTTCATGGAAAAGCGGCTGGGATGACGGTCTGCTAAGGCGGTTCAGCCTTCGGCAATACGGGGGATCGTCTTCGGCGATTCGGGGATTGCCGGCGGGGCCTGTTCGTCGATGAGAACCTGCGGTCCCGTCTCGCTCTTGTCGGCGTTGCGGGCCTCGTGGATCCATTCGCGCCAGATGGCGACGATCAACGCCATCAGCACCGGGCCGATGAAGAGGCCGAGGAAACCCATCGTCTTGACGCCGCCGACGAGGCCGAAAAAGGTCGGCAGGAAGGGCAGCTTGATCGGGCCGCCGACGAGCTTCGGCCGCAGCGTCTTGTCCACAATGAAGAGCTCGACGGTTCCCCAGACAAAGAGACCGATGCCGGCCACATGCGAGCCGCTTGCCAGCAGATAGATTGAGACCAGCGTGAAGGATAGCGGCGCACCGCCCGGGATCAGCGCCATCACGCCAGTCAGCACGCCGAGTGTCACCGGCGACGGTACGCCGGCTATCCAGTAGGCCAGGCCGAGCACGATGCCTTCGCCGATCGCAATCAGCGTCATACCCATGACGGTCGAGCTGATTGTCGCCGGCACGACACGGGAAATGCGCTCCCAGCGGTTAGGCAGGATGCGTTCGCCGAGCATGTCGATCTGCTTGGAAAATGAAAAACCGTCGCGATAGACAAAGAACAGCGCGATCAGCATGAAGAGCAGCGTCAGCAGGAGATGGAAGGCGCCACCGCCGGCCGCAAGCACGGCACGGTAGATATTGCCGATATTGGCTCCGCTGACCGCCTGGATAACCTCGCCCAGGGCGCCGGGGCTGCCGATATATTTGGTCCAGACTTCATCGAGAGAGGTGCCTGCCCACGGCAGCGCGACGATCCAGGCCGGTGTCGGGGCGCCGGCGCGGTTGGCGTGGATTGCCCAGGCAACCCAGGTGCGCACTTCACCCGTCGTATAGGTGACGGCAAGGCCGATCGGGATGACCAGGAAAGTGATGATCATGATGATGGCTATGGTCGCGGCGATCGTCGTATTGCCGCCGACGCGGGCAAGAAGCTTGCGGTAGAGCGGCCAGCTGGCGAAGCCGATGACCAGCGACGCCAGCACCGGTACGAGGAAGCCGTAGAAGAAGTAGACACCGGCCGCGACGATCAGAACAAGCAGCCAGCGCGCAGCCGAAATGGAGGGAATCAGCGGCGTGCGTGTCGGTGCCGACGACCCGAGCCATCGCGGTTCATGATTGCTTTTCTGACGGTCGAACACACCCACGCGCGCCTCTTCTTTTTCTTGTACTCTGGTTATGGGCCATCAACCCGGCGGTTTCAAGGTCCGCACCGTGAAAGCGTATACAAAGCGTCGCCAATCGGCCGCCAGACCGAGCGTCTTACTGCTGCGGACGCCTGACAACCTTGAAGGCGTAGAATTGCGTCTTCTGGCCGGTCGAGAAATTGTTGTCGGAACCGAGAATGAGAACGTCGGTGCCGTCTTTGGCCTTTCCCAGCGACATCGCCTCGATATTGTCGGGGACGAGCCCGATCGCTCTCAAATCTAGGACCTGGCTCTTGCGGGCCGGGACGACGCGCTGGTCGTTTTTGGCGAGCGAAGCGATGGCGGAAACATCCGTGGCGTCGGCCAGATCCATCATCATGATCTTGATGGTGTTGCCGTAGCCCTGGGCATAACTGCGCTCGACGGCGAGCAGGCGATGGTCGTCGAGCGCAAGCATTTCAGACATACCATTGTCATTGCCGCCATCGGCCTTGGTGGCGGCCTGCGGGATCGGTGAGACCGGGTAGACATACTCGGCCTTCGGCTCGCCGCTCGCGCCGTCGTAGCGGATGATACGCGACAGGCTGCCCGACGTCAGCGAGGGGTTGGGGCCATCCTGATAGAGCGCGGCTTCGACACCGACGAAGACATCGCCGGAGGGCGCGACGGCGAGATCCTCGAAGGCGAGATTGTCGCGGATGCCGGTCGACTTGTCGGCTGTGGGAGCAAAGCCCTGCGGCAGCTTGAATTCGCGCACGAATGAGCCGTCCAGTGCTGTCACGCGGACGAAGGGTGGCAGCAGCGCCTTGCCGTCGCCTTCGCTGCCCCAATAGATGCCGTCCTTGCCGAGACGGATCGACTCTGGGTCGACGGTCCTGGCGGCGAAGGGCTCGCCGTTCTTGTCCTTCAACGTCACTTGGCTGACGACCGATACACCCTTGAGACCGGACGCGCCGACATCGACGTCGAGTTCATAAAAGCGGGCCGGCGCCCGTTCGGAGCGGTCGTCGCTGATGGCGAGATAGTGGCCGGTGACGGCATCGAAATCGAGGCCGGAAATGCCGCCGAATTCGACGCCGTTTTCCATGTGACCTGTGGGGATCACGAATTCACCGAGATAGGAGAGCGAAATGCCGGCGGCGCAATCGCCGAAGGGACAGGCGGTCTCGAAGGTGGCGCCGATCTCAGTGGCGCGGATATCTGTGGCGCTGGCGATGACGGTGCTGGAAAGAAGAATGAAAGCGGCAGCCGCGAGAAAACGCTTGGTCATGGCAAAGATCCGGCAGGGGGTTGAAACGGTTCGAACCGGCGCAGCTGCTCCCCAGAGGGGAAGGCGCGCCGACCGCTTCATGCGCCGGTTGTTTGAAGGCCTTGTTACGGTTCTTCGTCAGTTCCGTGAAATCGCAGATGCTAAAATGCAGGCCGCGCCGAACCCACGTCTATCCCGCTCGCATATGTTTTAAATATCGAGGTTTTCGGCGAAGGCGGCGCGATCCTGGATGAATCGGAAGCGGGCTTCCGGCTTGGTGCCCATCAGATCGTCGACGGCGCTGCGGGTGCCCTCGAAATCCACCTCGTCGATCATGACCTTCAGCAAGGTGCGCTTGGACGGATCCATCGTGGTTTCCTTGAGCTGGGAGGCCATCATCTCGCCGAGACCTTTGAAGCGGCTGATCTCGACCTTGGCCTTACCCTTGAATTCCGTCTGCATCAGCTCGGCGCGATGGTTGTCGTCGCGGGCATAGGCGGATTTCGACCCCTGGGTGATCTTGTAGAGCGGCGGCACGGCGAGGAAGAGGTGGCCACCGCGCACCAGCTCCGGCATCTCCTGATAAAAGAAGGTGATGAGCAGCGAGGCGATATGGGCGCCGTCGACGTCGGCATCGGTCATGACGATGATGCGCTCGTAACGCAGGTCTTCGTCGCGGTATTTCGAGCGCGTGCCGCAGCCGAGCGCCTGGATGAGATCGGCGAGCTGCTGGTTGGCGCCGAGTTTTTCGCGGCCGGCGCTGGCAACGTTGAGGATCTTGCCGCGCAACGGCAGAATTGCCTGGTTGGCGCGGTTGCGCGCCTGCTTGGCCGAACCGCCTGCCGAGTCACCTTCGACGATGAAGAGTTCGGCACCCTCGGCAGTATTCTGCGAGCAGTCGGCGAGCTTGCCGGGCAGGCGCAGCTTGCGCACCGCGGTCTTGCGGTTGACTTCTTTTTCCTTGCGGCGGCGCAGGCGCTCCTCGGCGCGCTCGATCACCCAGTCGAGCAGCTTGGCCGACTCGTTCGGATTATCGGCAAGGTAATGGTCGAAGGGATCGCGAAGCGCGTTCTCGACGATGCGCTGAGCCTCGACGGTCGCGAGCTTGTCCTTGGTCTGGCCGACGAATTCCGGCTCGCGGATGAAGACCGACAGCATGCCGACGGCCGAGATCATCACGTCATCGGTGGTGATCTGGGCGGCGCGCTTGTTCTGCGTCAGCTCGGCATAGGCCTTGAGGCCCTTGGTCAGCGCGATGCGCAGGCCCGCCTCGTGCGTGCCACCATCGGGCGTCGGAATGGTATTGCAATAGGAATGAACCTGCGGATCTCCGCCGTACCAGGTGATCGCCCATTCCATCGAGCCGTGGCCGCTCACCTTCTCCGTCTTGCCGGCAAAGATCTCGCGGGTGACGGTGAATTCCTTGCCCATCGTCGCCTGGAGATAGTCCTTCAGGCCGCCGGGGAAGTGGAAGACGGCCTTGTCAGGGACCTCGGACCCTTCAGGCAAAACGCCCGCCTCGCAGCTCCAGCGGATCTCGACGCCGCCGAATAGGTAGGCCTTCGAGCGCGCCATGCGGAAGACGCGGGCGGCATCGAACTTCATATGATCGCCAAAGATCTGGGGGTCGGGATGGAAGCGCACGCGGGTACCGCGGCGATTGTGGACGTCGCCCAACTCTTCGAGGCCACCCTGCGGCAGGCCGCGGGAAAAGCGCTGGCGGTAGAGCTTGCGGTTGCGGGCCACCTCGACTTCGAGGTCGTCGGAAAGGGCGTTGACGACCGAGACGCCAACACCGTGTAGACCGCCCGAGGTCTCGTAGGCCTTGCCGTCGAATTTGCCGCCGGCATGCAGTTTGGTCATGATGACTTCGAGCGTCGACTTGCCCGGTACCTGCGGATGGTTCTCGACCGGGATGCCGCGGCCGTTGTCGGAGACGGTGAGATAACCTTCGAGGTCAAGATAGACCTCGATGAAATTGGCGTGTCCGGCGACCGCCTCGTCCATCGCGTTGTCGATGACTTCGGCAAAAAGGTGATGCAGCGCCTTTTCATCGGTGCCGCCGATATACATGCCCGGGCGCATGCGCACCGGCTCGAGGCCTTCGAGGACGCGGATCGACGAGGCGCCGTATTCGTCCGAATTCGACGCAGCGGGCGCCGGCCGGGCTGATGCTCCGGCAGTAGGGGGTGCGGCGGCGGGTGGGGC
>NZ_JABDVY010000025.1:0-48789 GCF_019685025.1 Rhizobium sp. NZLR8 | reverse complement strand
CCCGGTCGGCGCCCATGGCAAGGGCGGTCCTCAGCGTCTCTTCGGCCTTGGCCGGACCGATCGAGACGACGATCACTTCCTCGCACCTGCCGGCTTCCTTCAGCCGCAGCGCCTCTTCCACCGAGATTTCGTCGAACGGGTTCATCGACATCTTCACATTGGCAAGCTCGACACCCGTGCCGTCCGGCTTCACCCGGATCTTGACGTTGTAGTCGACGACCCGTTTGACGGGTACGAGAATCTTCATGGGGGGTCCTTCCTTCACGGGAAACTGGCTTCAACGAAAATGCCCGCTCGCGCGCCGCTCCGATTGTCGAATGGCGACATCGATACGCGCTTTTCCTCCAAATACAACGCTTCTATGCCGCCGGTAGACGATTCGCCGGGCAATATATGAACGTTTACGTTCACGTCAATATTGTTGTCAGCGTCGGCCCCAGGGAAGGCGCTGCGCTGTGCGCCCATCCGTGTCGGCGGCGATGGCAGGGCCGGCGCCAGGATCGCTTCTCACGGCGCGGGGCGTGACGATCTCCCGGTCGAACAGCGGTACACCGGGTCGGCGCAACACCAGGATCAGAAGAGCCCCGGCAAGGATGCCGCCGACATGCGCGCCCCAGGAAACATCGCCATCCGGTGCGATCGCCAGCATGAAGAACTGCTGGCCGATCCACAAAAGCAGCGGGATGAAGGCAGGCAAGGGCAGGGGCAAACGGAAGAATACCAGCACCCAGACCTTGACGCGCGGATGCAGCATGACATAGGCGGCGACGACGCCGGAGATCGCCCCCGAGGCTCCAACCAGCGGTGCCTGCGAGGCCATGGCCAGCAGACCGTGGCAGAGCGCGCCGGCGGCTGCACAGACGACGTAGAAAATCAGGAAGCGCAAGTGTCCCATCGCGTCCTCGACATTGTCGCCAAAGACCCAGAGAAAAATCATGTTGGACGCCAGATGCCAGAAGCCGGAATGGACGAAGGCATAGGTGAGGTAGGTCAGCGGTTCCGGCACGATTTCCAGCCCCTGCGCCAGCACCGCGTCACCGAAGGCGATCGCCGGGATATAGCCGAGCCCGACGGTCGTCGCCTGGGCGGCCTGCTCGCTCTCCAGACTGGTCACAAGCCAGACCGCGACATTCAATGCGATCAGTGAGAGCGTCACCCACTGAACCTTGATATATTTCAGCGTATTGGCGTCGTGAAAAGGTATGAACATAAGGCCCCCCGGCGATCGCGACCGCGGCAAGCCTATCTGTTTTTTCCCGGAACCCAAAGCACATCCGCATGGCCGCGATCATTTGCATGACGCGCGGCGACGAAGAAGAAATCGGAGAGCCGATTGACATATTTCATCGCTGCCTCGCTGACGATTTCACCGTCGGTGCGGGCAAGCGCCACCATCAAACGTTCGGCGCGCCGCGCAATCGTCCGGGCAAGATGCAGATGTGCGGCGGCCGGGCTGCCGCCCGGCAGGATGAAGGATTTCAGCGGTTCCAGGCCGGCATTCAACTGGTCGATTTCGCGTTCCACGCGGTCGACCTGCGCCTCGACGATCCGCAGCGGTTCGTAGGCCGGCGGCTCGCCGGTATCGGGTGTGGCGAGATCGGCGCCGAGATCGAAGAGGTCGTTCTGGATCGACATCAGCATAGCGTCGAGCTCGGGCAAGCCGGCCGTGTGCAGTCGCGCCAGGCCGATGGCGGAATTGGCTTCGTCGATCGTGCCATAGGCCTCGACGCGGAGATCGTCCTTTGTCCGGCGCGGCCCGGAAACCAGCCCTGTGGTGCCGTCATCGCCGGTTTTGGTGTAGATCTTGTTGAGTTTTACCATGCCGCACCGCCTATTGGTGGGAAGGCTGAACCACTCCACCCTTCGTCATGCTCGGGCTTAACCCGAGCATCCACATGGCATTCACTAGCAGTCGTGGCACGGATCCTCGGCTCAAGGCCTGGGGTGACGGAAGGTGGAGTTGGCATTGTCGCAAAATTTGCCGCTGCGTACAGAACCACCGCGTCGTGCATGGCCTCACCTCCCTCATTCCTGTGCTCGTCACAGGAATCCACCGCGCCCAAGTCTTTGGGCGCGGGAGAGGCTTTTGAACGTCTGATTTTGTTATTCACCGCGCGGACGCGCGGTGGCTGGATTCCTGTGACGAGCACAGGAATGAGGGAGTTCGAGGAGACGATAGTACCCAATTTTATCCCTCTGTCGTTAGATTGCCCGGTCACGTCGGCCGGCCACCACCGGTCAGCCAGAGCGTCACCATGATCAGGACGACGGCGATTGCCTGTAGCAGGACGCGAAGCTGCATCAGCTTGTTGGAACGGTTGGCATCGCCGCCCTTCATCATATTGAAGAGGCCGCGGATCAGGACGAGGGCGACGGCGCCCATGACGATGATCGCAAGGATATAGGTGACCGTGGACATGGCATTCAGCTTTCTCAGTCCGTCCAGCGCATCAGGCGGTAGAAGAGGTCTGCCGGAAGCAGCCGCTTCAGGAACATGCCCTGCTTGGCCGGAGTCGTTACAGGATAATGTGGCCTTGGATTTTTCGAGTTCAATGCGTGTTTCAATACGGAATAGACTGCTTCCGGGCCAAGCTTATGGCGGCTGACCGGGCCAGATCCATTAAGTCTTGCCAGTTGCTTGACATAGTCGGCCGCGTGCTGCGAATTCTCAAGGTCGATATGCTCCTTGATCTTTGCGAGCGCGTTGGCGGTGAAACGCGTGGCGATCGGTCCCGGCTCGATCAGGCTCACATGGATGCCACTGCCCTGTAGCTCCATGCGCAAGGTGATGCTGAGGCCTTCGAGCGCGAATTTGGAAGCGGTGTAGGCGCCGCGATAGCGATAGGGCACGACGCCGAGGATCGACGAGCACTGCACGATCCGCCCCTCTCGGCGTTTGCGCATCGCCGGGATGATCTGCCGCGTCAGTTCGTGCCAGCCAAAGAAATTCGCCTCGAACTGGGCGCGCAACGCGGCCGTCGAAAGATCTTCGACGGCGCCCGGCTGGCCGTAGGCGCCATTGTTGAAAAGCGCGTCGATGCGGCCGCCGCTGCGTTCCAGGACCGCGTCGACCAGCTCCGAAATCGTCTCGGACCTGGCATAGTCCATCAGCAAGGCTTCAATGCCGTCTGCCTCCAGCCCCGGCAGGTCTTCCGCCTTGCGCACCGTCGCAAAGACGCGCCAGCCATCGGCTTTCAGAGCCCGCACGCAATGAGCGCCGATGCCGGACGAGCATCCGGTCACGACGATGGTACGCTCTCCCGCCATGGAATGATTCCTGTACAAAATGGGACTCGTTTCCCATATTCGGCCAGAGGATACAATCTGGAAAGCCGGAGACGGAATGCCGAAGGCGCTGCGCACGATCTACGACGTGGTCTACGACGCGATCTGTCATATGATCGAGGACGACGGCTTTGCCATGGCGAGCCATGTGGCGCTGTCCAGCCTGCTTGCGGTTTTCCCCTTCCTGATCTTCGGCACGGCGCTTGCAAGCTTCCTCGGCGCCGATCAATTTTCCTCGACCGCCATCCATCTGATCTTCGACACCTGGCCCGAGGCGATTGCCAAGCCGCTCGCCGACCAGGTGCTGCAGGTGTTGACAATTCCGCGCGGCGGGCTGCTGACGATCTCGGTGCTGGCGGCCGCCTATTTCGCCTCGAACGGCGTCGAGGCGCTGCGCATCTCGCTCAACCGCGCCTACCGGGTGCAGGAGACGAGACCGTGGTATTTCACCCGACTCGCGAGCCTCGGCTATGTGCTGATCGCGGTGATCATCTTTGCGGCGATCAGCATCCTGCTGGTCGCCGTGCCGCTGGCGCTCGATTATGCCAGGAACTGGTTTCCGCTGTTTGCCGACACGCTCGACATCGTCTTCAGCTGGCGCATTTACGGCACGCTGGTGGTTCTGACGGTCGGATTGCTGGTCATGCATCTCTGGTTGCCGGCAGGCAAGCGGCGGGTCTTTGATGTCATCCCGGGCGTGCTGCTGACCCTGCTTCTCTGGCTCGCCGGCGCGCTGATCTTTGCCTATTACCTGGCGACCTTCGCCAATTATACCGCAACCTATGCCGGCCTCGCCTCGGTCATGATCGTGCTGATCTTCCTCTACATGATCGGCGTCATCTTCATCATCGGGGCGGAGATCAATGCAGCGCTGATCAAATTCCGCGTCTTCCGGATGTTCTCCCACACGCTTTCGATCGTCGGCAGAGAGCGTGCCGAACGGGCATCAGAGCCCGACAAGGCGGCGAATATCGGCCCATGACATGCCGCGGGCGCGCAATTCGCCAAGCCCGCTGTCGCCGTCGCTTTTCGAAAGCTTGCGGCCGGCCGCATCGAGAATGAGACGGTGATGGTGATAGATCGGTTGCGGCAGGTCGAGCAACACCTGCAGCAGCCGGTGCACCGATGTCGCGGGGAAGAGGTCGAGGCCGCGCACGACGTGGGTGACGCCCTGCAGCGCATCGTCGACGACGACTGAAAGATGATAGCTCGACGGGGCGTCCGAGCGCGACAGGATGACATCGCCCCAGACTTCGGGGTCGGCGGCGATCTCGCCCGATCTGCCGTCGCCGGTTTCGGTCCAGAACAGCAGTTCGCCGATCAGGTCCAGCGCCTTGCGCATATCGAGCCGCCAGGCATGTTTCTTTCCCGAGGTCAGCATTTCCCGCCACTCGTCTTCCGGGCGCTCGCGATCGTTTGCGGGATAGTGTGGCGTGCCGTCGGGATCGCGCGGCCAGGATTCACCGGCCGCCTCATAGGCAGCGACGCGCGCCTTCACCTCGCCTCGGGTCAGGAAGGCCGGATAGACCAGGCCGCGCTCGATCAGCGCGTGCAGTACTGCCTGATATTCGGGGAAATGTTCCGACTGGCGCCGCACCGGGCTTTCCCAGCCGATATCAAGCCAGTCGAGATCGCTCAGGATGCCGGCCTCGAACTCTGGAGTGCAGCGCGCCTGGTCGATATCCTCGATGCGCAGCAGCAGGCGCCCACGCGCGATCGCCGCCATGTCGCGGTTCAGGAGAGCCGAGAGGGCATGGCCGAGATGCAACTGTCCGTTGGGACTCGGCGCAAAACGAAAGACAGGTTTTTGACGCTCGCTCGTGGTCATGCTTTCTTCTGCCATGGATTTAGGTTTTGAACCACTGCGAGGCGATGTGCAGATCATCCGCAACGAAGACGACGTCAGCCGGGGGCTCGAAGCACTGCTTCGTGTCGATCCACGCCTTGTGCCGATCGCGGTGGATGCAGGGCCCGTTCCGCTGCGGTTGCGCGAACCGGATTTTGCCGGCCTTGCCCATATCATCGTCTCACAAATGGTATCGCGCGCCAGTGCCGAGGCGATCTGGCGGCGCATGCTGCCGGCGGACGGTCTTTTGACCGCCGAGGGCTATGCGCTGCTTCACGCCGAGGCCTGGCGTGAATTCGGCCTGTCACGCGCCAAGGCTGAGACCCTGTCGCGGATCGCCGAAGCCGTTGCCTCCGGCCGCCTCGATCTTTCCGGGCTCTGCCTGATGCCGCCTGAAGAAGCGCTTGGCGAACTCACCGCGCTGAAGGGCGTCGGTCCGTGGACGGCGGAGGTCTATCTGATGTTCTGCGGCGGCCATGCCGATGTCTTTCCGGCCGGCGATGTCGCGCTTCAGAATGCCGTCGGCGCGGCATTCGGTCTCGCGGCCCGGCCTGAAGCAAAGGCTCTGGCTGCCTTGGCGGAACCCTGGTCGCCGTGGCGCTCCGTGGCGGCCCGGCTTTTCTGGGCCTATTACGCCGCGAAAACGCGCCGCGACATGGTGCCGACCAGCTGATCGGCAACACTCTTCAAATTGCCTTTATCCTCTGAATTTATTGGACTTCACAATCCTGTAACAACCGGCCTAATATACAGGTGCAGATGCCGAATCGATCAGGAGAGTCCCTTGACGATTGCAGTCTCCCCACAGGCCCTGCCAGCGCTCGTCCTGAACGCTGACTTCCGGCCACTGAGTTATTATCCCTTGTCGCTGTGGTCCTGGCAGGACGCGATCAAGGCGGTATTTCTCGACCGCGTGAACATCATCGCGGAATACGAGCATTCGGTTTCCTCGCCGAGTTTCTCGATGCGGCTTCCGAGTGTCGTGTGTCTCAAGACCTACGTTCAGCCGTCCCGCAATCCCGCTTTCACCCGGTTCAACGTGTTCCTGCGCGACCGGTTCGAATGCCAGTATTGCGGCGCCCATGACGATCTGACCTTCGACCACGTCATCCCGCGCGCCCATGGCGGCGAGACCACCTGGGAGAATGTCGTGGCAGCCTGTTCGCCCTGCAATCTGCGCAAGGGCAGCAAGCTTCCCAAGCAGGCAAGCATGTTCCCGTCGCAGAAGCCCTATCAGCCGACGGTGCAGGATCTGCACAATAACGGCAGGCTGTTCCCGCCAAACTATCTGCATGACAGCTGGCTCGACTATCTCTACTGGGATACCGAACTGCAGCCTTGATCAAGCGGCTTTGCGAACGCCTGCGAAGGCGAAGGCTGCGAGCAGAATTCCGGCAATCACGTTCCAGCCCGCAAAAGACAGGCCGAGCACCCTGAGTGCTGCATCGGTGCAGGATGGGCCCTTGATCGTGTTGAGTTCGCCGAGCAGATCGCCGGCATTGGTCGTCATGCTGCTGGCCGTCGTCGAGCAGGTGGCCGGGCCGGCCCAGAAATGCCATTCGACGCCGGCGTGATAGACGCCCATGCCCGCGGTGACCAGCATTAGCATGCCGGCGGCAAGAATGAGCGCGCGGGTGATCCAGTTCGGCAGGCCGACGAGTTCCGAAATCGCTGCGAGGATGGCGATCGGGATGGCGTAATAATAAGGCTGGCGCTGCAGCAGGCAGAGTGCGCAGGGAATGTAGCCGCCGATATATTGGAAACCAAGCGCCGTGCCGACCGCGGCCGCCATGCCGATGGCGAGCAATATGGAATAGACAAACCCGGGGCGGGCGAGCGGCGAGGAAGTGGCAGTCATGGCGGAACTCCGCGAAGTTGGCTTAGTGGCACGATGCCGAAAAGCGCGAGCGGTTTTCGGACAACCTTATGTTCTAGTGAGCGAGGTAGCGGTAGGCGATGTATAAAACGATCACGGCAGTTGCACCGAAGCCGACGATCTGGCCGAGGCGCTTCTCGATGAAGTCCCGGATCGGTTCGCCGTAGCGGCGCAGCAGCCAGGCGAGGAAGAGGAAACGCGCCCCGCGCGCAACGATCGCCGAAACAATGAAAAGGCCCAGATTGACGTGAATGACGCCGGACAGGATTGTGACGATCTTGATCGGCGGCAGATGCGCAACACCTGATGTGACAAGCAGCAGCAGGATCGTCTCGTAGGTGACATAGGCTTTCATCTGCTCGAAGGCGTCGAGCTTGCCGTAGAATTCGAGAACCGGCCGGGCCACCGTCTCATAGGCGTAATAGCCGAGCGCCCAGCCGGCGATGCCGCCGAGCACGGAAGCGATGGTCGCGATCAACGCGTAGCGATAGGAGCGCTCCGGCTTGGCAAGCGCCATCGGCAGGAAAAGCACATCGGCGGGGACGAGAAAGATGGAGCTTTCGACGAAGGCGATGACGGCGAGCCAGACTTCGGCCGATTTGCGCGAGGCCAAAGACATGGTCCAGTCGTAAAGTCTGCGGAGCATTCCGTTCCCTTCCTGTTGCAGTGCGAAAAGCTTTAGGGGGCGTGTGCGGCGCTGTAAATGCTTGCCCGTGTCCTTCGTGCCACCCCTGTCCAAAAATTTTCGTGATGTGGGGCATCGGCGCCTCTCCCAAGATTTCACGGGATGGCGAATCGGCGATTCTCCGGCAAGCTGTCTCAGAGCATGATACCGAAAACTGTGGGCGGTTTTCTTAAGACATCATGCTCCAGCCGAATTGGGGCGACTGCAGGGTGGCATGAGCATGTTCAAAGTGATTGAAGGCGGCCGCGGGCAGGCCGTGCACATGGTTGAGCGGTTCGAAGAGGGCCGCGGGCCGAGCCGAGACGACGTGCGCCGGGAGGCGGCGCGGCGGTTGAGTGCCAGCGGCTATCATCTCTCGCGCATCCGGGAGTTCGCGACCGGCGTGCCGATGCTGGCGTCTCTTCAATACCTGTCGCTGCAGATCGATTTTGCGGCCGAGAGCTTGTCGCGACTCGATCCGATCCCGGAGGATTTCCGCGCCGATGGCTATTGGCCGGCAGGCTGAGCAATCGTGCTATCGCCGAGACATGCGCCCATGTTGCGTCATGAGAGATCCATCGATTTTTCCCATTGCTGACGCTGGTCGTTCATCTCCGTGCGTTTCTGGGCCATTTCGCTGACTGCGGCGCGCAAATTGGGATGACGCGCCATGAACATGTTGAAGTCGCGCCGCTCGAGCACCTCGAACTGGCAGAAGTCGACGGCAATGACGTCGGCAGTGCGCCGTCCGCCGGTCAGAAGCGCCATTTCGCCGAAAAAGGCACCGGGCTCCAGGCGGATCGCGCCACTGGCGAGGCGGACTTCCACCGCTCCCGATGAGATAAAATACATGCCGTCGCCGCGATCGCCGCGGCGGATGACGCGCTCGCCGGGCGGCGCGGATTTCGCCTTGAAGAGCAGCAGCAGTTCCTCTTGCGCGTCTTCGTCGACCTCAGAGAATAGCGGGAAAGTCTCGATCAGCTGCTGCATCTTCAGTTGATGCTCGCGTTCGCGCTCCTCACCGAGCGCCTTGATTTTTTCCAGTTCCTTGCCGAGCGCCTTCTGCCTCTTCCTGCCGTAGCTTTCCCAAAGGGAGGGCCATTTCGAATGGATATATTTCTTCAGCCCGTCGGTCGCGAAGATTACGATGGGATTGAGTGTGATCGACAGGATTGCCGCAGCAAGGATCAGATCCTGGCCCTCATGCGGCAGCAGCCCAAGCGAGACACCGAGGCCGGCGAGGATGAAGGAGAATTCGCCGATCTGGGCAAGGCCGCCGGCCAAGGTCAGCCCCAGGCCGATCGGATATCGCAGCAGCATGACGATCGTGAAGGTGATGATGCCCTTGCCGAGGATGATGAGCGCCAGCGCGCCGATCACCGCCAGCGGCTGGCGCACCAGGATCGATGGGTCGAAGAGCATGCCGACGGAGACGAAGAACAGCACGGAGAAGGCATTCTGCAACGGCAGCGAGTCGGCCGCTGCCCTGTGGCTGAGCTGGGATTCGCTCATGACGACGCCGGCAAAAAAGGCGCCGAGCGCGAAGGAGACGCCGAAGATCGCCGCCGAGCCGAAGGCGATGCCGAGGGCGATCGCCAGTACCGTCAGCGTGAAGAGTTCGCGCGAGCCGGTGCGGGCGACCATCGTCAGCAGCCAGGGCACGATGCGCGGGCCGAGGAAGATCGCCATGGCGGCGAAACCCATAACCTTCAGCAGCGTCAGGCCGATCGTCAGCACCAGGGAAAGCTCGCCGAGGCCGTGGTTGGCCGTAGCGACGGCATTGCCACCCAGAAGTTCTGCAAGGGCCGGCAGCAGCACTAGCGCCAGCACCATCACCAGATCCTCGACGATCAGCCAGCCAACGGCGACGCGCCCGCTCGGCGCGTTGACGAGATTGCGCTCCTCCAGCGCCTTCAGCAGAACGACGGTGCTCGCCACAGACAGGCTCAGGCCCAGGACGATGCCGGCACCGAGGCTCCAGCCCCAGAGTTTGCAAAGGCCGATGCCCATGAGGGTGGCGAGGATGATGCGCCCGATCGCGCCCGGCACGGCGATGCCACGCACGGCCAGCAGGTCGGAGGCGGAAAAATGCAGGCCGACGCCGAACATCAGAAGGATGACGCCCATTTCGGCGAGTTGACCGGCAAGGGCGGTATCGGCGACGAAGCCCGGCGTGAACGGCCCCATCAGGATACCGGCCATCAGGTAGCCGACCAGCGGCGGCAGCCGAAGCCGGTCAGCAGCATACCCCAGGACCGCCGCGAAAACGAAACTGACGGCAACCGTCGCGATGAGCCCTACTTCCTGATGCACGTCTGACCCTTCCTGTGATTGCGGCGGCCACTCTGTACGAAGTGCAAGCGGAATTAAACAGTTGATTTGGGTGCGCTGCCCTTGTTTGCGGTCTTGCCCGTGAGGCCCGGAACTCGTCTGCCGCAAGGTCGGGCCTCCGGCGATGTTGGAACCACTTGTCTCTTGTCTCGTTGCTCTTTCATCAAGAAAGGAGAAACGACATGCGGAAGATCATCCTGAATTGTACGGTAGCGGCCCTTGCCGCCTGCTCGTTTGCAGCGCCTGTTCTCGCCGACAGCGTCTATGTCCGGGAGCGTTCCTATGACGACGGCTATCGTCATGAGCGGGTACGACCCGGCATCACCATCAGCGAGCGTGGCGTCACTTTCGGTGCGGTGCGCGAACGCGAGCACCGCCGCTATCGCGACTATGGCTGCGAAACCAGGAGCGTCACCCGACAGACCGACGAAGGCGAGGTTACCAAGACGGTCCGGCGTTGCGATTGACCAGGATTACCCGACGAAGGCGAAGCCCGGTTCCAATGAGCCGGGTTTTCGCCTTTCGTGGCGCGAATATCGCAATGCAGTGGTGAAACTCGTCCGTCGGTGTTATGAGCACGCCTTTGGTACAAGCGCATTCCCAGCGCAAACAACACCTGCACAGGATCTTTTAGTATGATTGAGCTTACGCCGTCCCAGATTGCCGCACTGAAACTCGCCAGGGATGGAGACCTTTACCCTCAGCCAGCCAATAAATGGACGCATCAGAACGCGACGGTGACCTACGCAAAGACCGACCGTTGGAAAGAGCGGCCTCAGAAAATCAAATCGGTCACCGCCAAGACGCTGGGTGAGCTGAAGGAGCCTGGTTTTCTCGAGCGGCGGCACCTCGATGACGATGTCTCGAAAGACGTCTACGGCATCACCATGGCCGGCAAGATGTGGCTGTTGAAGAACAAGTAGTTTTATTCGGATACGGATTCGTTGCGTGCTCCCGCGTCAGTTTGTTGATGCGGAGGTACGACACAATTGTATTCGGGATGAACTATCGAACCAGTCCGCCTTCATTCCTGACGGAACTGCGGCGCGACAGCCTCCGCTTAGCTGCTCTCTTCGGCTGGCCGAGCCGAAGCTCATAGAGCGTAGGCTGGTGCCCCATGCCGGAGTCGAACCAGCACTTCTTTCGAAACTCGATTTTGAGTCGAGCGCGTCTACCAATTCCGCCAATGGGGCAACGGATACGACCGGGCGGCTGTCTAACATGTGAGCGCCTGCACGCGCAAGACGGGCAAGCGAAGTTATCCAACTGATCCTGTAGAGAGATCCGACCTCGTTTCGAGGCCGGATGCTTTTGATATCAATGGGCCGCCGCGGGTGCCGGAGCGGTCAGGCCGGACTTCTTCAGCGTGATCGCCAGGATCGATGCCAGCAGGCAGAAGGCGCCGGCGATGAAGAAGGCGGGCAGGTAGCTCGAAAGCTCCGTGCGCGAGAGGCCGGCGCCATAGGCGGCGGTGGCGGCTCCCAGCTGATGGCCGGCGAAGACCCAGCCGAAGACGAGGCCGGCCTTTTCGCGGCCGAAGCGGTCGGCGGCGATCTTGACGGTCGGCGGCACGGTGGCGATCCAGTCGAGGCCGTAGAAGACGGCGAAGATGGAGAGGCCGTAAAAGCTGAAATCGCTGAAGGGCAGGTAGAGCAGCGACAGGCCGCGAAAGCCGTAATAAAAGAACAGCAGCCAGCGATTGTCGAAGCGGTCGGACAGCCAGCCGGAGCCGATGGTGCCGAAGAAATCGAAGATGCCCATGACGGCCAGCACACTGGCGGCGGCCACCGGCACGATGCCAAAATCGCCGCAGAGGGTGACGAAATGGGTCTGGATTAGGCCATTGGTGCTGAGGCCGCAGATGAAGAAGGTGGCAAACAGGATCCAGAAAGTCGACGTCTTCGAGATGTCTCTGAGCACTGTGATTGGCGTCATCAGCGCGACTCCGAGAGAGGTGCTTGCCGGCGGCGGCGTTACCTGGGTTTCGCCGAGGGCGGGCAAGTTGAGGTCGGCCGGCCGGTCGCGCATGAAGGCTAGCACGGCAAGGGCTGCGACCATGATCATGGCGCAGACAAAAAACACCGTCGAGCGCCAGCCATAGCGTTGCGTCAGCTCCGCCATCAGCGGCAGAAAGACGAGCTGGCCGGTGGCCGAACTTGCCGAAAGCATGCCGACGACGAGGCCACGATGCTTGGTGAACCAGCGGGTGGAGATCGTTGCGGCGAGTACCATGGCCGTCAGGCCGGTGCCGAAGCCGACGACAATGCCCCAGAGCAGCAGCAGCTGCCACAGCGTGGTCATGAACAGCGAACCGATGAAGCCAGCGCCGATCAGGGTGAGGGCGAAAACGATGACCTTGCGCACGCCGAAATAATTCATGAAGGCGGCGGCGAACGGGCCCATGAAACCGAAAAGGATCAGGCGGATGGCAAGGGCTGAGGAGATCTGCGACGTCTCCCAGCCGAACTCGTCCTGCAGCGGCTTGATGAGAACGCCAGGTGCGCCCATGGCGCCTGCGGTGACCAGCATGGTGAGAAAGGTTGCGGCAGCGACGACCCAGCCGTAGTGGATGTTACGCCGGGCAAGAGAGGAGGCAAGGGCTGTGGAAACCATGGGCGAGATTCCGTTCGAATTCAGCTTGGGGAAAATGCAAGATCGATTTACATGATGGCCATCATATTTGTTGCCTATTGATGATGGACGTCATATATTTTGTCAAGCGACTATTTCTGGAGATGAAAAATGCGGGTGAGCCGCGAGAAGTTTGCCGAAAACCGAGAGAAAATCCTGGGCGTTGCCGGCGTGCTCTTCCGCGAGAACGGTTTCGACGGGGTCGGCGTCGCCGACATCATGAAGGCGGCGGGGCTGACGCATGGCGGTTTCTACGGTCATTTCGCTTCGAAGGACGACCTGGCGCTGGAGGTCAGCCGTAAGCTGATCGACAAGGTCGAAACGCGCTGGAAGGAGCATATCGCCGATTCTCCGGATCGGCCGCTGGAATCGCTGCTCGACCATTATATCCACTGGCGCACGGTCGACGATCCGGGCGGCAGCTGCGTCTTCGCGACGCTGATCCAGGAGGTGAGCCGCAGCCGCGGTGCTGTCCACGCCGTCTTCAGCGACGGGCTGTCCGTGCTGGTCGACACACTCGCCGATATCGTTCCCGGCGAGACCGAAGAAGAACGCCGCGCCAATGCCGCGACGACCCTCTCATCGATGATGGGCGCCGTCATTCTGGCGCGCGCGGTGGAGGACAGGGCGCTTGCCGAGCAGTTTCTGGTGACGATGCGCCGGCAGCTCGATCCCGGCAGTCGGATATAATCTCAGGATGGTGATGGTTTCGATTTCCCCTCCGCGCAAACGGAGGGGATCTGCCTTGATCGCTGAGGCTGAAAACCCGCCGGCGGCTATTTGAAACCGGCGACGGCGTGCGGGATGTAGGGTGCTTCCAGTGCGGCGATTTCTTCAGTGGTGAGCTTGACGGAGAGCGCGGCAACCGCGTCGCTGAGGTGGCCCGGTTTGGAAGCGCCGATGATCGGGGCGGTCACGGCACTCTTCTGCAGGATCCAGGCGGTTGCGACCTGGGCGCGGGAGACGCCGCGAGCCTTGGCGATCTCGGCCACGGCCTCGACGATTTTGCGGTCTGCATCGCTCGACTGCGTGTAGAGCGTCTTGCCGAATTCGTCGGTTTCGCTGCGCGCCGTCGCCTCGTCCCAGTCGCGGGTCAGTCGGCCGCGGGCAAGCGGGCTCCAGGGGATGACGGCGATCTTCTGATCTTCGCAGAGCGGCAGCATTTCACGTTCTTCTTCGCGGTAGAGCAGGTTCAGGTGGTCCTGCATGCTGACGAATTCGGTCCAGCCGTTCAGCCTGGAGACGTAGAGCGCCTTGGCAAATTGCCACGCATACATGGAGGAGGCGCCGATATAACGCGCTTTGCCGGATTTGACGACGTCGTGCAGCGCTTCCAGCGTTTCCTCGATCGGCGTCGTGTAATCGAAGCGGTGGATCTGATAGAGGTCGACATAGTCGGTGCCGAGACGGCGCAGGCTGTTGTCGATTTCATCGAAGATCGCCTTGCGCGACAGGCCGGCGCCGTTGGGGCCTGGCCGCATGCGATTGAACACCTTGGTCGCCAGCACGATGTCCTCTCGCTTGGCGAAATCTTTAATAGCACGGCCGACGATCTCTTCCGAGGAGCCGTTGGAATAGGTGTTGGCGGTGTCGAGGAAATTGATGCCGAGGTCGATCGCCTGCTTGATCATCGCCCGGCTTTCTTCTTCCCGCAGGCTCCAGGCATGATTGCCGCGGCCGGGATCGCCGAAGGTCATGCAGCCCAGGCAGATTTTCGAAACTTCCAGACCGGTCTTGCCAAATTTTGCGTATTCCATGAAACGACTCCGCGATTAAAATTTGATCACCCAATTCGATGCCCCCAATTCCATGCCCCAGGGGATGGCCTCCATGATCTAGCGCGGAACCGGCAAAGTCGCAGGGCGGCCGACGAAGAACCGTTCTGCCAGGCACACAACAATGCGTGATGGGCTCGGAAGCCAGGCCTGTCATCGCCGCCCCGGACCGGCTGCTTGCGCAATTGCAGCACAAGGTGTTAGCTGGTGCAGCATTCACCGGATTTCGCCTATGATCCTGCCGTCCCACGATCGCTACGACGATCTCTATCGCGATTTCTCGTGGCGGATTCCCGAAGGCTTCAATATCGGCCGCGCCGTCAGCGACGACTGGGCGGCGAGGGCGCCGGAGCGCGTCTGCCTCGAACATTTCAGCCCGGACGGCCATCACCGCACCCTGACCTATCGCGCGCTCGCCGACCGTTCCTCGGCCTTTGCAAATGCGCTGGTTTCGCTTGGTATCGAACGTGGCGATCGCGTCGCGCTGCTCTTGCCGCAATCCTTCGAGACGGTGATTGCGCATGTGGCGATCTACAAGAGCGGCGCGATCGCGCTGCCGCTGGCGCTGCTCTTCGGCGTCGAGGCGTTGGAATACCGGCTGAAGGCGGCAGGCGTCGTGGCCGTCGTCACCAATGGCTTCGGTCTCGAACGCATCCGCCAGATCCGCGATCGGCTGCCGATGCTGAAACATCTCATCAGCATCGACGGGGCGAGTACCGATGCAGCCGCCTTCGGCGAATTGGTGGACGGCCATTCTCCCGTCTTCGATGTCGTCAAGACCGGTCCGGACGATCCCGCATTGATGATCTTCACTTCGGGAACGACGGGGCCGCCGAAGGGTGCGCTGCATGGCCACCGTGTGCTGCCCGGCCATATTCCCGGCATGCAGTTTGCCCATGAGGATTTTCCGAAAGCGGGCGACAAGGTCTGGACGCCGTCCGACTGGGCCTGGGCGGGTGGGCTGCTCAACGCGCTGCTGCCGAGCCTGCTGCTCGGCGTTCCCGTCGTCTCGTCGCCGGCGCAGAAATTCGATGCCGACATGGCCTATCGGATCATGGCCGAGATGGGGGTGCGCAACGCCTTCATTCCGCCGACGGCATTGAGGCTGATGCGATCTGTTTCGGATCCACGCTCGAAATACCATCTGGTGCTGCGCACCATCGGCTCGGCCGGGGAGGCGCTCGGCCGCGAGACCTATGAATGGGCACAGCGCACGCTCGGCATCACCGTCAACGAATTCTACGGCCAGACGGAGTGCAATTTCGTGCTCGCTTCGAGCGCTGCCCATGGCGTCACCAAGGCGGGCGCCATCGGACGGGCGGTGCCCGGGCATCGCGTTGCGATCGTCAGCGAAGCGGGTGACGCTTTGCCAGTCGGCGAACCGGGCCAGATCGCTATCGCCAGTCCCGATCCCGTGATGTTCCTCGGCTATTGGGACGATGCGGCGGCGACGGCGCGAAAATTCGCCAAAGGCTGGCTGCTTACCGGCGATATCGGCCGGCAGGACGCCGACGGTTACGTCACTTTCGAGGGCCGCGATGACGACGTCATCACCTCGTCGGGATATCGCATCGGCCCGGCCGAAATCGAGGATTGCCTGATCGGCCATCCCGCCGTGCAGCTTGCCGCCGCCGTCGGCAAACCCGATACGGTGCGCACCGAGATCGTCAAGGCCTATATCGTTCTGTCGCCAGGCCATCATCCAAGCGAAGCGCTGGCCGCCGATATCAGGGAGTGGGTGAAGACGCGGCTTTCAATGCACGAATATCCGCGCGAGGTGGAATTCATCGATGCCTTGCCGCTGACGACCACCGGCAAGGTGATCCGCCGGCTGCTGCGCGAAAAGGCGGCGGCCGAAGATTAGTGCATATCGCCCGGAAGTGTGTAGCGGTTCCGGAAGAACGATATGCAAATAAAGGGCTTTAGCCCCGGCCGGCCAGCGACATGATCTTCTCGCGCAGCATCTTCGCCATATTGCGGGTGCTGCGGTACATGTGGAGCTGGGCTGAGACCTGGCGCATGTCGCGGTCGCCGTTCTGCGTCAGGCCGATCACCAGCGTTCCCATCTCCTCGCGCTCCTGCCAGAAGCGGCTCATGATCGGATGATCCGAGACGGCGCAGGAATCGGAGCGCACGATATTGGCGTCGTCGAGATGCCATTCGGTGAGTTCGCTCATCAATAGCTTGCCCGGCGAATAGCGGGCATAGTTCTCGTCATAGGCGGTCTTCCAGGTGTAGGCCTCGCCACCCATCATCAAAACGACGATGGCGGCAATCGCCTTGCCGTTGAGGTCGATCGTGTGAATACGCACGGCGTCGACGGCGGCAAGGTTCGACACCGCCTCGCGGGCGAAAGCCGTATGATAGCGATCGGTGACAAGAGCGCTTCGCCGCTTACCCTTCCAGCCGCCGGCTTCCATCGCCAGGAATTCCTCGAAACGGATGTGGATTTCGCGGGGCTGGCGGGCGACGGCATACACCGCCGTTCCCTGTTCCTCCAGCAGACGCCACTGGCGGCGCATCTCGCGCATGTGCGAGGAAGAGATGGTGCGGCCGAGATAGGCCGGCGCCTCTTCGTCACTCTGCAGCATCGGCCGCAAGTAGGGATTGGTGACGGTGACGGGAAGATTGCGGCTGAGCGCAACGGCCTTGACCATGCGCACGAAGATGCCGTTCAGCCTGAGATCCGGCAGAACCAGTATGCCGGGCAGATTGAGATCGCGCGCGGTCAGTCCCTCGAAGAGGTTGTCGAGGGTCTCGGCTGCATCCTCGCTGTCGACCAGCGGCGTGCCGAGCGGGCCGAAGCTGTTCGACCAGCCGCGGATGATCGACGGACCGACGGCAAAGCCCGGCTTGTCGATCGAAAACGGCATCAGAAAGCGCATGCGGCTGCGGCCGGCATTGTAGTCGCGGATCAGGGCGAAGTTTACCTGCCGGTCTTCGAGCCGCGGCATGGCGGGAGCGAGAAAGCGGCCGGAGAAGAAGACGTTCGGTTCCATAGCCCGGTGGGAGAGAAAGTCGAGTTCTTCCTGCAGCTCATAGCCGAGCTTGCCCGGGTAGAGGCAGAGCTCGCGTCCGGGTCGTCCGATCTCGGCGCGCGCCTCGGCCCGCGGCGCTTCGAAATGCAGCGCGGCGAGATCATGCACCATGCGGTTGGCAGCGCTGTCGGTGCTTTCGGTAACGGGAGGAATACGCACCATCTATCGAACTCTCATCTCTGGCGTTGCGGTGGAGGGGCTGGCGAAGGCGAAAAGGACGATGCCGAGCGTGCGGCGCACGGCGAGATGCAGCAGGATTGCCTCGACCGCCATGGCGGAAGCCGTGGCGATCGCTGTGCCTTCGATGCCGTAATGCGGGATCAAAGCAAGGTTGAGGCCGACATTGGCCGTCAGCGCGCCGGCGTAGAGCGCGACGCAGATATTCTGTCTGCCGGCCATCATCAGCAGCGTTTCGGCCGGGCCGACCAACGACTTGGCGAGGATGCCGGCGAGCAGGATCGCCATGACCAGAAAACCTGAGGTGAAGGCGCCGCCGAAGAGCGACAGCAGAATATGTCCGGCGGCAAGCACCGCAAGTCCAACACCGAGCGCCGGCCAGAAGGTCCAGCGGGCGGCGTCGATAGCGGCGGTCGCCAGTTGGGCGTGGTCGCCTTCGGCGATAATCGAGGAGAAGCGCGGGCCGGAGGCCGCCTTGACCGAGAAATTGATGAAATGCACCAGCGCCATCGTCTTGGCGGCGGCGAAGTAGATGGCGACGTCGTGCGGCTCGAGGAAAATGCCGACAACGACGACATCGGAATTGGTGAGCAGGAAGCTGACGCCCTCGATCAGGAAAATCGGAAAAGCGACGCTGAACCAGGCGAGGAAATCGACCTTGTGCGGGCCTTTGTCATAATGCCGGCGAAGGCGATAGAGCGTTGCGGCATACTGGCCAAGCGCGGTGACGAAGGTCGCGGCGAGTGCTGCCTGCATCGCGGTGACGGCCGTATGCTCGGCGCCGCTGGCAATGGCAATCAGCATGAAGGCGATGATGAGGATGGGGCGGATAATATAGACCGGGCTCAGCGCCATCACCGGCCAGTGGTTCGCCCGCGAGGTGCCTTCCAGAATGTCGCCGAGCGCGATCATCGGCATGGCGAGCAGGCCGAGGAAGATCGGGACGAGATAATAGACCTGGATCATATCGCCGAAGAAATGCAGCCCGAGCATGCCGGCGGCGAGCACTGCAGTACCCGAAAGCAGTGCAAAGATGCGCGCCGTGCCGGTGAGGCCGCGGATTTCCTCTACGGCGCCGGCTGCCCGGTATTGCGGCAGGAAGCGGATGATCGCCGTTTGGAAACCAAGGCATGAGAGATCGCCGAAGACGACGACCAGTACCCAGACGAAAACGAAGATGCCGTATTCATATTCGCCCATCAGCCGGGCAAGCACGATCTGGGAGACGAAGGCGAGTGCCGCGCTAAGGATGCGAATCGTGAAGGCCGTCAGCGCCATGCGCTGAGCGGCCGCCTTCTCACCACGTTCGGTGAGCACGGCTGCAAGCATGCGCAACGCGCGGCCGCCGATCAGGCGCAGGCCCGCGGGCAGCATTTTCTCCGCTGTTTCTATGACCGCCATGATGAACACGCAAAACTCTGAAAGTCAGGCAAATCGTCCCGAAGTCTTGACAGAACAGGGTTAAGAAACGGTTCCGGATCGGGCTTGCCGCCCGACACTGTAATTCCGGTTTTCCGGCGCTGCCGCAGAAAAGAAAATGCCGCCCGAAGGCGGCATTTTCGCAGTCTTTGCGGCTTGCCTCAGACCTGTTCGAAGGCGCCGTGGCAATGCTTGTATTTCTTGCCGGAACCGCAGGGGCAGGTCTCGTTGCGGCCGACTTTGCCCCAGGTGGCCGGGTCATCAGGATTGCGGTTCTCGGGAGAAACGAGGACTTCCGATGCCTGGTAGATCGCCGGGGCGAAATCGTCCTCGCCGGTCGTCGGATCCAGGTGGTGGGCCTGCATCAACGGCGGTTCGGGCTCGACAGGGGCCTGCTGCACCAGCTCGACGCGCATCAGCTGTGCGGTCACCGCCTCGCGCAGATTGTTCAGCAGCGCGGTGAACAGCTCGAAGGCTTCCGACTTGTATTCCTGCAGCGGATCGCGCTGGGCATAGCCGCGGAAGCCGATGACGGAGCGCAGATGGTCGAGATTGACGATGTGCTCGCGCCAGAGATGATCGAGCGTCTGCATGACCACCGAGCGTTCGACATAATGCATGATGTCGTCGCCGAAACGCTCGGCCTTTTCCGTGAAGGCGGCGTTGGTGGCTTCCGTCAGGCGCTCGCGGATATCGTCTTCGCCAATGCCTTCTTCCTTCACCCAATCTTCAACCGGCAGGTCGAGATTAAGGATGTTCAAGGCACCGGTCTTCAGGCCAGCTGCATCCCATTGCTCGGCATAAGCGCGCTCGGGGATGTGCTTTTCGACCAGATCCTCGATCACCTCACGACGCATGTCGGAAACGGTTTCGGAAATATTGGTCGATTCCATCAGTTCGAGGCGCTGCTCGAAGATCACCTTGCGCTGATCGTTGAGAACGTCGTCGTACTTCAACAGGTTCTTACGGATATCGAAGTTGCGGGCTTCGACCTTCTTCTGGGCGCGCTCCAGGGCCTTGTTGATCCACGGATGGACGATCGCCTCGCCCTCCTTGAGCCCGAGCTTGGTCAGCATGCTGTCCATGCGGTCGGAGCCGAAGATGCGCATCAGGTCGTCCTGAAGCGAGAGGTAGAATTTCGAGCGGCCGGGGTCGCCCTGACGGCCGGAGCGGCCGCGCAGCTGGTTGTCGATGCGGCGGCTTTCATGGCGTTCGGTGGCGATGACGTAGAGACCGCCGGCGGCGAGCGCCTTCTGCTTAAGTTCCTTGATTTCCTCGACGATTGCCTGGATCCGGGCGTCGCGCTCGGGACCGGCTTCGACTTCGCCGAGTTCGCGCTCGATGCGCATGTCGAGGTTGCCGCCGAGCTGAATGTCGGTACCGCGGCCGGCCATATTGGTGGCGATCGTGATGGCACCCGGCACGCCGGCCTGTGCGACGATATAGGCTTCCTGCTCGTGATAGCGGGCGTTCAATACCTTGAAGTCGTCGAAGCCCTGATTGCGCAGGCGTTCGGCGAGCAGTTCGGATTTTTCGATCGAGGTGGTGCCGACCAGTACCGGCTGGCCGCGCTTGTGGGCGTCGAGGATCTCCTCGATGATCGCCTTGAACTTCTCGTCAAAGGTCCGGTAGACCTCGTCGTCCTCGTCGAGGCGCTGGATCGGCAGGTTGGTCGGAACCTCGATGACATCGAGATTATAGATGTTGGCGAATTCTTCCGCTTCCGTCTGCGCTGTACCGGTCATGCCGGCGAGCTTGGCATACATGCGGAAATAGTTCTGGAAGGTGATCGAGGCCAGCGTCTGGTTTTCCGGCTGGATCTGCACCCTTTCCTTGGCTTCGAGCGCCTGGTGCTGACCTTCCGAATAGCGGCGGCCCGGCATCATGCGGCCGGTGAACTCGTCGATGATGACGACTTCGTCGTTGCGGACGATATAGTCCTTATCGCGCTGGAACAGCTTGTGGGCCTTCAGCGCGTTGTTGACGTGGTGGACGATCGCGACGTTCTCGATGTCGTAGAGTGCGTTGCCCTTCAAGAGGCCGGCCTGACGAAGCAGGTTTTCCAGCTTCTCGGTGCCCTCTTCCGAGAAGTTGGCCGAGCGCTGCTTCTCGTCGATCTCGTAATCGCTAGGCACCAGCATCGGAATGTAGGCGTCGATCGTATTATAGAGTTCGGAGCGGTCGTCGAGCGGACCGGAGATGATCAGCGGCGTGCGCGCCTCGTCGACGAGGATCGAGTCCACTTCGTCGACGATCGCGAAGTTGTGGCCGCGCTGGACCATCTGGTTCTTCTCGTACTTCATGTTATCGCGCAGATAATCGAAGCCGAGTTCGTTGTTGGTGGCGTAAGTGATGTCGCAGGCATAGGCCGCGTGACGTTCCTCGTCGGAGAGGCCGTGGACGATGACGCCGGTGGTCATGCCGAGGAAGCTGTAGACGCGGCCCATGGTCGCGGCATCGCGCTGGGCGAGGTAATCGTTGACGGTGACGACGTGCACGCCCTTGCCGGAAAGCGCGTTCAGATAGACCGGCAGGGTGGCGACGAGGGTCTTGCCTTCGCCGGTCTTCATTTCGGCGATCGCATTCGAATGCAGGATCATGCCGCCGACCAGCTGTACGTCAAAAGGCCGCAGGCCGAGAACGCGGCGCGAGGCTTCGCGCACGACGGCAAAGGCCGGGATCAGAATGTCGTCGAGCGTCTTGCCCTCGGCAAGCAGCGCACGAAACTCTACGGTCTTTGCCGTGAGCTGCTCGTCCGTCAGGGCCTGGGTCTTCTCTTCGATAGAGTTGATGGCAGTGACGTTCGGTTGGAAAGACCGCACGCGGCGGTCATTGGAAGATCCAAACAACTTGCGGGCTAGACCGCCAAAGCTGACCATATGACTGGTCCTTTCTCAAATATTCATCCCCGACGTTTGTTGTTCGCGGCCCAGCCGAAAATCAGGCGCGCGGCTAAAACGCCCGGAAACTGTTCTGGACGCGAGGTTGCGTGACAGATAAGAGGGGGGTCGAATGATGTCAACGGATTTGGCGGATACAGAAAGGCCACAATCCGGTGTTGATGGCTATTTTGGGCCGATTCAGGCGATGCTGAAACCGGCGATGTAACTGTGAAGGGTATTTCATGTTGAGCACCAACAAACTTGCCGTACTGGCGTTTGCAACTTTTGTTGCACTCCAGGCCCCGGCCTATGCCGATGATGCCGTCATCGCCAAGGTCGGCACGCTGGAGATTCACCAGTCGGAACTCGACCTCGCCGTCGCCAATCTCGACCCGCAGCTGGCGCAGCTTCCCGATGACCAAAAGAAGGTCGCAGCCCTTTCCGCCGCCATCGACGTGAAGCTGCTCGCCGCCGACGCTGCGGCCGAGAAGCTCGATCAGACCGACGAATTCAAGAAGCGCATGCAGTATCTCACCGACCGCGAGCTGCACAACGCCTACTTCAAGAAGCATGTCGTCGACATCGTGACGCCTGAAGAAGTCAAGGCTCGCTACGACAAGGAAGTCGCTGCTCTGCCGAAGCAGGAGGAAGTTCACGCCCGTCATATCCTCGTCAAGACCGAGGACGAAGCCAAGGACATCATCAAGCAGCTCGACGCCGGCAAGGATTTCGCCGAACTCGCCAAGGAAAAGTCCACCGATCCGAACAAGTCGGAAGGCGGCGATCTCGGTTATTTCTCGCGCGGCCGGATGGTCAAGGAATTCGAGGACGCGGCCTTCGCGCTGGAGAAGGGCACCTATTCCAAGACGCCCGTCAAGACCGATTTCGGCTATCACGTCATCAAGGTCGAGGATCAACGCGACGCCGCGCCGCCGCCCTTCGAGCAGGTGCAGGATCAGGTTCGTCAGCTCGTCATGCGCGACAAGTATCTTGAACTTCTGAATAAGGCGAAGGCCTCCGCCAAGATCGAAATCACCGACGAGACGCTGCGCAAGGGTTACGATCAGGCCAACAAGCAGCCGGAGCCGGGCAGTGATCCCGTCGCGCCGGCGCCGAAGCAGTAATATTCGCATCAGGGCCCGGTTTTTCCGGGCCCTTTAATATCATTGTTGTTGTTGCATTTCCGGACGGCGAACCGGTTTCCATTCGCCTGGAAATGCCCATTGGCAGGTTTCATCATGTCCGGTTCCGTCTCTCCGCTCGCTCCGAAATCCTTCGTCTCGATGCCGCCGCTGCGCGGCGTGCGCATGGCGACGGCTTCCGCCGGCATCAAGTACAAGGACCGCACCGACGTGCTGATGATGGTCTTTGACAAGCCGGCGGCCGTTGCGGGCGTCTTCACCCGTTCGAAGTGCCCGTCGGCGCCGGTCGATTTCTGCCGGGCCAATCTGCCGCATGGCAGTGCCCGCGCCGTCGTCGTCAATTCCGGCAATGCCAATGCCTTCACCGGCCTGAAGGGCCGCCAGGCGACCGCACTGACGGCGAAGTCGGCTGCCGCTGCAGTCGGCTGCGCCGAAAACGAAGTCTATCTGGCCTCGACCGGCGTCATCGGCGAGCCGCTCGACGCCACCAAATTCTCAGGCGTTCTGGAGCGGATGCAGGTCGAAGCGACCGGCGATTTCTGGTTCGAGGCCGCCAAGGCGATCATGACGACCGACACCTATCCAAAAGTTTCGACCCGCAGCGCCGAGATCGGCGGCGTCGTCGTGACGATCAACGGCATTGCCAAGGGCGCCGGCATGATCGCGCCCGATATGGCGACGATGCTTTCCTTCGTCGTCACCGATGCCGACATCGCGCCCGAGGCGCTGCAAGTGCTTCTGTCCGATGGCGTCGGCCCGACCTTCAATTCCATGACCGTCGACAGCGACACTTCCACCTCCGACACGCTGATGCTGTTTGCGACGGGTGCTGCGGCCAAGGACGGCCAGGCCCGTATCGAAAGTGCCGACGACCCGCGCCTTGCAGCATTCCGGGCCGCACTCAACGACGTGCTGAAGGATCTGTCGCTGCAGGTGGTGCGGGACGGCGAGGGCGCCACCAAGATGCTCGAAATCATCGTGACGGGCGCCGAGAGCGATGCCGCAGCCAAGCGCATCGGACTGTCGATCGCCAATTCGCCGCTGGTCAAGACGGCGGCCGCCGGCGAAGACGCCAATTGGGGCCGCATCGTCATGGCGGTCGGCAAATCGGGCGAGATGGCCGACCGCGACCGGCTGGCCATCTGGTTCGGCGACATCAGGGTCGCGGTCAATGGCGAGCGCGATCCCGATTATTCCGAGGAGGCCGCCTCGAAGGTCATGAAGGCGCAGGATATCCCCGTCAAAGTTGACATTGGACTCGGCACTGGTTCGGCAACCGTCTGGACCTGCGACCTCACCAAGGAATATGTTGCGATCAATGGCGACTATCGGAGCTGATCGTTCTTTGGTGCAGGCATCCATCTCTTCACACAATCTGCCGCTGGTGCGCAGGCTGGAGGCCGTCGGCTTCCGGGCCTGGCCGGCGGCGTCCGTGCAATATGACGGCAGCTGGCAGGTGCGGCTGACGGCCGGCCATCCGTCCAACCGGCTGAATTCGATCGTGCCGCTCGATCCCTCGGACCATCGCGACGTCGAAATCCGCCTGGAAAAGGCGAGCCGGAAGTTCGAGGCCTATGGCCGCGCCGCCGTCATCCGCCAGACGCCGCTTGCTTCGCCGGTGCTGATCGAGCTTCTGCGCGCGCAGAGCTGGACGCGGTTCGACGAGACGGTGGTGATGACCTGCGACCTTGCCGAGGCCGAGCTGCCGGATACGCTCGATCACCTGCCGACCCATGATATCGGCCGGTTCGTCGACGCCAACCTCGCCGTCGACCGGGCGCCACTGAACTTGAAGCCGGCGCTTGCCGAGATCATTTCGGCGATCAAGCCGCCGTCCGGCCTGTTCATGATCGAGAATGCGGCGGACGGCCCGCTGGCGACCGTGCTCTGCGTTCAGGACAACGACCTTGCCGGCATCATGTCGCTTTCGGTCTCCGAAACGCGGCGGCGCGAGGGACTGGGCACCGAGATCCTGACCTCGGCGCTGCGCTGGGCGCGCATGCGCAGCGCCCGATCGGCCTGGCTGCAGGTGAAGTTGTCCAACCGTCCGGCCATCGCACTCTATGAACGCCTCGGTTTTCGCGACGCTTATCATTATTGCTATTGGCAGCAGGAGCCGCGATGAGCGATGCCGGCCGGAAGATATTGCTGGTCGTCGCCTGTGCGCTGATCGATGCCGATGGGCGTATCCTATTGGCACAGCGCCCCGAGGGAAAGTCGCTTGCCGGGTTGTGGGAGTTTCCCGGCGGCAAGGTCGAGCCCGGCGAGACGCCGGAGGAAACGTTGGTGCGGGAGCTCGAAGAGGAGCTCGGCATCAACACCAAGATCGCCTGCCTGGCACCGCTGACTTTCGCCAGCCACTCTTACGAAACCTTCCACCTTTTGATGCCGCTTTATATCTGCCGGCGTTACGAGGGCATTCCCCAGGGCCGCGAGGGTCAAGCACTGAAATGGGTGCGTCCGCAGGCGCTACGCGATTACCCGATGCCGCCGGCCGACGAGCCGCTCATCCCAATGCTGCAGGATTTACTTTAAAGCGCATCACGCCGATCCGGATTCGGATGATGCGCTTTAGTCTTTGTCTTTTGCATGATGCCTCCCCGGAACCGCTGCAAATTTCCCGATGATATGTATTAGCGTTACCTGATTATTATCATGCCGGGCCATTTTCGGCTGTGGATATTAATGGATCATTTAACACCTTCTGCCAAAGATCGGCCTCAATCAAGCATCTGGCGTGCGTGTATTAAAAGGCTTGACGTCATGGACGATGATTTCTGGAAAGCTGTCCGGGAAAAGGAACGGGTTTCGTCTGCCTCGCGCAGGACGGGTGCGCTTAATATCGCCCTTCTGTTCGGCACGGCGGTGGTCGCCCTGACGCTTATCCTGACGCCGATGCTTGCGGATTCCTCGAAGAAGAGCGTCTTTGCCAGCGCGCCGCTTGAATTCGACACGATGACAACCGGATCGATCCCGAAGAGCGAAAGCGGCAAGCGTTATACGATCCGCCGCAGCGTCCTCCAGGATACGCCCGGCTCGGTCTGCGTCGTCCAGGGCTATGGCGTCGGCGCCGGTTGCTGAAAAATGCCGGCCATCGCCCGATGGTCGTGGAATGGTCGTTTGCTGTCAGTTCGCGCCAAGGGTTGGGGTCATGCATCTTTTGAAAGCATTTCTTGCAGATAACAGAGGTGCGACGGCCATCGAGTACGGTCTGATCGCCGCGCTCATTTGCGGCGCTCTCGTCTCGGGTCTCGGGTTCTTCACCGGCGCCCTTCAGAATGTCTTCAACGTGATCAACAACGGTATGATCACAAATTGAAGAGACCGTCGCTGTCACTGGCTGAGCTTGTGCTCGTCCACCTTCAGCGCATCGGCAAGGCGTGCCTTGGCTGAACCCGGCTTCAGCGGCTTTTGCTGGCTCTCGTGCGGCGCCCATCCCGAGACATAGATGATCGAGAAGGTCGCGCGGATGCGCCCGTCGGGATCGGAATAGCGCTCGGCATAGATCTCGGCTGCACGCAGGAAGAAGGCGCGCGTCAGCGGCACCCGGCCCCGGGCTGCAAGCGGATTGCTCATGCCCATGGCTCTCAGATCCCGCATCAGCGGAAATAGCGAATCATATCGTACCGTGTAGTTTTCCGCGTCGATCACCGGCAGCGCGAAGCCGGCGCGCTGCAAGAGGCTGCCGACATCGCGCACATCGGCGAAGGGGATGACACGCGGGCTTGCGCCGCCTGTCATCTCGACCTCGGTGGCCAGCAGCACGTCGCGCAGTTCCTGCAGCGTGCTGGCACCGGGGATAGCCGCCAGGAATAGGCCGTCCGGCTTTAGAGCGCGACGGATCTGGATGAAGACGCCTGGCGTATCGTTGGTCAGATGCAGGCTGAGCGGAGCAAGGATGAGATTGGCCGATTGCGGCTGGAGCGGCACGTCCTCAAGCGGCGCCTCGATCAAGGTTTCGCCTGGGCTCGCATAGGCCTTCTCGCTCTCGACGCGCATCATCGTGCCGATCTTGCCGGTCGCCAGCGCGGCACGGGCGGCGGCTCCAGTTGCGCCATGCAGTTCGACGGCGGTCTCGAAGGTCCGCTCGATAACAGCAAGCCTTTCCGCCATTTCCTCAGCGGCAATGTCGAGCAGGAAGGCGGCTTTCGGGTCGTTATTCGCGAGCGCGCGATGACGATGTGCGGCGATCAGGGCTCTGTCGAAGATCGATTCCATGACGATGTCATTAATCCTGTGGCGCTGACGCAGCAAGACGATTTTCCTTTCTGGAAGAACGCGCTAAAGCGCGTCGCGATCTTTCAGATTCGCTCCATGCGCTTTAGCTCTTTGTTTTTAGGCATGTCGTTGACGCAAAAACCGCTGCACACTTTTGCGCGACATGCTTTAGTCTCAGCCGCATGAGGCCGATCGATGGCAAAACACGGACGGAGTTCTTGCGGGCGCAGCTCTTGCGGCCGTTTTCCGTGCTTGCAGATTTTCTCTATCCCCCCGCCTGTTCCGTCTGCGGCATTTCGACCGGCGGCCATCGCGGGCTGTGTGCGAAATGCTGGTCCGGCATCCGCTTCATCGAACGGCCCTATTGCGAGGTGCTCGGCATTCCCTTCTCGCATGATCTCGGCACCGGCATCCTCAGCGCCGAGGCGATTGCCCACCCGCCGCCCTTCGATCGGCTGCGCTCGGCTGCGACCCACGACCATGCGGTTCGCGATCTCGTGCATGGGTTGAAATATCGCGACCGCACCGATCTGGCGCCGATGATGGCTGCCTGGATGCTGCGCGCTTCCGACGGGACGGTCGAAAGCTGCGATGCGCTGATCCCGGTGCCGCTGCACCGCACCCGTATGCTGGCGCGCAAATTCAACCAGGCAGCCGAACTTGCCCGCCATATGGCAAGGCTCTCGGGTAAGCCGCTTCTTGCCGCCACACTTGTGCGCGTCAAGCGCACCAGCCAGCAGGTTGGCCTTGGCGCGAAGGCGCGCGAAGGCAATGTCAGGGGCGCTTTCGCGATTGCCAAAGGTTGCGAAAACGACATTTTCGGCAAGCGCATCGTCCTCGTCGACGACGTCTATACAACAGGGGCGACGGTGGCTGCGGCAAGCCGGACGCTGCGCAAGGCGGGCGCGGCCGAGATAACGGTTTTGACCTTTGCAAGGGCGTTGTCCGAGCCTATATGACAGAAATACCCGGCATCGGTCTGGAGAGATTATGATACCCGTCACCATCTATACGCGGCAGTTCTGCGGTTTTTGCACCCGCGCCAAGTCCCTTCTCGAAGAAAAGGGTGTCGACTACGTCGAGCACGATGCGACATATTCACCGGACCTTCGCCAGGAGATGATCGGCAAGTCGAACGGGCGTACCACCTTCCCGCAGATCTTCATCGGCGGCGATCATGTCGGCGGTTGCGACGATCTGTTTGCGCTCGATCGGGCCGGCAAGCTCGATCCGATGCTGGCGGCCTGAGGACGAACCGATGAGCTTCAAGGCCGCCGCCGTCCAGATGTGTTCCGGGGTCGATCCGGTGAAGAATGCCGCCGCCATGGCGCGGCTGGTGCGCGAGGCCGCCGCCCAAGGCGCGACCTATGTGCAGACGCCTGAGATGACCGGCATGCTGCAGCGCGACCGCGCGGCGGCGCGTGCGGTGCTCGCAGACGAGACGCATGACATCATCGTCAAGACCGGCTCCGAGCTCGCCCGGGAACTCGGCATCCACATGCATGTCGGCTCGACGGCGATCGCGCTTTCCGACGGCAAGATCGCCAATCGCGGTTTCCTGTTCGGCCCCGACGGCAGGATCCGCAATCGCTACGACAAGATCCACATGTTCGACGTCGACCTCGACAATGGCGAGAGCTGGCGTGAAAGTGCTGCCTATACGGCTGGCTCGGAGGCGCGCGTCCTGTCGCTGCCCTTTGCCGAAGTGGGCTTTGCGATCTGCTACGATGTGCGCTTTCCAGCACTCTTCCGCGCCCAGGCGGTTGCCGGCGCCGAGGTGATGACAGTTCCCGCCGCCTTTACCAAGCAGACCGGCGAAGCGCATTGGGAGATACTGCTCAGGGCACGCGCGATCGAGAACGGTGTCTTTGTCATCGCCGCCGCGCAGGCCGGCCGGCACGAGGACGGGCGCGAGACCTTCGGCCATTCGATGATCGTCGATCCCTGGGGCACGGTGCTGGCGTCGGCCGGCGCCACAGGGGAGGCGGTCATCATCGCCGACATCGATCCCGGCGCGGTCAAGGCTGCGCATGACAAGATCCCGAATCTGAGGAACGGCCGGGAGTTCTCGGTCGAGAAGATTGCGGGAGCAGTCGCCGGAGGCGTCGCCGCTTGATCCGCTATTCCCTCACTTGCGACAATGCCCATGAATTCGAAGGCTGGTTTTCGGAAAGTGCCGATTTCGATCGTCAGGTCGCGACCGGTTTCCTGACCTGTCCGGTCTGTCATTCCGCCGCCGTCTCCAAGCTCCTGATGGCGCCCTCGGTGTCGACGGCGCGGAAGAAGGACGAGAGGCAGACGCTGGCGATGGATGCCCTGCGTCAGGAGGCGCTGCAAAAGCTCAAAGAGGCGGTCGCCGCGGTCAAGGCCAATTCCGAGGACGTCGGCACGCAGTTTCCCGAGGAAGCCCGCAAGATCCATTATGGCGAGGCGGATGCCCGCGGCATCATCGGCCAGGCGACGGTCGACGAGGCGCAGGCGCTGCTCGAAGAGGGCATCGAGATCGCCGCCATTCCGGTTTTACCTGAAGATGTGAACTGAAATGCAGTCCGCGCGTCTTGCCCTCTACAATTTCGGCCTGCACATCGCGCCTGCCGAAAGCGAAACGGTCGAAGGCTTCGTTCTCCGCGAGCCCTTGAATTTCGAAGCCGCCGGCCGTGCCTGCGGCTTTATCGGACGCTCCGGTTATCCCGGTTATCCCGGAGCCAGAAGCTGGGGCGTTCAAGTCTTTCCCCGTTATATCGAAGGCAGCGGTTTTACGTCCGCGCCCTCCTCCCTTTCGCTCTGGGCCGACATCGAGTGCCTGATGGCCTTTACCTATAACGGCGTGCATGCCGAGGCGCTGAAACACGCGCGCAACTGGAATGTGACACAGACATGGCCGCCGCTGGTTCTGTGGTGGGTGTCGGGGCATCACCGGCCCGATTGGCAGGAGGGTGTCGAACACCTCGAATATCTTGCCGATCACGGGCAAAGCCCTCGCGCCTTTACGTTCAAGCAGGCTTACGGGCCTGGCGGAGCGGAGACGACAATCGATCGCGACCGGGTCAGGGAACTTGCCGCTCGCAATGCAGAAACTCAAAAGGATCTGCTTGCCTGCGTCCGAACGCTGAAAGTGTAGCGCTTATTATCGGTGGAGCTATGCGGGTCGCTTCGCCAGCAGCATATAATTCACGTCCATATCCCTGGACAGGCTCCACTGATTCGACAGCGGATTGAAGAAGACGCCGGTGCGGTCGGTGATTTCGAGGCCGCTTGCCGCCAGCGGCTTTTCCAGCTCTTCCGGGCGCACCAGTTTCTCGTATTGGTGGGTGCCCCGCGGCAGCCAGCGTAGAACGTTCTCGGCGGCGAAAATGGCAAGCGCTGCCGCCTTCATCGTGCGGTTGATGGTGGCAACGAAGATCAGGCCGCCGGGACGGACCATTTTTGCGCAGGTGGTCATGAAGAACTCGACGTCGGCAACGTGTTCGACCACTTCCATGTTCAAGACGATGTCGAAGGTTTCGCCGGCGTCTGCCAGCTCCTCGGCGGTGACGGCGCGATAGTCGACCGAAACGCCGGAAGCCCTGGCATGGGTCGAGGCGATGCCGATATTCTTCTCGGACGGATCGGCGCCGGTGACTGAGGCGCCCATGCGGGCGACCGGTTCAGACAACAGACCGCCGCCGCAGCCGATATCGAGTACGCGCAGGCCGTCGAACGGGCGGGCGCTTTTCGGATCACGGCCGAAATTCTCGCAGGCCTTGTCTCTTATATAGGTGAGGCGGACGGGGTTGAATTTGTGCAGCGGCTTGAACTTGCCGGTCGGGCTCCACCATTCCGCCGCCATTGCCGAGAAGCGGTCCACCTCGGTCTGGTCGATCGTGCTTCTGGCGGTTTCCGTCATCGTCCTCTCCTTCGTTCGTCCCAAGTGAAGTCGGACGATCGGGGGCATAAGTCAAGGGGCACGGTTCAGGGTGGCGGCAGACGCGTTGGGGTGATGCCGGTTGCGATTAGGCGTGCCTCCAGCGCAGCACCATGGGAAAGTACATGTTCGTCGCCGAAACGGCGGCCGACAATCTGCAGCCCGACGGGGAGCTCATCGGCGGCAAGGCCGACGGGCAGCGAGAGGGCCGGAAGCTGCGGCAGCATATTGAAGGGACAGGTCATGTCGAGGCCCTTGAAGCGGCCATCTGTAAGCGTCGAGACATAATCGTCGTCGGTCTCGTGGACTGGCGGGGCGGTGATGGCGCAGGTCGGGCAGAGCAGGGCGTCGTAACTCTCGAAAAGCCTGGCCATGTCGCGCCACATCGAAGTGCGCAGCAGTTCCACCCGCTTGTAGGCAGTGGCGTTCATCGCCATGCCGCGCTCGATCATCGTAACGACAGCGGCATCTATATTGTTGCGATATCTTTCGATCGTCTCGCCGAAGAAGGCGGACATGAAGACGCACCAGAGGTCGAGCCATTCGTCGTTGACCGCGCGCGTCCAGGGCATCGGAACCTCGTCGACAATCGCCGGCGAGACGCAATTCGCCGACCGCGTCGAGGACGACGCGCTGCACTTGCGGCTCAACGTGGTAGTAGCCGAGGTCCGGACCAGAGTCCGAGCGCACGGTCGAGTTTTACAGTGTCAGTCATGTTCCGCCTCCGCGAAGAGTTATGGTTATCTTCATGGCGAAAGCTGCCAAAGCAGGGTTCGATATAGCTGCTCCGCGCAAGTCTTCGCCTGCATTTTGTTTTTGTGAACAAATGACGAAGGAAGGCGGACGGATCGAACATAACCCCAAGAGGTTATGCGGAGCGAGCGGTGCGGCCCTGTTCCCAGAGGAGATCCGAGTTGCAGGGGCAGGAGAAGCGTATGCGACGGTCGCAATGCTTGCTACCGTCGCTTACGGGCATCAAGCAGTTGCCGCTGGCCGGTTGGCGATCTTGTCGTACCAGGCCTTCAATGCCGTCGTCTCAGCAGGGATTGGCGCGGAGATTGCGTTTGTAGCGAAATCCACGGTCACCAGTGCCGTGATATCGGCCACCGAGAAGGCATTGCCGGCAACAAAGGGGACGTCTTTTAGGCGCATTTCGAGATCGCCGTAGAAATTGGCGAGACGTTTCCTGCTACGGTCGATGAGGGCAGGGATCTGTTCGTAATCATGCGGGCCAGCAATGGCGCGGTCCTTCAGTCCTGGCACGGTGTTGCGGATCGCTTCCATTGTGGAGGCGAAGCCTTCCGCCTCTACCCGCCGATCCCACATGGCAATGATCGCTTTTTCCTTCGGCGTCGTACCGAGCAGCGGCACATCAGGATATGCCTCGTCGAGATAACGCTGGATGGCGGGAACCTCGCCGATCGCCGTGCCGTCATCGAGCACGAGGGTCGGCACCACCACGCGCGGGTTGACCGCCCGGTAGCTATCGGAGAATTGCTCCTTGGCGCCCAGGTCGATAGCGACCAGTTCGACGTCGAGGCCCTTTTCGGCGATCAGTATCCGCACGCGGCGAGAATTGGGCGAACCCTTGGATTGATAGAGTTTCATTGTCCTGTCCTTGAAGGATTGAGATGGATGAGCGTTTACAGTTTCGATCCGCCGTCGACGCGGAGTGTGTCGCCGGTGATCCACCGGGCATCGTCGGAAGCGAGGAAGACGATGGCGCCGGCAATATCGTCCGGTTGGGCGATGCGCTTCAGCGCCTGCATGCCGAGCGTGAAATCCCGGCCGGCATCCGTCTTGGTGAAGTTCGACATGTCGGTCTCGACGACGCCGGGGGCAACGGCATTGACTCGGATGCCATGCGGGCCGAGCGCCGAGGCAAAATGCTTGACCAGTGTATCGATTGCGCCCTTCGTCGCGGCATAGGCCGAAAGCGTGCCGACCGAGGCATGCGCCGCGAGCGAGGAGACGAAGATGACACTGCTGTCGGTGCACATCACCGGCCGCAGCTGCTGCACGAGGAAGAAAGGCGCCCGGACATTGACGGCGTAGAGACCGTCGAAGTCTTCGACCGTCATGTCCTCGATTGTCGCGGCTTTCGAGACGCCGGCGTTTGCCACCAGAATGTCAAGTCGCCCGCCGATAATGTCGCGGGTCTGCCTGGCGAGCTTGTGCGGTCCGTCTACTGCCGAAAGGTCGGCACCAATTTTTTCGGCGCGGCCGCCGGTTGCGCGGATCTCGGCGACAACAGCGTCGGCTTCTGCCGGGCTGCTAGCGTAGTGGACGAGCACCTGTGCGCCTGCCTTGGCCAGCGCCCGGGCGCTGGCGCGGCCGATGCCGCGCGAGGCACCAGTGACGAGGGCGGTTTTACCTGAAAGATTGGGCACGAAGGTCTCCTTTCGAGTTAGAATTCAGGATGATCCGCGCATGGTCGATCGGCCGGTAGTCGCGTGCTGGGTGTCGGCTGGGCTTGTCGGAGCGCTGGATTGCGCCGGTTTGGGTCGGTTACTTCAGTGCATCGAGGAAATGAGATGCGTGCGCGACGAAGAGCTCGGGATACTGATACTGCGAGCCGTGGTTCGCATCGGGGTAGATGATGAGCTGCGCGTTCGGGATGTGTTGCTGCAGGATGAAGGAGTTGACGGTATAGATGATCACGTCGTGTCCTCCATTCACGACCAGCGTCGGCTGATGGATCGCCTTGAGATAGTCGAAGGGATTCTCGCGAGGAGCGCCCCACTTGCCAAGTGCTGCGATCTGGGCCGATGCTACCTTGTCGCTGACGTCCGGATCACGACCCTCGCTGCGTAGACGGAAGCGCTTCAGATATTCGCGGCCGGCCGTCTGGCTTTTCTCGGAAGGTGTGAAAAAGACGCCAAGCCAGAGATTATCCGGATCCGCATAACTTGCGCCGAAGATCTGTTGGGCCTCGGGCGTCAATGTTGTCATGCCTTCACCGCTGCGCGGACCGGTACCGACGAGGATCAGCCGGCGCACGAGCAACGGTTCTGCGATCGCCAGTTCCTGTGCGACAAGTCCGCCGAGCGAGAAGCCGAGAACGTCGACCTCAGTCAGCCCAAGCGCCTTGATGAAGACTGCGGCGTTGATGGCCATTTCTTCGATTGAAGTTGGCACTTCGCCAGAGGTGCTTGATATGCCGGCATTGTTGAACAGGATCACCTCGCGATTCCTTGCCAAACCATCGGTTACCAGTGGATCCCAATGATCCATCGTACCGGTGAAGTGCATATTGAAGACGAGCGGAATGCCGTCTTTATTGCCAAAGCGGCGATAGGCGAAGCGGATACCGTTGGCGTCGACGAATTCGGTCGGGGCGGTCTGGTGGGTAAACATCGTATTCATCCTTTGCTGGGGTTTGGAGGATGCGGGCGGCCAGGGGCCGCCCTTGAGTTCGGCATTAACCAGCAGTCTTGCCGCCATCGACCGTGACGATCTGGCCGGTGATGAACGAAGCTTTGTCGGAAGCAAGAAGGGCGATGGCATGGGCCATCTCTTCCGGCTGACCGATACGGCCAAGCGGCACGCCAGAAAGCAGTGCAGCCTTGTTCTCCGGTGTGCCGGTGAAGCGGTTCAGCATGCCCGTCTCAGTCGGGCCAGGTGCCACGGCATTGACACGAACGCCGGTCGCGGCGACTTCGAGCGCCGCCGACTTGGTCATGCCTTCGACCGCATGCTTGCTGCCGACGTAAACGGACGCGCCGGCGGCTCCTTCATGACCATAGGTCGACGAGATATTAATGATACTGCCGCGGCCCTGCGCCTGCATGACGCGCAACTCGTGCTTCATCGAAAGCAGCGTACCGAGCACGTTGGTATCGAAGGTCGCTCCATAGCTCTCAGCGGTCTGTTCGGTCACGGCGCCCGGCTTGCCTTCGGTGCCGGCGTTGTTGACCGCTGCATCCAACCGACCGAAGCGTTCGATCGTCTGATCCACCAGCTTGCGGACATCGTCATCGTCGCGAACATCCGCGCGGATGAACTCGGCTTCAGCGCCTAGCGAGCGAAGCTCGGTTTCCAAGGCATGGCCTGCTTCCTCATTGCGGCCGGAAACGACAACTCGGTTACCTTCCTTGGCCAGTGCTACTGCAGCGGCTCGACCGATGCCGGTCAGCGCGCCTGTGATAAGAACGACGGGGGTAGACATGATATTAATCCGTTGAAAGTCATTGTTTTTCCGAAAGATCGATCAAAACAGGCGCAGATTTTGTCGTCTGATTTTGTTTCCGTGATCGTTTCCGTTGAGCAAAGATCTAGGCGCTTCTTGCGCCGATGAAAAAGACTTTGTAAGTTGGTAGCCATGCCTTCCAGGCATGGAGGTAAAGATGGAACTCCGGCATCTTCGCTATTTTGTCGCCGTCGTCGAAGAAGGCAGCCTGACGCTTGCCGCTGAACAACGGCTGCACACGGCACAGCCTTCGCTCAGCCGTCAAATCAGGGATCTCGAATACGAGGTCGGCGTTCCGCTGCTGACGCGTAGCGCGCGGGGTGTGGAGGCGACGGCAGCCGGGCTTGCCTTTCTGGAGCATGCACGTCAGGCGATTGCTCAGGCGGAAGCTGCGGTGGAGGCGGCGCGGCGCGCTGCAGAGCCTAGCAAACCGGTGTTCTCCATCGGCTTTCTGACGGGACAGGAGGTGGATTGGCTCCCTCATGCCACGAGAATTCTTCGGGACGAGCTGCCCAACATCGAGATCAGGGTCTCGAGCCAGTATTCGCCGCAGCTTGCCGATGAACTCCAGCGCGGAAAACTCGATATCGCCTTTCTGCGCCGCGAACCGAAGCCGGATATCGAATATGTCGTCATCGCAAGAGAACCGCTGGTGGTGATCCTGCCAAGCGACCATCGCCTTGCCGCATGCAAGGCGATCGATCCCATGGATCTTGCCAGCGAGACTTTCATCGGGATGTCCGATACGCCGCATATACTCCGCGGCGTCATCAACGACTATTTCGATCGGCTCGGTCTCAAGATCGCGCCGAAGCACCTGATCGACAATTTCGCCATGGGCGTGTCGCTTGTCGCGTCCACCCGCGGCGTCGCGCTGCTTCCCGCCTATGCCGAGAACTTCCTATCCTGGTCGGTCATCAGCCGCCCGCTCATCGGCGAGGCGCCGACAATCGATCTGATGGTGGGGTATCACAAGGCAAACAGCTCGCCATTGCTCAAGCTCTTCCTGTCGCGTGTGGACGATATGATCGAGCGTTTTTCCGACAAGGTGAAATGAGAGTCCTGCGATCTGTTTTCTCAATCCTACGTGCCGGGACCTCCGCGGGCAACGTGACGGGTAGTCAGGGACAGCTTTTGACGCAAAGTTGGGTAATTGCTTTTATCGCGCGCGCTTGCCTCCCCCTGCCAAACTCGCTAAGAGACGCCGCAACTTGGGGCCTTGGGGACCTAGGCTTTTTGAGCGGTTCCGGAAGTCGGGAGCCCGGCTCTCTGGCCAAGCGGTCTGCCCCAGAGCTTTCGTGATGCCGGGTCCGGTTTTCCGCTTTCCCGGCGCCAGTCGTGGTAGAGGCATATGGCACGCATCGTAATGAAATTCGGCGGCACGTCCGTCGCTGACCTGGACCGCATCAAGAACGTCGCCCGCCATGTAAAACGCGAAGTCGATGCCGGCCACGAGGTGGCGGTTGTGGTGTCGGCCATGTCCGGCAAGACCAATGAACTGGTCGGCTGGGTCCAGGGCATGCCGAAGGTGATCGGCGCCAATTCGCCGTTTTACGATGCGCGGGAATATGATGCGGTGGTCGCCTCCGGCGAGCAGGTGACCTCCGGGTTGCTGGCGATCGCATTGCAGGCGATGGATATCAATGCGCGCTCCTGGCAGGGGTGGCAGATCCCGATCCGCACCGACAATGCGCATGGCGCGGCGCGCATCATGGAAATCGACGGTTCCGACATCGTCAAACGGATGGGCGAGGGGCAGGTTGCCGTCATTGCCGGCTTCCAGGGACTGGGACCAGACAACCGCCTCGCGACGCTCGGACGCGGCGGATCGGATACGTCGGCCGTCGCAATCGCGGCAGCTGTCAAGGCGGATCGTTGCGATATCTATACCGATGTCGACGGCGTTTACACGACCGACCCGCGCATCGTGCCGAAGGCGCGCAGGCTGAAGAAGATCGCCTTCGAGGAAATGCTCGAGATGGCATCGCTCGGCGCCAAGGTGCTGCAGGTGCGCTCGGTCGAGCTTGCCATGGTGCACAAGGTGCGCACCTTCGTGCGCTCGTCATTCGAAGATCCCGATGCTCCGGGCATGGGCGATCTGCTAAACCCGCCCGGAACGCTGATTTGTGACGAGGATGAAATCGTGGAACAGGAAGTAGTCACCGGCATCGCCTATGCCAAGGATGAGGCTCAGATCTCGCTTCGCCGTCTAGCCGATAGGCCGGGCGTTTCCGCGGCGATCTTCGGGCCGCTCGCGGAATCCCATATCAATGTCGACATGATCGTCCAGAATATCTCCGAGGACGGGTCGAAGACCGACATGACCTTCACCGTACCGTCAGGTGACGTCGAGAAGGCAATCAAGGTGCTCGGCGACCATAAGGAGAAGATCGGCTACGATGTCGTGCAGAACGAATCGGGGCTGGTGAAAGTGTCGGTCATCGGCATCGGCATGCGCAGTCACGCCGGCGTTGCGGCTACCGCATTTCGTGCACTTGCCGAAAAAGGCATCAACATCAAGGCGATCACGACCTCCGAGATCAAGATTTCCATCCTGATCGACGGTCCCTATGCAGAACTCGCTGTCAGGACTTTGCATTCCTGCTACGGTCTGGATAAGAATTGATTCCCAGTGGGCGGCCTGCCCCTTCAGGTTGAGGAGACGAAGGCCGGCCCGCCGGGACTGAGTGCGTTGTTTCGGGAGCTTGAGACGCCATGAGAGACCTTTCCGGCGGTCCGCGCGTGCTGCTCAGGCGGCTGCGCGAGTTGATGGCGGAGCCGCTGGAGCCGCAGGATCGTCTTGACCGGATCGTCCGCCAGATCGCCGGCAACATGGTGGCGGAGGTGTGCTCCGTTTACGTGCTGCGGGCCGACGGCGTGCTCGAACTCTATGCGACCGAAGGCCTCAACCGTGAGGCCGTGCACCTGGCGCAACTGAAAATGGGGCAAGGCCTGGTCGGCACGATCGCCGCCTCGGCCCAGCCGCTGAACCTTTCCGATGCGCAGTCGCACCCTGCTTTCCGCTACCTGCCGGAAACGGGCGAAGAGATTTACCATTCCTTCCTCGGCGTGCCGATCCTCAGGACCGGGCGCTCGCTTGGCGTTCTCGTCGTGCAGAACAAGGCGAGCCGCAACTATCGCGAGGAAGAGCTGGAAGCGCTCGAGACGACGGCGATGGTGCTGGCCGAGATGATCGCCACCGGCGAGCTGAAGAAGATCACCAAGCCGGGCCTCGAACTTGACCTGACGCGTTCAGTGACCGTCGACGGCGACACGTATAATGACGGCATCGGCCTCGGTTACGTCGTGCTGCACGAGCCGCGCATCGTCGTCACCAATTTGTTGAACGAGGATGCCGAGAAGGAAATCCGGCGGCTGGCCGAAGCCATGGGCTCGCTGCGGATCTCGATCGACGACATGCTGTCGCGTCGCGATGTCTCGATGGAGGGCGAACATCGAGAGGTGCTCGAGACCTATCGCATGTTCGCGCATGACCAGGGCTGGGTGCGCAAGCTCGAGGAGGCGATCCGCAACGGCCTGACGGCGGAAGCGGCGGTCGAGAAGGTGCAGAGCGACACCAAAGCCCGGATGATGCGGTTGACCGACCCCTATCTGCGCGAACGCATGCATGATTTCGAGGATCTGGCGAACCGGCTGCTCAGACAATTGACGGGGTATACCGGGCGGACGACTGCCGAAGGTTTCCCCAACGATGCGGTCGTCCTGGCGCGTGCCATGGGCGCGGCGGAGCTGCTCGATTATCCGCGGGCCAATGTGCGCGGGCTGGTGCTGGAAGAAGGCGCGGTGACAAGCCACGTGGTGATCGTTGCGCGCGCCATGGGTATTCCGGTCATCGGCCAGGCAGCCGGTGTGGTGGCGCTCGCCGAGAACGGCGATGCCGTGATCATCGACGCCGACGAGGGACATGTACATCTGCGACCGATGGCCGATCACCGGCGTTCCTACGAGGAAAAGGTTCGCTTCCGCGCCAGGCGGCAGGAACAGTTCCGGGCGCTGCGCGCCGTCGAGCCGGTGACCAAGGATGGGCAGCGGATTGGGTTGATGATGAATGCGGGGCTGCTGGTCGACCTGCCGCAGCTTTCGGAATCGGGTGCCGAGGGCATCGGCCTCTTCCGCACCGAACTGCAGTTCATGATCGCCTCCACCATGCCGAAGGCGGACGAGCAGGAACAGTTCTATCGCAATGTGATAAAACAGGCGGCGGGCCGCGCCGTCACCTTCCGTACGCTTGATATCGGCGGCGACAAGGTCGTGCCGTATTTCCGCGGCCATGAGGAAGAAAATCCCGCACTCGGCTGGCGCGCCATCCGGCTGTCGCTCGACCGGCCGGGACTGTTGCGTACCCAGCTGCGCGCTCTGTTGAAGGCATCGGCAGACACCGAGCTGAAGTTGATGGTGCCGATGGTGACCGAGGTTTCCGAGCTGAAGATCGTGCGCGAGCTGTTGCAGAAGGAAGTGCAGCATCTCTCGCGCTTCGGCCACGGGCTGCCGCGCAAGCTGCAATTCGGCGCGATGCTGGAGGTGCCTGCACTGCTTTGGCAGCTCGATGAACTGATGGAGGCGGTCGATTTCGTCTCGGTCGGTTCGAACGACCTCTTCCAGTTTTCGATGGCGGTCGATCGTGGCAATGCGCGGGTCTCGGACCGCTTCGATCCGCTCGGCAAACCGTTTTTGCGCATTCTGCGCGATATCGTGCGCGGCGCGGACCGGAACAAGACGCCGGTAACGCTCTGCGGCGAGCTTGCCAGCAAACCGATCTCGGCGATGGCGCTGCTCGGCATCGGCTTCCGTTCGATCTCGATGTCGCCGGCCTCGATCGGGCCGGTGAAGGCAATGCTGCTCGGGCTCGATGTCGGGGCGCTGACCAAGGCGATGGACGAGGTGCTGGACGATATCCACGCCATGATGCCGATGCGCGAGGTGCTTGCCCGCTTCGCCGAAAGCCACAATATTCCCCTTTAGACAGAGACTAAGAAGAATCGGAGTGAAGGGTGGCGAAGCTTCCCGTTGAAAAGATGCGCGAGCTGGAACGCCGTTTCGGCGAGATCGAAGCGCGCATGTCGGCCGGCCCGGCTGCCGATGTCTATGTGAAGCTCGCATCCGAATATTCCGAGCTGCAGCCCGTCGTGACGAAGATCCGCGCCTATGAGAGGGCGATCGCCGAGCTTGCCGATCTCGAAACGCTGCTCGAAGACAAGTCGGTCGACCGCGAAATGCGCGACCTTGCGGAGCTGGAGCTGCCCGAGGTGAAAGAGCAGATCGAGGCGCTTGAGCAGGAGATGCAGATCCTGCTGCTGCCGAAGGATGCGGCTGACGAGAAGAGCGCCATCCTCGAAATCCGCGCCGGCACAGGCGGCTCTGAAGCGGCCCTTTTTGCCGGCGATCTCTTTCGCATGTACGAGCGTTTTGCGGCGGAGAAAGGCTGGAAGGTTGAGGTGCTCTCGGCGAGCGAGGGCGAAGCCGGCGGCTACAAGGAAATCATCGCGACGATCACCGGCCGGGGCGTGTTCGCCAAGCTGAAATTCGAATCCGGCGTGCATCGTGTGCAGCGTGTGCCGGAGACCGAGGCGGGCGGGCGCATCCATACGTCGGCCGCAACGGTGGCTGTGCTGCCGGAGGCCGAGGAGATCGACATCGAGATCCGCCAGGAGGATATCCGCATCGACACGATGCGCTCTTCGGGTGCCGGTGGCCAGCACGTCAATACAACGGACTCCGCGGTGCGTATCACCCATCTGCCGAGCGGTATCGTCGTCACCAGCTCGGAAAAATCGCAGCACCAGAATCGCGCCAAGGCGATGCAGGTGCTGCGCTCCAGGCTCTACGATGCCGAGCGGCAGAGGGCCGACAGCGAGCGCTCGGCCGACCGCAAGAGCCAGGTCGGCTCCGGCGACCGCTCGGAACGCATCCGAACCTATAATTTCCCGCAGGGTCGCATTACCGACCACCGTATTAATCTGACGCTCTACAAGCTCGACCGGATGATGGAAGGTGAGATCGAGGAGGTGGTGGATGCGCTGATGGCCGATTACCAGGCAAGCCAGCTGGCACAACTCGGCGAGCAACAATGAGCTCGACGGTCGCCGATACGCTTGCCGAAGCGCGCCGCCGCTTCATCGAAGCAGGTGTCGCCGACCCGGCGACCGATGCGCGGTTGCTTGTCGCGGGCCTTCTGAAGCTATCGCCGACCGAGCTTTTGACGCGATCGTCCGAGCGGCTTTCTTCTGAGCAGGCCGAGGTGATTTTCAAGGCGGTGCAGCGGCGGCTCGGTCATGAGCCGGTGCATCGCATTCTCGGCGAGCGGGAGTTCTATGGCCTGCCGCTTCGGCTCTCAGTGGAAACGCTGGAACCGCGACCGGATACGGAAATCCTGGTCGATACGGTGCTTGCCTATCTGAATGACCTTGCAGAGGCGCAAGACCATCTCCATATTCTTGATATGGGAACCGGGACGGGGGCGATATGCCTTGCGCTTTTGAGCGAATGTCCTGAAGCGTCAGGTATCGGCAGCGATATTTCGGCGGATGCACTTCGGACGGCAACATCGAATGCAGAAAGAAACGGATTACAGGATCGTTTCCAAGCCGTACAGTCGAGATGGTTCGAGAGCATCCAGGGTTGGTTTCATGCGATTGTCTCAAATCCGCCCTATATTGCTTCCAATGTCATTCACGATCTTGCTCCCGAAGTGACGAAATTTGATCCGGTTGCGGCACTGGATGGCGGCCCGGATGGGCTTGACGCCTACCGCGCGATCGCCAAAGATGCCGCAAGGTTCATGAGGCCCGATGCGGTCGTCGGACTCGAAATCGGCTACGATCAGCGAAACGATGTGACGGCGATTTTTGAAGCGAAAGGCTTCAAATGCCTCAAATCCGTAAAAGATTATGGTCAGAATGATAGAGTGCTCGTGTTCGCGCTCGCGTGACTGGCGATAATTGCTGCATTGAACAGGACATTATTGTTATTGCGAAGAAAAGGCTTGGATTTCCACGGGAAGCAATATAGGTTGCGGTCACGTGTTGGGCAGATAGGAATGAACGAGATTCGTTCGGTACTTGGTTTGCCTCGGGGGTCCGCTCTTTTAAACGAGAGTTTCAACGGTTGAACACGACCCAATGCGTGAATCAGTCAATCTGACTTGAAAACCAAGCGGCAGGTCGGCGCAAAGGCGCGGTATGCTCGCGGCACAAAGGTCCTGACCCGCTTTTCGGTCATGGCGGTTGGTGCCATGTATCCATCATAAACAGAGAATTCAGGTGAACGATCTATGAGGCCAGGACAGCAGAACAAGCGCGGTCGAGGGCGTGGTAACAACAATAACGGCGGTGGCGGCGGCGGAAGTAACAATAACAATAACAATAACAACAATTTCAGCCGCAAGGGCGGCAATCCGCTGACCCGGACCTATGACAGTTCCGGCCCCGATGTGAAGATTCGCGGTACTGCTCAGCATATCGCCGAAAAATACGCACAGCTCGGCCGCGACGCCCAAAGCTCCGGCGACCGCGTGATTGCCGAGAACTATCTCCAGCACGCCGAACATTACTATCGTATCATCGCCAGCGCCCAGGCGCAGATGCAGGAACGCTTCCAGCGCGACGATCGCGGCGAATATGATCGCGATGGTTCTGATCGGGACGGTGCGGATCGCGACGGCGACGATATGGATAACAACGACAATGACGGCGACGATGTCGTTATCGTCCAGCCGCCGCAGAGCAGGCAGCAGCACCGGCCGCAGGCACAGCCGCAACCGGCGCCTGCCCCGGCGGCTGCACCGGCACCCCAGCCCGAGGTGATCGACGGAACCGGCCCGCAGCCGGAGATCGAAGGCATTCCGGCCGAGGTCGCCATGGATGAGGAAGGCTCCGGCGGTCAGCCGCGCCAGCCCCGCCGTCGCAGCACCGGCAGCCGTCCCCGTCGCCCGCGTCGCGGCGCTGAAGGCGAAGCAGCCGCTGAGGGCGAGGGTTCCTCTGGCGAGGCGCCGGTACTGGCTGACGCCGCATCGGAATGAGGATTTCGCTTCTCCTTCAGGGGGAGTATGAGGTTCATGCCATCTGTTAGAATTGCGACGAAAATCCCCGGCTTCGCGCCGGGGATTTTCGTTTTGTCGGCTCTTTAAACTCGCAGAACAGGGTACCATATTCTCCTCGACTGCTTCGCCCAAATCTGAGATGGGCCAAGCGCGGCCTGCCTTTTCAGGGGGTCGATCTCAATCATCGGTCTGCGCCTCGTCAGGGCAGGGCGATCCATGGAGGTAGAATATGAATATCGAGAAATACTCCGAGCGGGTGCGCGGCTTCATTCAGTCGGCGCAGACCTATGCGCTGGCGCAGGGTCACCAGCAATTCACGCCCGAACATGTGCTGAAAGTGCTGCTCGACGACGATCAGGGCATGGCGGCGTCGCTAATCGAGCGCGCCGGCGGCGATGCCAAGGCTGCACGCCTCGCCAATGACGCAGCGCTGGCCAAACTGCCGAAAATTTCCGGCGGTAACGGCAATATCTATCTGGCGCAGCCGCTCGCCAAGGTGCTCTCGACCGCCGAAGAGGCGGCGAAGAAGGCCGGCGACAGCTTCGTCACCGTCGAGCGCCTGCTGCAGGCGCTGGCGATCGAATCCTCGGCCTCGACGTTTTCGACACTGAAAAACGCAGGCGTGACGGCCCAGGGCCTGAACCAGGTCATCAACGACATCCGCAAGGGCCGGACGGCGGATTCTTCCAATGCGGAGCAGGGTTTCGATTCGCTGAAGAAGTTCGCACGTGATCTCACCGCCGAAGCCCGCGACGGCAAGCTCGACCCGGTGATCGGCCGCGACGACGAAATCCGCCGCACCATTCAGGTGCTTTCGCGCCGCACAAAGAACAATCCTGTGCTGATCGGCGAACCCGGTGTCGGCAAGACCGCGATCGTCGAGGGTCTGGCGTTGCGCATCGTCAACGGTGACGTGCCGGAATCGCTGAAGGACAAGAAGCTGATGGCGCTCGATATGGGCGCGCTGATTGCCGGTGCAAAATACCGCGGCGAATTCGAGGAGCGGCTGAAGGCCGTGCTCAACGAGGTGCAAGCTGAGAACGGCGAGATCATCCTGTTCATCGATGAGATGCACACGCTGGTCGGCGCCGGCAAGGCCGATGGGGCAATGGACGCGTCCAACCTTCTGAAGCCCGCTCTTGCCCGCGGTGAGCTGCATTGCGTCGGCGCGACCACGCTCGACGAATATCGCAAACATGTCGAAAAAGACCCGGCGCTTGCTCGGCGCTTCCAGCCTGTTGTCGTCGACGAGCCGACGGTCGAAGACACGATCTCGATCCTGCGCGGCCTGAAGGAAAAATACGAGCAGCATCACAAGGTGCGCATCGCCGATGCCGCGCTGGTGGCGGCTGCGACGCTTTCCAACCGCTATATCACCGATCGTTTCCTGCCCGACAAGGCGATCGACCTGATGGACGAGGCGGCGGCGCGGTTGCGCATGCAGGTGGATTCCAAGCCGGAAGAACTCGACGAACTCGACCGCCGCATCATCCAGCTGAAGATCGAGCGCGAGGCACTGAAGAAGGAAACCGACGTTGCCTCGGCCGACCGGCTGAAGCGGCTGGAGACCGAACTGACCGGCCTCGAAGAGGAAGCCGATGCGCTGACGGCCCGCTGGCAGGCGGAAAAGCAGAAGCTCGGCCTTGCCGCCGATCTCAAGAAGCAGCTCGACGATGCCCGCAACGAACTGGCGATTGCCCAGCGCAAGGGTGAATTCCAGCGCGCCGGCGAGTTGACCTACGGTGTCATCCCGGATCTGGAAAAGCAGCTGGTCGATGCTGAGAGGCAGGATGGCGAACGCGGCGCGATGGTGCAGGAGGTTGTTATCCCCGACAATATCGCCCATGTCGTTTCCCGCTGGACCGGCATTCCGGTCGACAGGATGCTGGAGGGCGAACGCGACAAGCTGCTTCGGATGGAGGATGAACTGGCGAAATCGGTAATCGGCCAGGGCGATGCGGTTCAGGCGGTGTCGCGCGCTGTGCGCCGCGCCCGCGCCGGTCTGCAGGATCCGAACCGGCCGATCGGCTCGTTCATTTTCCTCGGCCCAACCGGCGTCGGTAAAACGGAGCTCACCAAGGCGCTCGCCCGCTTCCTCTTCGACGACGAAACGGCGATGGTGCGCATGGACATGTCGGAATATATGGAGAAGCACTCCGTTGCCCGGATGATCGGTGCGCCTCCGGGCTATGTCGGTTATGACGAAGGCGGGGCGCTGACGGAGGCCGTGCGCCGCCGGCCGTATCAGGTCGTGCTGTTCGATGAGATCGAAAAGGCGCATCCAGACGTCTTCAACATCCTGCTGCAGGTGCTGGATGACGGACGCCTGACGGACGGCCAGGGGCGGACCGTCGATTTCCGCAACACGATGATCATCATGACCTCGAACCTCGGCGCCGAATATCTGACGCAGCTCAAGGACGGTGACGACAGCGATACGGTTCGCGAGGAGGTGATGGAGGTTGTGCGCGGGCATTTCCGGCCGGAATTCCTGAACCGCATCGATGAGATCATTCTGTTCCACCGGCTGAAGCGTGAGGAGATGGGCGCGATCGTCGATATCCAGCTGAAGCGGCTGGTGGTGCTGCTGTCCGAACGCAAGATCGTCATCGACCTTGACGAGGAAGCGCGCCACTGGCTGGCGAATAAGGGTTACGATCCGGTCTACGGCGCAAGGCCGTTGAAGCGGGTGATCCAGAAATTCGTGCAGGATCCGCTGGCCGAGCAGATCCTGTCGGGCCAGGTGCCTGATGGGTCGACGGTGAAGGTGACGAGCGGTTCGGACCGGCTGCAGTTCAGGACGCGGCAGACGGTGAGCGAAGCGGCCTAAGCCGTTTCTCCGGATGAATGAGAATGGCGGCTTTGGCCGCCATTTCTGTTTGGCGGGGGCGAAACGACTGAACGGTTCATCAGCTTGCCGGCTATAGCGGCGATTACTTGCTCGCCACCTGATCTGCCGTCTGATTGTTCAGCAGCGTATCGATACGCTTGCGCTCGTCCTCAAACTTGGCCAGCGCTTCGCCCTGCAGCGATTTGCCGCCCGGCAGACGGATGCGCAAGGGATCGACCTTGGTGCCGTTGACGATCAGCTCGTAGTGCAGGTGCGGTCCGGTGGACTCGCCCGTCGTGCCGACCCAGCCGATCACCTGACCCTGACGAATCTTGGCGCCGGGGATAACGCCCTTGGCGATGGCGCTCTGGTGATTGTAGGAGGATTCATAGCCGTTGGCATGGCGGATGATCGTCTGGTTGCCGTAACCGCCGGAATCCCAGCCGGCTTTTTCAACAGTGCCGTTGCCGGCGGCGATGATTGCCGTACCGCGGGGGGCCGCCCAGTCGACACCGGTGTGCATGCGGGCGAAACCGAGGATCGGGTGACGGCGCATGCCGAAGCCCGATTTGAAGATGCCGTTCGGAACTGGGTTGCGCAGCAGGAACTGGCGGATGCTCTTGCCGTTCTCGTCGAAATAGTCGACCGTGCCGTCATCGGGGTCCTGGAAGCGGTAGAAGCGCGTCTGCGTATCGCCGAAACGAGCGTTGACGTAGAGCAGTTCGGAATCCTCGGTCGCCTGGCCGGCGCTGTCGGCGACGGAGAAGAAGGCCTCGAGACTATCGGTCGACCTCAACTGCGCCTGGAAATCGACATTGCTGGCGAGCAGCTTGATGATCAGCGCCGTCATATCCTTGGTCATGCCGTAGGACAGGGCCGCGCGATAGATGCCGTCATAGACGCGCGGCAGGTTCTGGCCGGGTGGCGGCGCGAATGAATTGTCATCGAAGGCGGTGGCGATGGCATCCAGCATCGGCGGCTCGCTTCCGGGCACGTATCTGCCCTTGTCGTCGACGGCCACGGTGACGAGATGGCGCGTGCCGCGATAGACGCTGGCTCGAATGATCTTTGCCTGCTCGCCCTTCTGAATGATGCCGATCCGCAGCACGTCGCCCTTGTCGAGATCGGCGGAACCCAGTTGCTGTGAGATAAACCCGGCAATGCCATCGGCATATTGCTGCGGATAGCCGGAATCCGTCAGCGCCTTGGCGATCGGCGTATCGACGCGGACGGGCAGGATGTCGTCGGCGAACTCCTCGGTCTGCGGCGTGATCGATTCCGATGCGGAAACGGTCATGTTCTGTTCGAGCACGCGAGCCGACAGGCCGGCGGTCAGATCGACATCGGCATCCTCATTGGAGAAGCGGCGTGGATCGACGTAATAAAGGGCTGCAAGCTGCGTGTTGCCATCAGTCAGCACCGAGCCATTGGAACGCACGTTTTCTTCGACCTCTTCGAGCGACAGGCCGGACGCCATCTTCATGCTGCTCTTGCCGGTCGGGAAGGAAATGGTCTTTAGGCTGACTTCGGATTCGACATCGGAGCCGTAAAGCGCGCCAGTGCGGCTTTGCGGGGCGGGCTGCGGCTCGTCGGCGGAAAAGATCGCCAGGGGATCAAAGTCGGGATAGTCCTCGGTCGCCACATGGTTGGCGGCCAGCGTCATCTTCACATGCGCGAAAGGCTGGCGACGAACGACCTCTTTCTCGCCATCGTGGACGACGGTCGAAACTTCCATGATGGCACGGTCGGAAGGTTTTGCGGCGATGGCGGGCGCGATCAGCCTTCCGCCGCGCACCACTGTCGTATCCTCGTGCGCGTCCGCGGCAGCACTTGCATAGGCCTCGGCGGGGATCGCCAGTTGCTGGCGGCCGTCAAGAGCGGCAAAAAGCGCGACGCCCATCAGAACGGAGGATGTAATGCCGGTGAGGAACGTGCCCGAGAGCCAGCGCAAGGAAACCTCGCGGCGGTCGGGCGCACGCCTGCCGTCGGCCAGAAGCGGAGGCTCGTTGCCCAACGAGCGGATCATCATTTTCTCCGTCATCATGGCAGTCGGGTCCGCGTCCTTACATTCGACGTCTCTGGAAGCATTTCTCGGCCATCCTGGCTGGGGCGAAAGATGTGCATATTATAGGCATGGAAGTCAAATCGCACCGGGAAAGGCAGTCTGCCTGCATTTGCCTGTGTGAATCGTGTGTCTCTTAAGACCAGCAGATTGTGATGATGTCGGGGCGCGGTGGAGTGGAAAAAGCATTCCTCCCCCAAAAAGTCGAAAGAGGTTCATTTTCCTGGCCGCGGCAGGTCGGTCGGAATCCGGGAAACGACCGCATTTCCATGCGGTCTGAAATTTATCCCGTAAAAACAATTGCTTGAAAGAAAAATCAGTTTTTTCGAAAAGCGCTGTTGACTGTTTGGGAGGGTTAGTTCTATAAGCCCACTCACTGAACGAGGGCGGCGGCGCTGCTGGCGACGAAGTCTTTCGTTCTAAAGAAACTCAAGCGGATTGGCGATTGCTGGTTTGTGTTC
>NZ_JABDVY010000024.1:0-83967 GCF_019685025.1 Rhizobium sp. NZLR8 | reverse complement strand
GCCCTCACCCAGCCCCCGCGGCACCCGCGCCAGCGCCACCGTCAGGTCGGTCAGCAGCCGCCCTTCGGGCGAAACGCCGAAGATATGCAGCCCGTCGCGGATCTGCATTTCCTTGAGGTCGCAGAGATAGGCGTCGAGCTTCTTCAGCGCCTCGCCCTCGCTTTCGCCGCTGATTATGCCGGCATCCCGGTCGAGGCCGATATCGGTGACCAGATCGAGGATCTGCCGGCTGAGCAAGCGGATGCGGCGGGGATCGCCGCCGGAGGCCTCGTAATATTCGTCGACCAGCGCTTCCAGATCCTTGAGTGGTCCATAACTCTCAGCCCGCGTCAAAGGCGGCGTCAGGTGATCGATGATGACAGCGGCAGTCCGGCGCTTGGCCTGCGTGCCCTCGCCCGGATCGTTGACGATGAAGGGATAAAGATGCGGCAGCGGCCCGAGGATCACCTCGGGATAACAGCCTTCCGACAGCGCCAGCGCCTTGCCCGGCAGCCATTCGAGATTGCCGTGTTTGCCCATGTGGATGACCGCATGTGCACCGAATTCCTGGCACAGGAAGACATAGAAGGCAAAATAACCGTGCGGCGGCACGAGATCCGGCGAATGATAGCTTTCCTTCGGATCGATATTATAGCCGCGCGGCGGCTGGATGCCGACGAGCACGCCGCCGAAGCGCGCGAAAGGCAGGGCGAAGCCGCCCTCGCGAAAATACGCATCGTCCTTAGGATTGCCCCAGCGAGCCCTCACCTCATCTTGAATCTTATTGGGAAGAGATTGAAAGAAGCTGTTGTAGCGAGCGAGGGAAAGCGTTTCGCGAATGACCCTGCCGTCGTGGCCGGAATTGGTCGGCCCTTCCATCAGATGCCGGATCAGCGCGTCCCCATCTGCCGGAATGTCGGCGACCGGGTAACCCGCGGCTCCCATGGCGCGAAGCACCGCGATGGTGCCGGCCGGCGTATCGAGGCCGACGCCGTTGCCGAGCCGGCCGTCGCGGTTCGGATAATTCGCCATGACAAGCGCGATGCGGCGATCACCGGCCGATCTCTTCCGCAGGCGCGCCCAGTTGGCGGCAAGTTCAGCCGTATAACTCACCCGGCCGGTATCGGGTTCGCTGCAGACGATGTTGGTCTCGACAGCCGCGTCATAACGCGCTGCCGTCTTGAAAGAGATCGCCCGCGCCAGCACCCGGCCGTCGACTTCAGGAAGCGCCACGTTCATGCCGAGATCTCGTGCCGACAAGCCTTGCGCGGAAGCGGCCCAAGCCTCCCGCGACGAGGCCGACAGGATCGCCTGCAGCACCACCGCCCCATTCGCTTCCAGCACCGTCGGCTGCCGGTCAGCACCTGGTGCCGAGACGGCAAAGCCGGTCGTGTTGATGACGACATCGGGTTTCAGTGCCGCAAACACGCTTTCGAGAATACCTGTCGAGACGGGGTCCTTGAGGCTATAGGCAAAAACCGGCAGTGGCCGCAGGCCGAGCGCCGCCAGCGCTTCGACCAGTGCCTCGATCGGGGCGGTCTCGCCGCTCTGGACGAGGGCGCGGTAGAAGCTGATGGCGACGATTGGCCCAAACGCCACCTCCTCCGTCGAATGTGGGATACCCCCCTGCTCGACGGACGAAGGCGGCGCGACATGCGAACCGGCAACCTGCCGCCACTCCTGCACCCCGATCAGCCCCCGCCCCGGCCACCAGATGCCCGCCTTCATCAAAGGCACTGCCGGCGCCGGCTTCTCGGCACCTGACAACATCGCCGAGGCATAATCGAGAAAGCCGCGCGCATTGGCGTCGCCGCCTTCGATCAGATAGGCCCAGAGCGCATTCATATCGTCGAGATCAACGTTGGAAAAAGGAACGAGCCCCGCATCCGGCCGGGCATCGCCCGGCAAGACCGCAATCAGCGCACCGGCGCGGGACGCTGCCGCGTGCAGCGCCTCCAGCGTATAGTGGAAATAGCTGGCACCGCCGAGCGCACGCACGATGATGAGCCTGGCATGCCGCGCCGTGCGTTCGACATAGGTATCGACCGACATCGGATGCTTGAGGCTCATCAGGCTGGCAAGTCTCAGCGAAGGCGCCGCCCCATGCTCGCGATGGGCGGCTGCGATGGCGGCAAGCTCGCTGTCGGCGGCCGACAGGAACACGATATCGCCCGGCGTCTGCCCGAGGTCGATCGCCTCCTCGCAGTCGCTGATCGTTCCCTGTTGGGCCAGAAGCAGATGCATGGGATTACGCCAGCGCCTCGATCGCCGCCCTAACAGCGTCCTGGTCCATCTCGTGCAGACCGATGACCACGAGGCGCGTGGCGCGCGTTTCGCTCGGGGCCCAGGCACGGTCGAAATAATGGTCGATGCGGCTGCCGACGGCCTGGATCTGCAGGCGCATCGGCTTGCCGGCGACATCGACGAAACCCTTGAGACGCAGTACGTCATGGTCGGCGATAATCGTCTTCAGGCCAGCAATGAAGCCGGCGGGATCGGCGACCGGGCCGAGTTCGACGACGAAGCTGTCGAATTCGTCATGGTCGTGCGGCGCGCCGTCCTCATGCTCCAGCTCGTGATGCGATTTGCGGTTGGCGACATCGTCCTCCGTGCCGATGCCGAGGCCGAGCAGAATTCCGGCCGACACCTCGCCATTTTTCGCCTCGATCATCACCTGCTTGCGCACCGTGCGGGAGGCGACCTCGTCGCGAACCCTGATAAGGCCGGCAGCGTCGATCAGGTCGGTCTTGTTGAGTACGATCAGATCGGCGCAAGTCAGCTGATCCTCGAACAACTCCTCGATCGGGCTTTCGTGATCGAGCGATTCATCTGCGCCGCGCGCCGCCTCGACGGCATCGTGGTCGTCGGCGAAACGGCCGGCGGCGACAGCCGCGCTGTCGACCACGGTAATGACGCCATCGACCGTCACCTGGGTGCGAATGTCAGGCCAATTGAAGGCCGCGACCAGCGGCTGCGGCAGGGCAAGGCCCGAGGTTTCGATGACGATATGGTCGGGCCGCTGTTCACGCTCGAGCAACTTCGTCATCGTCGGGATGAAATCGTCGGCGACGGTGCAGCAGATGCAGCCATTGGTCAGCTCGATGATATCGTCCTCGGTGCAATTGTCAGCGCCGCAGCCCTTCAGCACCTCGCCATCGACGCCGAGATCGCCGAACTCGTTGATGATGAGCGCGATCTTTTTGCCGCCGGCATTGGTGAGCAGGTTGCGGATCATCGTCGTCTTGCCGGCGCCGAGAAAGCCGGTAATGACGGTTGCGGGAATTTTCTGCTGGTTCATGAACTTAACCCTTCATTTTCAACGGCAGGCCTGCCGCGATGAAATAGACTTCGGCGGCCTTGGCCGCAATTGATTGGTGCAGCCGGCCGGCATGATCGCGGAATTCCCGCGCCATGCGATTATCCGGCACGATGCCGAGGCCGACCTCATTGGAAACGAAAACGAGCTGCGCCTTCGCCTGCGGCAGAAAATCGGTGAGCGCGGCAAATTCCGCCGCCATATCGCGCTCATCCATCATCAGATTGGTGACCCAGAGTGTCAGGCAATCGATGAGCACGACGCCGCCCTCGCGGTCGATAGCGTCAAGCTTGCCGACGAGATCGAGCGGCTCTTCATGCGTCGTCCAGGACGGGCCGCGATCGGCTCTATGTTGGGCAATGCGCGCCTGCATTTCCTCATCCCAGGCGCGGCCGGTCGCGAGATAATGGCGGTCGAGGCCGATCGAAATGACAAGGGACTCGGCGAAGCGGGATTTCCCCGAACGGGCGCCGCCGAGGATGAAGACGGTGTTGGAGGGAGCGGTCGTCATGCGCAGACGCCCCTTTGGTGGGATGCCGCACCCCACCCACTCGATCGCGCCGCACAAGGCCGCGCCGAATTCAATCGTTCAGCCAAAACAACCTCCGTGCTGGCAGCGGGCCTCTTGCCCAGGGTTGGGCTTCTCGCCCGGCACGGGATGGCAGGTCTCCTGGCTCGCGGTTATCGGCCGCGATCGGGGCAGACCGGAAACCGGTCGCCCTGATCGTGCCAGCGGATCTGCCTCGCCTTCCCGGCTGCATCGATGAAAAGGTGGACGATTCGTAGACTTAAGAGGCGTCCGACCCCGGTTGATCATCATGCATGTCCAGTGGCTTTTCCGGCATGTCGCCCGTCCCGCCCGCTTGCATTATTGCAAGCCGCCGGCCGGAAGGGCTCGATGCCGGATGGAAGACCCTGACCGCTCTACAGTCGCGGGGTCGGCTGTGATGAAGGCGCCCGGCTTGGGTCCGCCCCGTCACATTCCCTTTTCATCCGGAAGGCGTAACACCGATCCGGAACCATCCGTTATATCCGAGGATGGTCAGGTGACCATCCGTTGAGGGATGGTTAGGCAAGCTCAGGGGTGAAGTCAACCGCCCTCGACGGCCGGCAGTGGCTAGACAGGCGAGGCAACGCCAGCAACACGACTTACCCTACCTAAAACATCGTCATTTATCAGATACTTACGTCACAAATATTTATCCAGGGCGCCGGCTTTTCGCCACAATTGCACTGCAAGCGGACTGCGCCATCGCCCTTGACCGGGCCTCTTCCTGCCTAGTTGTCTTGCCATGCTTATGAAATTGGATCGGCGCCGGTTCCGAGCGCTGCGTGTTTTCTTCGACCCGGGGCGGCTGCGGGCGCTGACCCGCCGCAGTGAGGTCGGCCTGTCGCTGGCGGGTGCCGTCGTCGGCATCACCTCGGGTCTCGCCGTCACCGGCATGAGCTACGTCTCCAATCAACTGCATCAGATGGTCTTCGGCATCGACGACAGCGAGCGGCTGAGCTCGTCGGTGATCGACGACAAGCTGCTGCTTCTCACTGCCCCCGTCATCGGTGGCGTCCTGCTCGGCCTGTTGCTGTTCGTACTGGCGAAACGGCGCAAGAAACCGATGGTTGACCCGATCGAGGCCAATGCGCTGCATGGCGGCCGCCTGTCCTTGACCGACAGCATCATCGTTGCCGTGCAGAACCTGATTTCCAACGGGTTCGGCGCCTCCGTCGGCCTCGAGGCCGGCTATACCCAGCTTGCCGCCGGCCTCGCCTCGAAATTCGGCCTGAAGCTGCAGCTTCGCCGCTCCGATCTGCGCACCCTCGTCGGCTGCGGCGCGGCGGGCGCTATCGCCGCTGCCTTCAACGCGCCGCTGACCGGCGCCTTCTACGCCTTCGAGCTGATCATCGGCACCTATACGATCGTCTCGCTGACCCCTGTGGTCGTCTCGGCCCTGGTTTCCACCCTCATCGCAAGGCTGCTCACCCACGGCGATTTCACCATCGACATCGGCAGCTTCGGCGCAGTCGTGCCGGCCGATTATATCCCGGCTATGCTGCTCGGTGGCTTCTGCGCTGGCGTCGGCATCCTGATCATGCAGGGCGTCTCCTTCGTCGAGGAGCTGGCGCGCAAGAGCTCGATCGCCCCGCCCTTCCGCCCGGCGCTCGGCGGCATCGTCGTCGGACTTCTGGCGATGATTTCGCCACAGGTGCTCTCGGCCGGCCACGGCGCGCTGCATCTCAATCTCTCCCGCGAGGTGGCGATCCCGGCGCTGATCGGCCTCTTCCTGTTGAAATCCCTGGCCTCGGCGATCTCGATCGGCTCCGGCTTCAGGGGCGGCCTGTTCTTCGCCTCACTGTTCATGGGCGCCCTGCTCGGCAAGCTCTTTGCCTATTGCGGCCCCTATTTCGCCGATGCGACGCTGACGCCCGTCATCTATGCCGTCGTCGGCATGAGCTCGCTCGCCGTCGCCGTCATCGGCGGGCCGCTGACGATGACGTTCCTGGCGCTCGAAATCACCGGCGATTTTCCGATCACCGCCCTGGTGCTCGCCGCCGTCATCACCTCCTCACTCGTCGTCCGCTCAACCTTCGGCTATTCCTTCGCCACCTGGCGCTTCCACCTGCGCGGCGAAAGCATCCGCAGCGCCCACGACGTCGGCTGGATCCGTAACCTGACAGTGGACAAGCTGATGCGCGCCGACGTCAAGACGGCAAGGGCGGGTATTTCGCTGGAGGAATTCAAGCAGGCCTTCCCGATCGGCTCGACCCAGCGCGTCATCCTCGTCGAGGAGAGCGACAAATATGCAGGCCTCGTGCTGGTGCCGGAGATCTACGCCAACCCGACCGACGTGCAGGACGAGGGCAAGACGCTTGCCGATTTCATCCACTACCGCAACGATTTCCTACAGCCACAGATGAATGCCAGGCAGGCGGCGGCGATCTTCGACAAGAGCGAAAGCGAAGCACTCGCCGTCGTCAACAACCTGATCGAACGCAAGGTGATCGGCCAGCTCAGCGAAAGCTATACGCTGCGCCGCTACAGTGAAGAACTTGACCGTCGCCGTCGTGAGGTCTCAGGCGAGATCTGAACTTGGTCGCGCCTTTGATCGGCGCTTCATGACACAGAGTTGGCGAGCTTGAAGACGTCGGCCCGCTTTGAAACTCCACGCAATTCGAACGACCCGAGATACTCGCAAGCCACCGTACAGTTGGCCGCGAAACTCTCCGACAGCAGAAGGTGCTGCTCAAGCGTACCGCAGAGTTTCTCCAGCCGCGAAGCCTCGTTGACCGCCCTGCCGATCACCGTGAAGTCGAGCCTGCCGTGAGCGCCGACATTTCCGTAGAAAAGCTCGCCGAGATGCAGCACGACATCGATGCCGATATCGGGGCCTCCATTGCGCGTCCGCTCGCGATTGAGCTCTTCGTTTGCCTTCAGCAGATTCTGTGCCGAAGCCAACGCAGCCTTACACGCCCTTTGCGGATCCTCGGCGTCCGTCGGAAAGATCGCCAGCACGCTGTCGCCCATGAACTTGAGGATCTCGCCGGAATTTTCCTCGACATGCCGGTCGATCAGCTCGAAATGCTCGTTGAGAAACCCGACGATCTCGCCTGGCTGGTAGGCCTCGGTCAGCGCCGTGAAATTGCGGAGGTCGGCAAGCAGGATGGCGGCATCGATGGAGCCACCCATTCCCCTGCGGGTTTCGCCCGCAAGGATGCGCGCACTGGTCCTGGCGCCGGTATAGACGGCGAGGATATCGGTCGCGGTCTTCGAAACCGCCACGCGGTAAGCCGCCAGCCCCAGCGCCGGGAACAGCTCTTCTATGATCGCCAGCTGTTGATCGGAAAATCCGCCCGGCGCGTCGCTCGTCAGCGAGAATCCGAGCCCGCGCAGCGCGACTTCCTTCGGGAATTCGAACAGGCTGATCACGTGATCCGTGCCACCGGCGAGCGCGAATTCGTTGAGTTCGCTGTAATCGAGCCCCTCGCCGCTCGCCAGGTTCCATCGCCCCTTTGTTTCGCCGCGGCTCAAAAGGTGAAAGATCGGCGTCTTCTCGAAGTCACGTTCCGTCTCACTGCCGTGCTCCGCATTTTCAAGGACAGTCGCACCGCCCCGCATGAAATTAGCCGAAACGCCGCGATACATGGGATGGAGGGACGGCATTCTGATACTCGCCCGCCAGATCGGAAATCCGTCCGCGATCAGCCGGTCGCACAGACCGGCGACGAGGTCGCCAATATGCTCGCTGGTGATCCCCTGCTCTATAAGCCATTGAATATGATTTTTAATTTTTCAATCTCCGCATGAGGACCGAGAACCGGCAATGGCCATTTCGCCCTCGAGCCCGATGAGCAGAACGGCACAACGGGCGCTCAACGAGCGGTCTTACACCTGCCGTTCATTAACCTGCTTCGCGTCGTTATACTACACCCGGGCGAATGGGAGTGATGCGGAATTCTGGCCTTTTCTCGTCGAGCGTTTTGCCTCGCTTCGATGTGCAAAGGGCTGCTCGGTCAGCGGAATCTGTTCCAGTCTCCATCCCGCGAGGCGACGAACGGGATCTCGCTTCTCGACGCCGCAATGTCCTTCAGCATGTGGTCCGACAGCGCGCCAAGCCGATTTTCCACCGACTGCCGTCGTTGCCACAGGATGAAGTTACGAGCCGGAGAAAACAGCAGCAGCACCGCTTTGCGCAGTCGCAATTCGAACGCGCCTAGAGCTTCTCGTTCATGATCGTCCCCTAGAGTCGTGCGCCGATCCCAAGATCGCTGCGCCTGCGAGCCGGCCGGCGCCTCGTCCGCCGGCCAGCTCCCGCGCCCCGGCGCATCACCTCGAAATCGGTTTGCGGAAAGTGGGCTTGCCGCGCGCGCCATCGAACGCGGTGTTTAACGCGCGGCCGAATGAGGGCCGATGAGGCTCGTGATCTCCGTCACGCGGTCCGCAGGAAAGCCACCCTTTTCCGCGTGCCGATAGACCGCTTCCGCACTCTCGGCCTCATGAACGCAGTACATCTTGTCGCCAGTCACATAGCTGGTGATCCAGCTATAGGGTTCGCCGAGGGAGGCCACGACGGCGTTGGATTTCGCCGAGATCTCGCGCAGGGTTTCCTTGCTCATATCTCCGAGACCTGGAATATTTCGTTCGACAACGAATTGCGGCATTGTTTTATCCTTTCATGATGCCTTGAGTGACGCAGCGCTTCATCAACCGTGCGCATGCCGGCAGCTGACGTCGGGGTTCATGTCGGCGAACGATCCCTTCGGATTGTCCTTCCATGCCCAGACATGCAACTCGTAGAAAGCCGGAAGGCCGTAGCGGTTCGGTGCATTCGTGAAACTGAACAGCTGACCGCCGAGATTGGCGGGACCTTTCGTCGTGATGTATTCGACGGCGACCAGTTTCATCTTGCCGTGTTCGTCAGGCTCGTACATCACGGCTTCCGGCTTGGAGAGATCAACGGCCTCATCCTTGATGAGGTCGGCATTGACATAGTGGATGCCCATAGCACCCCCATCGATGCCGCTGGTGCACGGGATCGGCGAATAGCCTTCCCTGACGGCCTGGTTGACGTCCTGGAAGCGCGCATTGGCCTCCCGGACCTGGTTCGGCAGGCCGGCGCCGCCGCCGAGCGCTGCAGCCGGTAAAACTGCGATAAAGAGAAGCGCCGCGATCGGCGCTTTGGTCGCTTTCATGAAGATTGCCCTCCAATTTCTGGTTGTCCAAGCCGAGTGGAATCCGGCCGGCAGTGGCGTTGTAAGAAATCCACGCGATGAAACATCTCCCGCGTGGGGGATGAAATCTTCCGCAAATCCCGGAAATGAAGGCGTCCTGGCCGGCGGCAATTGACCGCGCAGGCCGGGCTGATGCAGGATTGCGATCATGGAACAACAGCTGTCGGAAATCATTGGCGCTATTTATGATTGTGTGGCCCGGGAGGATGCCTGGCCAAACGCTCTTCGTCTGATCAATGGCCAGGTGAATGGGTTTTTGACCACGCTTGCCGTCTTCGACACCACCACCCGTTCCGCACGGCTGGCTCAGATCGCCTGCGACGACGGAGAAGCCATCAGCACCCTCGTCGCGCATGCGAAGGACGTCCCGTTCTTCCACCTTCTCCACCGAATGGAGATCGATCAGCCGGATACGCTGGAGCGAATGTTCTCCCTCTATGGACCCGATGGCGAAGCCGTCTGGAAGAGCGGTGCGCTCTACCAGAACTTTCATGCCAAGTATGGGGTATTGAACTCGATTGACATGGCGGTGCTGAAGCGCCCGACCCGGGTCGGGACAATCAACATTTCGGTGCAATACGAACCGAGCGAGCGACGCGTCTTCGACATTGTCGGGCTACTCGGCCCGCATATCCGCCGTGCCGTGACGATCCACGACATGTTCGAGATGGAGCGCGCCGAAGCAGCCGTCCTCAGGGAGGTCATCGACGCTCTCGACCATGCGGTCTTCATCGTTGCTGAAGACATGACAATCCTTTTCGCCAACCATGCCGCAGAAGCACGATTGCGCGAGCAGCACGTCGTTCACTCGCTTTCAGGCCGGCTGGCCGCGCGCTACGCTTATGCAGGCGCTGCCCTTTCCAACGCCGTGGCGCTTGGCGCGCGGGACGAAATCAGTCTCGCAGCGGCTGGGATCGATGTCCCGCTTGCCTCGGCCGAGCGCCCCGCCGTCGCGCACGTTCTGCCGCTGCAGCGGCGCACCGAAAGGGGACGTTTCGAAAGCCGCGCGGCTGCGGCGATCTTCCTCGCCGCCGCGGGAACGGTGACACAGTCGGCCGTCGAAGCCGTTGCCGCCCTTTTTGCTCTCACTCCAGCCGAACGGCGCGTGGTCGGCTACGTCTCCGAAGGCATGACGCGATCCGAGATCGCCAACGCACAAGGCGTTGCCGACGGCACCGTGAAATCGCAACTGGCCGCCATCTACGACAAAACGGGAGCGGAGGACCAGCGCAGCCTGCAGCAGCTCGTCCGCGAACTCAGTCCGCCTGTCAGGCGCGCGTGACGTCTCGACCTTGAACTTCGGAGCGATTGGCGGAAGACGTGAAAACGGGGCCGGTGTCCCTCGGTACCGAACCGAGCGCCATCACATCCATAGAGAACCGCCAGACCGATATTTCCAACGCTCACATCCTGACCGTCATGCCGCCATCGACCGTCAGGACGTGGCCATTGACGAAGGAGGCGGCGGCGCTTGCAAGAAACAGCGCCGCGCCGGCGATCTCGTCGGGCCGCCCCCAGCGCTGGACCGGAATGCGCTGGCGCACGAAGGGCATCAATTCCTCGTTCGCGGCCATCGCCGCATTGGTTTCGGTGGCAAACCAGCCCGGCGCAATCGCGTTGCTGGTGATGCCGTGCGGACCGAATTCGACCGCCATACCGCGCATCAGGCCGGTCAGGCCCTGCTTGGCTGCCGGATAGACGCAGTCACCGGGCATGACGACATGGCCGCTGATGGAGGTCACCGAGATCAGGCGGCCGTGATTGCGCCGCTTCATCAGCACGGCGGCGTCCCGCGAAAGCGTCATCGCGGCGGCCAGATCGGTGCGCAGCAGTTCGATGATGGCATCATCATCGAATTCGGCCAGCGGTCGCCTGTCACGGGCGCCGACATTATTGATCAGGATGTCGAGGCGACCGTGAGCCCTTTCGATATCGGCCATCAACGCACGCTGGGCCTCGCGATCGGTGATATCGAAGGCGGCGGCCCCCGCTGTGCCACTCGCCGCACGGATGATCCTTACGGCGTCTTCCAGCGTCGCCGCCGTGCGTCCGGTAACGATGACATGGGCGCCGGCCTCTGCAAGGGCACGTGCCATCTCGAAGCCCAGGCCACGGCCGCCGCCGGTCACCAGCGCCACCTGACCCGTCAGTGAAAATCTATCCATCACGCTCATGGTCTGCTCTCGATCAGCTCCGCCGGGGCAATTAATGGACTCAGTCAACTAATTTGGCAAGAGCAGAACGAAGGATGCATCCGGCCTAACCGAGCAGTCCGGCCAGCCAGCGCGGATCGAGGTGACGTTCCAATTCCCCGGCGATCTCGTCGAGCGCCTGCTCGACGCTCTCGCGGTAATTCCTTCGCCCGCCTGATAACCCGAAGCTCTGCAGCAGCCGGGCGCGGTAGGCGTCGCTGCCGAAGAGCCCGTGCAGGTAGGTGCCCATGATTCGGCCGTCGGCCGAAAGCGCGCCATCGGGTGCCCCGTCGATGATCGCCGAAGGCCGGGTGCCATCCGGGCCGCGGGTGATGCCGAGATGGATCTGGTAGCCGGCAAGCGGCACGTCGTATTCGGTCGAGCGGGCATGACTGTTGCGCACGGTTTTTTCAGGCGCCATCTCGGTCTCGACGTCGAGAAGCGCAAGCCCCGGCGCCTCGAGCATTCCGCCCTCGATGCCGAGTGGATCGTGCACCGTCCGACCAAGCATCTGGTAGCCGCCGCAAATGCCGATCACCCGGCCGCCGCGCCTGACATGCGCCTGGAGGTCGCGGTCCCAGCCCTCAGCCCTCAAGTCGGCGAGATCAGATATCGTCGATTTTGAGCCGGGAAGGACGATGAGGCTTGCAACAGGCAGCCGCTCGCCTGGTCGCACGAAGACCAGCTCGACATCCGGCTCGCTCCTCAGCGGATCGAGATCGTCGAAATTGGCGATATGGGGCAGCACCGGCACGGCGATCTTCAGCCGGCCCGCCCCGCCCTTCGCCAGCCGTTCGAGCACGACCGAATCTTCGGCCGGCAGGCGTGCCGCACCCGGCAGCCACGGCACGACGCCGAAACACGGCCAGCCGGTAAAGCCTTCGATGGCGCGGATGCCGTCGTCAAACAGCGAAACGTCGCCGCGAAACTTGTTGATGATATAACCCGCAACCATCGCTCGGTCGCCCTCATCAAGGATCGCCTGCGTGCCGACCAGCGAGGCGATGACGCCACCGCGATCGATATCGCCGACGAGCACGACAGGCACGCCGGCACGCGTCGCAAAGCCCATATTGGCGATATCGGCGACCCTGAGATTGATCTCGGCCGGCGATCCGGCACCCTCGACGATAACGAGGTCGGCATCTGCTGCCACTTTTTCGAAACTCTCGAGCACCGCGCCGAGCAGTTGCGGCTTCAGCCGCTGATAGTCGCGCGCCTTCGCCTGGCCGAACACCCTGCCCTGCACGATAATCTGGCTGCCGTTTTCCGATTGCGGCTTGAGCAGCACCGGGTTCATGTGCACCGAAGACGGCGTGCGTGCGGCCAGTGCCTGCAGCCACTGCGCTCGGCCGATCTCGCCGCCGTCATCGGCAACCGCTGCATTGTTCGACATGTTCTGCGGCTTGAACGGCCGGACGGCAAGCCCGCGATTGGCCGCCAGCCGGCAAAGGCCAGCGACCAGCACCGTCTTTCCGACATCCGAGCCGGTTCCCTGCAGCATGATCGCTCTTGCCATGGTGGCCGCCTTTCGCTGAGGCGAGGCCTACAATGGCCGGCGACACCGGGTCAAGACTTGGCACAGGGTAAGACTTGGCCCGGGTCAAGCTTCCCGCAGAAACGCGAAAACCGCGCATGGCCTTGGCTCTGCGCGGTTTGCCGAAAACTCAGGCGTCTTCACCCCTACACGGCGAAGCTCGCTTTCTCCGGTACGCACTACCTGAACCGGAGAAGCGGCGGTCATTCCCGCCACGACCCAACTGATAACGGCACATTCTTACCGGAGAGTTATTGAAGCCTTACGCAAATGTTAATTTTGATCTTTTTTGACATTCTGGTCGAAATTTCTGCAGAAGACCCGACGGTGATCGCCAAGAGCGTGCACTGCGCTCAAAGGCGCCATTTTCCGGATATTGAGATAAATTCTTCGAATTCAATAATTTAGTCCGGCGACCGTCAGCAGAAGATGGTTGATTTCTGCGACCGAACGCGTAGGCTTCCCAAAAACCGCCATTTTCGAGCATGACCTGCAATGAGCTGCCGGAGCCGCAAGGACGGAAGGCACCCATGAACCGGAAATGTATGTCGCGGCATCGCCCGTCAGTCATTTCCTTTTGGGCGCCAGAAGGATTTGTCGCTGATTTCCGACCCTGGCTGCGCGTCCGTAGATTCAAGGTATCACAGCGTCATTAGCGCGTCTGAAAAGGCCGGCGCTGTAAAGAAGAATTCGGGGAAATGACGATGAAGACGTTTCTGATTCCCGCCGTCTTTGCCGCGGCTCTTTCTATCGTCGCGCCGGCCGAAGCCGCCGAATGCGGCAATGTTTCGATCGCTGAGATGAAATGGGCCTCGGCCGGTATTGCGGCGAGCTTCGACAAGATCATCCTGGAAAAGGGCTACGGTTGCGCCGTCACCATCGTCGACGGCGACACCCTGCCGACCTTCGCCTCGATGAATGAGAAAGGCACTCCCGACATCGCCTCGGAGTACTGGATCAATTCCGTCAGGGCCTTGCTCGATCAGGCCGTCAACTCCGGCCGGCTGGTGCAGGGAGCCGAGATCCTGGCCGACGGAGCCGTCGAGGGCTGGTGGATCCCGAAATTCATCGCCGACGCCAATCCCGACATCCGTTCGGTCGAAGATGCGCTGAGACATCCCGAGCTCTTCCCCGCCGAGGACGATGCCTCGAAGGGCGCTATTTACAATTGCCCAGCCGACTGGAGTTGTCAGATATCAACCACCAACCTGTTCAAGGCGCTTGCCGCGGACAAAAAGGGCTTCGAACTCGTCGAAACCGGCAGCGCCGAACGGCTCGACGCCTCGATCGCCCGCGCCTTCGACAATAAGATCGGCTGGCTCGGTTATTATTGGGCGCCGACCGCAATCCTCGGCAAATACGAGATGACGCGCCTGAGCTTCGGCGTCGGTCATAACAAGACCGAGTGGGACCGCTGTACGGCGGTTTCCGGCTGCCTCAGGCCCCAGCTTAATTCCTATCCGGTCTCGCGCGCCTTCACATTGATGACCAGGTCTTTCGCCAGTCGCGCGGGACCTGTCACCACCTATCTCAAAACCCGCAAATGGGACAATCAGACGATCAACCAGGTGCTTGCCTGGCAAGACGAAAACCACGAAAGCAACGAGGATGCCGCGATCCATTTCCTTCGCAATTACGAGGGCCTCTGGATGAAATGGGTGCCCGCCGATGTAGCCGAGAAGGTCAAGGCGAGTTTATAACGCCAAAAATACGATCAAGCATGGACGATTCGATGACAGGCAACGTTCCCTTTCCCGACCGCGATACCGTTGCGGAAAAGCTTGCCGCGCTGTCGGAGACGGACAAATCATATCTGACGCTGCTCATGGAAAATGTCGCTCAGGACGACAACCTGCTCGACGGCCTGCGCCGCCATCTCGACATCGCAGCAGGGTCGCGGTTCCTGAACTCGCTAAAACTCGAAAATCTCGGAATATGGCTCGGAGCACATGCGCCGGATCGGCTTCAGATCCGGGTGATGGAAACCGCCCGCTCCAGCCAGCATCCTGCCTACCAGGCCTTCCGGACCGGTCTTGACCGATCCGGCGGGCTGGAAAAGGCTTATCCCCCGGTCAATACTTGATCCGGCCCAGTCGATAATTGATTCTGTCCAGGAAAGCTTTATCCGGCATCCCCGGAGGAATGTGAACGGTCTTTACTTCTTTGCAGCACGGTCAACCGAGCGGCCCGCATCCTGCGTTGCATTTACGGTGTTGGCCGTATCTTTTCCTATGCCGCGGATCGTGTTGCCGCAGGAGGAAAGCGCAAGAAGTACCATCAAGGCTGCGGCGATTTTGGCCGTTGTCGTCATTTCGAATATCCTTGTTTGAAATCAACCCCGAACGGGACTTATGCCGTTCGCGCCGATAACGCACAAGGGGACAAAAGGTTCAACGCCTGAAAGAGATCATCAGGCGGCGACCGCCTTCGCTCTCTCGGCAAAGGCGCCGCGAATGCTGTCGGCCACTGTCTCGATCGGCCCGGACACCTGCGAGGCGGTCAGCAGGCGGATATCGAAGGCGCCGAGTTCCGGCAGGCCTTCCTGCGGGCCGAGGATCGCCATGTCCTCATTGACATAGGACAGCGGCAGCGGCGCAATGGCGAGATCGGAGAGCACGGCGGCGCGCTGCGCCATGGTGTGGCCGCTGAGATAGGCGACGCGATAGTGCCGCTTGTTGCGTTCGAGCTGGGAGAGAGCCTCCTGGCGCCAGATGCAGCCATCCTCCCAGATCGAGATCGGCAGGGGATCGCGCCGATGCGCCGAACCGCACTTGGCGCCGGCCCAGACCAGCCGCTCGCGAAACACCACCTCGCCGCCTGTCGGGAACGGCCGCGTCGCACAGTTGATCAAGGCCAGGTCGAGCCGCTGTTCCTCCATGCGCTTCTTCAACCCCATGCTCATGTCGATCGTTACGTCGACCATGATGCCGGGATAGCTCTCCGCGAAACTCTTCAGGATGCTCGGCAGCAGCCGCTCGCCGATATCCTCCGGTGCGCCGAGCCTGACGACGCCGCTGAGCTCCGGCATGATGAAGCGCGACACTGCCTCGTTCGACAGCGCCAGGATGTTGCGGGCGTAGGACAACAGCATCTCGCCGTGGCGCGTCAGCGACACCGAGCGGGCATCGCGCAAAAACAGCGTCGCGCCCAGTTGTTCCTCGAGCTTCTTGATCTGCATCGACACCGCTGACGGCGTGCGAAAGACCGCCTCCGCGGCGGTCGAAAAATTGCCAGTCTCGGCAATGGCAACGAAGGTACGCAACACGTCGTTGTCAAGCAGCGGAATGGGACGGCGAAAGGGAAGACTCATCGTCGCATCTTTCAATTTTTCTGATTTATAACCGCATATCATTTTGTTTGATTGAATGTCAATCGCTCGCCATATTTCGAGGGGTCAGCAGCCGATGCAGCAAAAGGAGGCCCCGACATGTCGAACATGAGCATCTGGAATATCGTACAGGCCCTTTCCGCGTTCAAGTCGCAGAGGCGCAGGGATGTGAACCATGAGCATGCACTCCGGCAGCTAAGGCGTTTTCCGTCGCATCTGCTGGCCGATTGTCAGCCCAAGATAGAGTTGACGGTCGCCGCCTCTGCTAGCCGAACCGCTGCTGAAGATTGTAAGCTCGGCGTGCCTCACCATGTGCGCCCATCAGGAAACATCCGTCCATCAAAAAGCTTGCGCGCCGTTGTGATCGTCCGCGCCCCCTGACCGACCCGTTTACCGCCGGATCCAGCACATTTCCATCTCGCCGGTCGAACGGCCATCACATCCCGCCCAACAGCTTGAACGCGATGATCCACATGGTGAATGCGACGAGCGTTTCCAGCATGCGCCAGGATGAGGGCTTCGAGAAGATCGGTCGCAGCCACGTGGCGCCGTATCCGAGCGAAAAGAAAAACAGAAAGGAACCCGTCACCGCCCCCGCAGCAAACGAAGCCTGCTGTCCCGGGTAGCGTGTCGATATCGTGCCGAGCAGCACGACCGTATCGAGATAGACATGCGGGTTGAGCCAGGTCAGTGCAAGGCAGGTCATGAGCGTCTGGCGAAAGCTCGATGGTCTCGCTTCTGCTTCCGCGAGGCTGGCGGACGAGCGAAAGGCGGAATAGAGGCTCTTCGCTCCATACCAGGTCAGAAACGCGGCTCCTCCATAGCGCATGACCGGATCGAGCCAGGGCATAAACCTGGCGATTTGCTGCAGGCTGGTCACGCCAAGCACGATCAACGCTGCATCCGAAAACGCGCATGCGAAACAGACGGAAAAGACATGTTCGTTGCGCAGGCCTTGGCGCAGAATAAAAGCGTTCTGCGCGCCGATTGCGACAATGAGGCTGAGGCCCATCATCAGGCCGGTGACATAGATCGAAAAATTCATCGCTTCGGCGAACGCCCCTGCTTCGGTAAGGGTTGCCGTATCGCCGTGAAGAGAATTAGGCTAATTAATCTGGCTTATCTCAATTAAGCGAAACTTAATCATGCTCGATTACCCCGCCCTGCGCGCCGTCGCAACTGTTGTCCAGACAGGCAGCTTCGATAGGGCTGCGACCGTGCTGAACGTCACTCCCTCGGCCGTTTCGCAGCGCGTAAAGCAGATCGAGGAGCGTCTCGGTACCGTCCTCATCGTCAGAGGCACGCCGTGCACGGCAACCGAAAAGGGAGAATGGCTCTGCCGCCATATGGAGAATGTCGGCATGCTCGAAGCCGAACTCTTCGGGCAACTGCCGGCTCTCGTCGATCCCGACGAACCACGCCAAAGGGTGACGCTCCAGATCGCGACCAATGCCGACAGCCTTGGGACATGGTTCGTGGAGGCCATGTCGAACTTCGCCAAGAGTTCTTCCTACCTCTTGAATATCGCCGTCGACGACCAGGACCACACCGCCGAATGGTTGCAGCGCGGACGGGTGATCGCAGCCGTCACCAGCCTTGAGAAGCCGGTCCGCGGATGCCGGCGATTTGCACTCGGCATTCTGCGCTACCACGCTACGGCAACCCCCGACTTCGTGGCACGCCACTTTCCGGGCGGCGTAACCGCCGAGGCAATCCGCAATGCCCCGGCGCTCACCTTCAATCAGAAGGACAGGTTGCAGAGCAGCTGGGTAAGCAGCAAGTTCGGACGCGATCTCGATTATCCCACCCATTGGCTGCCGTCGACGCAGAGTTTCGTCGAGGCGAGCCTTTCGGGCATGGGATGGGGAATGAACCCGACCCAGCTCACCCGCGAACATCTCGCATCGGGACGGCTGGTCGAATTGGTTCCCGACACCCCACTCGATGTCCCACTATACTGGCAGATAAACCGCCTCGCCGCCGATCGCCTGGCGAAGCTGACGCGCGAGGTCATCGCGGTGGCCAAGCGCAATCTCTGAACGCGTTGCTCAGAACAGCAGCGGCTCAAAACAGGCGCTGTCACACGTACGCCGTGCGGCTGCCGAATTCGCTGGTGTCGTCAAAATTCTTCGTGCCGATACGCTCGCTCTCGCCGGAGAGATCCTGCGGAGCCTCGGTAGCGGGCTTCGATGCGGCGGACGCCTCGGTCTTGCTGCTCTCGGACGCTTCGAGCTTGGCAATCTTTGCTTCCAGCGTCTCGATGGATTTTTCGATTGTGGCCTTCTCTTTCTCGTCCTGCGTTTGCGACAGGGCTGCCTGCTTTTCGGCAAGCTGCGCCTCGAGAGAGGCAAGCTGGTCCGACGAACTGGACGACGAGGTTGAAGCGGTTGAACTCAAAAGGGTGGATGCGGAACTGGAAATTGCGCTGACCATGCGGATGACCTTCGATATTCGATGTCATCTTTCTAGGCCGCGAATGATAAATAAAGTACTATGAAGTACCATTTTTCATAACAATTATTGCGCATCGTCAAACTCGGCGCCGCTTTGAGTATCCCGCCCTACGCGATAGCGATGATCTGCAGCTCATGGCTACCTGTCTCCACCACATCGCCGACAGCCTTGCCCATCAGCAACCGCGCCACCGGCGACACATAAGAAATCGATCCGGCCTTGGGATCGGCTTCGTCCTCGCCGACGATCCGATAGGTCTGCACGCGCCCGTCGTCGCGGCTGAAAGTCACCGTGCTGCCGAAGGCGACAGTGTCGGTTGACGCAGGGTCAGGCATGAGCTGGGCGTTGCGGAGCCTCGCCGCGAGATAGCGCAGGTCGCGCAACGGTCCCGCCGCCTGCCGCCGTCGTTCGTTCACGTCTTCGATGACACTCGCGGCATCATAGGCCAGGCGAGCCTGCTGGAACAGTAGTTCCAGAGCCTTCAACCCTGCCTCCGTCACCAGGTTCAGATGCGGCGAAACCGGACGATCGGGCAGCAGGGTTTCCGAAGCGGTTTCGAAACTCTCTTCCTTGGTGAATGCGACGGCCAATTCTATACTCCGTTTTGGGCGCGGTGCGCTTATAGCTGACGGGGAGGTTCTCCCCATCCAAAACATACATACACCCGCCGCAGACGAACCGCCAATCTTGGCTCATCGGCAACGCGGAACGTCCCGCGCCGCATGGCGTTTAGACCCGTGACGCATCATGGCCGAGGAGGATCAATGCCCGGCGAACAGCGGAAAGCCCGCGATATAACCCGGAGCGAAACATGCCTTCGTTCCTGACCGACGCCATGCCGCTGACACCGAGCTGGTGGGACATCGCCGCGCGCATCGCGCTGACGGTGATCGCCGGCGGCCTCATCGGCCTCGACCGCGAGCGCGGCGGCCATGCCGCGGGCTTCCGGACGACGATCCTGGTGGCGCTTGCCGCCTGCGTTGCGATGGTCCAGGCGAACCTGCTTCTATCGACCTACGGGAAAACACTGAGTTTTTTCACCCAGATGGACGTGCTGCGCTTTCCCCTCGGCGTCCTGACCGGCGTCGGCTTCATCGGCGGCGGAGCGATCCTCAGGCGCGGCGACATGATGACTGGCGTCACCACGGCGGCGACCCTGTGGTTCATGACCGTGGTCGGCCTCTGCTTCGGCGGCGGCCAGATCGTCACCGGGACCGTCGCAACCGTCATCGCCGTCATCGTGCTGTCGCCGCTGAAACGCCTGGACACCTGGCTGCGCTGCGAACGCAAGGCGACGCTCGTCGTCTATGGCTCGAGTTCTGATATTCCCGACCTTTCGGATGTGCTGGGACCTCTTGAATGCAGCGCATCGTTTGTCTCGTTGGGACAGGCCGAAGATGGCCGCACCGGGGTGACGTTCGAATTGCGCTGGCTGGCGAAAGATCCGGACGCATCCGCACGCGCAATCCTCTTCGCCGTCTCCGAGGCGCACGAGGTCGCGAATTTCTCGATGCCCACGACATAAGCCGGACGCCCCGCCATCGCGGCGCCCTGCCTATTTGGGGGCGTGCTCCGGTTTGCCCTTTCTTTTGGTGGATGCAAATTCCTCGAGCTGTTTTTCGCTCATGGACTCGACCATCTGCTTGGAGGCGCCCTTGAGCTCTTTCTTGGGCGTCTCGCCACGTTTGGCCGACAGTGCGGCGCCCGCCGCCTTCTGCTGGGCCTTGGACTTGGCTGGCATATCGATCTCCTTATGCTTGTGATGAGGCGCCGAGTTGGCCTCAAAGCTTCCTGAGTTCATCGGGCTTGTGTGCGGCCCGCTTTCCCGATTTGTCGCTTTCCACGATATACTGGGGTTCCGCCGCCGACGCCTTCACCTTGTGGCCCTTGATCTTCGTCTGGCTGATCTGCTTTTTGACCACCCTGCCCTCGGTCTTTCCCTGGCTGGTGTCCCAGCTCACGTCGTCGCCCTTCCTCAATTGCTTGGACATGCGAGGCTCCTTACGGCGAGGAGGCTGCGGCAAAAGCCGCAGCCGACCGCTCGTCAGTTAATAGTGGCCCACTGGGTGCGAACATCCCTGGCGTTCTTTGACAGATGAACATGCGCATCGACGTGATCGACCCAGTCGATCGGGATCAGGTGGTGCTTGCCGTCCTCCGAGTCGGTCTTCGCCAGCTTGATGCGCGTGGGTCCGTCGAGATGATCGACTGTCCCCATATGGGTGCCATCGGCAGCCCGCACTTCCATATGTTCACGGATCTGATCTGCGGAAATCATGGTTTCCTCCTTTGCATCATTGTCAGGTACGAAGCGGCAACGACGTGGAGCGGACTTGGTTCCGAGTCATGTCGCCGTGCCCCGATTTGGCATTTTGCAACCCCGCAGCGGTCAGCTCTTCCGATCGGCGGGCGCACGGCGATCGTTCAATATCTCTGATGTTATCCATAAACTCTATTCGTTTGAATGATGAGTTCCGGGAGCCCATATTGTGATTACGGACATGGACGAAACCTCCCATCGAGACCATGCCCCTGACCCAAGAAAGGATCTGGACATGACCACGCTCATCTATCGGGGTGCTGGCAAGACCCTCACCTCCGGCGAAGGCCGCTTCGATCTGGCACATTATGCCCGCAGGCTTGTGCTCGCTTGGACGCGCTGGCAGACGGCTCGCGAAATCGAAGCCATGCCCTTCGACATCCGCAAGGACATCGGCTGGCCGAGCACCGACGACAACAAACACCGGACCGTGTAATGAATGCGACATTTCTCCCAAGATGAGGCGGCGTCTGCCTACTGCAACGCCGCCTTTCTCATCGGCTGACCGTCCATTCCCAGGCCGTTTTCGATCTTGAATTTCAGATGCCTATCAGCCTGTTCGTTGCCCTTCCCACGCCCCTTCCGGGGGTTTGACCGGCTAGATCTCAGGCGATGTCGCATATTTGCTCTTCCCGGCCGCATTTTTCCATGCCAGTGTCGCTTTCAGGACATCGGCGCGACGCAATCCGCGCAACGAATGTGTCATCGCCCCTCGAGCATGGATTTCGCTATGAACAGGATGCAGATCAAGAAGCGTTCGCTGGTCTTCTTTATGGTACCGCAATTCACCATGCTGCCCTTTTCGGCGGCCGTGGACACCTTACGCATCGCCAATCGCATGCTCGGCTATCAGGCCTATACCTGGCGGCTCGCCTCCCTCGACGGGGAGAAGGTCTATTCCTCCTGCGGCATCGGCGTCGAGGCGAATTCCTCGCTGGCCGAGGAGCGCCGCCATCTCGGCGGCGAAAACCGGCCGGGCATGGTGCTCGTCTGTTCCGGCATCGATGTCGAGCAGTTCAACAACAAGTCGGTCAATGCATGGCTGCGCGAATGCTATAATCGCGGCGTTGCCGTCGGCAGCCTCTGTACGGGCGCGCATGTGCTGGCCCAGGCCGGCCTGCTGAACGGCAAGCGCTGTGCCATCCACTGGGAAAATCTGCCGGGCTTTTCGGAAGCCTTCCCGCAGGCCGAGGTCTATGCCGATCTCTACGAGATCGACGGCAATCTCTATACCTGCGCCGGCGGCACCGCCTCGCTCGACATGATGCTCAACCTCGTCGGTGAGGATTTCGGCGAGAGCCTCGTCAACCGCATCTGCGAGCAGCACCTGACCGATCGCGTGCGCAATCCGCATGACCGCCAGCGCCTGCCGCTGCGCGCCCGTCTCGGCGTGCAGAACGCCAAGGTGCTGTCGATCATCGAACTGATGGAAGGCAATCTCGCCGAGCCGCTATCGCTGATCGAGATCGCCGATGGCGCCGGCCTCTCACGCCGCCAGATCGAGCGGCTGTTCCGCCAGGAGATGGGCCGCTCTCCGGCCCGCTACTATCTGGAAATCCGCCTCGACCGCGCCCGCCACCTGCTGGTGCAATCCTCGATGCCTGTGGTCGAGGTTGCCGTCGCCTGCGGCTTCGTCTCGGCTTCGCATTTCTCCAAGTGTTATCGCGAACTCTACCATCGCTCACCGCAACAGGAGCGTGCCGAGCGCAAGATGACCATGGCGACCGCGCGCCAGCAGCCGGTCGCGGCCTGAGAGTTTGAAAAAACAGAGACTGCCGCCTGAAATGAAACGGCGGGGGCTCGCCCAGGATGGCTCTACTGCGCCGCCTCTTCCGTCATCTTGGCGTCCGAATAGACCTGGTTGCGGCCCCGGTGTTTGGCCATGTAGAGGAATTGGTCGGCGGCGTTGAGATAATTCTCGAAGGTCTCGTAGCCGCCGATCTCGGCGATGCCGATCGAAATCGTGACACCGAGTTCCTCGTCGTCTGCCGTGACCTTCAACCGAGAAATATCCGAGCGGATCTCGTCGCAGAGCTTGGTCGCCGCAAGGGAATCCATCTGTGGGAAGAGGATGGCGAATTCTTCCCCGCCAAGCCGCGAGAGAAGATTGTCGCTGCCTTCGAAGATCGTGAACAACCTGTTTGCGACAGCCTTCAGCACCTTGTCGCCGATCTCGTGGCCATAGGTGTCGTTCAGTCGTTTGAAATGGTCGATATCGAGAATCGCCACCGAACTCGGCACTTTCAGCCGCAGGCACTCGTTCACCAGCTTCGGGCCATTGTCGTAGAAATAGCGGCGGTTATAGAGGCCGGTCAGGTAATCGCAGGCCGCCGCCGCCCTGAGTTGCCGCATCTGCGCCAGCGTTTCGGCATTGTTGGCGATGCGGCATTGCAGTTCTTCGGCGACGAAGGGCCGGTAGACGAAATCGCTGGCGCCGGCTTTGAGGAAACTCGCCGAAAGCATGCGGTCGTTGGAGGAGGAAACGCCGATGACGCGCAGCCTGTCCGAACCGAAGCGATGGCGGATACGCCGCGTCAACTCGTAGCCGCTCATATCGGGCATGTGGTGGTCGGTGACGACCAGTTCGATATCGCTGTAGGCCTCAAGTGCGGCCAGCGCCTCGAGCCCCGAATTTGCCTCGACGACGAGATATTGCTGCGCCTTCAGGAGGTCAACCAACACCTGGCGCACCGAGACGACATCATCGACGACGAGCACCCGCGTCTTGCGGTTGGAGATCGCCCGTCGGACGGTGGCAACGAGATTGTCGAGCGCGAATTCATTGTCCTTCAGCACGTAATCGATGACATTGCGCTCCATGATCCTGTTGCGCGTATTGACATCGAATGTCGCGGTGAAGACGATCGCCGGGATATCGTGCTCGATCGTACAGTCGAGCGCTTCGCCATAGGGCGAATCCGGCAGGTTGAGGTCGACCACGGCCATGGTGTAGCCGTGACCGTCCTCGGCAAGTTCTTTGCGAAGAGCCTTCAGCGACGGGCAGGATTTGACCGCAAGGCCAAGCTCGGTCTGGAACCGATGGCAAAGCACGGCGGAAAACATCCGGGAATCTTCAACCAGAAGTATTTTGAGCCCGCCGGAGCGCAGCCCGATGCCATCTCGCTGAAAATCCGCTTGAAAAGCCACAGCCGCTACTCCCCCATGCGTCCGATGGCCTCGACTCGGCCCTCTCCCCGGCGGGGCGGACGATAACCGAGAGGGCTGCGCGCGTGAAGGGGGCAAATCGCGGCGTTACTTGTAATTGCAGAAATTCGACGACGGCCTGTTTCCGTCATCTCCGCCCCTATGGCGATGATACTGGAAGGGCCTTCAGGCAACCGCCCGCTCCCTGCGCATCGACTGGATTTGCAGCAGCGTATCGAGGTTCTGGTTGACGCGGCAGTAGAACTCCTCGTCGATGAAGGGACGCAGCATGAAATCATTGCCGCCGGCCTTCAGGAAACGCGCCGAAAGCAGCCGGTTCGACGAGGAGGAAACGCCGATGATGCGCAGCTCGTGCGAGCCGATACTGGAGCGGATACGCCGCGTCAGCTCGAAGCCGTCAATGTCGGGCATATTGTAGTCGGTGATCATCAGGCCGATATCGCGGTTGGCCTTCAGGATCTCCAGCGCCTTGCCGCCGTTCTCGGCGACGCTGACACGGAAATTATACCGCTTCAACCGGCTCGACAGCAGCGCGCGGGCCGTCGCGCTATCGTCGACGATCAGCACGTGGTGACGATGATTGGTCAGGAACCGGCAGATCGATTCCGCCAGAAGGTCGACGGCGAAGATATTGTCCTTGAGGATATAGTCGACGATATCCTTGGCCATCAGCTTGTCGCGCATGCTTTCATGGAAGGTGCCGGTAAACACGATGGTCGGGATGGAAAGATCGACCAGATATTCGAGCGCTTCGCCGTTTTCGGCGCCGGGCAGGTTGATGTTCGAGATTGCCAGCGTGATCGGATCTGAAGACTTGTCATAGGAAACCTGCAACTCCTCGAAGCTGCGGCAGATCTCGACGTCGATGTCGAACAGCTCCTTGAGGCGTTTGCTGATCATCGAGGTGAATACGTTGGAATCTTCCGCGACAATAATACGCGCGCCAGCAAACATTTCCCCGGAATATTGCATCCCCGAAATACCTAGAAACGCCATAGCAAACCTTTGATGTAAATTCTGTCCCCGGATCAAATTGGTACATCAATTGATTTGAATAATTCTTAATCAGCACGGCTGGATATAAAACGAAGAAGCAGCCCGATGGGGCCGCCTCCGTTTTCTTGCAAATATGATTAAGAAAGTAGTCGCGAAGCGCCGCATTCTCGGTATCGAACGGGCTCCCGTCGCCACAGTCGCTCGGCACGCCGATCAACTCTCCAGCCATACGGCACACCGAACAGCCCTCATCCCGAGGTGCCCTGTGGGGGCCTCGAAGGACGGCGGCGGATGACTGGTCGCAGAGGTGAGACGCCCACTCCCGCGCGCCCATTGGCTGGCAGCGCCCGGCCGAAGCGATTATAAACGGGCCATCAAACCCGACCCGCCGAGAGGTTCGCCCATGACCCAATCCGACCCGGTGATCGAATGGCTTCTCGATTCCGACCCGTCGATCCGATGGCAGGTGATGCGCGATCTGCTCGACGCCCCGGATCGGAAGTGGATGGCCGAGCGGGCCAGGGTGGAGACGGAGGGCTGGGGTGCCAGACTGCTTGCCTGCCGAGACGAGGATGGGCAATGGGCGGGCGGCGCCTTCCTGCCCGCCGGTTTCGACCCTCGCGAGTGGCATGAGCACGGCCAGCCATGGATGGCAACGACCTTCTCGCTGTCGCAACTCAGGGAATTCGGTCTCGATCCCGCCTGCGCGCAGGCCAGGCACACCGTCGCATTGATCGGCGCCAATGCCCGTTGGGAAGAAGGCGGCCAGCCCTATTGGGAAGGCGAAGTCGAAGAATGCATCAACGGCCGCACCGTGGCCGACGGCGCCTATTTCGGGATCGACATCTCACCGATCGTCGACAGGCTGGCCGGCGAGCGCCTCGCCGACGGCGGCTGGAACTGCGAGCGAACCCGTGGCTCGGTTCGGTCGTCTTTCGCTACCACCATCAACGTCCTGGAAGGGCTGCTGGAATTCGAGAAATCGACCGGCGGCACGCCCCGATCCCGCGAAGCGCGCGGAACGGGCGAGGAATTCCTGCTCGAGCGCAGCCTCTTCCGTCGCCTCCGAACCAGCGAGCCCGCCGACAAAAATTTCCTGCAGTTCCTGCACCCGAACCGCTGGCGCTACGACATCCTGCGTGCGCTCGACTATTTCCGCGCCAGCGCTATCCTCACCGACACCGCTCCCGACCCGCGCCTCAGCGAGGCGATCAACCACCTTCGTACCCGACGCCTTGAAGATGGCCGCTGGCCGCTCGACCGGAGCCCGCCGGGGCGTGTGTGGTTCGAATTCGACGACGGACAAGGTAGGCCCTCACGATGGGTGACGCTCCGGGCGCTGCGGGTGCTTAGATGGTGGGGTACCCAAGCATCAATCGCTTGACGCGGCGAGCCGCTGCCTTGCCGAGCACAATGGTGAAGTGTGAAGCTCTCTAGGCGCAGCAGCGGCTCCGTACCGTGTTGGGGCCGCAGCAGGCGAAGTCCGTTTTGCTTTCCTCCTCCAGCCAACGATCGCGCGGCTTGCAGCTTGCCGGCCGCGGTAAAAGCATGACGTGGACGGCACCAGCACTGAGAACCGGCCTCGCTGCGCGATAGAGCTGCATCGGCCGCACGCCGTCGCTGACTTCGAAGGTGAGCTTGGCAGAACCGTCGAGCTGCACATGCTCCGTCACCTTGCGGACGATGGAACAGAACTTGCCGGCCGGCATGTGCTTTCGGTCGCCTTCATCGATGTCCCACAGCTGGATGAAGATTTCGGTCCAGGCCTCGGGATTGGCGCCGCAATCGAGGCCCGCGAATTGGCCCGCCTTGACCTCGGTGACATGATAGCCTGATTTCACCGCCCGACCGTCATAATAGAAAACCAGCGGCGCGTCCTTTTCGTCGGCGAGCATATCCAGCAGGAGGCCGAGACTGATATCATTCTCTCGGATTTTTCCGTTGTCGATCGTGTCCATATCAGTTAATCCTCATTTCAACGATTCAAGGATTATTGAAATATGGATCAACGTCAAGCCCTCGCCGCTTTCAGTGCGCTTTCGCAGGAAACGCGCCTGCACATCATCCGCATGCTTGTTGTATCCGGTCCGGACGGCATGGCGGCGGGCGCCATCGCGGAAAAGGCGGAGGTCTCGCCGTCCAACGTCTCCTTCCATCTGAAGGAGCTGGAACGTGCCGGCCTCATTGCCCAGCAGCGCGAATCCCGCTCAATCATCTACACCCCCAATTACGAGGCGCTTGGCGGCTTGATCCGTTTCCTGATGGAAGATTGCTGCGGCGGAAACCCTGAGATCTGTGCGCCGGCTGCTGCCGTCGCCGCGTGTTGTGCACCTGCGATGAAGGAGGACCTGCAATGACCACAGGCACGACCGCAAAACCGGTGACGGCCGATTGATGGCGCCGTTCGATCTGCCGCGCCGGCTGGTCGCAGAGGCCATCGGCACCGCCATGCTGGTCGCGACCGTCGTCGGCTCCGGCATCATGGCGACGTCGCTGACGCAGGATACAGGGCTTGCCCTGCTCGGCAATACGCTCGCGACCGGCGCCATTCTGGTGGTGCTGATCACCACACTCGGGCCGATCTCCGGCGCCCACTTCAATCCCGCCGTCTCGCTGGTCTTTGCAATGTCACGTTCGCTGCCGAAACGCGACCTGACCGGATATGTGCTGGCACAGATTGCCGGCGGCGTGGCCGGGACGATCGCGGCTCACCTGATGTTCGAACTCCCGCTCGTGGAACTCTCCAGCAAGATCCGCACCGGCGGCGCGCAATGGTTCTCCGAAGGTGTGGCGACCTTCGGCCTGGTCGCGGTCATTCTTGCCGGCACCCGGTTCGAGCAGAAAGCGGTGCCATGGCTGGTCGGCCTCTACATCACCGCCGCCTACTGGTTCACCGCCTCCACCTCATTTGCCAATCCGGCCATTGCGCTCGCCCGTTCCCTGACCGACACCTTCTCCGGCATCCGCCCGATCGATCTTCCCGGCTTCTGGCTCGCCGAAATCGCCGGCGCGCTCCTTGCGCTCATTCTTTTCACCTGGCTGCTGCAGCCGGCCGAAACATCGTCAACCCTATCCTCTGAGGCGAAGCTATGAACGTCACCATCTACCACAACCCGGCATGCGGCACCTCGCGCAATACGCTGGCGATGATCCGCAATGCCGGCATCGAACCGACCGTCGTCGAATACGTCAAGACTCCGCCCTTGCGGGAGGAACTGTCTCGGATGATCGCCGATTCCGGCCTCACCGTACGCCAGGCCGTTCGCCAGAAGGATACGCCCTATGCCGAACTCGGCCTCGATAATCCTGACCTCAGCGATGACCAGCTTCTCGACGCCATGCTCGCGCATCCGATCCTGATCAACCGGCCGTTCGTCGTGACACCGCTCGGCACGCGCCTGTCACGGCCCTCCGAGTTGGTTCTGGAAATCCTGCCGGAAACCCACAAGGGCGCCTTCGCCAAGGAAGACGGCGAGAAGGTGCTCGACGCCGGGGGCAAGCGGATCGTCTGATCCGCCCACCTACTTGACGACGGCCGAGCCCTTGACGATGTCGATCGTCTCGCCGCCGTCGAGCCCGATACGGTCTCCGTCGGGCGTAGTCATGAAGCAGCCGGAAGCGCAGAGGTTTTCCGAAGCGCCGGCATCGACCACGACTTCGACGCGCTGGCCGCTCTCGGTGATGACGAGCACCACGGCTGCCGGATCGGTGTTGGTGATGGATGCTGCTTCAGCCGCGGGCGCGGCGAGCAGCGGGACAAGCAAAACGGCGGCAAACCTTGCCATCATGTGCGGCGGCGCGGACGCGCCCTCCCCTCGAACGATCGGTGCTGCCCGCGGCAGCAATCCCGCTGGTGGAGATCATGCACATAGACCTGTGAATGATGGCTGAATGAGCCGTTCAGCTCTTCAGGCTGCCATCCGCCGTCCGCCCGCGCAACTGCCGCACCGGCCGCTCCTCGTCCTCGATGGGCTTGTTCTTTGGATCGTCCTGGCCGTCCGTCTGCTCCTTGACGGCATTGGCAAGGACCGGCGCGGCATCGCGATGGATGGTGAGATCGCTCTGCGGCAGCGGGATCTCGATGCCCTCGGCCTTGAAGCGCCGGAGGATCTCCATCCTGAGATTGTTGCGCACCGTCATGCCGTCGCCCATGTCGGCGAGGAAGAAGCGCAGCTCGAAATCCAGGGAATAAGGGCCGAAGCGCAGGAATTCGACATGCGGCTCGGGATTGCGCATGACGAGCGGTATCTTGGCCGTCAGCTCGAGCAGGATATCCATCACCTGCTGCGGATCGGCGTTGTAGCTGACGGAAACCGGAATTTCCGATCGGCCGATCCTGTTGCGATGCGTCCAGTTGCCGACCAGGCCGTTGATCAGCTCCGAATTCGGTACGATGATCGACTGCTTGCGGAAAGTCTCGATCTCGGTGGCGCGCACCGAAATACGTTTGACGATGCCCTCGGCGGTGCCGGAAACGACATGATCGCCGACCTTGAACGGCCGCTCGACGAGCAGGATCAGGCCGGAGACGAAGTTGGAAACGATGTTCTGCAGGCCGAAACCGATGCCGACCGAAAGTGCCGACGCGACAAGCGCAAAGCTCGAGAGATCGATGCCGGCGGCGGAAACGCCGATGATCGCCGCGATACCGACGCCCAGATAGCCGATGCCCGTTTTGACCGAATTGCGCACGCCGAGATCGACATGGCTTCGCGCCATCACATTGCCGTCGAGCCAGCGCTGCAGCCAGCGCGTCAGCAGGTAGACGCCGGCAAACAGCAGGATGCCGGTGCAGATGCCGAGCAGCGAGATGCTGATGCCGCCGAGCCTGACCTCGGTGAACAGCCTATAGGCAAGGATCTGCAGGTCCTGCACATGGAAACCCCAGAGCAGCAGGATCAGCGGGATGCCGACGAGAAGCGCCACGGCATAGATCGCAAGGCCGACGAGCAGACCGGCCTGGTCGATTGCCACCGGGCCCAGTTTGAAGCGGCGCGTCAGGAAGCGCGCGAAGAAGGTGTCGCCAAAGCTTTCCTGCCTGGATATCGCCTTGCCTGAGAGCAGGCCGATATACATGGTGACGACGACCGCGCCGGTGACGATGAGCTGCGTGGCGACGAAGCGCGCCAGCCCCACATAACCGCTCAGCGCGGTGAGGATGAGGCCGCCGCCGACGACGCGCAGGATGATCGCCATGCCGCGCGGCCAATGCCGGCCCGGGGCATCCGGATCGCCATTCTTCGCCAGCATCGGCTTGCCGAACGAGACCGAGATCAGGATCAGGCCGATGATCAACGCGGCAATCAGGCTCCTGACCACGGTTAGCACCAGCGGCGAGCCCATCGTTTCGCCGACGGTCCCGAACAGATAATCGAGCGCATTGACGACGGCCATCGCCAATAGGCAATAGCCGATCGAGCGCGCGCCGAGATTGGAAAGATGAACGAGCCGCCAGCGTGGTTCGTTCGGCGCGAAGATGGCGTTGACGAAGCGACCAACGAAATAAACCAGCCCGATCGCTCCGAACAAGGCCCCGATGACAGGTGCGATGTCGGGCCGCAGAACGTTGAAACTATTGAGAAAGAAGAACGAGGTGACGAGCAGCACCGAAAGCGCCAGGGTCCGGATCAGCGTCGACCAGAAAGCGATCGACAGCCGACCGATATAGGACGGGTTTTCGACAGCTTCGTCGCGGCGCAGATACGAGCCAAACAGCCGGTAGCTGCCGGAGAGCAGGATCAGGGCTGAGGCGAGCGACAGGAAGATCGCGGCAAAAAGTGGAAAACGCTTGAATTTCCAGACGAAGGTGGCCCAGCTCGACAGGGCTTGCATGAACTCGCTGGCCTCATGCACGAAGGCGCTGACGGCATCGTCGAGCACCGAGACCGAAATTTCCGTACGCCTGAGCAGCGTATCGGCAAACAACCGTCGGCGCATCTCGGTGATCTCGTTGACGAGCTTCGTCACCGTGATCGACAGGTTTTCCGCGTCGCCCGTCACCGCGTTGATCTGCGCGCGCTCACCGGCGAGCGCGTTACGCTCCTGGGTGACGATCCCGGCCTCCGGCGGCTGCCCGTCCTTCGGCGGATCGCCGATCTCGGTAAGCCGGTTCTTGATCTGGTCGAAACGCGGCCTGAGATTGACCGATATGGTGATGACGGCGCGGCTAAGTTCGTCGGCCTTGGTCGCAAGGCCGACCAGGGCATCGTCATCCTCGGCATTCTGCTTGACGCCGTCCTGGAGTGCCGTCAGTTGGACCTTGGCATTGTCGATCTCCTTCGTCGCCTGGTCGAGCGGTGTGTCGGCAAGCGGCGCCTGCGCGGCTGCCGATGCCTGCGGCTCCTGCGCGAAGGCCGCAGCACCCTTGAAATGCGCGCCGGCCACCGCCAGCATCAGCAGAAGAATGGTGCGAAGCAGGATCGGTCTCAGCCGCAAAAGCGCCTCCGGAAAGATTATCGTCGGGATAGAATGCCAGCTTGTCATAGCAAAGAAAGGCGACAGAAAGGCGGAAGCTCCTGGAAAGGGTTAAAGCATGTCGCAGCGGTTGCGATAACGACATGCGTAGAACAAAGAACGAAAGCGCGACAAGTGAATCCGAAAGATCGCGGCGCGCTTAGAAACCCGCGCCTGGCGTCGAAAGATAGTCGCGTTCCCTGGCCGTCGACTCCCGTCCTAACATGGCATTGCGGTGCGGAAAGCGGCCATAGGCGGCGATCACGTCGCGATGGCGGATCGCATAATCCAGATATTCCGCGTCGCCGAGAGCGGTGAACAATGCCACCGACCGTTCCTGCTCGCCAAGGTCTTCGGCATGTTCGAACGGCAAATAGAAGAAGGTACGGCAGGCGGTCTCGACCGCCTGATCGCCACCGGCGGCAAGCGCGAGCTTAGCCTCCCGAAGCGCCAGCCCATCGGTCGCGAAGGCCAGCGGCGTGCCGCGATAGATGTTGCGGGGAAACTGGTCGAGCACGATAATGGCCGCCAGCCGGCTTTCCGCATCGGCCCGCCATTCGTCGCTGACACCCGCGGCAAGGGCGAGATGCGTATGGCGGAAGCCTTCGCGGATCTCCACGTCGAGTTCCGGCGGCGGGCGGAACCACAGCTCCCGGCCGCATCGGACGAACCAGAAATCGTAAACTTCCCGCGGCGTACGGATCGTCGTCATCTTCGCTCTCCCTAACGTTAGGCACCTTATGTAGCCTTAGTAAGTTATTGGAGAAGTTGGCGAACAGTGTGCCAAGCAGCCCCTCATCCGCCTGCCGGCACCTTCTCCCCGCCTGCGGGGCGAAGGGGGATAGCGGCAACCCCTCTGTTCCTCACCAGCATTTCGCAGGGCACGTCCCCTCTCCACGTCAGAACGGGGGTCCGAAGGACGGGTCGAGACCCGCGGCTCGGCCCCGGCAGTTAGGGTGAGGGGCAGGCTTCTTGAACTATGGCCGCATTGCGCAATTGCGGCTGCGCAAAACCCTACTTCCCCTCATGCAACGAAAACACCAGCGTCGCCTTCGTACCATCATGCCCGGGATCATAGGCGAAATCCGATTTCAAGCTCGCAGCCATGGCCGTCAAAATACGCGCGCCGAGCCCCGTTCCCCTCGCCGGGCTCTCCGGATCGAACCCCGCCCCATCATCCTCGACGACAACCCTCAACCCCTCGTCCGTCTGATCGACAAATACCCGGATCTCGCCCGGCACGCCGTCCCGATAGGCATATTTGAAGGCATTGGTGACGAGTTCGCTGACGATCAGCCCGAGCGTGATCACCTTGTCGGTCGCCAGATTGACCGGCTCAGCGGTCAGCACGACGCGGTGCGGCCGCTTGTCGTCGCGCATCGAGGCTTCGAGTTCGGTGAGCAGGCTGTTCAGATATTCATCCACCTGGACAGATCCGACCTGCCGGTTGGTATAGAGCCGGCGGTGCACGCTGGCGATGGCGTTGATGCGCAACTGCGTTTCGTGCAGCGCGTCGATCGCCACCTGGTCTTTGGTCATCGAGGATTGCATGCGGATCAGCGCACCGACGAGGCCGAGGCTGTTGGCAATGCGGTGATTGACTTCGGCAAGCAGCATTTCGGCAAGGTCGCGCTGCTGACGGATCACCTCCTGCGCCTGCGCCGTTTCGCGGCGAAAACGCGCCCGCTCCAGCGCCTGTTCGAGGGCAGCGGCGAGCAGGTCGAAATAATCGGCCGAGATTCCCTTGAGCATGTAATCGTCGGCGCCGGCTTTGAGCGCCGCGACCGCGATGCTGGTATCGTCCGAGCCCGTCGCATAGATGACCGGTGGATGATCCGGCAGCGCCGTGATGCAGGGCAGAATGTCGAGGCCGGTCTCGTCAGCCAGGACATGATCGAGCACGACGGCGTCGAAGCCGCCTTTGCCGAGTCTGGCAAGGCCGGCCGCACCGTTCTCAGCCCATTCGACCGAAAAGCCGCGTTGGCCAAGGTTCTTCTGCATCAAGAGGGCGAGCCCCTCGTCGTCGTCGATATAGAGGATGTGGATCAGGGCATCCGCATCGCCGCTAGAATTGCTCATTCCGTCTCCCGGCTTTTTCTCGCAGCGACGACCGCCGGCAAGCGTCCGAGTCGTCCGCATGGCAATGTCGTATTGCATTGGCCGCCCGAGGTAAACAGCGGTTATCCCTCACTCTTGTCGCAGGCGGCGCGGAACGGGACTGGGGCCGATTGTTTCACAGTGGAGGCTAATTTTTCAGGAATTTCCGGTGTCCGGATACTTCAGCTCCCGCCTCCGCCGGCAATTGCAGGAAACGCAGCACCGAGACCATGCCGATCGCGCCAACCACGACGAAAGCCCAGCGGAAATCGGCAAGAACGGGATTGTCGGCGCCTCTCAGAGCCGCGGCGATATTGAGGACGGCCGCCGCCACCGCCACGCCGAGCAGCATCGATACCTGCTGCAGCATGCTCGACAGCGTCGAGGCCGAACTTCGTTGCGCCGGGCCGATATCGGCGAAGGCGAGCGTGTTCAGCGCGGTGAATTCCATCGACCGCGACAGGCCGGCGAGGAAAAGCAGCGCATAGGTGAAAAACTGTGGCGTTTCCGGCGAGAGGAAACCGCAGGCGGCGATCGAAAGTGCCGCGATCAGCCCGTTGAACACAAGCACGAAGCGGAAGCCGAAGAAGCGCAGGAGCGGCGTCGTCACCGTCTTCATGCCGAGATTGCCGAGGAAATAGACGAGCAGATAGGCGCCGGCGGCAATCGAACTCAGCCCGAAACCGAGCTGGAACAACAGAGGCAGCAGGAACGGTGTCGCATTGATCGCCACCCTGCAGGCCGTGCCTGCCAACAGCGTCGACATCGAGAACGTCTGGATGCGGAAGGCCGAAAGCTCGAGCAGCGGATTATCGACGGTGAGGAAATGCCGTGTCGCCATGACAGACAGCACGACGCCCGCCGCCAGCATTGATATGACCGGCAAAAGCCCACCTACCCATTTGATCGAAAGCTCCAGGGCGGCGAGAAGAAAAGTCAGCCCTGCCGCGCTCAGGATGAAGCCGACAAAATCCAGCCGGCCGGGATTGGCCTCGCGCTGCTCCGGCACGAAGCGCAGCACCAGTGCCATGCCGAGAATGCCGATCGGGATGTTGATGAGGAAGTTCCAGTGCCAGCTGGCATAGGTGGTGATGAAGCCGCCGAGCACCGGGCCGATCACCGGCGCCGTCAGCGCCGGCCAGGTGATCAACGCGATCGCCTGGACGAGTTCGGACTTGCGGGCGTTTTTCAGCACGATGATGCGCCCGACAGGCGTCATCAGTGCGCTGCCCGCCCCCTGGACGGCGCGCCACAGCACAAATTCCGCCAGGCTGCCGGACAGCCCGCAGAACAGCGAGGCGGCGGTAAAGACGGCGATCGACATCAGGAAGATACGGCGCGCACCGAACCTGTCGCCGAGCCAGCCCGACAAAGGAATGAAGGCTGCCATCGTCAGCATGTAGACGGTGATGCCGATGCTCATCGACACCGGCTGTACATTAAAGCTTGCCGCCATCTGCGGCAGCGAGGTGGCGACGATCGTGCCGTCGAGGATCTGCATGAAGAAGGAAACGGCAACAACCAGCGCCACGATCTTCGCCTGGCGGCCGCTTGCCGCCTCTTGCCGATTCTCGCTCGTCTCTGCCGTGGTCATCGATCTGCCAATGAAAAGTCTGGATGCCGCGGCAGGAAAACGGGAAGGAAGCCGATCGGAGATCTGCCGCGCGGGAGAACGCGGAAACACGCCGCGCACTGGCTGCATACGCTCGTTGCGCACGGCCGGAAAGGCTAAATCTCGCACTGCTCGGGAATATTCCCGACGCGGCGGGCGGCGCGACCTTAAGAAAAAGGCCCCGCCGGAGCGAGGCCAAGTTTGAACCGCTCCCGGGAAAACAGGAGCGGCGTCGAGGTCCATATCCTGCGGCCAATCTCGCCGCGAGGTCAGATTTCCCCGTATCGGTACGCTCGCGAACGAAATTTCCAAGAAGCGCTGAGATTGGTCCCGCAAACTCCCCGCCCGCTTGGCGAGCCACCTGTGCAGTGCAGCAACGATTGCCGCTTGCAATGTTTATATAAATTGCTATTACTAAACACATTGCTAAACATGATGATTGAGGAGTTCATGTGAGCATTCTCTGAAATGGGTGAACATGCGACGCCGGCGGGGAGCCGGCCCTTGGTTCTGGGAGGAACTTATGCAGAAAACATCGAAAGCCCTTTTGGGGCTCGCCACGGCATTCGTCATGTCGTCGGCATTGCCCAATCTCGCCAAAGCCGATGAACTGACGCTCTGCTGGGCCGCATGGGATCCCGCCAACGCGCTCGTCGAGCTGTCGAAGGATTTCACCGCCAAGACTGGCACGCAGATGAAATTCGAATTCGTTCCCTGGACGAGTTACGCCGACCGCTTCCTCAACGAGCTGAATTCCCATGGCAAGCTCTGCGATCTCATCATCGGTGACAGCCAGTGGATCGGCGGCTCGGCCGAAAACGGCCACTACGTCAAGCTCAACGACTTCTTCGACAAGGAAGGCATCAAGATGGATGACTTCGTGCCGGCGACGGTCGTCGGCTACTCGGAATGGCCGAAGAACACGCCGAACTATTGGGCGCTGCCGGCCATGGGCGATGTCGTCGGCTGGACCTACCGCAAGGACTGGTTCGAGAAACCGGAACTGCAGAAGGAGTTCAAGGGAAAATATGGCCGGGATCTGGCCGCCCCCAAGACCTATGATGAGCTGAAGCAGATCGCCGAATTCTTCCAGAAGCGCGAGATCGACGGCAAGACCGTCTACGGCGCCTCGATCTATACAGAGCGCGGCTCTGAAGGCATCACCATGGGCGTTACCAACGTCCTCTACGACTGGGGTTTCCAGTACGAGAACCCGAAGAAGCCCTACGACATGGAAGGCTTCGTCAACTCGGCCGATGCGGTGAAGGGACTGGAATTCTACAAGTCCCTTTATGATTGCTGCACACCGCCCGGCAGCTCGAACGTCTACATGGTCGAATCCGCCGATGCCTTCAAATCCGGCCAGGTTGCCATGCAGATGAACTTCGCCTTCACCTGGCCCGGTCTTTACAAGGACGAGAAGGTCGGCGGCGACAAGATCGGCTTCTTCCCCAATCCGGCTGAAAAGGCGCATTTCGCCCAGCTCGGCGGACAGGGCATTTCGGTCGTCTCCTATTCCGACAAGAAGGACGCAGCACTTCAATACATCAAGTGGTTCGCCCAGCCTGACGTTCAGGCCAAGTGGTGGGAACTCGGCGGTTATTCCTGCCTGAATTCCGTCGTCAATGCGCCAGGCTTTGCCAAGAGCCAGCCCTACGCCCAGGCCTTCCTGGACTCCATGGCGATCGTCAAGGATTTCTGGGCCGAACCAAGCTATGCCACCCTCCTGCAGGACATGCAGAAACGCGTCCATAACTACGTCGTTGCCGGCAACGGCACAGCCAAGGAAGCGCTCGACGGTCTGGTGAAGGACTGGGAAGAAGTCTTCAAGGACGACGGCAAGATCTAGTGTCCGACCACAGGACAGGCGGCACCCCTCTGCGCGCCATCCTTACCTGGATGGCGGCCCGGATCGGCAGACGAGCCGGGCCGCCAGATCTCCCATATCCCAAAAGACCCACATCCCAAAGATCGGGTGAAAACTTGACCATTTCCCATTCCTCCATAGTCGAGAATGCAGTCGATGCGACAGCAAGGGCAACGCCGGTCTCGGTCGCCCGGCGCGTCCGCGGCCTCTCCGACAGGGCGATCGCCTGGCTGTTTATCGCTCCGGCGATCATCCTGCTGCTGGCGATCAACATCTTCCCGCTGATCTGGGCAATCTATCTCTCCTTCACCAATTACCGCGCCAACCGGCCGAATGCGCCGGTTCAGGGCGTCGGCCTTGGAAATTACCAGCGCGTTCTGAACGACCCCGATATCTGGCAGGCGATGCAGACCACCGCGCATTTCGTCTTCTGGACCATCCTCCTGCAGACGGTGATCGGCTTCAGCCTTGCCTATCTGATCGACCGCAAGTTTCGCGGCCATGCCTTCTGGACAACGATCATCCTGATCCCAATGATGCTGTCGCCCGCCGTCGTCGGCAATTTCTGGCGCTTCCTCTACGAGCCGCAAATCGGCCTCTTCGCCTATGCGGTGTCGCTGGTATCAGGCATTCCAACCTCCGATATCCAGATGCTCGGCAATGTCACTCTGGCGCCCTGGGCGATTATCATCGTCGATACCTGGATGTGGACGCCTTATGTGATGCTGATCTGCCTCGCCGGCCTGCGCTCGATCCCCGACTATATCTACGAAGCGGCCGAGGTCGACCGCGCCTCGCCGTGGCGCCAGTTCTGGTCGATCACCGTGCCGATGGCCCTGCCCTTCATCATGCTCGCCGTGCTCTTCCGTGGCATCGAGAATTTCAAGATGTTCGACATGGTGACGCTGCTCACCGGCGGCGGGCCGGGCTCCGTCACCGAGGTTGCCTCGATCACGCTGAAGCGCGTCGCCTTCGAAAGCTGGGCGACCGGCCGGGCCTCGGCTTTCGCCATCGTCCTCTTCGTCGCGGTGTTCGGCCTCGCCAACATCTATGTCAAGGCATTGAACAGGGTGAAGCAACGATGACCGCCGCCAACTCAGCCCATTCGGTCGTCGAACCGAACCGTTCCAGCAAGCGCATCGCCGGCACGATCGTCATCCTCTATGCGCTGATCACCCTCATCCCGCTCGTCTGGATCTTCCTGACCAGCATCAAATCGCCGCCGGATTCGATCAGTTATCCGCCGAAGATCGTCTTCACGCCGTCGCTCGAAGGTTATTGCAACCTGTTCACCACGCGTACGCGGCAGACTCCCGACTATATCGCCTCGCTGCCGGCGCCGGTCGGCACCTGCGAGGAGGTGACGCGCAAGCGCAACATGGTGATCGCCGGCCCGTCGAATTTCCTGCCGCGTTTCATCAATTCGCTGGTAATCGCCTTCGGCTCCACCTTCCTCGCGGTCTTCCTCGGCACGCTCGCCGCCTATGGCTTCTCGCGCTTCAAGGTGCCGCTTGCCGATGACCTGCTGTTCTTCATCCTGTCGACGCGCATGATGCCGCCGATTGCCGTCGCCATCCCGATCTACCTGATGTATCGCGAGCTCGGTCTGTCGGACACGGCCGTGGGCATGATCCTGCTCTACACCGCCGTCAACGTCTCGCTCGCCGTCTGGCTGCTCAAGGGTTTCATCGACGAAATCCCGCGCGAATACGAGGAAGCGGCGATGATCGACGGCTATACGAGGCTGCAGGCCTTCCGCAAGGTGGTGCTGCCGCAGGCCACAACCGGTATCGCCGCCACCGCGATCTTCTGCCTGATCTTCGCCTGGAACGAATATGCCTTCGCCGCCCTTCTGACCTCGGGCGAGGCGCAGACCGCGCCGCCCTTCATCCCGACGATCATCGGCGAAGGCGGGCAGGACTGGCCGGCTGTTGCCGCCGGCACGACGATCTTCCTGATCCCGATCCTCGTCTTCACGATTCTCCTGCGCAAGCAGCTGCTGCGCGGCATCACCTTCGGAGCCGTCCGCAAATGACCCACCTGATCGAAACACGCACCCCTGCCCGCCCAAAACGGCCGTTCTTCCTGCGCCGCGGCCCGATGGAGACCATCGCAACCGTTCTGATCGGGCTCGGCTTCCTAATGCTGTTCCAACCCTTCCTACTGGTGCTCTACACCTATTCGCTGGTCACCCTGCTTGCAGGCACGGTGATGTTCATCATCGTCTCAAAATTCCCGGAGTGAACCATGGCGGACATCCGGATCGAAAATCTCCGCAAGGAGTTCGGCAGCTTCGTCGCCGTGCAGGATTCGAGCTTCACTGTTCATGACGGCGAGTTCCTGGCGCTGCTCGGGCCTTCCGGCTGCGGCAAGACGACGACGCTTCGCATGATCGCCGGTCTCGAGCTGCCGAGCAGCGGCAAGATCTATCTCGACGGCGAGGATGTTACGTTCAACCGCGCCAGCGCCCGCGACATCGCCTTCGTCTTCCAACTCTTCGCACTCTACCCGCATATGAACGTGCGCAGGAATATCGGCTTCCCTTTGCTGTCGCAGGGCATGGCCAAGGCCGAAATCCGTCAGCGTGTCGAAGAGACCGCTCGGCTGCTGCAGATCGATCATATTCTCAACCGCTCGGTATCGGGCCTGGCCGGCGGCGACCGGCAGCGCGTGGCGCTCGGCCGTGCCATCGTCCGGCGCCCGAAATGCTTCCTGATGGACGAGCCGCTCGGCACGCTCGACGCCGAGTTCCGCGAGATCATGGTCCACGAGCTGCGTGAACTGCACAACCGAATCCACGCGACCACCGTCTACGTCACCCACGACCAGCACGAGGCGATGGCGATGGCCGACAAGATCGCCGTCATGAACCATGGCGTCATCGAGCAGTTCGGCACGCCGCAGGAGATCTATGCCAAGCCCGCAACCATGTATGTCGCCGATTTCATCGGTTCGCCGCCGATGAACTTCATGCGCTTCACCTCGGGCCTGAAAAGCGGCGACCGCTCCATCCTGCTCGACGGCGCCGATGTCGCCGTTCCCGAGATCCGAGAGGACATGGCCGAAAGCGAGCTGGCGCTCGGCGTGCGGCCGGAACATATCCGCTTCAGCGACGCCTCGGCGCTCCGCGGCGCCATCTACGGCAGCGAATATCTCGGCACCAATCAGGTCGTGGCTGTGGAAACCCCGGGCGGCCTGATCAAGGCCCGTGTTCCCGCCAATCGCAGCTTCCGGATCGGCGAAACCGTCGGCCTCGAATTCAACCCGGGAAAACTCACGCTCTTCGACTGCACGTCGGGCCGTGCGGTGGCATCCTCGCTCTATCAGGAGACCCGGCATGGCTGATGTCATCCTCAGGAACCTCGCCAAACGCTTCGGCGATACCCAGGCCTTGGCCGACCTCGATCTTTCGATCCGCGACGGCGAGTTCGTCGTGCTGCTCGGTCCCACAGGCGCCGGCAAGACCACGACGCTGCGGCTGATCGCCGGCCTTGAAAGGCCGGATGGCGGTCGCATCGAGATCGGAGGCCGCGATGTCGCCGCCGAAGCACCCGCCGAGCGCGACGTCGCCTTCGTCTTCCAGCAATATTCGCTCTATCCGCACATGACGGTTTACGAGAACCTTGCCTTCCCGCTGAAGGCGCCGGTCCGTAAGCTGAGTGCGGTGGAGATCGACCGTCGCGTCCGCGAGGTCGCGCGTATGGTCCGCATCGACCACAAGCTGGAGAACCGCTCGACCAGGCTTTCCGGCGGCGAGATGCAGCGTGTCGCGATCGGCCGCGCGTTGGTCCGCCGGCCGGCGATCTATCTGATGGACGAGCCGCTCTCCTCTCTCGACGCCAAACTGCGCGCCGAACTGCGCCTGGAGCTGAAGCGCATCCAGAAGGAACTGGGCTCGACGCTGCTCTATGTCACCCACGACCAGGTGGAAGCGATGACCATGGCCGACCGCATCGGCATCGTCGCCGAGGGGCGGCTGATGCAGGTCGGAACGCCGCGCGAGATCTACGGCAATCCCGCCAACCTGCATGTCGCAGCCCGTCTCGGCCAGCCGCACATCAACCTTCTGCCGGCGGACCTGCTTCCGGGCGGCCAGCCGCCGGCCGGCACGAAGACGGTCGGCGCCCGCACCGAACATCTCGACATCATCGTCGGCAAGGAAGCCAATGCCGCCATCGACTGGATCGAGCATCTCGGCGACCAGAACCATCTGCACATCAGGGTTGCCGATCCCAAGCAGCCCGCGCGGGATCACAAGCTCGTGACACTTGCTGATCCATATCTGGCGATTGCGCCGGGTGACCGGATCAGCCTGACGCTGCGCGATCCGCTTTATTTCGATGCGGCTGGACAGCGCCTGTCCTGACCGGCAAACAGACGTGACGATGGCATGAAAAACAAACAGACGGGTCTCGATCGATGAAACACTTCTTCAACCGCAGAGAAAGCATCGTTACCGAAGCTCTGGACGGTCTGCTCCTGACGAGCGGCAGCGGTCGTCTCGCCCGCCTCGACAGCTTTCCCGACATCAAGGTGATCCTGCGCGCGGATTGGGACAAGTCGAAGGTGGCGATCATCTCGGGCGGCGGCGCAGGCCATGAGCCCTCCCATGCCGGCTTCGTCGGCAAGGGCATGCTGACGGCGGCCGTATCCGGCGAAATCTTCGCCTCGCCGAGCGTCGATGCCGTGCTGACGGCGATCCGCGCCGTGACCGGCCCGAAGGGCGCGCTGCTGATCGTCAAAAACTACACCGGCGACCGCCTGAATTTCGGCCTCGCCGCCGAAAAAGCGCGCGCCGAAGGCTTCGACGTCGAGATGGTCATCGTCGCCGACGATATCGCCATCCCCGACATCAACCAGCCGCGCGGCGTCGCCGGCACGCTGTTCGTCCACAAGATCGCAAGCTATCACGCCGAAAGGGGCGACGACCTGAAGACCGTCGCGGCCCATGCCGCCTCAGCAGCGGGCGACATCGTCTCGCTTGGCATGTCACTCTCCACTTGCAGCGTGCCCGGCCAGGCGCATGAGGATCGTCTCGGTGCCGACGAGGGCGAACTCGGCCTCGGCATCCATGGCGAGCCGGGCGTCGAGCGCATCACGCTGCAGCCGGTTGCCGATATTGTCGCGACCATGGTGGCGCGCCTGTCACCGACATTGCGCGAAGGAGCAAGCCACGCCCTCCTCATCAACAATCTCGGCGCCGTGCCGCCGCTCGAAATGGCGGTCATTGCCAATGCCGTGCTCTCCTCGCCGCTTGGCCGCCGCGTCCGGCTGATCATCGGGCCGGCGCCGATGATGACCGCGCTCAATATGAACGGTTTCTCGCTGTCGCTGATCCGGCTGGATGCCGCTCGCGAGGCGGCGCTGACGGTGGCGGTCGAACCGCATGCCTGGATGCCTGCCGTCGAACGCCACGAGATCAACGTCATCGCCGCACCGAGGGCGGCGGCCGGCATGAATGGCGCGGCCGCAGCCGGGGAAAACACGCGCAACCGTCGCCTGATCACGGCGCTCTGCGAGCATCTGATCTCGCAGGAAAGCGAACTCAACAGGCTGGACGGCCGCGTCGGCGACGGCGATACCGGCTCGACAGTGGCGACAGGCGCCCGCAGCGTGCTTGCCCGCCTCGACACGCTGCCGCTCGACCGGCCGGCGGCAACGCTCGCCTCGCTCGGCGATATCCTCGGCACCAGCATGGGCGGGTCGAGCGGCGTGCTGCTGTCGATCTTCTTCACCGCGGCGGCAAAAGCGATGGCTGACAAAGCCGACATCGCCGCAGCCCTTCTTGCCGGGCTCGATAGGATGACGTTCTATGGCGGCGCCGGAGTCGGCGACCGGACGATGGTCGATGCCTTGGCACCCGCCTTGAAGGCCTTTGCATCCGGCGATATCGCCGCCGCAGCGAGGGCTGCGGCAGCCGGTGCCGAGTCGACGAAGACGATGATGAAGGCAAGAGCCGGACGCGCCACCTATGTCGGCGAAAGGGATCTGGCGGGCGTCGCCGATCCCGGCGCCGTCGCGGTTGCCGGCGCGTTCGGGGTGGTGGCAAGCCTCGTCTGACCGGAGTAAAGTTTGAGAGCCGCGTGGCAGGCGCGGCGACAGGGAGGATGGCAGTGCAGGCGGAACCGGTGCTAGTTGCGGGATTGATCGAGGTGTGCCGCGCGGCAATCGCGGAAAACAGCGATCACCTCTGCGCGCTTGATCGGGCCATCGGCGATGGCGACCACGGAACCAATATGCAGCGCGGCTGCGAAGCGGTGAGCGCCGAAGGCGAAAGCCTGTCCAGCCTGCCCTTCCCCGACGCCGTGGAAAAGATCGGCCTGACGCTGGTGATGAATGTCGGCGGTGCCGCCGGGCCGCTCTACGGCACGCTGCTGATGGAGATCGGCCGTGAGCTTCGCAAAAGCGAGGCGAAGGCCGATTTTTCGCTGGTGCTGAAGCAGGCGATCGACGCGGTGGCAAGGCGCGGACGGGCGCATGCCGGCGACAAGACATTGCTCGACGTGCTCTATCCCGTGCATGCGGCACTCGCCCGCCGCTCACCGCTCGGCACGATCGCCCGCAAGGCCGAACGTTCCGCCAGCCGCACGGCTGATATGAAGGCGATGCGCGGGCGCGCGGCCTATCTCGGCGACCGTTCGATCGGCCACGTCGATCCCGGCGCCTCGAGCTGCGCACTATTGACCACGGCGATCTGCCGTTATCTCGGGGAGCACCGTCCGGAATGAATGGAAAGACCGCAAATGTGGGCATCGTGATCGTCTCCCATTCGCCGCTTGTGGCACGGGGCATCGCCGACATGGTGCGGCAGATGGTCGGCGACTGCGTGCCGCTCTCCTGGTCGGGCGGCAACGTCCATGGCGAGCTCGGCACCGATGCCGGCGGCATCCTCAGAGCGATCGAGGCCGCCTGGTCCGATGCCGGGGTTGCCGTCTTCGTCGATCTCGGCGGTGCCGAAACCAACAGCGAGATGGCGATCGAAATGCTGGGCCTTCCCCGCTCGGCCCTCGTCTCCATCTGCAACGCCCCGCTGGTCGAGGGCGCCGTCATCGCCGCCGCCGAGGCGTCGGGGGGCGCGTCACTGGCCAAGGTGGTCGCCACAGCCGAGGAACTATCGCCCTGATGACGAGCGGATTGCGCATAGAGAAACAGGAGCCCGAGCGATTGCCCGAGCCATCTAAGGTGAATTGCCAGACGGAGGTCGAAGTCAAGCACGGTGTCGGGCTGCATGCCCGCCCCTCCGTCACCTTCACGCGGCTTGCCAAGTCCTTCCCTTGCTCGATCGAGGTCGCGGTCAACGGCAGCGATGTCTGGCTGAACGGCAAGAGCATCATCAAGATCATGGGCGCGAGAATCCGCAAGGGGTCGATCCTCAGGATCCGCGCCGACGGCATTCTTGCAGAAGAGGCGATCCGCGCCCTGAAGGGACTCATCGAGCGCAATTTCGATGAGGAAAAGAAACATGGCCGGACCGCTTAGACTGAAAGCGAAGAGCGCATCCCCGGGCATCGCATCCGGCCCGGCCTTTCTGGCCGAGCGGCCAGGCGCTCCCGCCGCGCCTCGGACCGCCGGCGGATACGCCGCGCTGGAAAAGGCGATCGACATCTCGATCGGCGAACTCGAGCGCCTTGCCGAGGGAGCCGACGCCGAAAGCCGCGATATCATCGATTTCCAGATCGAGGTGCTGCGCGATCCGACGATCGCGGAAGCGACCGGCGCCCGCATGGAAACCGACGCGAACGTCGTCTTTGCCTGGGTCGCCACCCTCGACGCCTATATCGGTGAACTCGAAGCGGCCGACGAGGAGCAGATGCGGGCGCGTGCCGTCGATATTCTCGACATCAAGAACCGCGTGCTCGGCGCGCTCGCCGGCACCCCGATCGCCGATTTCCCGTCCGGCTCCGTCTTTGTCGGCAAGGACATGGAGCCCAGCCGCTTTCTCGCCCATGACTGGTCGAACGGCGGCGGCATCGCGCTGTTTGCAGGCAGCACCGCCGGCCATGTCGCCTTGCTCGCCCGGGCGAAATCGGTGCCGATGGTGGTTGGCACGGGCCGCTTTTCGGCCGTGGACGGAGATCCTGTCAGCGTCGACGGAAACGCCGGTGCGGTCGTCCTGCAGGCGGGCAGCATGCTGATCCCGCCGCTCGCACCCGCACAAGCGCCTGCCGGCGACACACAAACCGCTGGCGGTGAGCTGCGCACGGCGGACGGCGTGCCGATCCTGCTCTCGATCAACATCAACGAGCCCGCCGAGATCGATGCGCTCGATCCGGCAACGGCGGGCGTCGGCCTGATGCGCTCGGAATTTTCAACTGCCTCGGTCGCCGATGCAGCCAACGAGGAGCGGCAGCTGGCAATCTATCGCCGCGTGCTGGAGCAGGCGGGCGAAAGGCCGGTGACGATCCGCATGCTCGATATCGGCGGCGACAAGCCGCTCGCTGGCCTCGAAGACCTGCCGGCTCTCGCCTCGGGCTTGCGCGGCATCCGACTGCTGCTTGCCCAGCCGGAAATCGCCCGCGTCCAGGCACGCGCCCTGCTGCGCGCCGCCGTCTTCGGTAGGCTTTCGGTGATGCTGCCGATGGTGACCTTTCCCGACGAAATCGACAGGATGCGCGAGATATTCCGCGAGGAGGCCGAAAAGCTCGGCCGCCGTTCCCTGCTCCACCGCATGCCGCCGATCGGCATGATGGTGGAGGTGCCGGCGGCGGCATTGATGCTCGACACCTTCGGATCTGCGGCATTCTTCTCGTTCGGAACCAACGATCTCACCCAATATCTTGCCGCCTCCGCCCGAGAGGACGTCGACGCCGATGCCGGCAAGGCAGCACCCGCCGTGCTCCGGCTGATTGCCGAGGCGGTGAAGCTTGCCGCTGGCAAGCCGGTCAGCATCTGCGGCGACATGGCCGGCGATCCCAGCTATCTGCCTGCACTGCTCGCTGCCGGCCTCCGGCATTTTTCCGTGGCGCCGGCCCGGCGTCCCGCGATAAGATCGGCGATCATCGGCCTCAATGCCGATGGCACAAGGGCAGCCGGAGAATAGAATGGCGCGCGAAGACACCGAAGACGCCATTATCGCCTACAAGTCCATTCTGGCGCAGATCATCGACAACAGGCCATCGGGCACGCGCCAGCGCCTGGCGACGGCGCTTGGAAAGCATCGCAGCTTCGTCACCCAGATCACCAGCCCGACCTATGCGACGCCGCTGCCGGCGCGCCATCTCGCGACGATCGTCCGCGTCTGCCACTTCAGCGCCACCGAACAGGAGCGCTTTCTCGAAGCCTATCAGGCCGCCCATCCCGGAAAGCTGCCGGATGTCGGCCACTCAGAGAAATTGCGGCACCTGTCGCTGATGGTGCCTGATTTCGGTGACGACAGGAAAAACCGCCTTCTTGAAGAGGCGATCTCCGATCTGGTGCAGAAGATCGTCGCAATATCGGACGCGGAATGACGAGTGAGCCGCTTGACGTAACGTAATGCTTTTGGCCTTGGGGGCTTGATGAAGAAGTTCATGAACACTGCGGAAACCATGGTCGCCGAAAGCGTCGAAGGCTTCGTGCGCGCCCATGAGGCCTTCGTGGTGTTCGGGCCCGAGCGCAGATGCATCCGCCGCCGCCATCTCAACCCTGGCAAGGTGGCGCTGATCTCCGGCGGCGGCGCCGGGCATGAACCGATGCATATCGGCTTCGTCGGCCACGGCATGCTGGATGCCGCCTGTGTCGGCCATATCTTCACCTCGCCGACGCCGAGCCAGATCATTGCCGCCATCGAAGAGGTCGATACCGGCGCCGGCTGTCTGCTCGTGGTCAAGAATTACGACGGCGACCTGATGAATTTCGAAATGGCCATCGAGATGGCAGGCGACCGTCATAACCTCGACATGGTCGTCGTCAGCGACGACATCGAGACGTCGAGAACCGGTGATGGCCGCGGCCGGCGCGGTGTTGCCGGCACGCTCATCGTCGAAAAGATCCTTGGTGCTGCGGCCGAACGCGGCATGTCGCTCGCCGAGTTGAAACAGCTTGGCGAGGGGATGAACACACGCATCCGCTCGATGGGTGTGGCGCTGAACGGCGTGACGGTGCCGCAGACCGAGCGCACGACGTTTACGCTCGGACCCGGCGAGATGGAAATGGGCGTCGGCATCCATGGCGAACCCGGCCATGCCCGGCAGCCCTTCGCTGCCTCCGACGCCATCATCGGCCATCTCTGCGAGACCATCTTTGGCGACATCTCAGTGACGCCGGACAGCAAAGCACTGCTGTTCGTCAATGGCCTCGGCGGCACGCCGCCTGCCGAACTCTACCTCGCCTATAATGGCGCCCGCCGTTTCATCGAGGAGAAAGCCATCCCGATCGAGCGCTCACTGGTCGGAACCTACGTCACCTCGCTCGACATGCAGGGACTATCGATCACCCTCGCCTTGCTGACCGACGAGGAGATCGCGCTCTGGGACGCGCCGGTGGCGACTGCAGCGCTGCATTGGCCATAAGGGTGTACCACAGACGTCAGATGTAAAGCGCCGCCATCTTCCGCCAGCCCCCGGCGCGGTGGGCGCGGCCGTCCCAGACATGCAACTGATGGCGAATATTCTTTTCGCCGAGCAGCCGGCTGAGATAGCGGTTGTTATCGAGGAAGGGATCGGCATCGCCGATGGTGAGAACGATGTCGCGCTCACGTAGCCTGTCGAGCCGCCAGTCGGAGCCGAGGCCGGGCAGGAAATGCGTCGGCGTGTGGAAATAGACGCTGTCATCGTAATAGCCGTCGAACAGGTCGCTAAAGGATTCTACCTTCATCGTGAGGTCGTAGCGTCCGGAAAAGGCGACGAGCTTGCAGAAGAGATGCGGATGGCGAAAGAAGAGGCTCGCCGCCTGGAAGGCGCCGAGGCTGCATCCATGCACGATGGTGCAGTCATGCGGGTTCTTCGCCGCCATCAGCGGCAGCACCTCGTTGAGGATATAATCCTCCAGTGCGACATGTCGGCGGATACGCTCGGCCGGATGGCGGTCAGAGCCATAAAGGCTCTCGGCGGCCAGTCCCTCGATGCAATAGAGTTGGAGTTGGCCGGCCTGCAGTTTGTCGGCTAGGCTTCCGACCAGGCCAAGCTGCTCATATTCCAGGAAGGTCCCTTCCCGCGTCGGAAACACCAGCACCTTGGCGCCGGCATGGCCGAAAACCAGCATCTCCATGTCTCGATGCAGACGCTGACTGTACCAGCGCAGGTATTCGCGGTTCATGGCACCCTGAAGAACTGTCCGATCTTGTCGCGGAGAACCGCCTCTTGCTCAGCACTTCCAGGGTAGTCGAAATGCCCGGCGTCCAGGATGAAGATTTCATTAAATTTCGGTATCGAATTGGCGACAGCGAACTGGCAGGGCGGCGCCACCGAAGGATCGAAAAGCGCCACTGCCGTCAGCATCGGCACCTCGATCCGCCGTGCTGCGGTCGCCGCATCGTAGAAGCTGAGCGTTTCGAGCACATTTCCATGCTCTGCCTGATATTCCTGCACCGATTGTGCGCTGCCGACGCTCGGCAGGTCGAGGCGCAGCGGCTGGTGCCCAAAACTCGGCAGCGCAAGATGGCCGCGATCGATGCGCTCGTCGTAGGCGATCGCTATTGCCCCGACGCCGCCGCCGAAGCTGATGCCGCTGTAGCCGATATTCCCCGAGAGCCAGGGATAGAGCGCGTCAAGCGTCGAGACGGCTAGCCAGATATCCGCGACGCAGCCGCCGATGATATAGGAGTCCAGCTTGTCGATATTGTACAGCACATGCCAGGACGGGTTTTCGGAAATCGGCGGATGGGCGCTGAGCGACAGCCCGCGGCAGCAGGGAAAGATCAATGCCGTTTCCTTGACCGGTAGGTCGAAATCCGGATGATCCCGCCCGCCGTAACCGTGCCCGACGACAAGGCCGCGCCGCACCTGCCCCTGACGCGGCAAGATGAGCCAACCGCCGATCCGGAACGCATCCGTGGAGACATAGACGAGATCGAGCACATGCCAATCTGGATGGGTGATCTCGCTGCGGGAAAGCACTGGCTGCGGATCGACCGTCAACGCCTTGCGATAACGCCCCTCCCAGAAATCGTCGAAACCATCAGGCGCTTTGGGCGGCTTGACCGCAAGAAGCTCTTCGAGCTGCATGCCGTAGGTCGGATCGAAGGAGAATGGGTGGGTTGTAGGGATACTCATCTGGACTTTGTCGCGTGAAAGCACCGGTCGCGCAAGACGATGTGACGGCTACTTTCCCACCCGCTCTCGCCAGCAGCGCTCATGCGCAGGCCAAAGGGCGGAGCCTCGAAGGGCGGGGGCGGGTGACGTGCACTACGACGGTGCATCCGCTATGCACAGCGTAACCGTCCCATAGACACCACCGCCCGGCGTCGGAAATTACTGCCCGGCCGCCTCCAGGATCAGCTGGGTGATCTCGTCGGGATGGGAAATCAGCGAGAGGTGGCTGGCCTTCACCTCGACCGTCTTTGCCCCCATGCGCTTGGCCATGAAACGTTCGAGATCGGGATTGATCGTCCGGTCTTCGGTCGAGACGGCATACCAACTCGGCTTCGAACGCCAGGCGGCCTGCGTAGTCTTGCCGGTCAGCAGCGCCTTCTGGAATGGCTGCTGCACGGCATAAAGTACTTTCGCCCTCGCCTCCGGCAGGTCCCCGGCGAAATCGCGAAGGAAGGCCGCTTCGTTCAAGCGTCCCTCGTCGCCGTCGAAGACGATGCCGGCCGAAGCCGGCGGCGTCGGGAAGGTCTTCGCAAGCGCGGTATAATCCTCACCCGCATCCGGCGCCCGCGCAGCGACATAGACGAGCGCCGAAACGTTGGGATGAACGCCAGCCTCGGTGACCATCATGCCGGAAAACGAATGCCCGACCAGAACCGTCGGGCCATCCTGCCGGTCGAGCACCCGCTTTACGGCGGCGACGGCGTCGGGCAACGTCGTCAGCGGGTTCTGTGCAGCCGTGGCGTTCAGTCCGGCAGCCTGCAGGCGCGCGATCACCTCGGTCCAACACGAGCCGTCGGCAAACAGCCCATGCACCAGCACGACATTGCGCGCCTTCACCGGAGCCGATGTCGCGGCCATGTCGCGGCTGGAGAGAAGAGTGGCGGCGGCGCCGGCAACGAGGGCGGCCGAGAAAGTCCGTCTGTTCATCATCATGATCTGGTTTCCTCACATGTTGAGACTGTCGAAGGGGCAAGAGCATGGGTTCGAGATCGGGGATCCGGACCCGGTGAAAATCGGTTAGTCGATAACACCGTGTCGGATCGCTCATCTGAGGCGCGAGGTCATCCGCCTCCCGGCATTCGACGCAGCCGGCCTGATCGCTAAAACCAACCTCGCCTCAACCTCAGTCGAAATGGCTGACCTCGAGCCCGTTGCCGACCGGCAGCAGCACACTTGATATGCCCGGCTTGGCGCGGATGGCTTCGCCGTAGCGTCCGACATCGTCGCCTCCCGGACGCAGCATATTGTCGGCGACGATTATCGCGCCCGGATTGAGCTTGGGATAGAAGGCCTCGAGGCAGGGAAGGTAGAGATCCTTCCAGAGATCCACAAGCACGAAGTCGATGCCCTCAGAAAGCGCGGCGATCATCTGGACGGCGTCCCCGACCTTGAACTCGACACGGTCGGCAAGCCCCGCCTTGACGGCCATGTCGCGCGCATAAGCCGACTTGTAATCGTGCATTTCCATGGTGATCAGCCGGCCGCCGGAGGCACGCGCGGCTTCCGCCAGCCATATCCCTGAATAGCCAAACGAGGTGCCGAGTTCGAGAATGGTCGGAGCCCTGAGGCTCCTGGCGATGATATTGATGAACTGTCCGGTCTCTGGTCCGACCGCGCGCAGCCGCTGATCCTGTCCGCCATCGCGGCCGCCGGGAGGCAGCTCGCGCGGGCTATTGCGCTCCGTCTCGATCATCGCGTGATAGATGTCGAGCACTTCCTCGATCCTGCTGTCCATCGGCCCCGCCCTTCTGTCCTTGCGATTGATGGCCGACTTTGCCCGACCGAATTGGCTGCGAAAAGTTAAACTTCGGCAATCATCGGATTTCGCAGCCGGCATGCGGTTGCACACGCCGCCACCGTCGGCTACATCAAACGCGTCAATGGCCGGGTCACCCGGCCACGTAAGCGTTAACGTCACTCAACGCGTATGATCGAACGGCTTTGCGGCTTCGATCTGCGCGACTGTGTCCTGCGGATCGAGTTTCAATGCTCCTGAGGACACATGGATAACAATCAAAGCAAAGAGCAGACTTCATCGGCCCCTGCCATCGAGCGGGCGCGCCACGACACGCGACGGCGCACGCTGACGGCCGAAAGCGTCGTCGATATCACCCCCGGAATGCGCCGCATCACGTTGACCGGCGACGATCTTGCCGATTTCATCAGCCTTGCGCCCGACGACCACATCAAGATTTTCGTACCGGCCGCCGATGGCGGAGAAGAGCGCCGTGACTACACGCCGCGCCGCTATGATAATGCCAGGCGGAAATTGACCATCGATTTCGCCTTGCACGAGGTAGGCCCGGTGACGCGGTGGGCAATCGGCGCCCGCCCCGGCGACCGGCTCGAAATCGGCGGGCCAAGAGGCTCCGCCGTGGTCTCCGCGAACGTCAAACGATGGCTGCTGATCGGCGACGAAACGGCACTGCCGGCGATCGGCCGGCGGATCGAGGAGAGCACCGCCGGAACACTCATCACCACAGTCGCCGCCGTCACCGGCCCGCTGGAAGAGCAGACCTTCGACACCTCAGCCGAATTGCAGGTCCACTGGGCGCATCGGCCTCTCTCGCAGACAACCGATGCCGCAGCGCTGCTGAAACTTCTGGCCACGGTCGATATCCTGCCGGAAACTTTCATCTGGGTCGCGGCGGAAGCCTCTGTGACACGCGATATCCGCGCCTATCTGCTGACGGAAAGAAGCTACCCGCTCGGCTGGATCAAAGCGTCCGGTTATTGGGTGTTCGGCAAGGCCGATGCGACGGAAAAGTTCGCTTAAGCCGAAGAGCTCGACACTGGCCGCCGCTCCGGAAATCGGGGCGACGGCCGGATAAAACACCGTCTTTACCATTGCGATTTAATCGGATGCGATATATATAATTGATAAATATTGAAACAGGATAGGCCCATGCCCGCATCTAAAGCAAAACAGCCCGCATCAAACTCCCCTAAGACTGATGGTGACGGCCGTAAGCTTTCGAACTTCCTGTGCTTTGCGGTCTATTCAGCCAATCTCGCCTTCGGCCGCGCCTACAAGCCGGTCCTGGACGCGATCGGCCTGACCTATACCCAGTATATCGCCATGGTCGCCCTTTCCGCGGAGGACGAACAGACCGTCAGTACGCTGGGGGAAAAACTGTTTCTCGAATCCAACACGCTGACGCCCATTCTCAAGAAGCTGGAGTCAGTCGGCTTTATCACCCGCCATCGCGATCCCGCCGACGAACGGCAAGTGCGGGTGAGCCTGACGCCGGCGGGACGCGATCTTCTCGAAACCGATCCCAGCTCCGTCCTGATCGACGCCGTCGGCCTCGGCGATGATTTCCCCGTCGTACAGAAATCGGTGACGCGGCTGCGCGACAACCTGCTACGGGCACAGGTCAAACCGGAAAAATCATGATCGCGACACATGTCGGCACCTGGTGACATGCCCGAGATCGCAATCGGCGCATTGATTGTGAATGCGAGCGTTCTACTCGCAAGGCGAAGTTCCGAACGCAAGACGCACGCGGATCGGTGGAGCTTGCCGGGCGGTCATGTCGAGAGCGGCGAAGACGCCGAGACGGCGATGCGCCGGGAATTGTGGGAAGAAATCGGCGTGACGCCGCAGCACTGGCAATCGGCAGGAATGTTCGTTTCGGAAAGCCCGCCCGGAGCATCCGCCACATTCCACGTCTATCACGTCGATCGATGGCAGGGCTCCCCGCGACTTATCGGTGATGAACACACAGCGCTCAGATGGTTTGCCGCCGCCGAGATAGACTGCGAAACCGAGCTGGCACCGCCTCAGCTCGGTGAAATCCTCGCAAAGCTCGTCTCGCAGCAGAGCCGCAAAGAGTGAAGGCGCGTTGCGCGAACCCGGTTCGGCACAATGCACTTTTTTGCCTTACTGGCGCAGCGATCCAAATGCCGTCCTCAGCTCAGCCGCCATAGCCATAGGCTGTTCCCAGGCGGCAAAGTGGCCGCCTTTGTCGAGCCTGTTGTAGTGAATGAGTTTCGGATAGGCCTTCTCCGACCAGCTCTTCGGCGCCGCATAGATTTCGTCGGGAAAGGCACTCACGGCAACCGGAATCTTGATGCCCCTGGGGTCGAAAAAGCCTCCCGATGGAAAATGCGCATTGTCCCAGTAGAGGCGTGCAGAGGAGATTGCGGTATTCGTCAGCCAGTAGAGCGTGACGTTGTCGAGGATATCATCCTTCGTCAGCCCCTCAGGCTTTCCGTCGAAAACACGGGCGATCATCTGGTAGCTGCGTATGTCGTGGTCGAGCATCCAGGCCGCGAGACCGACCGGCGAATCGACGATCCCGTAGAGCGTTTGCGGCCGGTTGTTCATCTCGATGGCGTAGCCCAGCCCATTCTTGTAGAAGTCGTCGAGCTGATCCCAGGCGTGCTTTTCATCGGGCGAGAGGCCTGCGGGCGGCGGCCCGCCGGCGGCGAGCGCCTTGGCGATATCGGCCGGAACCGTGGCCGCCATGTTCGTGTGGATGGCGAGCAATCCCGGCGGTTCCTGCAAAGCCATCAGCTCCGTGACCGCATTCCCCCAATCGCCGCCCTGCGCCACGAACCTGGTGTAGCCGAGGCGCTGCATCAGCGTCACCCAGGCACGAGCAATGCGAGGAGGATTCCAACCCGGCGCAGTTGGCTTGCCGGAGAAGCCATAGCCTGGCAGTGATGGGATCACCACATGAAACGCGTCCGCTTCGCCGCCGCCATGCGCGGTCGGGTCGGTGAGCGGCTCGATGATCTTCAGTTGCTCGATGATCGAGCCAGGCCACCCATGGGTGACGATGATAGGCAGCGCATTTTCATGCTTGGAGCGGACGTGGATGAAGTGGATATCCAGCCCATCGATCTCGGTGACGAACTGCGGCAGCGCATTGAGCCGGGCCTCCATCTTGCGCCAGTCGTAATCCCTCGCCCAATGGTTCGCGAGCTTCTGGATCGTCTCGCACCGTACGCCCTGGCTATCATCCGTAACGGTCTCCTTGTCCGGCCAACGGGTCGCCGCGACGCGCCGGCGCAGATCGTCGAGCGCCTCCTCGGGGAAGTTGACGCTGAAGGAGGTAATCGTCTCGCCGCTCGCCTCGGCGCTCCCGGTCCCGCCAAGCATGCTAATGGCCCCGGCTGCCGCGGTGGCGGCCAGCAGTTCGCGCCGGGTGGGCATTGATAGGGATGTCGGTGACATGACGCTTTCCTCTCCGTTCGATCTGCAGGAATGGACGAGGATCGACTGGCCGACCTCGTTGCAACAGTAGGTCATTCGCGTCTGCCCGGACTATGCGCCGGGGCTATGGAGGGGTCAATTACCCTGTCAGGCTATGTCTCGACCGCCGCGAATGGGCCTCTCAGGCTGACGCGATGCCACGGCAAGGGCGCCCTCCTCCATCATCTCGGCCGCCTTGGCATAACCGCCGTCCATTCCATCGAGGAAATGCAGGTGCGAATCCGGGCGGCCGGATGGCACGAGGCAGGTCATCAGCGCATGCGACTGGCGGTGCAGTCCGAAATCGACCTCGCCGCGCGCCCGCGCCGCAATGAGCATGGCCTCGACGCCGTCGATCTGCTCCGGCGCGCAGTCGAGCGTCAGGCGCAGGCCGTCGTCGAACTTGCGGAAATCCGAATTGGAGGCGACCTCCGACCAGTGCGGAGCATCGACCCGCTTTCCGCCGTCCCTGTGGACAGCCATATTTCCGGGAAGTGGATGAGACCGGCGCGGCGCGGCGTCGAAAACCCCAAGCACGCGCTTCGCCAGCGCCGCAAAGACCTCTGGGCTGGTATCGTCACGAGGCTCGACCAAGAGCGACAGGATCTCACCCCGCTGGCTTGGGAACGGCGCCCAGTCGCAGCTCAGGCCGGTCAGGTTAGGCCTCATAGCATAACGGCCGGGCTTCACCAGATAGCACCCATTCTTGATCTGTCGCTCCGCCCATTTGAGCCCGCCTCCGGCAAACATCGCATAGGTCGCACTCTCGGAAGCGGCATAGCGCGCGATCCTGACATCACGTCCATTCGCGCGGATTTCGCCGACAGTGACGAGCCCAACACGCAGGTCGAGATGAAGATCGGATTTGGCAAAGCCCGCCACATCACGCAGGGCCGATGTCGCGGCCATGATGCCATTCGCCGACAAGGCGAAGGCCGCTCCGTCTCCGCGAAACACGAAGGGGAAATCGAACGAGCCCCAGGCATTGCCGAGTGCGGCGATGATCGATGCGCCGGCATAATTGACGTCTTCATAGCGCCCGGAGCGGATCGCCTCAGTCGAGCTGACGACGTCGGTGATGCCGATCAGCCAATCGTCAGGCAGCGGCTCGTAGACCTCGGGATCGAGCACAAGCGAAAACTCGTCATAGGCCCGGCGCAGCTGCGCATCGCTGTTGATCATGGCACGTCCTCCGATCGGCAGGGTTGCTGCCAGCTCAGAAACGGGTCTGCCGCCGATCGGCAGACCCCCGCTTGGAATGTCGGCGCGAGGCCGGCCCTTCCCGTTCAGACAAGCTTGGTTTCGACGTCGATGTTGGCCGAACCGAATTCGATGTCAACACTATTCCGATTTAATCGGATACGATTTATTTGGAGAGCAAGAAGAGCCCGCTCAACCCAACGGCGTCGGCAACATGTGCGAGGTCTATCGCCTGACGACCGTCTTCGGCAGCGCCCCGACCGATCCGGCCGCCGAAGCCTTTGGGCATGACGCCGCCGAGCAAGTGATGCGGTCGCAATTCGGAAACATGGCAATGTCGCAGTATCCGGCAAGCATGCGGATCACCGAGCCTGAGGATGCTTTTCTGGCGCTGACCTCCTATCCGCCCGGCGAAGGCGCCGACGAGCCTCAGCTCAGCCGCTTCCGCCAGGCCATCGCCGATGCCTTCCGGCAAGGCGGCAGCGCGCTCGATGTCAGCAAGGAGACCGGGCTGTTCCTCAGCAGGAAGCCGGCCTGATCGGATCACGGCCTTCCATCGCGACCGGCCGAGGCAGACCGGCGCTCAGACCTTTTCTTTCTTCTTGATCTTTTCCTTCGGTTCCACCGGTGCATCCGGCGTCGGGGCCAAAAGCTTGCGCAGCGATGAAATCTTGTCCTTCACAAGCGGCCGGAAGCGCGTCGCGCGATAGGGCATGTCGGCCGCACCGTAACCTTCCGGCCCGTCGTCGTTGCCGCGATTGATTTCCGCGAGCTTCACCCCGATGAACGTGCCGTCGATATAATGGGTATATTCGCCGACCCAGCGGATCGTGTAGATCTCGCCCTTGCGGATAAGTTGGTCGATGCTGACATGCTTGAAGGTATCGTTGATGCAGACGACCTTCTGGCCGACATGGAAATCATAGCTCATGGATCAAACTCTCGAACGGCAATCCGCCTGACAGATCTATAGCGCGCCGGAAGGCAGGGATGAACCATTTTCTGCCAGCGGTTTTTTTGCCGCGACAAAAGCCGCACCTGCGCCGCACGGTTCAACGCGAAATGCATCAGTCGCAATAGGCCTTGCCGCTCTTGCGGGACCGCAGATCGAAGTGGAAGTGGTTCCAGTGTTCGGGGTTGCTGCCGGGGCCGAGCACGGTGTTGAAATAGCGGCAGCTGTCGCTGCGCACCGCCTTCAGCAGCCGGCCTTCGCGCAGCGAAAAGAGACCCTTTTTGCGCACGTCGATCTCGTGGCCGTTCTTCAGCACGAACTTGCCGACGTCGATCGCGTTGCCGCGAGCGTGTTCCGACATCGGATTGTATTTCTGCCGGCTGTTGTTCATGCGCCGGCAGGAATAGCCGCCGAGCGGCTGGATCGTCTTGATGCCGGTCCAGTAGCGGTAGCGGGCAGACGGTGCCAGCTCGTTCTTCACCCATTTGGCGAAGGCGAGCGTCACCTGGCAGTTCAGCGTCACCGCCGGCTGCACGCCGATATTGCCGGAAAGCCCCTTCAGCGACACCGGATAGGGCACCTGACAGGCGGGCCCATTGGAAATCGGCGGCTTTTCGTCGAAAAGCACGCCCATGCGCTTCAGCTCGTGCCGGCAGGCAAGCTCGGAGGTCGGCATGACGCTCGGGTCAACGGGTGCTGCCGGTTCGCTCATCATCGGATTGTTCGGTCGCAGCATCGCGACCTCTTCGCTTTCGTCCTCTTCCGGAACGCGAGACGGCGCCACCACAGGGCTGCCGTCGTTCCAGGCCGGCGCCTGGCTCATCTGCGCCTGTGCCGCCGGCTGCGGCATCGCCCGCGGTGCGGGCTGGCGTAGCGGCCGGTTCACCTGCGTAGGGCTATCGGTGCCGATTCCGTCAACGACCGGCTCCGTCACATTTCCCTCGGCGATCTGCTGCTGTTGTTCCTGCGCCAACCCGACGACCGGCTCTGCCCCAAGCTCGTCATCCATGTTGACGCCGCCGGAAGGGACCGCAAGGTTCTGCGTGCCGCCCCAGTTGCCGCTCGGCTGGCCCGCCGCCAGCGCCTCGTCGCTGTCGATCATCGGCAGGCGCCCCCCGCGCGCCGCCGGCGCGGCATGGCCGGTGCCGGCAAGGTTCGGCGTATCGAGGTAGTCGATGGACCCGTGACTATTGCCGGCAGGCGCACTGGAAACTGGATAGGAGGCCTGGCTTTCCGCGGGCGCAAGGCGCTCCGCACGCGCCATTCGGACCGAGGGCGCCATGCGCGCCGCCGGCGAGATCGAGCTGACCCTGGTGCCGTTGTCGACATTGGCCGGCGGCACAAGCCCATCGCTGATCGAACAGGTGGTCAGCGACGCAGAGAGCAGCAGGGGCAAAAGGGCTCGCCGAGGAAAGGAAACAAACGCCATACTCTTATCGCTTCCGCAGGCCGACTGGGCAGTGACAGAAAAAACTCACTCCAATTTTAATTAAAAACGGTGAATGAAAACTTACCGGCACAATCTGAACGCGACGGAGATGAAAAAGGCCGCTTTCGCGGCCTTGAGATTGGCGATAGATGCAACTTTTACTCGGCATCCTCCCCGGCCGCTCCCGCAGCCTTGATCGACCTCGGCTACCTGTTGGTGAAATTGACCAGGTCGGCCATGGTGAAATGCCGCGCCTCGGCGCTCGGCAATGTCGGCCGCCATTTCGGCCATTGCGCTAGGAAGGAATGCCGATCCTCGCGGATCAGGCCGGCGATGACCTCGGCGATGATCGTGCCGCCGACCGGCCCGAGATGCTCGCTGTTTCCAAAGATCTCCGCCTCGCGCAGGATGTAGAACCACAACGGCGCGTTATCCTTGAAAATCCCGGGGTGATCGCTCAGCAACGCGCCGCGCGCCCGCTTCCTCTCGGCATCCTCGCTGTCGAACAGCTGCTCATCCGACAGCGCCTCCATTTCCATATGGCGCGCCACCGCCTGGCCGGAAGGCAATCCGAGCCGCCAGCCGCGCAGCAGGTTCAAGGCGGCGAGCGCCCTGCGGATATGGATCGGCTCCCTTTGGTGATCGGGCAGGCTCGTCAGCGGATCGACCAACGTCGTATCGAGCTTGTAGGAGGGCTGCGGCAGGACTGCGCCAGCCGGCGGCGTCCCTTCGGGCGCGACCCCGTCGAAGAAGAAGGCCCAGTCGATCGCCCAGAAGTCGGGCAACTCGCGAAAACCGTTCAAATTTGCCCGCGGGTGCTGGATCACGTCAGTCAGAGAGAAAATCGGAATGCGATTGAACTTTGCCTTTTTCCCGTTGAACCGCTGCTCGATCGGGTCGGGCTTCGTGACGGTTCCGTTCAGCGAATAGCTCGGTCTCACCATTGTATGACCGTATCGGTACGCCGCCACCGAGAATTCGACGGGGATGAAGGCGTAGCGGCCCTGTGGATTGTAGAAGCGGACATTCGGCTTTTCGCCTCTGCCGACGATGACGCGCTCGTAGGTCTCCTTGCCGATGATACGGGGCAGGAAATCATGCAGGACAATCCACTGGTAGTGCCAGCGCACCGTCTGCTGACAGAGCCCGAAATCGCGGCTGCGCAGCGTATCGACGACCTTGTTGTGAAATCTGAGGAAGGTGGCGTGGAGCTGCGAGACGATCACGTTTTCGTCGTTGCGCTTGTCGCCTAGCAGCGCGCGCCGGATCTTGGCCGCGTTCCTCGGCAGGTCGGGGCGGTTTTTCCTTGCGCCGTCAAAATCCTTGTCGTCTCCGAGCAACAGATGAAGTTCGTCGTCCTCGTAGAGGAAAGGTTGATCGGCCGGCCCCGAACCATAGACGGAATCCAAGTCGAGGCGCGGCGTGCGGAAATCCTGCAGGGCATCGGGATCGTTGAAGCGGTCGAGCGACGAGACTGGATCGAATGTGATGTCATGATCGAGAAACTGACCGAAATAGGTGAAGCCGGCAGGAATTGCCGGGTTCTCGTCTTCGGGCTCCCGCTCGTCAAGCGCGACGTCGACGGGTTTTCCCTCTTCGATCTTCTCGGCGAACTCCCCCTGGAACATCGTTTTCGCAAGATCGGTGAGTGCGTCCTCGGTAAATGCGGCGGCCGGCAGGTTGCGGAACATCCTCCCGAACCTCTGGTCGCGAACACTCGATTGCGCGACGCTATCCATGCCTCTTACTGGCGAACCATGCTTGCTGCGAGCCATTTCGGCCTCCCTCGGTTACTGAACTGGAATGCGGCAGCGGTGCGATGAGGGCAGCGATATTCGATGCGGAGGACTGAGATCCTCGAATTCGGGGAGACACACGGCGGCCATGCCAAGGCCGCCGCGGCCGTGGTCCCGGATAGTTTGCCAAATTGGAGAATTATGGTGGCTTCCGCAACGACAGCAATCGCTATCTTCGAAATACCATGCCCTCACCTACAACCTGAATGAAGCATAGCGTAAGGTAAATTGCAATGATATTCGCTTGAAGATTGAATCTGCTGCTTTTTATCAAACACATCAGCCAGGTATATCAGCCTGAAGATCTTGGAATTCCGCCGGCCCACGATCCTCTCTACTCGAAAGGATCATGCTGCGTCGCGATCCGCGCATCTGACGCGATGACGGCGCCACAACGAAAAGAGCCGTCGTTGCGGCTCTTTTCCTGACGTTCCGGTCTGAAGCCGTTGTGAGGCCGTTACTTCGCTCTTGCCTTCACGCGGCCCGCGTATACCTCGTCTCGGCCCGCGGCTCGGCGCGCAGGCGGAAATTCGAAAGCAGCGTCTTCAACTGGGTGCTCTCATCGGCGAGCGTGCGGCTTGCCGCCGTCGTCTCCTCGACCATTGCCGCGTTCTGCTGCGTCATCTGGTCCATATGATTGACGGAGCCGTTGATCTCGTTCAGCCCGGTGGACTGCTCGCGGGCCGCCGTCGCAATCGATACCACGTGGTCGTTGACCTGGTTGACCAGCGCCTCGATTTCCAGCAGCGCCTCGCCCGTCGAGCGCACCAGCGCCACCCCGCCCTCGACTTCCGTTGCCGACCGGCTGATCAGCTCCTTGATCTCCTTGGCAGCATTCGCCGAGCGCTGGGCAAGTTCGCGCACCTCTTGGGCGACGACGGCAAAGCCGCGGCCCGCCTCGCCCGCCCGCGCCGCCTCGACGCCGGCATTCAGCGCCAGCAGGTTGGTCTGGAAGGCGATCTCGTCGATGACAGAGATGATCTGGTTGATGCGGCTCGACGATTCCTCGATCCGGCCCATCGCCGTCACCGCATTGCGGACGATATCGCCGGAGCGGCCGGCGCTGGCTTTGGTTTCGGCCACCATCGCGCGCGCCTCGTTCGCCCGCTCGGATGCCGTCTTGACCGTCGCAGTGATCTCGTCGAGCGCTGCCGCCGTCTCCTCGAGGGCTGCCGCCTGCTGTTCCGTGCGCTTCGACAGGTTGCCGGTCGCCTCGCTGATGTCGGAAGCGCTTTCATTGACGACGTGGCTCGATTCGGCGATTGCGTGGATAACGCCGTTCAACGCGTCGACGGCGGCGTTGAAATCGCCCCTGAGCTTGGCGTAATCCTCGCCGATATCGTCGATCGCAACCGTCAGATCGCCGCCTGCGAGCTTTTCCAGGCCAACGCCGAGCGCCTGCATTGCCCGGTTTTGCCGGTCGGAGGCCGAGCGCAGGCTTGCCTCGTTGCCGCGTCGCTCATCCTCGATCTGCCGCTGCCTTTCATCTTCCCGTCCGCGCAGCGCGCTGCGTTCGTCGACGGAGTCGCGCAGCACCAGCAATGCCTTGGCCATCTGGCCGATCTCGTCGCGCCGGTCGCTGCCGGCGATCTCTACCGATGCCTCTTCGGCGGCGATCGCGTTCATCGCCGCCTTCAGCCGGGCGATCGGCGCCGTGACGCTACGCACGATGGCGTAGGCGATGGCAATCGTGGCCGCGGCCCCGAGCAGGCAGAGCACCGCCGCCCAGATCGCGTTCTGATGATAAAGCGCGGCAAGGTCATCAGCATAGACGCCGGTGCCGACGATCCAGCCCCAGGGCTCAAAACCGGCGACATAGGAATATTTCAGCACCGGCTGATCGGCGCCCGGCTTCGGCCAGTAATAGTCGACGAAGCCCTTGCCATCCTTCTTCACCTTGTTGACAAATTCGACGAACAGGAATTTGCCGTTCGGGTCCTTCATCTGCGAGATATCAGTGCCATTCAGCGCCGGCTTGATCGGGTGCATCACCATGGTGGGATGCATGTCGTTGATCCAGAAATAACCGTCGGCGCCGTAGCGCATCGCACCGATCACGTCCTTGGCGGCCGCCTGCGCCTGTTCGCGGGTCATCGTGCCCGCCTGCTCCATCTTGTAATATTTGTCGAAGATGCCGAGCGCCGTCGCATCCATCTGCGCCAACCCCGCCTTCCGCTCCGCTTCCAGCTCGGAATAGGAATAGTTCAAAAAGAAGATCATCGTCGCTGCGAGTACGGCAAGCGTAAATCCGACGAGGCAGTAGAGGCGGGTGGAAATCTTGACGTTGCGCATGAGGTTCCCAGCGATTCTCGTAAATGAGGTAGACCCATCTTGGATTGCCGGAATTACTGGAGCGTAAAGCTTAATTAGAAGATGATTAAATACCGTAAGGGAAGGCCGAAGCACTCGAAATCAACTGTTTGAAATCGAATGAAATTTCAATCGGAAACGGCTGCAATATATTTCCCGGCGGTTAGCTGGAGCGCCCGGCCATGCCGTCTTTTACAGCCCACAGCCTTTGCACTAGGCTATCGTCCAGTGAATCGCCGGCCGATGGCCCGCACCAGATGGAGATCCCTTGATGACCGATGCCGCCAAGCCGAGAGGCGAACTGACGCTCAGGACGCTTGCCATGCCGGGCGATGCAAATCCGGCCGGCGATATCTTCGGCGGCTGGGTCATGGCGCAGATGGACCTTGCCTCAGGCATCCGCGCCACCGAGCGCGCCAGAGGCCGCGTCGTCACCGCCGCCGTCAAGGAAATGGCCTTCGAGCTACCGGTCAAGATCGGCGACACGCTGTCGGTCTATACCGATATCGATCGCGTCGGCCGCACCTCGATCACGCTGATCGTCGAAGCTTGGGCGCACCGTGCACGTTACGCCAAGATGGAAAAGGTGACCGCCGGCACATTCATCATGGTGGCGCTCGACGAAGACGGCAAACCGAAACAAGTCCCCGAAGCGTGACAGACCAGGGGTCGAGAGCATGGAAACGGTCGGCTCGCCGGAGGTCTTCCTTCACATCAAGGTGGTGATGGGCATGGTCATCAGCCTTTCGCTTGCCAGAATGCTGACCGGCGTTGCCGGTATCGTCCAGCATCCCGCCAAGGCCAAAGTCTATTCCGTCCATCTTGGCTGGGCGCTGTCGATGTTTCTGTTCATCATCCATATCTGGTGGTGGGAATATCGCCTGCAGGCCGTGCCGGCAATCGGCTTCGGGATCTACCTATTCCTCGTCTGCTTCTGCAGCCTGTTCTTCCTGCTCTGCGCCCTGCTCTTTCCGGCGAGCCTCGATGAATATGGCGGCTACGAGGAATATTTCATTTCCCGCCGCAAATGGTTCTTCGGCATCCTCGGCCTCACCTACGCCGTCGATATTCTCGACACGGCGATCAAGGGCCATGAGCGCATCCTCGCGCTCGGCTGGGAATATCCCGCCCGAAACATCGTCTATATCCTCCTCTGCGCCATCGCCGCCTGGACCCCTAACCGTCGCTTCCATGCCGCCTTCATCACCGCCAACCTCGTCTATCAGGTCAGCTTCATCTTTAGGCTTTATGATGTGCTGGGGTGAGACGCGATCCCGCAAAGCGGGAGCAATCGATCCAGTGAATCGATTGCAGCGTCGAACGCCCTGAGCCCAAGCGAAGGGCCGGGCGGCGGCTTGCTGCCTCTTATCCCCAGCGGGAAGAAGAGGTGCAGCCACTCACCCACGCAAAAACTGCGACCCCTTGTCAAACCCCAACCCCGGAAAGATCTTCCCCGTCAGATCATCCACACCGACATCGAACTGCCGATACAACATCGCCGCGGCGAGTTCACGCACATCGGCGGTCGGCATCAGGTCGCGGTCGTCGAGCAGCTGACCGTCGCCGATGCCCGGCCAGCGGCCAAGGATGCGGCCGCCGTTGATGGCGCCGCCGGCAAGCAGGGCGCATCCGCCGGTGCCGTGGTCGGTGCCGGCGGAGCCGTTCTGGCGGGCGGTGCGGCCGAATTCGGTCATGGCGAGCACCACCGTCTTTGCCCAGATTTCGGCCCCAAGCGTCGTCTTCAGCGTGTTGATCGCCTGCGCCAGATCCTGCACCGGCCGCTTGAACTGGCCGGCCTGGCCGATATGCGTGTCCCAGCCGGTGATCGAGAAGCTGGCGATGCGGTAGTCGTCCTTCAGCATGTTGGCCGCAAGCGCTGCCACGTCGGCGGTCTTTTCGCCGCGCTGGCCATCCGGCTCGACCATCATCGAGGCGGAGTCAGCCCGCGTTGCTTCGGCAAGTGCAGCGGCAAACGGCGGATCACCGGCATAGAGCCGCGTCAGGAATTGCATCTCGTCGCGCGCCGGCGCCAGATTGGAATCCGACGCCCAGACGTCGACGTCGTTCGGGCCGGAGAGGATCAGCTCGGTCGAGGTGTTGACGTCGATCGCCTTGCGTGCATCCGAGCGCGGAATGACGGCGAGCGCTCGGTTCAGCCAGCCGGTCTTTTCCTCGGCGACATGTTCGCCGCCGGATTCCAGCATGTCCTGCCCGTCGAAATGGCTGCGCTGGTCGCGATAGGGCGTCGACACCGCGTGCACGAAGGCAAGCTCCCGGCTCTTCCACAGCGGCATCAGGTCGGCAGCGGCGGGATTGAGGCCGAAATGCCCATCGAGATCGAGAAGCCCAGTGTCGGGCGTCAGCGCCAGCGTCGGTCTGAGCGCGGCAAAACCCGCATCGCCATAGGGCTGCACCAGGTCCAACCCGTCCATCGCGCCGCGCAACACGATGGTGACGAAACGGTTGTCTCCCGGCATCGCCGCGAAGGTGAGCGGCGTGAAGACGGGGGCGGCGGCCAGACAACAGGCGGACGCTAGAAAGCCTCTGCGGGACAGTGAAATCCGGTTCATCGACAGCGTCATGGGCGGGCCTCCTATCGGCGGTTGAATTCGGGCGATGCCAGCACCAGCGTCAGGCCGCTGATCTTGTTCGGCGCCTGCGACACGACGCGGATCGTCTCGTCGCGCGCCGCATCGGCAAGCGTCGATTTCAGAAATTCGCGCGGATCCTCGTCGCGCCCAAATTGCGCCGCCGCCCGCCTTGCCCAAGCCAGCCGCTCGGCAAGCTGGCTGCCGGTAATCCAGGTGGAGAAACCTTCCTCGAAGCCGGCCGGGCTCGGCGGCAGCCAGGTCGGCTGGCCCATGCGCTTCAGCGCCCCCTGCCCCAACGCCCGCGCCGTCCGGAAGGCCTTGAGCCGCGTGTCCCTCGCCTCGCCGGCGGGACCCGTCGCTATAGGCGACCCTGCCATTCCAGGCGTATTCGCCGCCATGTCGCCCTCATCAGTGCCTTGCTGGTTGGCCGCCAGGAAACTGCCGACGACGCCGTTGACTGGCCCCGCATTCAGCGCCCTCAGACCTGCAATGACATAGTCGAAAGGCTGGCGCGCCTTGGCCCCTTCGTCACGCCAGGCGGCAGGATGGTCGAGCATGGCGGTGTAGACGGCGATGAGATCACCATCCGTCTTCTTCCAGACCATGGCCATGTCGGACACCATCCCCTCGTCGGGCTGGTCGGAGATAAAGTGCACTGCAAGCTTGCGGCTGATATGCGCCGCCGTCTTCGGGTGGACGGCGAGATCGTCGAGCATGTCGAGATAGTCGTCGCGCGAGCGCCGCCGCCCGCCATAGCTGACGCCGAGCACCTCATGCGTACCGGGCTCTGAGATATTCGGCCGGAAGGCGATGTCCATCTCCTTGCGGTCGATGGTGAGCCCCGTCAGCACCATGGCCGCCGCCGTGACATCCGCCTGGCTGTAGCCGCTGCCGGCGCCGAGCGTGTGCAGTTCCAGCAGTTCGCGGCCGAGATTTTCGTTCAGTCCCTTGTTGCGCTTGATGCCGCCGGCTGAATCCGGCCCCAGCGAATCCGCCTGGTCGAGATAGATCAGCATGGCCGGATGGGCGGTGGCACTGCGCAGCAGATCACCGAACCGGCCCGACATGAACGGCCGGATAGCCTCGGCCTCGTAGAGCGGCACGATGAGACGCATCGGCAAGCTCTTATTGGCGCTGGTGGAGAAATGATCGGTCCAGAAGGTCGCCAGCCGCTCGTAGAAGCCGTACGGCGACAGCACCGCCTGCATCAGCCGCAGATTTACATCGTGCTGAAACTGCTGCTGCGCTTGCCGCTGCACGCCCTTCCGCATCTCGCGCTGCGTCGTATCGTCGGTCACCGACTTGGCGTCCTGGCGGATTTGCTTCAGCTGCTCCTGCAGGCTGAGGATCGCGCGGTGGCGCGTCTCGGGACCGCCGAGCGGAAAGTCCGGCGTTGCCGCTGCCCCCTTGCTGAGCTGGCCGATCAGGTCGTCCTTGCTTTGCGGCGGCGCCTCACCCGGCCGGAAACCATAGCCGAACCGGATCGCCGCCATCGTCGGGAAAGAGAGGCTCATGGCCGGTCAACTCCTGATCACGTGGTAGTGACAAGCTGCCAGCCGATTGCGACGCCAATCTGTAGGAAATGTGGCGATTTCCGGACATGGACGATTTGTAATCTGTTGAAAAAACTAAAGTTTATGCCCGGAAGATAAAGGATGCCCCGATCGCGATGAGCGCGAAGCCGATCGCATGATTCCACGTCAGGTTCTCGCCGAGCCAAAAGATCGAGAAGCCGGCAAAGACCAGCAGCGTGATCACCTCCTGCATCGTCTTCAACTGCGCCGTCGTATAGACTGCCGAGCCGATACGGTTGGCCGGTACCGCCAGGCAATATTCGAAAAAGGCAATGCCCCAGCTGACCAGGATGGCAAGGAAGATGGCACTGCCCTTGTGCTTGAGATGCCCGTACCAGGCAAAGGTCATGAAGATGTTGGAGGCAAACAGCATGACAACGGGCCAGAGGGCGGCGGGAGAAAACGACATGGAATAACTCGGGGCTGTGGAGGGGAAATAGCTGATCCGGAGAGATACCGGCGGGCCTTACCTAGCACGCCGCCATCTGACGGCAAGCCCCAAGGCTCGGGCCAATCGTCTCACGCCACCGAGATGTCGCCGGCCGGCCTTTGCTTGTGCCTTGCCGCCGGCCTCCATCGCGATTGGCATGGTCGGGGCATCGCACCACGGCTCTAGGGGCGGCGGCATCCCCGACGCCCCTCATGCTGAGGCGCGCAGCCCGAGAGGGCGGAGCCTCGAAGCACACGCCAACATTACTTCTTGCATTCATTCGGTGCCGGCGCGCCCGCCTCGTCCTTCGAGGCCCTGCCGGGCACCTCAGGATGAGGCTCTCCGGGGCGCCGGCGCATGCTCGCTGTCTCAGGGGCCGTTATACCGACACACCTAACCGCCGCCCGGCACCCTGCCCCGGCACGCCCACGCCACCGATGCGAACGACCGCGGGCCATCCGGCTCGCCGGCATCGTAAGCGGCCCTGACGGCTGTATCGACCGCTTTTCGCTTCGCCGGGTCCAGCCCCGCAATATACTTGCCGAGTGGTCCCTCGCCGGCGGCGATTGGGTCCCAATAGTCCCCAAAGGAAAGATATTCCATCCGGATCAGCAACGAAGTCTCCTCGACATCGGCAAGACCCTGCGCGATGAAGCTCTCCTTCATTTCCCCCGGCCGCATCATCGGCTGGAAACAATATTTGCGGCGTAAGGGCAGCGCGTTTTCGTCAAGCATCGCCACCGTATCCCACATCATCCTCATGCCGGACATGCCGCCATAATGGTCCCAGACGGCGGCCGCGACCACGCCGCCCGGGCGCACGACACGGGCCATCTCGGACACTGCCTTTCCCGCCTCGGGCACGAAATGCAGCACGAGCAGCGATATCGCCCTGTCGAAGCGATTATCCTCGAAGGGAAGCGCGCAGGCATCGCCCTGCCGGATCGTGATCCGCCGATCGGTGTTGCGCCGCGTTGCGGCCTCGATGAAAACCGGCGAATAGTCGACACCGACGATCTCCTGCAAGCTCGGCTTTTCCGCCAGCGTAAAGGTCAGGCTGCCGGTGCCGCAGCCGACATCGAGCACGCGATCCCCATCCGCCAACCCGGCGAAATCGATCAGCATCGGCGCCAGCCTCTTGCTCCAGCGCCCCATCAGCAGTTCATAACCATCCGCACTTTCGACATTGAAACTCGACGGCATCGAAGCCTCCCCTTCAAGGACGATGCGTGTCAATATGGCCCCCCGACGGGCCGGCGCAAGCGGATAGTCATTCCCATACTTGTTATGGAATCCGCGCGCTGATTTTTCTATCCGGCAAAGCCTATGCTCCGCCTACCCTTGCCGCCGTCACACCCCCTCCAGCACCACCTTGCCATCGAGGCTTTCGATCAGCGTCGAACTCGCCTGGTTGAGGCCGGCAACCTCCACGGCGATGCCATGCGCCCGGAAGCGCTGCACGACCTTGTCGAGTGCGGCAACGGCGGTGATGTCCCAGAAATGCGCCTCGGAGACGTCGATCAGCACGGTCTTGCCAACAGCGTCCTGAACGTCGAACGCCTCGACGAAGACGTCGGCCGAGGCAAAGAACACCTGGCCGGACACGCGGTAGATGCGTTGCCCGGCGGCTTGATCGGGCGCCACCTCGATGCGCAGCAGGCGGGCGACCTTGAAGGTGAAGAACACGCCGCTGAGCAGCACCCCGACCGTCACCCCGAGCGCCAGGTTGGCGGTGAAGACGGTGACGACGACGGTCGTCACCGTGACGGCGCTCGACATTCGGGGATGGACGACGACCGCTTTAAGCGACGACCAGTCGAAGGTGTCGATCGAGACCATGACCATGATCGCCACCAGCGCGGCGACGGGAACCTCGGAGACCCATGGCTTCAGCAGCACCATCAGGATCAGCAGGAAGGCGCCGGCAAACAGCGTCGAGAGCCGGCTGCGCCCGCCGTATTTCACGTTGCTCACCGTCTGGCCGATCATGCCGCAGCCGGCAATGCCGCCGAACAGGCTCGCGGCTGCATTGGCAAGGCCAAGACCCGTGCATTCGCGGTTCTTCGAACTCGGCGTATCCGTGAGATCGTCGACGACGCTCGCCGTCATCATCGATTCCAGCAGCCCGACCATGGCGATGGCAAGTGCGGGTCCGGCGATGATCCGGAGGGTTTCCAGCGTCAGCGGCACCGCCGGCCAGCCGAACACCGGAAGCGAATCCGGCAGTTTGCCGAGATCGGCGACGGTGAGAACAGGGAGCCCGAACCCGATCGAGGCGACGGTCAGGATCAGAACGCAGATCAACGGCGACGGGATCGCCGTCGTGATCCGCGGCGTCAGATAGATGATAGCAAGCCCGGCACTCAGCACGGCATATTCCGTCCAGCCGGCGCCGATGATGTGCGGCATCTGCGCAGCAAAGATCAGGATGGCAAGCGCATTGACAAAGCCGGTGCGCACGGATTTCGACACGAAGCGCATCAGCACGCCGAGCCGCAGCAGGCCGAACACGATCTGCATCAGCCCCGCCAGCAGCCCGGCCGCGAAGAGATAGGGCAAGCCGTGGGCATGCACCAGCGGTGCCGCGACCAGTGCGACCGACCCGGCCGCCGCCGAAATCATCGCCGGGCGTCCGCCGGTGAACGCAATGACGATGCCGATGACGAAAGAGGCAAACAGGCCGACCTCGGGATCGACCCCCGCCACGAATGAAAAGGCGATGACCTCGGGGATCAGGGCGAAAGTCGCAACCGCACCGGCAAGCATTTCGCGCGTGGGATTGGCGGACCAATCACGACGGATGGAGGAAAGCAGCATGGATAGAGTCTCGCAAAGCATGGCCGGGCTCGCTCTATCGAGCGGTCGTGTCGCGACATGCAGGTTTTGCGTTATCTGGCGGATCGGCGGCCAGAAGAGCCACCCGGGGTCTCACCGGGTCCGTGGTGAATGTCCGTGGTATAGACGAGATTTTTGCTGCAGCGCAACATTCAATTTCGCAGGGATGAAAGCGAAAGCTGCGAGCGAAATTGATGCGCCGCTTGCGATCGTGCCGGACGGGGCGATGAAAACTCGCCGCGAAGGTCCTCCTGCGCGATGGCGCGACTGGAGCCGAAGCCACCCTCACTGCCAGAGAAAGTCCGGGCCTGTGCTCTGGGACGTAAGCTTGAGTGTGCCGTCCGGCTGAACCACATAGCTTTCGAAAACACGGTAACCGAATTGACCGAGAAAGGTATGTTTGACCACAGTTCCCGGACGATAGGGTGAATGAATGACCTTTCCCCGATAGGTGAGGCTACCCGAAAGAGGCTGCGGGTCTTGCGCGCTGGCGCAGGCCGTGAGGGTGAAGAGAATGGCAACGAGTGTGTGCTTCATCCGGATCATCTCCCTGGAAGGTCCAGCGACGTGCACGACGTCAATCTCCTTCTTATCAGATCGCTGCCCTGCTGCGGTCGAAATCTTTGCGTCGGGCCGCCTCTGCCCGCGAGAGCGCGCTGACAATCCTTTCCTCGGAGAAAGGCTTGGAGATCACATCGAACGCTCCAGCGATACCGTTGCCGACACTCTCAGGACTGCCGGTCACGAAAATAACGTCCACGCCGAAGCGGTCGATCAGCCGACGGGCAAGCTGAGCGCCGCTCAGCCCGTCGGAGAGGTTGAGATCGACCAGCGCCACATCGCTTTTCTGAGCATAGGCGAGAGCTTGCTCAACCGTCGAAACCGGCCCGATTGTCTGGTGCCCGGCCTCTTGCGCAATGCGTTCGAGCTCCAACGCAATAGTATTCTCATCTTCAACGATCATGACCTTCATGGCTAAGCCTCCTCACCAAAGCCGGGTGCTCGGGCACACTGCCGGTAACGGGTACAACGCCGTCGACCCAAAATGTTTCCACTCTGCATTGAATTTCTTTCGGACATCAGACGCCGCCGCTGGCTAATCCTCCACTGCAGCAGCAGAATGCCGTCCAACGGCGCTTCGCCGTAGGAGACAGCCCGGAACACATCACAGAGGACGAAGGCGCAAAAGTTCCAGCCGCACCGGGCTCGATACGGCAGTGAGCGCTCTTCTGTCAGGTGTTTTTATGGTGGCGCTGCTGAATGCTGGCGGAAAGCGGATTTGTGCCGAGTCGGCGGCCCACCTGCCCGCCACCGTGACCGGCAAGGCAACGTCCCATGGCGGGAGATCCAATGATTTGACAGCGCCTTGCGGCGGACCGAAGCCCTTGGCCTCCGGTCCGCCGCAACTCGACCTCGCTCACGGTTTCGTATTTGCACTTTCGGCCCGGAACGCCGCCTCGCCGGCGTCGGAGACATCGACCCACTTCTTGTCCGGCTCGGCGTCTGCCACATAAGCGTCGTTCCAGTTCCACCATTTGTAGGTCGGGGTCTGAGGATAGCCCTCGGGCGAATCCTCCCAGACTTCCTGGCGGCCGAGTGGCGTGATATCGAGGTAGTTCCAGGTGCCGCCCATCTGCTCATCGCCGCGGTTGTTGATGAAATAGGTGCGGAAGATGCGCTCGCCGTCGCGGTAGAACACGTTGGTGCCGTGCCACTCGTCGACGCCGAAATCCTTGTCGAAACTGTCGGTGATCGTCACCCATGGTATCGTCCAGCCCATCCGCGCTTTCAGCCGGGCGATGTCGGCCTGCGGCGCGCGTGAGGCAAATACCAGCGTCGTATCGCGGGCGTTGAGATGGGCGACGTGAGCCACTTGATCGGCCACCATCGAGCAGCCGCGGCAGGCATGCTCGGGCCAGCCGAAGACGCCTGGCTCGTAGAAGGCGCGGTAGACGATCAGCTGGCGACGGCCCTCAAACAGTTCGGGCAGGCTGACCTTGCCCTGGGGTCCCTCGAACGCATAGGCCTTTTCGACCGCCATCCACGGCATGCGCCGGCGCTCGGCGGCCAGCGCATCGCGCGCACGGGTCTGCGCCTTTTCCTTTACCAGCATCTGCTCGCGCGCCGCCTCCCAGGCCTCCAGCGCCACGACCGCCGGTCTCTGCATGCTCTGTCCTCTCTTTCCATTTTCGGCTGAAGCAGTCATGGCTCAATCTCCTCGTTGGGGCGAATTCCCGCGCCTCGAAGCCCGGCTCATCGCGCGTTGTTCGGACATAGTCTCGCATCGGAAATCGAACAGTGGGAGTAACAAGTGTGACCGTATTCCCATTGCCCCGATCGCAGCCGCAGCGCCGGTCCGGATGATGCGTGAACAGGTGCTGGATGGAGCGCGTCAATGACGCCGTCGCCCTGGATGTCTTCGCCCTCGACGATGATATCGCCGAGATGGATGCCGATCCGGAACTCGAGCCCGTGCTCCGGAAGGGCCACGGCGTTGTGCGTGGCTTTCCGCTGCTGGACCTCCACCGCGCAACGCAAGGCATCGACGACGCTCTGGAATTCGACCAGCGAACCATCGCCCATGGTTTTGACCAGCCGGCCATGGTGACGCTCGATCGCCGGCTCGAAGACATCATTCTGGTCCGCCTGAAAACGCGCACGCGTGACCTCTTCGTCGATCTGGCTCAATCGACTGTAACCGACGACATCGGCGATTAGGATAGCTGCAAGACGGCGCTCCATCCCCGGTCTTTCCTGGAGAGCGAAGGTATTGTTAACAACATCCTATAGTAGGTCCCATCGCGATGCTATCGTCGCACCCGCGCAATAGTCGAATTGGCGGCGAGCGGTCCGATAAGAATGGCGCCAGACGAAATACTTCAAGCCATCGCAGCCTTCGACTATCAGCAGAGTTGCCAAAAGCAGGCGAGTATCGGAAGCTTGTTTTTTGGCTATAAGGCGACGGATTGTTCGATATGACCACAGCCTCTTCCAGTCGGCAGACCAGCCACGGCAGCGCCAGGATCTGCCGCGGCTGCTGGGACCAGATGCATATGCCGATCCCGATCGGCGGCCCGCTCGCCTTGCCGTTCCGCGCCTTGGGCATCACCCGCAGCAAGATGAACCCCGATATCTGCACGATCTGCGAACGTTCCTTTCAATACGTCAAGAAGCAGCGCCAGATCACCGTCGACGCGACCATCCTGTTTGCCGATATCAGGGGCTTCACGGATCTGTCGGAGCGCATCGAGGCTGTGCAACTGAGCGAGATCGTCAGCCTGTTCCAGGATCGCTGCGCCCAGGCGATCTGGGCGCATGACGGCATCGTCAACAAGCAGATGGGCGACGGCCTGATGGCGATCTTCAATTTCCCGATCGTCCGCAACGATCACGCCGTCGCCGCGATCCGGGCCGCGCAGGAGATCCAGCGAAACTGCGCCGCGGCGCTGAACGGCCTGGTGCTCGACACATTGCCCGGCCGCACCCTCGGCGTCGGCGTCGGCATCCATTCCGGCGAGGTGCAGATCGGCGAATTCTCGAGCTTCCGCAGTGATTTCACCGCGATCGGCGGCATCGTCAACCAGGCGGCCAGGCTTGAATCCCAAGCCGCGGCGGGCGAGATTCTGATCTCTGCGGAAACGGCGACGAAGGCTCCCGACCTCGCAGCAGGCGCCGAAACGCGCATGCTTGCGCTGAAGGGCATCGAACAGCCGGTGCAAGCAAGCGTGCTGGTGAAGGGCTGAAGTACCGCACCTCTTTTTTCACGCTTTGATTGCTGGGGGAACCGACTGTAAGCGGGTTAACTCAGGAACAAGCGAAGGGATCTCTGGTTCTGACGACGTCCGAAAGGTGCTCGGCGAGGCTGCCAAGCGCCCCGCCGCTTCCTCAGTACTTCATGTTGCGTAATTCCGGAAAATCATAATAACGCAGCAGCTTATCATGGCAGCGATAGTCGTTCTTTTTCAGGTACAATATCATGTTGTGTTGCAAGCCCAGGCCGATATAGGACCAGTTCGGATTGCTGCGTTCCGTCGTGCGCGTGCAATAAGCGTATATCTGCTTTTCCGGATTCAGCAGAACCACGCTGGAAATCTCCGCCTTTACGAAGTTCCCCGGTTTAATGGTTCCCCGCAGAGCGTCGATGTACTCGCGTCGAACTGCGCTGGAAGGCGGCCGCTGGGAATCTGTAACGGACTGCGGCGCTGGCGTTTGGCAGCCGGTCAGCGCCAGCAGAGCGGCGCAGACAAGGAATTTGTTTTTCATTCAGTTGGATCTTCCTCTATTAAAATCGATAGATCGAGCTTTCCGGATGGCGGCGCTACCACGACGCTGGAGGCATGCCGCGCCGCCGGTCAACAAGGCCTGGAACGGCGACGCGGCCCGAGCCCTCGTCTCTTTCGTCAGGTCTTCATGCCGTTCATCTCAGGAAACGGGTAGTAACGCAGCCGCTTGTCGCGGCATCGATCGTCATTCGCCGTTGCGCCCAGCACTTTGCCCTCTGTGAACGAGACCCCGAGATAGGCCCAGTCTCCCCAGCTGTGCTTCGGCACCACCCGGACACAGTAAGCATAGATCTGTTTTTCGGGATCGAGCAGAACGACGCTGGATATGCGCGCCCAGACGACTTCTCCTGCTTCGTGTCTATAGCTTCTCTTGAACACAATATTGATGAAGTTCTGCCGGACTTCATTTGAGGGCGGACGCTGGGACTCTGCCACGGATTGCGACACCGGGGCGTTGCAGCCGGCGAGCGCCAGCAGAGCAGCGCAAACAAAGACTTTTATTCTCATTTCTTAAAGTCTCCAAAGAATCGGAGCGCATGTACGCTGCCTATTCCCACAAACACAGCGGGAATAATATTTGCAATACATGGCAAGAAATATCGTTGGCGTCACCGGCTGTCGACCGCATGACCGGCATCGTCCTCATGATCATCGATCGGCACGCCGGCTTCCAGCGCCGCAAGGATAAAGGCCTGCCTCACCGTCTCGGCCGGCATGCGCCCGGCAAGCCAGGCGCGGCAGAAATCAATCGTTCTCTGCTGATGGACGCCGCCATGGATCGGCCAGTCCGAGACGAGGGCATAAAGCGCATCCTGCGGCGTGCGGAGAACCAGCCGTTCGCCGATTTCAAGATCGATGGAAATCGGTTTTCCCCAGAAGGACGGATGGTCGCTAATGGCAATAACACCTGAAGCTGAATTGACCAGGAATAACTGCGGAAGACCGATCTCGGTTCCAGTGTGCGCCCGGATGGTATCACTATTGAAAGGCCGGGTACGCCGACATTGGAAGGATGCAAGAAGCAGCGTTGCGGCGCGTCCTTCGAGGCTCCGTCCGATGGACTGCGCACCTCAGGAAGAGGAGCGTTGGAGGATGCCGCGCCAGCGCTCAAGAGAGATCTTGAGATAACCGCCGGCGCCCAAGAGAGCCTTATCCTGAGGTGGCCCGCAGGGGCCCCGAAGGACGATGCGGGTGCGCCGGCTTAGCGGCGCCACGTCCCTAGGTGCCCTGGCAACGAAGCCGCGGCCGCCCGTTGTCAGGCGGGCAACTTGCAGCCCTTGCTCATACCAGCGGACTGCATGGCGGAAACCTTGCCTTTCGACGCGGCAATCTCGCCTTCCTTGTCTCCCCCCGCAACGCTGCCGATTGGGACGCCGACGAGAAAGACGCCGAAGGCATCGCCGTTCGCCGCACTGATCTGCTGCTTCGACAAGTCGTCCAGCTTAGCTCTCTCCTTTTTCAGTTCGACAGCGAGAGCTTCGCAGCCAAGGTTCGTATAAGCCGCCATCGGAATATCGACCTGCACGATGGCGTCAGGACGTTTGGCGCAACTGGCCAGTGCAGCGGTCGCCGCGAATGCGATAATGATCTTTTTCATTAATGGTCCCCGATTCCCGCAATAGCTGTAACATTGCCGCCCTCAGCGCGGGAGGTGATCCGCTTTTCAACCACAGACTTTTTATTTATGTACTCGGGAAAACCTCATTGCAGCCTCTTTGCCAACATTCCGCGCCCAACATTATTCGCCAATCTGAACGATTCATTCGTTTCCCTTTTGTACTCTTTCCCTCTTCCCTTTCGCGCTAACTCTCTCCATATTCCCGCCATGGCCAAATCTCCGAAGAAATCCCCCGCCCCGAATGGCTTCGAGGAAGCCCCGCAATCGTCCTTCGAGGGCGCTCCGCTGTCGGGTTCCGTCGCCGATTGGGTAAAGCAGCTGGAGGCAGATGCCGAAAGCTCCGGCGTCGAGTCGCAGCGCGAAATCGCCTCAAAGGCGGGCAAGCACCGCAAGAAGGTGGAAAATGAGGCGCGCAAGCATTCGGAGGCCGTCGGCGTCAACAAGAAGGTGGAGATTGCCGCTTCAAAAAGCGCCCGTGGAACTTCGATGGGCGGTTCCACCGACCCGAAGACGCGCGCCGCCGCCGGCCTCAACCCCGTCTCCGGCATGGATACGACGCTGGAGGAAGCCTCGTCGTTGCAGGCCGGCACCGCCGTCACCGCCACCGTCGAGGCGCTGTCGGCGCTGATCGAGAGCGGCAATCCGCTGCACAAGAACGGCAAGATCTGGACGCCGCACCGCCCTGCCCGGCCCGACAAATCCGAAGGCGGCATTACGATCCGCATGCAGTCGGATTACGAGCCGGCCGGCGACCAGCCGACCGCCATCCGCGATCTCGTCGAGGGGCTGGAGAACGGCGACCGCAGCCAGGTGCTGCTCGGCGTCACCGGCTCGGGCAAGACCTTCACCATGGCCAAGGTGATCGAGGCGACGCAGCGCCCGGCCGTCATCCTGGCGCCGAACAAGACGCTGGCCGCCCAGCTCTATTCCGAATTCAAGAACTTCTTCCCCGACAATGCGGTGGAATATTTCGTTTCCTACTACGATTATTACCAGCCGGAAGCCTACGTGCCGCGCTCCGACACCTATATCGAGAAGGAAAGCTCGATCAACGAGCAGATCGACCGCATGCGCCACTCGGCGACGCGCTCGCTGCTCGAGCGCGACGACTGCATCATCGTCGCCTCTGTTTCCTGCATCTACGGTATCGGCTCGGTCGAGACCTATACGGCGATGACCTTCCAGATGTCGGTCGGCGACCGGCTGGACCAACGCCAGCTGCTGGCCGACCTCGTCGCCCAGCAATATAAGCGCCGCGACATGGATTTCACCCGTGGTAGCTTTCGGGTGCGCGGCGATACGATCGAGCTTTTCCCCGCCCACTTGGAGGATGCCGCCTGGCGCATCTCGATGTTCGGCGACGAGATCGACGCCATCACCGAGTTCGACCCGCTGACCGGCCAGAAGGTCGGCGACCTGAAATCGGTGAAGATCTACGCCAATTCGCACTATGTCACTCCGCGCCCGACGCTGAACGGCGCCATCAAGTCGATCAAGGAGGAGCTCAGGCTTCGCCTGACCGAGCTGGAGAAGGCCGGCCGCCTGCTGGAGGCGCAGCGCCTGGAGCAGCGCACCCGCTACGATATCGAAATGCTCGAAGCCACAGGCTCCTGCCAGGGCATCGAGAATTATTCCCGTTATCTCACCGGCCGCGACCCCGGCGATCCGCCGCCGACGCTGTTCGAATACATCCCCGACAATGCCCTCGTCTTCATCGACGAAAGCCATGTCACCGTGCCGCAGATCGGCGGCATGTACCGAGGCGACTTCCGCCGTAAGGCGACGCTGGCCGAATACGGCTTCCGCCTGCCCTCCTGCATGGACAACCGGCCGCTGCGTTTCGAGGAATGGGACGCCATGCGCCCCGACACCATCGCCGTCTCGGCGACACCGGGCGGCTGGGAGATGGAGCAATCAGGCGGCGTCTTCGCCGAACAGGTGATCCGCCCGACCGGCCTGATCGACCCGCCGGTCGAGGTCCGCGCGGCCCGCAGCCAGGTCGACGACGTACTCGGCGAAATCCGCGAAACATCCGCCAAGGGTTACCGCACCCTCTGCACCGTGCTGACCAAGCGCATGGCCGAGGACCTGACCGAATATCTGCATGAGCAGGGCGTGCGCGTCCGCTACATGCACTCCGACATCGACACGCTTGAACGCATCGAAATCCTCCGCGATCTGCGCCTCGGTGCCTTCGACGTGCTGGTCGGCATCAACCTTTTGCGCGAAGGCCTCGACATTCCCGAATGCGGCTTCGTCGCCATCCTCGACGCCGACAAGGAAGGTTTTCTGCGCTCCGAGACCTCGCTGATCCAGACCATTGGTCGTGCCGCGCGTAACGTCGACGGCAAGGTCATTCTCTATGCCGACCAGGTCACCGGCTCGATGAAGCGGGCGATGGAGGAAACCAGCCGCCGTCGCGAAAAGCAGATGATCTATAACCAGGAGCACGGCATCACCCCGGAATCGGTCAAGGCCAGGATCTCCGACATCCTCGACAGCGTCTACGAACGCGACCACGTCCGCGCCGATATATCAGGCGTCTCCGGCAAGGGCTTCGCCGATGGCGGCAACCTCGTCGGCAACAACCTGCAGACCCATCTCAACGCCCTCGAAAAGAGCATGCGCGACGCCGCCGCCGACCTCGACTTCGAAAAGGCCGCCCGCCTGCGCGACGAAATTAAACGCCTCAAGGCAGTGGAACTCGCCGCCATGGACGACCCGATGGCCCGCGAGGAAGCGAAGGCGATGGAGGGCAAAAGCGGCCGCCCCAATGGTAAGAACAAAGCAGCGCGCTCGAGTAACAGCCCTCATGGTGAGGAGGCCCAGGGGGCCGTCTCGAACCACGAGGGCGGGCGTGGAACCTCCTACTTCGCCAAACCCTCGATCGACGACATGGGCCCAGGCACTGACACCGCCACTCCGCTCTTCCGCAAACCCGCCCTCGACGACATGGGCCGCGACATCGCCGAACCCGCCAAGAAGGGCCTGTTCCGCAAGAACGACCTCGACGAAATGACTGTCGGCCGAACGGAAAAGCCAGTCATCGGGCATGTGCCGGAAAAGCCGGATGCCGCCAAGGCCACGAAGCGGTTTTCACCGTTGCTTGAGGGGCAGCCGGAGCGCGATGACGTGCGTCCGGTCGTACGCGGGAAGACGGGTGTGGGGAGCTATGAGGATCCGGGCGAGCAGAAGCGCAAGGGACGGACGAAGGGGAAGACTGGGCGGCCGGGGCGGTGAGGCAAGCGCAGCGCCGAGTGACCGTGCCCACTCCGCAAATTTACGAACACGGCGAACACCACCTCCCTTCACCCACACCCCGTCCTCCCCGTCCCCGCCACCAGCGCAAAATAAATCCGCTCCACCCGACAGGCAGCACTCCTGGCGCTCGCCTCAAACCCCGCCGCCGGCCATCCGCGTCGAGGGCTGCCGTCGGCCGCGATCAGCCAGTACCAGCGCTCGTCTGACCCCGTCAGATCGATCTTGAAGATCCGCCCCATGCAGACATCGCCATGGAACCCGATGAAATCGTCGCCGGCCTTCTCCTTCCAGGAGTGCCGCCATCTTCCCCTCGGCGTCTCGCCGCTGATGACCATCTCCCAGCTCTTCCACCCGTTATAGTCCGATTGCGCCGTCAGCGAGCCATCATAGGGTTTCGGCTCGATCTGCAGGCAGCTTTCCAAAAACTCCGCGACCGAGTTGCAAACGGTGCTCCATGCCTCGTCATTGTGCCAGGTCAGCTTGTAGGCGAACTCATCGGAGACATTCTTCAAGGCTGCGGCGACGGCAGAGGCGACGCCTTCCCTGCTCGCCGGTTCGCCGTGCAGCCTGATGTGGAGATAGGTGCAGAGAAAATCTGCCGTATCTCGCGCGATCGGCTCGATGACATCGAGCTTTCGGCGCTTGCCAACCTCATAGCCGCCAAAATCCCGAATACGACGCTGAGGCTGTTTGCGAAGGGCATTATTGAGGAACGACCTTAGGAGCGTTCCGATATCGTCTTGCATGCGTTTCCTCTCCTCATGAGGATGTCTCTGCCGCATGGTTTCGTGAATGGCTCCGCCCGAGCCGGTAAAGTCAGATCAGCGTCGGTTCCGGATCGTCCTCGACCTCTTCGATGATCTCCGGCCTGTCGTTCTTCGGAGAGCCGACATCCCGACCGATCTTCCACATCGACATCTGTTCGGATGGGAAAGGTTTCATGAGATCGTTTGGGTCCGGCTCGGCGGACAGCCATCTCTCGTAATCCGCGCGATGCAGGATGACGGGCATGCGGTCATGGATCGTCGCCATCATCTCGTTCGGCTCGCAGGTGATGACGGCGAAGCTGCGGATGGACACGCCCTTCTCGTCCGTCCACGTCTCCCAGATGCCGGCGAGCGCAAAAGGCGAGCCGTCTTTCATGGCGATGGCATAGGGCTGCTTGTTCTTGCCGGTGCCGTGAATGTCCTTCCATTCGAAGAAGCCATTGATCGGAATGAGGCAGCGACGCGACCGGTATGCCGAGCGGAACATGCCGTTGCCGCTGATGGTCTCGCCTCGAACATTGACCGGCGGTGGCCTGCCGCCGGGCTTGGCCCAGGAAGGCATCAGACCCCAGCGCGCGGTCGCGAATATGGGGCCCGACGTATCGGGTTCGCGCACGATATCCCTGATGATAATAGGATAATCTTGCGACGGCGCTCCATTCCAGCGGGGAAAACGATTTCCCAGCCCGTCGATATCCCCACCCTTCACGGCAAAGGCGAAATTGCTGATCAATTCTTCAAGCGAAGTTTTAACGAAGATACGTCCGCACATCTTACTCTCTGCCGATGGAATATGAGATGTTCTGATTATGTTCTCGACAGAGACGTCGTCAACGAAGCGTCAGTTGCACCCGTTCAGGAATGCTCCTTCGCGGCCCTGAGGACACAGAAATGAAGGATGAGAGGTGGGCGCCCTCACGTCGAGGCTGAGAGGAGGCCTGCCCCAGCAATCGATCCCATTGCGAAGCAGGCGGAATCGGCAGAAAAACACTCCCGGCAAGCGACGCGACAAATGAATCGGAATCCACCCATGCCAGAACTCCGTATCGATCCGTTTCCCTCGCCCGCCGAACTCAACGCCCTCTTGTCAGCAGCCTGGAGCACGCCTGAAGCACCGGATTTCTCCCGCATCCTGCCCCGCAGCCTCGCCCATATCGGCGCCTACCACGACGATCAGCTCATCGGCTTCGTCAACGTCGCATGGGATGGCGGCATCCATGCCTTTATCCTCGATACCTCGGTTCACCCCGACATTCGCCGGCAGGGGATCGCGACGCGGTTGGTCAGGGAAGCGACCAGAGTTGCGCGGGAGCGCGGCGCTGAGTGGCTGCATGTCGACTTCCAGCCGCACCTGACCGGCTTCTACCGCGGCTGCGGATTTTCCCCCACCGAGGCAGGACTCATCAAGCTCAAGTAAGACCTCCCGCGCGGGAATGCAGGAACACGTCGAAGCCAGCACCAACCTGCGATGGTGGCTCGGATGAGCCGCAGCGCGGCGCCGCCGAAAACCCGCTTCAAAACACAATTTTTCCGAGAGTACCTCGGCTGAAAATAAAAAATCATACTATTTAGCAGACCAAAATATCCCTTTGAGTTCTCAAATTAAAATGCGTCTCACAGTATCTTATCCTTAGTTTTTCATTAAAAAAGCAATGAAAAGATACAATTTTGCATTGAAAACTTAATAGGGGATTGGCATAGATCCCCAGGGGGCTGTCGTCCGTTGAAGCTGCAAGAACAGTTCTACTGAGGATTTCTCATTTTCATAGAATGCAAGCATCTATTGGGGTAGGTTTAATATGGCCTTGAATATTCTGGACACCAACGGCGCAACGATTACCAAGACGGTCGCCGAGTTCGAAGCTTACGACGTTATCCGCCACTCCGCCGCCAGCCCTTCCTCGGCTGTCACTCTGGTCGTCTCGGATTCAGGGGTGGCCGATCTGGCCGACGAGTTGGGTTCGGTCTCCGCGAATGTGACGGGCTCAAGCAGCGACAATGCGATCACGACAGGCGCAGGCAACGATGACATCAATGGCGGCGACGGCGCAGACACGCTGAATGGGGGCGCCGGAAACGATCAGCTTCGTGGCGGTGATGGCAATGACACGCTGAATGGCGGTGCTGGCAATGACTTACTCGCGGGCAGAGATGGCAATGATATTCTGAATGGCGGTGACGGCAATGACCAGCTTGTAGACGACGTCGGAAATGACGTCATCAGAGGCGGCGCGGGCAACGATACGATCTCCGATGGTGACGCCGGCGGCCGTACCCCTGAAGTCTTCGACATCAATGCGGGCGACGGCGACGATGCCATAAGCGTGAAGGCTCAGGGCTCCGGAACAATCGACGGCGGCGCCGGGATCGATACTCTCCAAGCGTTTGAGCTAAGAGGCCTGACGATCAAGAACATCGAAGTCCTTGAAACGGTGGGATATTGGGTTGCCGGTTCAAGCGCGCAGTTCGAAAGCTTTGACAAGATCGTCTGGTCGACAGATCCGGCCCATCACTTTAACGCCGCACTGGCAGTCACGGACAGCGCCCACCTCGATCTTTCCGACGAACTGGGAAATCTTGGAGCTTTTGTCACCGGTTATGTCTCCGGCATCGACGTCAAGACCGGCGGCGGCGACGACGAATTTACCGGCACCGACGGCGACGACATTTTCGACGGCAGCGGCGGCAACGACATCCTCAATGGCAAGGCCGGCAATGACAAATTGACCGGCGGCGCCGGCAACGACACCATTGATGGCGGCGCCGGCATCGACACGGCGTTCTTCGCCGGCAATTTTGCCAATTATTCCCTGGCATTGAGCAATGACAGTCACATCCTGACCAGCGCCGCCGAAGGGACGGATACGCTGCATGACGTCGAATTCGCGCGCTTTGCCGACGGCGTCTACGATTTCGCCACCGAAAAGTTCACACCAGACGGCAGCAACGCCGCGCCGACCAATATCCAGCTTTCGAAAACCACCCTCTCAGAGAACACCCCGATCTGGACCACGCTCGGCCTGCTCAGCGCCAAGGACGCCGATGGTGACACCCTCACCTACAAGCTCATCGACGGCGCCGACGATCACTTCCGCCTGAATGGCAACCGCATCGTCACCTCGAAGGCTTTGGACTACGAGACGGCCAATTCGTACACGATCAAGGTCGCTGTCTCCGACGGCAAAGTCACGGTCGAAAAGGACATCACGATCAACGTCCTCGACGTCAACGAGGCCCCGGTCAACAAGGCGCCGATCAATCTCGCCTTCTCGCGCGGCTCGATCTCCGAGAATGTCGCGATCGGCACATCGGTCTGCCTTCTCTCCGCCATGGATCCGGAAGGCGGCGCGGTGAAGTGGCGGCTGACTGACGATGCGGACGGCATCTTCAAGCTCGTCGGCAACAAGATCCAGACGAAGGCGGCGATCGACTTCGAAAGCAACCACAGCCTGACCTTCACCGCCGAAGCCTATGACGCGGCTGGAAACACCACCAGCCACGATTTCACCATCGCTGTGAAAGACGTCTTCGAGCCGTCGTTTACGAGCCTGTCGCATGAAGCGTTGATATAACCGCGATACGATCGCCGGTGGACGCAGAGAAGCGTCACCGGCGATCCCGACCAAAAGACGGAACTCGCGTCTGGCGACCATAGTCCCATCGGCCGAACTTTCCTGGCGATCGCCCGCAGACAACAGCCGGAGACGACAAGGCTGACGGCCGTGCCGGGCAACCCTTTCCAAAATGCAGCTCCACCTGGACGCCCGTTTCGGTTATGATTTCTGCTCATCCGAGGAGAGCCCGCATGCGCCTGCCCACATTCATCCTCGCCCTTGCCGCGTCGGCGCTCGCCGCCCTGCCCGCATCGGCCGAGACTTACAAGACACCGAAGGCGCTGCTCAAGGCGCTCTACAGTTACAACACCGACAACAGCGACGCCGAGGCGCCCTCGCCGTATTCGATCTTCTTCTCCGACCATCTGAACGAGCTCCTCCAGGCCGATCTCGACAACACGCCCGATGGCGATGTCGGCGCGATCGACTTCGATCCCGTCATCGCGGGCCAGGACGGCGCGGCGAGCGACGTCAGGATCGGCCAGCCGAGCCTGCTGGATGATAAGGCCGAGGTGGAGGTGCAGTTCGAAAACAGCGACGAGGTGACGCTCTTCTACACGCTGGTGCGGCAGCACGGTGGCTGGAAGGTCGAGGACATCGCCAATCAGAAGGGGAATAATCCGTGGAGCCTAAGCGGGTTGCTGGGTGATGCGCAGTAGGCGGACGGGATGAAAAACACTAAGGCGGTGCGATATACCTCTTCTCCCCAGCGGGGAGAGCGACTGTCTTATTTGTCAAGCGTTTTGCCATGGTCGTCCGTCCCTGATGATGGCATTGAGGATGGTGAGCAGCTTGCGCATAGTTGCGACGGTTGCGACGATCTTGGGCTTGCCGGCC
>NZ_JABDVY010000023.1:0-85672 GCF_019685025.1 Rhizobium sp. NZLR8 | reverse complement strand
CGGCAACCGGCACGTCCTTCCAGGCAAAACCTTCCTTCGACAGATCCTGCTTCAAAACGTTCAGCGCCGCTGCCTCGCCGCCAGACGTCCACCAGTGCAGCATCTGAACTTCTTTCACGTCAGCTGCGCGAGCGGACACATGAGCGCCGGCCAGAGCCAATGCGATCACGGCAGTCGTGGTCAAAAACCTATTCATCGAAGATCCTCCCAGTTCCATTTTGGAAGATGCGGGACCCATTCCCGCACCAATCACCCGCCCTCCTCAGGCGTAGTTTCATTACCGGCTAAGCCAGCTTTTCCGTCTGCGGCATCCACCAGCCGGTGCGTTTGCCGATATGCATGTTCAGCGTCTTGGTCTCGGTGTAGTCCTCGACCGCATGGCGGCCGAGCTCGCGGCCGAGGCCGCTCTGCTTGTAACCGCCGAAGGGAAGCTCCGAGGCGCCGTCCATAAAGGTGTTCATCCAGACCGTCCCTGCCCGCACCGACCGGCCGATCGTCAGGCACGTGTCGAAATCGCGGCTCCAGACACCGGCCGACAGACCGTAGTCGATGGAATTGGCGATGCTGATCGCTTCTGCCGATGTCTCGAATGTCAGGACCGAAAGGACCGGGCCAAAGACCTCCTCGCGCGCCACCGCCATATCAGGGGTAACCTCTTCGAGGATCGTCGGCGACATGAACTGTCCCATGCCGAGGTCGAGCGTCTCGCCGCCATGCGCGATCCGAGCACCGCTGCTCCTGGCACCGGCGACATATCCTGAAATCTTCTCCAGGTGCTGCGGCGTGATAATCGCGCCGACCTGCGTCGATGGATCGAGCGGGTCGCCGACCTTCACTGCCTTCGACAACGCGGCAATCCGCTTGACGACATCGGAGGCGATTGATTTGTGCAGGATCAGCCGCGAGCCGGCGTTGCAGCACTCGCCGGCATTGAAATAGGCGCCGAAGACCGCAGCGTCGATGAACGCATCGAGATCGGCATCCGGAAAGACGATCTGTGGGTTCTTGCCCCCCAATTCCAACGACACCTTCTTCAGCGTCTGCGCCGCATTCGACATCGTCAGTTTTCCGACGCCGGTCGAGCCGGTGAAGGACACCATGTCGACGTCAGGATGAGAGGTCATGATGGCGCCGACCTCAGATCCCCCACCGGTGACAATGTTGACGACGCCATCCGGAACGCCTGCCTGCTGCAAGATCTCTCCGAGCACAAGTGTCGATCCTGAGGTCAGCTCCGAGGGTTTGACGACGGCGGTGCAGCCCGCGGCGAGCGCGAAGGGCAGCTTCTGGCCGACGATCAGGAACGGAAAGTTCCAGGGCGTGATGATCGCGACCACGCCAATCGCTTCGCGCAGGACGACGCCGAGCGTGCCGTCGCCGAGCGTATTGTAGCTTTCGCCATGGAGATCGCGTGCAAGAGCCGCCGCATAGCGCCAGATATCGACCGAGCCGGCAATTTCGCCCCGCACCTGCGTGATCGGTTTGCCTGCCTCGATAGCATCCAGAAACGCCAGCTCCTCTGCACGCGCGGCGATCAGATCGGCAGCTTTGAGCAGGATGGCGGACCGTTCGGACGCGGTCATGCGGGGCCATGGCCCGAGGTCGAAGGCCTTGCGTGCCGCAGCAATGGCGCGCTCGGCATCCGTCCTGCTGCCGGTCGGGAACCGGCTGACCACGACACCATGGCTTGGCGCGACACGCTCGATCGGATCGGCAGCGCCGGTCTCCCATTTGCCATCGATCAGCATCTTGAAATCACGCGCTCTGTGGTCGCTGAGCGCGGTGGGGTTGACGAGTACCGTCATTACCATTCTCCCTTGAACGTTGCCGGGCGCTTCTCGCTGAATGATGCGACGCCCTCCTTCAGATCGCCGGTCTTGGCGGCGAGGATCGAGCCCAGGGCTTCGACTGCGGTTCCATTGTCTTCACCATTCGCCGATGCGATCATCAACTTGGCGATCTCGACGGCAGCCGGCCCTCTTGCAGCAATCCTCTCAGCATATTCCCTGGCGGCGGCGAGTGAATTTCCTGTTGGAACGACTGCGTCGACGATGCCGAGCAGCCTTGCCTCCTCGGCGGTGAAGATCTCACCGCCGAGCGCCATGCGCCGGATGGCCTGCGCCCCGAACCGGCGCACGAGACGCTGGGTCCCCGACCAGCCCGGCACCATTCCGAGGCCGGTCTCCGGCAGGCCGATCTTGATGTGTTGCTCTGCGAGGCGAATATCGGCAACGCCTGCAAGCTCCAGCCCGCCACCGAAGGCGTGGCCGTTCAGCGCCGCGACCAGCGGCACTCGCAGCGTCGCCAGTCTTTCGAAGATACGATGACCGTGCCGAACCCAGAGATGACCGAATTCCTGCGGCAGCATACCGCCCCAGGCCTTGATATCGCCGCCGGCGGAAAAGCCCTTTCCTTCGCCAGTCAGAACGGCAGCGCGCACATCCGGGTTCGCTTCCACCGCGTCGGCCGCGTCCGCTAAGGCCTTCAGCATGTCGAGATCGAGCGCGTTCAGTTTCTCCGGACGGCAAAGCGTCAGCGTCGCAACGTGCCCGTCGATGTCAACTCTGACTGTTCCGCTAGCCATTGAAACCGCCCTCCAGCGTCCGTTCCCTTTTGGCTGGAAGCGACAGGCCGATGGCTGCCTCGCCGAAGAGTGCGGCGTCCATGACCTTCAGGTCGGGGGCGACGATCAGCGGAAACTCCGATTGATCGAGGATATGGGACTGGAGATCGACGCCGGGCGCAATCTCGGTGAGGACGATGCCATCAGGCGTCAGCTTCATGACGCACCGTTCGGTGACATAGGTTATGTCCTGCCCCTGCTCGATCGCCCGCCTGCCGCTGAAAGTGACATGTTCGACCGCGTTGACGAGCTTCTTCAGCTTGCCTTCCTTCTCGATGAGAAGAGCCCCATCGGCGATCGAAAGCTTTGCTCCGGCGTTGAACATGCCGGAGAAAACGATTTTCTTTGCCCGCGCCGTGATGTCGACGAAGCCGCCGGCGCCAGCCGTTACATGCGGCCGGAAGGAAAGCTTGGAGACGTTGACCGAACCGTCCTTGCCGATCTCGAGGAAGGACAGCAGCGACGCATCGAAACCTGCGCCCTGGAAGTAAGTGAACTGATGGGGAGACGGCATATAGGCGTCCGCATTGGAGGCGCAGCCGAAGGCGAAGTCGAGCAGCGGCACCCCACCGACCGCGCCTTGCTCGATCACCCAGGTGACCGCGCCGTGAAGGCCCTCCTCCAGCAGAATGCGCGGCACGTTGGCCGAGATGCCAAAACCGAGATTGACGCAGCTTCCCGATTGAAGTTCCTGCGCGACGCGGCGCGCGATGACTTTCTGAACATTGAATTCCGGAACGTGGAAGCTCGCGAGCGGGCGGAAGATCTCACCGGAAATTGCCGGATCGTACCCTGTCTGCGTCGTCTGCTTCTGATCGGGATCGACGATGATATAGTCGACCAGCATTCCAGGCACGCGGACGTCATGGGGTTTCAGCGAGCCTTCCTTGGTGATCCGCTTGACCTGCGCGATGACGATGCCGCCATTGTTGCGGGCGGCCAGCGCCTGATCGAGGCCGCCGAGATATGCGCCTTCATGTTCGTATGTGAGATTGCCACGCTCATCGGCGGTGGTGGCGCGGATAATGGCGACCTGAGGGACGATCGAGGGGAAGAACAGCCAGTCGTCACCCTCGAAGCCGACACGCTTGACCACCGGGTGTTCCGAAGCCAGCTCGTTCATCGCGCAGCCCTGCCGCTCGGGATCGACGAATGTGTCGATGCCGATCTTGGTCAGGACGCCCGGCCGTTTGGCGGCGGCTTCGCGATGGATGTCGAAGAGGATGCCGGAGGGAATATTGTATGCCGGGATCTCGTTATTGGTGATCATCTGCCAGATCAGCGGCGGCTCTGATGACGACGGTCCCGATGGATAGGAGCCGCCGATGATACGCTTGAGCAGACCCTTCCTGGCAATATGGTCGACGCCCTTGATGCCGCTCATGTCGCCGGCGGCGATCGGATGAAGGGTCGTCAAGTCACGGGGATGACCGGTCGCATCGAAACGCTCGCCAATGGCCCTCAGCATGAGATCCGGGCAACCGAGACCGCTCGATGACGATACCGTCACAACGGCGCCATCCGGGATCAACGCGGCCGCTTCGGCTGGGGTGAGATGCTTCTTCATATGCGTTGCTCAGCGTCCTGTTTCGATTTTTACGCTCTTGCCGGTCTTTGCCGGCGTGGTCTTGCCAGCGCCGCAGCTCTCGCGGACAACCAGGCGAACGGCTGTTATCACCGTCTCGGCCTCGGCCTTGCCGGCATTGATCTGCTTCAGAAGCATCTGTGCGCCGCGGCGCCCGATGCCTTGCGGATCGACCGAGACCGTCGTCAACGCCGGAACCGCTGCCTGAGCCTCGATGACATCGTCGAAACCCACCACTGCGAAGTCGGCGCCAGGCTCCAGACGGCGCGCGCGCAATCCGTCGCAAACGCCGAAGGCCACGGCATCGTTGAAGCAGACCGCTGCGGTCGGCCGACGGCCAAGCGTAATCGCCTTTCCGATCGCCTCTACCCCGCCGGCCCGCGACGGCGCGGATGAGACGACCAGATCCTCGTGATAATCGAGCCCGGTTGCCTCTACACCGCTTCGGTAACCGGCAAGCCGGTCGTCGAAGACGGCGGTGTCGGGAAAGCCGCCGAGAAAAGCGATGCGCTTGTGACCGAGGCCCGCCAGGTGCTTGACCGCAGACATCATGCCGGCCTGGTTGTCGGAGACGATCGACGAGACCTTGGCGCCGGGCAGGTTTCGAACGACCACCACCACCGGTATGCCGGCCGCCACGAGCGGCTTGAAATCGGCGGCATCGGTGGCGCGCGCCGGCGAGACGATCAGCCCCGAAATGCCATGCTCACGCATCGATGCGACGACCTCGCGCTGCCGGTCGATGCTTTCACTGGTGTTCGACAGGAACTGCACGAATCCGGCCGACTGAACGACCATATCGACGCCGACCGCCAGCTCGGCAAAGAAGCTGTTCGTCAGGTCGTTGACTACGACCCCTACGATCTTCGATTTGGCACCGGCTTGGCGAAGATTGGCTGCGCCGCGATTATAGACGTAGCCGAGTTCGCGCATCACGGCATTGACCTTGGCACGCGTCCCTTCATTGACCAGGGAGGAGCCCTGAAGCACCAGCGAAACCGTCGACTTGGAGACGCCGGCGGCCTTTGCGATGTCGATGACGGTTACCCGCGTCTTTGTCATTTCCCTCTCCGACCACGACGTCGACTGATGGATAAATATTTGGAACGTTCCAATTTTGTCAAGTGACATTTGCAGCCCCATTATCGATTTGTTCATTTCCATTGAGAATTCGGCGCCGTTCTCGATCGTAATCTCAATCGGAAAATTGGAACGATCTAAATTCCAATCACTCGGCTGGCTTGTTTGTCAGGATCAGTGAACCCATGCCGAGTGATGTCAACGAGGTGGGAAAGGACAGCCCTGGCCTTCTGGACGAGCAGTCCGCGCATCGGTTAACCGGATCGTCGATCTTATGGAGAGCATCTTTTCGGCCGGGCGCCTCGACACCGGCAAAATCGATATCAGCTACGACGCCTGCGCCTTGAGATCATTGATAAGAACCTGTTGCGAGCGGCAGTCTTCGATCGCCAGGACGCACAGCTTTGTATTGGAGATCGACAGGCTACCTGAGTTCATCGATGCCGATCCGCGCACTTTGGCGCAGGTCTTTACCAACCTGCTGTCCAATGCCGTCAAATACGCGCTCGGAACCTCCGAAATTCGCGTCACGGCATGGGAGGAGACGGGAAACGTCACAGTCTCGGTCAGCGATGACGGCGTGGGGATCGATCCCGAAGACGTGCCCCGGCTGTTCCAGCGTTATTTTCGTGCGGGAACGTCGACTGGAATTGCCGGCACCGGCATCGCACGAGGGTGCGGATCGACCTTTACCATAACCCTTCCCATCGAGCGAACCGGTAACGCTTCTGCGAGCAGTGACGCTACCTGTTAATTCAGGATTGCTGTCCTGCATATCTACCCTATCCTTCTCAATAGAGGAGGATCATGCCATGGCTTTCATTCACACCCCCAATGCATCCGCCAGCGAGAAGACGACGTCGATGTATGCGTCGGCCGAGGCGAATTATGGTTATCTGCCGAACATGTACCGTGCCTTCGGTCACCGGCCGGAGGTGATGGAGAACTGGGCAGCGCTGCTTTCGAGCATTCGCGGCCATATGAGCCTCAGGCGCTATGAGTTGGTGACGCTGGCGGCGGCCAAGGAGCTGAAATCCTCCTATTGCATGCTGGCGCACGGCTCGGTGCTGTTGCGCGAGGGCTTTACCAGCGACGGGCTGACGGCCGTTGTCAACGAGACGGAGAAAGCGCCGATCGATGCCGGCGAACGGGCGATCATGGCCTTTGCCGCCAAGGTGGCGCGCGACGCGACGTCGGTCACCCAGCAGGATATAGACGGGCTGAAGAAACACGGGCTGAGCGATGCCGAGGTCTTCGACATCACGGCCGCGGCAGCGGCCCGGTGTTTCTTCTCGAAAATGCTGGATGCGCTCGGCGCCGCGCCCGATCACGCCTATATCGAGCGGCTGGAGCCCAATATCAGAAAGGCGCTCAGCGTGGGCCGGGAAGTCGAGCGGCCGCTGGCGCCGTCACCGTCGCGTGGCACATCGCAATGAGAGAGTGAGTCCCTACTCTTGTGGCCCCTATTATTCCGGTTTGTCCTCAAAATGCCGGATCGCAAACTCGGCGAGATTCTGACTCGACCGATCGGCATCGTCGAGCAGCGAGGGAAACAACTGCCACTGATGCGGCATGCCTGGCCAGATCTCGGTGGTGACGTCCACCCCCGCCTGGCGCGCCTTGTCGGCGAGCCGCAACGTGTCATCCAGCAGGACTTCGCCGGAACCGACCTGTAGCAGCAGCGGCGGAAAGCCGGTCATATCGGCATAAAGCGGCGATGCCTGGGGATCGGTCGGCGACCGGTTGCCGAGATAGGCCTTGCGTAAGGCCCCGATCCAGTCTTTGCCGACCAGCGGATCGCTGTCGGCATTCGATGTCATCGATCCGCCCGTCGCGGCAAGATCGGTGATGGGGCTGAGCGCAATGACCGCCGCCGGCAGCGCCTTTCCGGCCTGCATCTGCCGGAGCACGGTTTCGATCGCGATATTGCCGCCGGCGCCGTCTCCCGCGATGACGATATTGTCATTGCGATAACCATTGTCGAGAAGCCAGCGATAGGCCGTCAGCGCGTCGTTGATCTGCGCGGGATAGGTATATTCGGGCATCAGCCGATAATCGACAAGAAGCACATCGCTGGATGCGGCCTTGGCGAGCGAGCCGGCAAGCAGGCTATGCGTGCGGATGGAGCCGCTGGAGAAGCCGCCGCCGTGAATATAGAGGATCATCCTTTGGCCGATCGGGTGATGTAGCCGGGCCGGCCACATCAGCTCGGCATCGACGCCGTCCGCATCGACCTGCCGGACCTGGATGCGGGTCGGCCCCGGCGTCGTTTCCATCAGCGCCCGAAAGGCTGTCCGCCGCTGCTGCAAGCCGTCGGCGCCGGCAAAATGATCCTTCCAGAGGCCGACGAGCTTTTCGACCTGCTCGCGTGAGGCCTGGCTTTGCGGTCCAATGTCCTTGCCGGCCGCCGCCGAAGCCAGCAGCATCAGCGCGGCCAATGTGGGCAACAGACCGCTGAGCCGCTTTGAAGCTCTTCGATTACCAGTTGGCAAAATTCGACCGTTCATCAACCTCTCCCGATGATGCTGGCCATGGCGGCCATGGCAGCATCATTGGCCAGTTCACGCGCAGGAGTCAAAAGGCTGAGGGATGCGAATCCTCACCTTTTTTACTCGGCTCTCATCGCGTCGATGACTGCCCTGAAGCCCGCCGACATGTGGCGTCGGCTCGGATAGTAGAGATAGAGCGGCTCCTCCGGCTGGCACCAGTCTTCCAACACCTGGATCAGTTCGCCATTGGCGATCGCCTTTTCCACGCGCGGTTCCCAGATATAGGCAAGACCGACACCGCCGAGCGCTGCCTGCATCATCAGTTCGTGATCGTCGAGCGACAGCGGTCCCGTCGGCTGAAAGCTCACCGCCTGGCCATCCTTCTCGAACTCCCAGGCATAGCGTGCACCTGACGGAAACATGTTCTGGATACAGAGATGGCGCTTGAGATCGTGCGGCGTCGCCGGCTTCGGCCGGGCCTCGAAATAGGCGGGCGAAGCGACGACGACCAAGCGGATGCGCGGCTTGATGCGCAGTGCGATCATGCCCTCGGTGAGGCGCTCACCGAAGCGGATGCCGGCATCGAAACCCTCCTCGACAATATCGACCAGCCTGTCTGTCGCGTTGATCTCCAACTGCAAATTGGGATTGCGTTGGAGCAACGGAGCAATGACGCGGCCGATGACGAAGGGGCCGATCGAATTCGGCACATTGATCCTCACCTTGCCGAAGGGCGTGTCGCGATATCGGTTCAACGCATCGAGCGCTGCTGCCATCTCGCCAAAGGCCGGGTCGAGATGCGAGATCAGCAGTTCGCCGGCCTCGGTCAGCGAGACGCTGCGCGTCGTACGGTTGAGCAGGCGAATGCCGATACGGTCTTCAAGGTTGAGCACGGCATGGCTGACTGCCGAAGCGGTGACACCCCTCTCCTCGCCGGCCTTGCGAAAACTCTTTTGCCGGGCAACGGCCGCAAAAGCCGCGAGTTCGGAAAGTTCGGTGGCACGCATTGCTGAATTTTGCTCATCATAGTTTCAAGAATAACAAATCTTATACAGCAACGGATTTTCGGTCAAATTCAACCCCGTCAGCACAGAGATGCGACGCCGAGACAAGCAAATAGTCCCCGAAAGGAATTCGTCATGAAAGTCTGGTTCATCACTGGTGCATCCCGCGGCTTCGGCGCGCTGATGACCAAGGAAGCCCTTGCATCAGGCGATGCCGTTATCGCCACCGCCCGCAACCCGAAGACCGTGACCGAGCAGTTCGGCGATCATCCGAATCTGCTTACCGTCGCACTCGATGTCACCAACGAGGCGCAGGCGAAAGACGCTGCGGCTACCGGCATCGCCCGCTTCGGCCGCATCGATGTTCTCGCCAACAATGCCGGCTACGGCCTGCTCGGCGCCGTCGAGGAAGCCACGGCCGAAGAGATCGAAAAGCTCTATGCCACGAATGTCTTCGGCCTGCTGAAGGTGACGCGCGCCGTGTTGCCTTATATGCGCCGCCAGCGTTCCGGCCATATTCTGAACTTCTCTTCGATCGGCGGTTACTTCGGCTATCCCGGCTGGGGCGTCTACGGCTCGACGAAATTCGCCGTCGAAGGCCTGTCCGAATCGATGGCCGCCGAACTCGAACCTTTCGGCATCACGGTGACGATCGTCGAGCCCGGCTTCTTCCGCACGGACTTCCTCGCCGATACGTCGCTGGCGGTGAGCCCGACCTCCATCGCCGATTACGAAGGCACGCCGGCCGGCAACATGCGCAATTTCGCCGCCGACGCCAATCATGCCCAGCCCGGCAATCCCGCCAAGCTCGCCGCCGGCATCATGAAGATGGTCAATTCAGCCAACCCGCCGCTGCGCATGCCGTTCGGCAGCGACACGGTGGCTGTGATCGAGGAGCAGCATGCCAGCGTCGAAAAGGAGCTTGCCGTCTGGCGTGAACTTGCCCTCTCCACGGATTTTTCGAGCGATGCAAAAGCCTCGGCCTGAGAGCCAAGGCCGGTACCGCCGCCGCATCCCGGATGTAAGGGTGCGGCGGCACTGTCGTTACGGCGGGACAGAGCGCCTTGCGGCATATTGGCATTCGCCTCACGCCACGGATGGCCTAGATCTAAGGCAGACACCACCGTGAAGAGGCAAATCCATGTCCATCAAGACCATTTGCATTTATGGCGCCGGTGCCCTTGGCGGCGCCATCGCCGCCAAGCTCGCAAGCCGGGCCGATGACTACATCACTGTTTCCGTCGTCGCACGCGGGGCACATCTCGACGCCATCCGCAGCAACGGCCTCAGCCTGCGCGAAGCCGATGCGGAAACGCCGCTCAACGTGCGGCTGACCGCAACCGACGATCCCAAGACATTGCCGCCGCAAGATCTGGTCATCACCGGCCTCAAGGGCCATCAGTTGGCGCCCGCCGCCGCGGGTATCGCAGGCCTGCTGAAACAGGGCACCCGCGTCATAATGACCCTCAACGGCATTCCCTGGTGGTATTTCCATCGCGATACCAGGAGCGGGCATGCGGAGCTGCAATTCGATGAGCTCGATCCCAGCGGCAGGCTTTGGCGGCTGGTTGGCCCCGAGCGCGTGATTGGCTGCGTCGCCTATCAAGGCGCCGAAGTGGTCAATCCGGGTGAGATCCAGCTTTCCCACAAAGGACGCTTCGTGCTCGGCGAGCCGTCCGGCGAAATGTCTGTCGATCTGGAGGCCATAGCGGCGGTGCTGACCGGCGCCGATCTCGGCATTACGACCACTCCCGATATCCGAAGCGAAATCTGGAGCAAGTTGATGGGCAACGCTGCCTTCAACCCGATCAGCGCCCTGACACGGGCGCTGATGACAGACATCATGACGGATCCGGCGCTCATGGACATGGTGGGCAAAGTTATGAAGGAAGTGCTTGCCGTCGGCGATGCGCTCGGCGCGCATTTCAGCATGACAGTCGAGCAACGGCTGGAACAATCGCGCAATATTGGCGGCGTTCGGACATCGATGCTGCAGGACCTGATCGGCGGCAAGGCGCTCGAAATCACGCCGCTGGTCGGCATGCTGGTGGCGCTTGGACGCCTGACTGCAGTACCGACGCCGGTATCGGAGACGATCCTGGCGCTGGTGACGCAGCTGGATCGGGAAAACCGACGCGGCAGCTGATGGCGAAAAAAATGCGGCCGGGAAAAATCCGGCCGCCTCGCTTATCTTCCGACCTGCTCGGCCCAGTTCGGCGCCTTGCCGCCGCCGTCGAGGAAGGTCATTGCCACATTCGCCATGAGCGGCGAGGCGAAGGTCTCGTAGTGGGTGAGATCGGGCAGGATTGCCAGCCGGTTCTTCGACATGTTCTCCCGCATCCAACCGGCATCGCGCAGGCCGCCGCCGAGCTTGTGGTAGAAGTCAATCATATGCTCGGGACGGATCATGTCGGCATCGCCGTAGATCAGCATCACCGGCATGGTAAGCTTGGCGACCGCATCGCTATAGTCCTTGGGTTCGCGCATCAGCGCGCCCATGGCGTCGAGCAGTTTCGGAAATTCGGAAACGTCGGGCGCCACCGCCTTATAGGAGAGGAACATCGGCGAGTCCTTCATCATCTCGGCCATGCCGGCGCCGACGGCCGCCTGCTGCGGCAGCATCTCCGGGAAAAAGCCGTCCTGCGCATAGGGCGCCGAGAGGATCACCAGACGGCGCACCTGGTCGGGCGCGTTGGCCGCCATGTTCAGCGCCACCCCGCCACCGAAGGAATAGCCGAAGACGTCGAGCTTGTCGTAGCCGAGCTGCTTCACCAGGATTGCGAGATCGGCACCGATTGCCGCAAGGTCGATCGGCCGTTTGCCGAGCGGCGTGCGGCCATGTCCCTGCAGATCGACGGCGATCACCTGCCGGTGGTCGGCGAAAACAGGCATGACGGGCGCGAACATTTCGATCTGCCCGAGACCACCGTGAAGCAGCAGCAGCGGTTCGCCCTCGCCGCGGATCTCATAGTAATAATCGATGCCATTGACCGGCAGACTTCCCTTTTTGACGATCGGCGCTACTGCCTTCTCCTCGACAACGGGTACTTCACCGCCGGCGCTCGACATATCAGGGGCGGCCAGGAATGCGGCAGCCGTTGCGACCATCGAAATCAACGTCATCTTCGTCATGTCCTTGCTCCATGTTTGCGTCGATACCGCAAGGACGGCAGGGATCATGCTTTTCCGACACCGCGCTTAGAGATTTGTCGATTGAGGCTTCAAGACTGATTTCCAACTTTTCCTTAACCGGCATGCTGGTAAAATCTTCGCAGAGACTTCAGATGAACGAGACAGATGCCGAAACCGAATTTCCGCTTCACCCATTACGATATCAAGGAACAACGCGCCGGAACAATCGTCGAGGTGTCGTTGAATGCGGTGAACAATGTCCGCTTGATGACGGCGCCGAATTTCCAGCGCTTCACCGAGGTTCTCGATTTCAAATATATCGGCGGCGTGGCGCGTAAATCGCCGATCAAGATCGCCGTTCCAGAAAGCGGCCACTGGCATGTCGTCGTCGATATGGAAGGCCATCACGGGCTGGCGGATTCGTCCGTCAAGGTGATCGCCGGGCCTGGCAATCAGAAGACGCCGCGCGCTTCCTGAGCTTTACAGCACCGCGTCTCTACTCCGACGCGGTAGTGCTAAGCGCAGACGCGCTCTATAGACCCATCCAATCGAGCTGATCTTTGATCACGATCAATGAATCAAGCTGCCATGTCGATCACAATTCACCCGTTGCGAGCCGTAGCCGCCCAGAGCGCGAACCCATGCAAATCAGCTTAGCTTCCACGACCAGAGCGCTGGTGGAAACATCAAACCATGATCTTCATCACCTAGGAAGTGGTCCATGACTTCGAATCTGATCGGTCGTATCACCAATATCATTGATCCTGGCGATGCGCTCGGTGAAGTACTTTTCGGATTGATTATGGCGCTGACGTGGACGGTCGGTTCGAGGCTGGTTTTTGAAAAGGAAGGCTTAAATGTCCACGATCTGATCGTCGCAACGATCGGCTGCAACGTCGCTTGGGGGATTATTGACGCCGTCTTGTTCTTCCTCGGTACGACGTTTTACAAAAGCAGGCGGCTGCGCCTTTTTCGGCAAATCAAAACCGCCAGAAGCGAATCTGCGGCGCTGACGGTGCTCGCGAACGAATTCCCGATTGCAGAGGCACCGTTCTCGGCAAGGGGCGCCGACGCGGACGCACTCTATCGATCACTCCTGACGCTCGCATGCCGGGCCGATCCTGTGAAGGTGTCCCTACCGAAAGCTGATCTGTTTGCCGCAATCGCGGTCTTCGTTCTGGTCTCGGCCACGGCCATTCCCGCAGTGATCCCTTTCCTTCTCATCGACAGTGCGCACCTTGCGCTGAGAACCAGCAACCTGTTTCTCATCATGCTGCTGTTTGTGACGGGCTATGCGTGGGCGAGGTTTTCAGGAGGCAGGCCTTTTTATGCAGGGATGACGATGACTTGTCTCGGCTTGCTTCTGGTTGCAATAGCGATCGCGCTTGGCGGCTGAGCCCCGTTCACCAACCGAACAGGCCCAGACGCGTCAGCGCGGCTTGCGCTCCTTGCGAAGCTTGTCCCACCATTCCAGCCGCTTGCGGATTTCGCGCTCGAAACCGCGCTCCGGCGGATCGTAGAAGGTCTGGCGGCCCATCTTCTCCGGGAAATAATCCTGGCCGGAAAAGGCGTCCGGCTCGTCGTGGTCGTAGCGGTAACCGTCGCCGTAACCTTCGCCCTTCATCAGCTTGGTCGGCGCATTGAGGATATGCTTCGGCGGCAGCAGCGAGCCGTTCTGCTTGGCGGCTTGGCTTGCCGCCTTGAAGGCGGTGTAGACGGCATTCGATTTCGGCGCGGTGGCGAGATAGACGCAGGCCTGGGCCAGCGCCAGTTCGCCCTCGGGGGAACCGAGATACTCATAAGCATCCTTGGCGGCGTTGCAGATCACCAGCGCCTGCGGATCGGCAAGACCGATATCCTCCACTGCCATGCGTACCAACCGCCGGCCGAGATAGAGCGGATCCTCGCCGGCATCGAACATGCGGGCGAGATAATAGAGCGCGGCATCCGGGTCGGAGCCGCGCACGGATTTATGCAGCGCCGAGATCAGATTGTAATGGCCGTCCTGCGCCTTGTCGTAGACCGGGGCGCGGCGCTGGACGATTCGCGTCAGGCCTTCGGTGTCGAAGCTTTCACCCTCGCGCGCGGCGCGCCAAACCTCTTCGGCGAGCGTCAGCACCGCGCGACCGTCGCCGTCTGCCATGCGGATCAGGCTGACGCGAGCCTCCTCCGTCAGCGGCAGCGGCTTCTGCTCGATCGTCTCGGCGCGCTTCAGCAACTCCTCCAGGCTCTCCTCGTCATGCGACTTGAAGGTCAGCACGCGCGCGCGCGACAGCAATGCGGCGTTGAGTTCGAAGGACGGGTTTTCGGTGGTGGCGCCTACGAGGATGACGGTGCCGTCCTCCATGACCGGCAGAAAACTGTCCTGCTGGGCGCGGTTGAAGCGGTGGATCTCGTCGACGAAGAGCAGCGTCTGACGGCCATCCATACGCCGCAGGCGAGCGGTCTCGAACACCTTCTTCAGATCGGCGACGCCGGAAAAGATCGCCGATATCTGCTCGAAAGCCAAACCCGCCTCGCCCGAAAGCAGCCGCGCCACCGTCGTCTTGCCGGTGCCGGGCGGGCCCCAGAAGATCATCGAGCCGAGCGAACCGCTTTCGATCATTCTTTTCAGCACGCCGTCTTCACCGGTCAGATGCTCCTGACCGGTGACATCGGCAAGCGTCTTCGGCCGCAGCCGGTCGGCAAGCGGCCGCCTGGCGGCCACCTCCTCCGGAACACGCGGCGCGAAGAGATCATTGCTCATCGGAAGAACTGCCGGATGCGCTGACCGTCGCGCTCGATCTCCACCCGCCAGAGGCCGGGGTCGCTATCGGCGATTTCGGACAGTTCGCTGGTCGACTTCACGTCCGTGCCGTTGATCGAGACGATGATATCCTTCGGCTCGAAACCGAGACGGGCGGCAGGCGAATCCTCCTTCACCTCGGATACGACGACTCCTGCCGATTCCGACGGCATGCGCAGTTCGTCGGCGACCCGCGGCGACAGGTTCTCGACGACAGCGCCGCTAAACGGGGTGCGCCCGCCAATGGTGCGCTGGTCGCGCGGCGAGGTTTCCGGAGCGCGGTCGAGCGTCAGCGGCAGCTGCTGCTCGCGGCCGTTCTCGACGACGGTCAGTTTGACCGACTTGCCAAGACCGGCCGTCGTCAGCCGGTAAAGCAGCGCATCAGGATGTTCGACGGAAATACCGTCGACAGCGGTGACGATTTGGCCGGCCTTCAGCCCGGCCTTGGCGGCCGGCCCGCCTTCCGAAACCTTGACGACGAGCGCGCCGCGCGCTTTGTTTAGCCCCAGCGCCTCGGCGACTTCCGAGGTCACGGCATCGAAACTCGCGCCGACATAGGGCCGCTCGAAAGATTTGACGCCGGCATCTGCCGAGGTGAGGAAGACCTTGACGAGATTGGCGGGAATGGCAAAGCCGATGCCGTTCGAGCCGCCGCCGCGCGAGAAGATCGCCGTGTTGATGCCGATCAGTTCGCCTTTCATATTCATCAAGGCGCCGCCGGAATTGCCGGGATTGATCGAAGCATCGGTCTGGATGAAGAAGCCGAACTCGTTCCTGACGACCTGGTTGCGCGCAAGTGCGGAGACGATGCCGCTGGTCACCGTCTGGCCGACGCCGAAGGGGTTGCCGATTGCCAGCACGAGATCGCCGACCTCAACGGCATCGGAATTGCCGATCGGCAATGTCGGAAAACTTTCCTTGGTGTCGATCTTCAGCACGGCAAGATCGACACGGTCGTCGCGCAGCACCACCGTGCAGGGGAATTCGCGGCCGTCCGGCAGCGCAACCTTGATGTCGTCGGCGCCTTCGACGACGTGATTGTTGGTCACGACGGTGCCGTTCGCCTCGACGATGACGCCGGAGCCGAGCGATGACTGCTTCTCGGAACGGTTCGGCATCTGCTGGCCGAAAAACTGCTCGAAGAAGGGATCGCCGGCAAAGGGCGACTGCCGCCGGACGGTCTTTTCCGCATAGACATTGACGACGGCGCCCGACGTTTGTTTGACGAGCGGCGCGAAGGAGAGCTGCATCTGCATCTGGCTTTCGGGCACGGTCTTTGCCGTCTGCGCATTGGCCGCAGCTGGCAGAACGAGCATGAGAGCGAACAGCGAGACGGAGACGCGCTTGAACAGGCCTTGCATGGGTATCCCTTTTGAATCCTCGTGTGGAACGTTTTAGAGCATGATGCCGAAAAGTGTGAGCGGTTTTCGGACGACCTCATGCTCTAACTACCTAATTGCGAACAAGATTCAGATTTTAGACCGAACCGGCCTAAAATCTGAATCTTGTTCTGTGGCCCGACGCTAGAAAGGAAAGAGGGCGGAAGCATGGAAGAATAAGGCCATGGGACGTCTTGGAAACCGATTGAAGTCATTGCGAACTTGATTCAGGAATTTCGGCCATGCAACTGATATCAAGAGCCAAAAACTGGGCGAAGTCACTGAAGCGTGACATCGTAGCTCTGTGGCTTGCCGCCCGAGACCCTCGCGTGCCTTGGCATGCCAAAGCGGTGGCCGGCGCCGTTGCCGCATACGCCCTGTCGCCCATCGATCTCATCCCAGATTTCATTCCCGTGCTCGGTTATCTCGACGATCTGCTGATCGTGCCGCTCGGCATCATGTTGGCGACCCGGCTCGTTCCGGCTGACGTGATGACTGCGCTTCGAGAGCAGGCGACAAAGCGCCTCGAGCGCCCCTCCAGTCGTCTCGGATTGATCTTCATCCTTGCCGTCTGGCTCGCCTGCATCATCTTCCTGGCTCTGACATTGCGCAAACTGGTTTGACCGGCGACAACAGGGATATTGGAATGATGACGGCAAGAGCGATGACGATAGTCTTTGGCTTTGCGATTTCGATCTTTGCATCGGATATGGCCCAGGCGGCGAGCTTCGACTGCGATGCGAAAGAATTGAAGCCGGACGAAAAGGCGATCTGCGACAACCGCGCGCTCAACGATGCCGACGTGAAGATGGTGACGACCTTCGAGCTGCTTTCCGGTCTGCTGGCGATGGGCTCACGCGGAACATTGCAGGACGAGCAGACAGCCTGGCTGAAAAAACGACAGGAATGCGCGGCGGATGCCGTCTGTATCAAGGCTGCCTATGACGAGCGGCTGAAGCAACTCGGCGAGACCTATAAAAACATCAACCGGCCGCTTTAAAAGCGACCGGTCGGTGGAGTAGCTGACTCTCAATCAGCGGGGAATAGCTTCGACCAGTTAGCGGGCGTTCAGATCCCGCACGGCGCCGCGATCGGCACTTGTCGCGAAGGCGGCATAGGCCTTCAGCGCCGTCGTGACGTTGCGCTTGCGCACTTCGACCGGATGCCAGCCCTTGGCGTCCTGATCGGCACGGCGGACGGCAAGTTCGGTCTCGCTGACGCGCAGGCTGATCGTCCGGTTCGGGATGTCGATGTCGATCATGTCGCCCTCACGCACCAAGCCGATCGTGCCGCCATTTGCCGCTTCCGGCGAGGCGTGGCCGATCGACAGTCCGGAGGTGCCGCCGGAGAAGCGGCCGTCGGTGATGAGCGCACAGGCCTTGCCGAGGCCCTTCGACTTCAGATAGCTCGTCGGATAGAGCATTTCCTGCATTCCGGGGCCGCCCTTCGGGCCTTCGTAGCGGATGACGACGACATCACCCGCTTTGACCTCGTTGGCGAGGATTGCCTTGACGGAAGCGTCCTGGCTTTCGAAGACGCGGGCCGGGCCGGAGAATTTCAGGATCGATTCATCGACGCCTGCCGTCTTGACGATGCAGCCGTCAATCGCAAGGTTGCCCTTGAGTACGGCAAGACCACCATCCTTGGAGAAAGGATGTTCGACCGAGCGGATGACGCCGTTCTCGCGATCGGTGTCAAGTTCGTCCCAGCGGGCTTCCTGGCTGAAGGCGACCTGGGTCGGGATGCCGCCGGGTGCGGCGCGATAGAAGTTGCGCACGGTTTCGCTGTTGGTGCGGGTGATATCCCAGCGGTCGATCGCATCACCCAGCGTCTCGGCATGCACGGTCGGGCAATCGCGATTGAGCAGACCGCCCTTGTCGAGTTCGCCGAGGATCGACATGATGCCGCCGGCGCGGTGCACATCTTCCATATGAACATCGCTCTTGGCGGGTGCGACCTTCGACAGGCACGGCACCCGGCGCGACAGCGCGTCGATATCGGCCATGGTGAAATCAATCTCGCCTTCGTGGGCGGCAGCAAGGATGTGCAGCACCGTGTTGGTCGAGCCGCCCATGGCGATATCGAGCGTCATGGCATTCTCAAAAGCCTGCTTGGAAGCGATGGTGCGCGGCAGCGCCTTGATGTCGTCCTGCTCGTAATAGCGGCGGGCGAGATCGACGATCAGATGGCCGGCCTCGACGAAGAGGCGCTTGCGGTCGGCGTGGGTTGCGAGCGTCGAGCCGTTGCCGGGCAGCGACAGGCCGAGCGCTTCCGTCAGGCAGTTCATCGAATTGGCGGTGAACATGCCGGAGCAGGAGCCGCAGGTCGGACAGGCCGAGCGTTCGATGGTCTGGACGTCCTCGTCGCTGATCTTGTCATCGGCTGCGGCGACCATGGCATCGACGAGGTCGAGCGCGTGCGTCTTGCCGTGCAGCACGACCTTGCCCGCTTCCATCGGGCCGCCGGAGACGAAGACCGTCGGGATGTTGAGGCGCAGCGACGCCATCAGCATGCCGGGAGTGATCTTGTCGCAGTTGGAGATGCAGACCATGGCGTCGGCGCAATGGGCATTGACCATGTATTCGACGCTGTCGGCGATGAGCTCGCGCGAGGGCAGCGAATAGAGCATGCCGTCATGGCCCATGGCGATGCCGTCGTCGACGGCGATCGTGTTGAATTCCTTGGCGACACCGCCGGCCGCCTCGATTTCGCGGGCAACGAGCTGGCCGAGGTCTTTCAGGTGCACGTGACCGGGCACGAACTGGGTGAAGGAATTCACCACCGCGATGATCGGCTTGCCGAAATCCGAATCCTTCATGCCCGTGGCGCGCCAAAGGCCGCGCGCGCCTGCCATGTTGCGGCCGTGGGTCGTGGTTCTGGAACGGTAGGCTGGCATCGGTGTCTTCCTCGACGTGGCGGAGATCATCAGGCGAAGCGGGACGGCATTGAGCCTGCAGCCGGGCAACGCTGCTTTTTGGAATTGTCCTAATCCAATCGGCGGGGGCTGTCACTACCGGCAAGGCCAAATCCGGTACGCTGCCCGGAGAAGCGCCTTGTACGATCGATCATATACGGTCTGGCGCGACATTGGGTTACAACCTATTCCATCACGACCGAACACAAAAAATTGGCTTCCCGTCAGCAATATTCAAGGCTTAGACACTAAAGCGCATCGCGATCTTTCAGATTCGCTCCCCGCACTTTAGGCCTTTGTTTATACGCATGTCGTTATCGCAAAACCGCTGCACACTTTTGCGCGACGTGCTTTAATCCTGTTATGCCGGCGGTTCGCTTAGGGACTATATTCCGAAGATCCGCCCAGGAGGTTTTCGACATGCCAAGCTATCGCCCACCGAAGATCGCGTCGTCCGAGATCACACCACGCCAGATATACCTGCGCCGTCGTGAATTTCTGGGCGCGGCAGCACTTGGGGCCTTTGGGCTCTACAGCACCGGCAAGGCGAGTGCTGCGGCGCTCTCCGCGGTCGAAAGCAAGTACAAGGTCGACGAGAAGCCGACGCCGATCAAGGACGTCACGACCTACAATAATTTCTATGAGTTCGGCCTCGACAAGGCCGATCCAGCCGCGAATTCCGGCGATTTCAAGCCGCTGCCTTGGACAATCAAGGTCGACGGCATGGTCAACAAACCAGGCACTTTCGACCTCGAGGCGCTGATCAAGGAATTTCCGATCGAGGAGCGCACCTATCGCATGCGCTGCGTCGAGGCGTGGTCGATGGTCATTCCCTGGGACGGCTTTCCGTTGGCATCGCTGCTCGACAAGGTAGAGCCGCTCGGCAGCGCCAAATACGTCGCCTTCGAAACCGTGGTGCGGCCAGACGAGATGCCGGGACAAAAGGGCTTCTTCCAGTCGCTCGACTGGCCCTATGTCGAGGGTCTGCGCCTCGACGAGGCGCGTCATCCGCTGACGTTGCTGGCCGTCGGGCTTTATGGCGAAACGCTGCCGAACCAGAATGGTGCGCCGGTCCGTCTCGTCGTGCCATGGAAATATGGCTTCAAGGGCATCAAGTCGATCGTCAGGATCACGCTTAGCGACCAGCAGCCGAAGAACACCTGGCAGGTCACCAATGCGCAGGAATACGGCTTCTACGCCAACGTCAACCCCGCAGTCGACCACCCGCGCTGGAGCCAGGCGAGCGAGCGGCGCATCGGCGAAAGCGGCTTCTTCGGCGCGAGCCGCCACCCCACCCTGCCCTTCAACGGTTATGCCGACGACGTGGCGAGCCTTTATGCCGGCATGGATCTGAAAGCGAATTTCTGATGGCGGAACTATCGCTTGCCATTCCCAAGCGCTGGCAGCCCGCCTCCGTCTGGCTGCTTTACGCCATCGGGCTTTTGCCGGCGGCCTGGACCTTCTATCTCGGAGCGACCGATCAGCTCGGCGCCGATCCGGTCAAGACCTTCGAGCTTTTCCTCGGCATCTGGACGATCCGTTTCCTGATCGCAACGCTTGCCGTCTCCCCTGCCCGCGAGCTCTTCGGCTGGAACTATCTGCGTTATCGCCGCGCGCTGGGCCTGCTGACCTTCTACTATGCGCTGATGCATTTCACCGTCTACATGGTGCTCGACCAGGCGATGGATATCCATGCCGTCATCAACGACGTGCTGAAGCGTCCCTTCATCATGTTCGGCATGGCCGGCCTTGCGATGCTCATTCCGCTGGCGGTGACATCCAATAATTTCTCGATCCGCCGCCTCGGCAAGAATTGGATCTGGCTGCACCGCCTGGTCATTATCATCGCCGCCTGCGGAGCGCTGCACTTCGCGCTCTCGACCAAGATCCTCGATCTCCAGCAATATATCTATGTCGGGCTGATCATCGCCCTCATCCTCTACCGCTCCTATCGCCCGATCGCGCGCAGCCGGAAGAAAGGCCAGGGGCGAACGCGCAATCGCGCGATGGCGTCGGCTTCGTGAGACGGCAAACTTAAAGGCCGGACCTCATCGCAACCCGCCGGGCGGGATCGAAGGCGCAGGCCGCGGCGATCCCGATTGCATAGGCCAGCATGTTCCAGAGCGAAAATATCCGGCCGAGCAGCAGTGCCCCTGCGGTCGTCAGCCGAAACGCGTCGAGCCAGGGCGTGTGATAGAGCCGGAACAACTCCACTGAGATCGCTATGACCAGCGCTATGACAGCAAGGATGGCCGGCCGTGACCTTGCGACAAAGAGGGCTACGAGCAGATAGACCATCGCTCCCCAGAACGCCGAGCCCCCATATTTGACGACGACGAAGGGCAGATCGACCGCATAGCCGAACCGTCTCAGCGCCAGCCCAAGTGCTATCACCACAAGCAGGGCGGCGAGGCGGAGGAACCGCACTTGAGAGCGAGTCTGAACGATGTCGCGCAATGAGACCTATCCTATATCAGTCAGCCCGTTGGACGGTTGAGGTGGAGATTGCGAATGATCGACGAGCTGCGGTTTGTCTTCGCAGATCGGCGCCCCACTTTCGTCTGCGACCGATGCACAAACAAAAACAGCCGGGCTTTGCGAGCCCGGCTGTTTTGTTTCCGCCGGAGCGGAAGATTTAAGCGGCGACGGCCTGCTCTTCGGCAGCGACGCGGGCCTTGTCGGCTGCGCCCTTGGCGAAGGTGTCGCGATCAACGAATTCGATCACGGCCATGGCGGCATTGTCGCCCTGGCGGAAGCCGGCCTTCATGATGCGCAGGTAGCCGCCGTTGCGGGTGGCGTAACGCGTTGCAATCGTATCGAACAGCTTCGAAACGACGGCGGCATCGCGGATCTGCGAAATCGCCTGACGGCGAGCGTGCAGGTCGCCGCGCTTGCCGAGCGTGACGAGCTTCTCGACGATCGGGCGGATTTCCTTGGCCTTCGGCAGGGTCGTGACGATCTGCTCGTGGGTAATCAGCGAAGCGGCCATGTTGGCGAACATCGCCTTGCGGTGGCTTGCAGTTCTATTCAGCTTGCGGCCGGCTTTACCATGGCGCATTGCTATTCTCCTTTAATGCAGGTGCCCTTACGCTAAGTGGGCCTGCCGTTTCCTGGCACATGCAGGCGATCGGCCTGCTGTTTGACGGGGAAAGGCAGCCGAAAGAGCCTGCCTTCTGTTATGTTCTTGCGATCGGCGTGCGGGCGGAAAACCGCTTCACACTTTTCCTCACGCCGCTCAGTATTGGTCTTCGTAACGCTTGGCGAGATCTTCGATGTTCTCGGGCGGCCATGCCGGCACTTCCATGCCGAGGTGCAGGCCCATGGAAGCGAGAACTTCCTTGATTTCGTTCAGCGACTTGCGACCAAAATTCGGCGTGCGGAGCATTTCTGCTTCGGTCTTCTGAATGAGGTCGCCGATATAGACGATGTTGTCGTTCTTCAGGCAGTTTGCCGAACGGACCGACAATTCGAGTTCGTCCACCTTCTTGAGGAGAGCCGGGTTGAAAGCGAGTTCGGTGACTGCTTCCTCTTCGGTTTCCTTCTGCGGCTCGTCGAAGTTGACAAAGACGCCAAGCTGATCCTGGAGGATGCGCGCCGCAAAAGCGACGGCGTCTTCGCCGGTGATCGAGCCATCGGTTTCGATGGTCATGTTCAGCTTGTCGTAGTCGAGAACCTGTCCTTCGCGGGTATTTTCAACCTTGTAGGACACCTTCTTGACCGGCGAATAGAGGCTGTCGACCGGGATGAGACCGATCGGAGCATCTTCCGCACGATTGCGTTCGGCCGGAACGTAGCCCTTGCCGTTGTTGACGGTGAACTCCATGCGGATTTCGGCACCCTCGTCGAGCGTGCAGATGACATGCTCGGGGTTGAGGATTTCGATATCGCCGACCGTCTGGATGTCGCCAGCCGTGACAACACCCGGACCCTGCTTGCGCACGACCATGCGCTTTGCGTCGTCGCCATCCATCTTGATGGCGATTTCCTTGATGTTGAGCACGATGTCCGTCACGTCTTCGCGGACGCCCGGAATCGAAGAGAATTCATGCAGCACGCCATCGATCTGCACCGCCGTGACGGCAGCGCCGCGCAGCGAGGAGAGCAGAACGCGGCGAAGCGCATTGCCGAGGGTGAGGCCGAAGCCGCGCTCCAGCGGTTCGGCAACAAGCGTCGCCCTGGTGCGCGAGCTCGAGGAGAACTCCACCTTGTTCGGCTTGATCAGTTCCTGCCAGTTCTTCTGAATCATGAGTTTGCCTTCCGTTCGTTGCCACCATCCAATCGTGGCAACCGAGCTTGAAAACCACCGGGAGCGCCAAGGCGCTCACCAGTGACGAGAGCGATGATCAGACGCGGCGCTTCTTGCGCGGACGGCAGCCATTGTGCGGGATCGGGGTCACGTCGCGGATGGACGTGATCATGAAACCAGCAGCCTGGAGCGCGCGCAGAGCCGATTCGCGACCCGAACCCGGACCACAAACTTCGACTTCCAGCGACTTCATGCCGTGCTCCTGAGCCTTCTTGGCGCAGTCTTCGGCAGCCATCTGGGCAGCGAACGGGGTCGACTTGCGCGAGCCCTTGAAGCCCTTGGCGCCAGCCGAAGACCAAGCAATCGCGTTGCCCTGGGCATCGGTGATGGTGATCATCGTGTTGTTGAAGGTCGAGTTGACGTGAGCGACACCCGACGAGATATTCTTGCGTTCACGACGGCGAACGCGGACGGCTTCCTTAGCCATGGTATTCCTTTCGTTGATCTCTTCGCCGCCGTAATGCCAGCGGCTACACCGGAACGGCGCCTATACGGTCCCGCTCCAAACTCAAAAGAGGCCGGCGCAGACCGCCAGCCTCCCTACTCCGGTTTCCCGGAAATTACTTCTTCTTACCAGCGATTGCCTTTGCCGGGCCCTTGCGGGTACGGGCATTGGTGTGCGTGCGCTGACCGCGGACCGGAAGGCCGCGGCGATGACGCAGGCCGCGGTAGCAGCCGAGGTCCATCAGGCGCTTGATGTTCATCGAGGTTTCGCGACGAAGATCGCCTTCGACCTGATAGTCGCGGTCGATGGCTTCGCGGATCTGAAGGACTTCGGCGTCCGTCAGCTGATGCACACGACGTTCAGCCGGGATACCGACCTTCTCGACGATTTCCTGTGCGAATTTCGTACCGATCCCGTGAATGTAGGTCAGCGCGATAACAACGCGCTTCGCAGTCGGGATGTTGACGCCAGCGATACGTGCCACGCCTGTTCTCCTTGCATTCCAGTTGCCATCCGGCAAGTGGGCTTCGTTATGCGGTCTTTAGAACCGCTCGTTCAGATTTACGTCCGCAACATGTCAAAACGACCGCACCCGGACTTCCCTGGGAAATCCGCGCCGATCGCATGGAATGTCGCGAGTTGGCGCGGTGTTTAGCGGAATCACTGCTGAAAAGCAACCGTTCCGCCAAGTTTATTTTCAAAGCCTTAAAGCTTCGAAAGAATGTTTTCGACCTCGGCCGTCACCTGATCGATCTCTGCCATGCCGTCCACGGTCTTGAGTTTGCCTTTGGCATGGTAATAGCCGATCAGCGGCGAGGTTTCCTTGTAGTAGACCTGCAGCCGAGCCGTCATGGTCTCCGGGTTGTCATCAGGACGGCGCTTGAAGTGCGTGGAACCGCACTTGTCGCACACGCCTTCGGCAGCCGGAACCTTATCGGTATCGTGATAGACGCTGCCGCACTGTGCGCAGGAGTAGCGACCGGCGACGCGACGGACCAGCTCGTCATCGTCGACACGGAATTCGATAACGACGGACAGGCCGAGACCCTTTGCCTTCAGCATCGCTTCCGTGGCGTCTGCCTGGACGAGCGTCCTGGGGAAACCGTCGAGAATGAAGCCGTTGGCGCAATCGGGTTGATCGATACGCTCGGAGACGATGGCGATAACGATCTCATCCGAGACAAGTTTGCCGGCGTCCATGACTGCCTTGGCGCGCTTGCCGACATCCGTGCCGGCGTTAACCGCTGCACGCAGCATGTCCCCCGTGGAAAGCTGCGGAATGCCGTGCTTTTCCACGATCCGCTGGGCCTGGGTTCCCTTACCCGCGCCCGGCGGCCCCAAAAGGATAAGTCTCATCGCCCCCTCTTTCCTCCACGCAACTTCGATTTCTTGATCAGGCCTTCGTATTGCTGCGCGATCAGGTGACCCTGGATCTGTGCAACCGTATCAAGAGTTACGCTAACCACGATCAAAAGCGAAGTCCCACCAAGGGATAACGGGATGCCGGTTTGCGACACCAAGATCTCCGGAAGGATGCAGACGAAGACGAGATAGATTGCGCCGATCATCGTGATTCGGGTCAGCACATAGTCGATATATTCGGCCGTACGCTCGCCCGGGCGGATGCCGGGAATGAAGCCGCCATGCTTCTTCAGATTGTCGGCCGTGTCCTTCGGATTGAAGACGATGGCCGTATAGAAGAAGGCGAAGAAGGCGATCAGCGCCGCATAGAGCACCATGTAAAGCGGTCGGCCATGGCCGAGGGCCGCGACGATCGATGTCGCCCAGCCAGGCATCCCCGACGTGCTGGCAAAGCCCGCAACCGTTGCCGGCAGCAGCAGCAGCGACGAGGCGAAGATCGCCGGAATGACGCCCGACGTGTTGAGCTTCAGCGGCAGGTGCGAGGTATCGCCCTGGAACATCCGGTTGCCGACCTGGCGCTTCGGATACTGAATCAAGAGCCGGCGCTGGGCACGCTCGACGAAGACGATGACGCCGATGACGCCGATCGCGACGATGATGACCAGCAGGATGAGGAAGGTCGACAATGCGCCGGTGCGGCCAAGTTCGAGCGTGCTGGCAAGAGCCGTCGGAAGACCGGCGGCGATGCCGGCGAAGATGATCAGCGAGATGCCGTTGCCGATGCCACGCGAGGTGATCTGCTCGCCGAGCCACATCAGGAACATCGTGCCGCCGAGCAGCGTCAGAACGGTGGAAACACGGAAGAACCAGCCCGGATCGACAACGAGGCCCTGCCCGCTCTCAAGGCCGGCGGCGATGCCGTAGGCCTGGAGCGCACCGAGGATGACCGTGCCATAACGGGTATACTGGTTGATGATCTTACGGCCCTGCTCGCCCTCCTTCTTGAGGTTTTCCAGCGCCGGCACGACCGATGTCATGAGCTGCACGATGATCGAAGCAGAGATATAGGGCATGATGCCGAGCGCGAAGATCGCCATGCGCTGAACAGCGCCGCCCGAAAACATGTTGAAGAGGCCGAGAATGCCGCCTGACTGACCGCGGAAAGCCTGGGCATAGGCTTCGGGATTGAGACCCGGAAGCGGAATATGGGTGCCGAGCCTGTAGACGAGGAGAGCTGCCAGTGTGAACCACAAGCGCTTCTTCAAATCCTCGGCTTTGGCAAAGGTCGAAAAATTGAGGTTGGATGCCAATTGTTCCGCTGCAGAAGCCATGCGATTCTCCGCGCTACCAATTCCGGCGTCTCTAGGGGATAGGCCGGCCCCGGAATCAGTATGAAAATTATTCAAAACCGGGTTCAGAACGGATTGCAGCGCAACCCCATGCCTCACCCTTGTTTTAGTCTTACCGGCATGACGCGGGCGCGCCAGCCAAGTTTTTGTGAGGCCCACATATGGGAGCAAAATCGCCCGGTGTGAAGCACCCCGGGCGAGATATCATCAGATTATTATTCGGCTGCAGCCGGAGCCGAAAGCTGCGTCACGGTGCCGCCGGCCTTTTCGATCTTCTCGACGGCAGGCTTGGAGGCGCCTGCAACGACGATGGTGATTTTGGCCTTCAGCTCGCCGTCGGCGAGAACGCGAACGCCGTCCTTAGGGCGGCGGATGACGCCGGCCGCCTTGAGGGCAGCTGCGTCAACGGTCGCCTTGGCATCCAGCTTGCCGGCGTCGATCGCCGCCTGGATCCGGCCGAGCGACACAACAACAAAATCGGAAGCGAAAATGTTGTTGAAGCCGCGCTTCGGCAGCCGACGATAGATCGGCATCTGGCCGCCTTCGAAGCCGTTGATGGCGACGCCCGAACGGGACTTCTGACCCTTCACGCCGCGACCAGCCGTCTTGCCGGAACCCGAACCGATACCGCGGCCGAGGCGCTTGCGGCTGTGGGTCGAGCCTTCGTTGTCTTTAATTTCATTGAGTTTCATGAGCGTTTCCTCCGTCTCACTTCTCGTCGACGACGCGAACGAGATGCTGGACAGCACGGATCATGCCACGAACGGAAGGAGTATCCTCCAGCGTGCGGCGACGGTGCATCTTGTTCAGTCCGAGACCGATCAGCGTGCGCTGCTGGACATCCGGACGGCGAATCGGGCTGCCGATCTGTTCGATCGTGACAGTCTTCGCTTCAGCCTTCTTAGTAGCCTTGGCCATCTGTCAAACTCCTCTTATTCTTCAGAGGCGTTGCCGGAGGCGCTACGACGAGCCTGCAGCGTTGCATACTTGATGCCGCGCTGAGCTGCGATGTCCTTCGGGTGAACCTGGTGCTTCAGAGCGTCGAAGGTGGCGCGAACCATGTTGTAGGGGTTCGACGAACCGGTCGACTTGGCGACGACGTCATGCATGCCGAGCGTTTCGAATACGGCGCGCATCGGACCGCCGGCGATGATGCCGGTACCGACCTTGGCCGAGCGCAGCAGAACCTTGCCGGCGCCGTGGCGGCCATGAACGTCGTGATGCAGCGTACGGCCGTCACGCAGCGGTACGAAGATCAGTTCGCGCTTGGCGGCTTCGGTTGCCTTGCGGATGGCTTCCGGCACTTCACGTGCCTTGCCATGGCCGAAGCCGACGCGGCCCTTCTGGTCGCCGACGACGACGAGTGCTGCAAAACCAAAACGACGGCCGCCCTTGACGACCTTGGCAACGCGGTTGATCGCGACCAGCTTGTCGACGAATTCGCTGTCGCGCTCGTCACGGCTCTGGCGGTCTTCCCGCTGCGGCCTTCTTTCCTGTGCCATTGTCCTCTTCCTTTTTCTTTTCCGGGTGCAATCGGCAAATAAATGTGGACCGCGTCAGCCTCCCCTATCGGAGAGTGCTTGCGGTCCGGCGAAAATCCGGCCGGCGCTATAAGCGTCCGGCCGGAAACTGATCAGAAGGTGAGACCGCCTTCGCGGGCTGCATCGGCGAGAGCCTTGATGCGGCCGTGGAAGATGAAGGCGCCACGGTCGAACACGACTTCCGTAACACCGGCCTTGGAGGCGCGCTCGGCAACGAGCTTGCCGACAACGGCAGCGGCGGCGGTATCGGCACCGGTCTTCAGAGAACCGCGCAGATCCTTTTCGAGGGTGGAGGCAGACGCAAGCGTCTTGCCGGCCACATCATCGATGACCTGGGCGTAGATGTTCTTCGAGGAGCGATGAACCGACAGGCGCGGACGGCCATTGGCCACCGACTTGATATGACGGCGCACGCGGTTGGCACGACGTGCAAGTGCTTCTTTCCTGCTAGCCATTTCGCGTGATCCTTACTTCTTCTTGCCTTCTTTGCGGACGATCCGCTCGTCAGCGTACTTGACGCCCTTGCCCTTGTAGGGCTCAGGACCGCGATATTCGCGGATTTCAGCGGCGACCTGACCGACCTGCTGCTTATTGATGCCAGAGACAACAATTTCAGTCGGCTTCGGAACGACGATCGTGATGCCGACCGGCGGCTCATAGATCACGTCATGGCTGAAACCGAGAGCCAGCTGCAGGTTCTTGCCCTGCAGGGAGGCGCGGTAACCGACGCCGTTGATTTCGAGCTTGCGCTCAAAGCCGTCCGTGACACCCTTGAAGATGCCTTCGATCATCGTGCGGGACATGCCCCACTTTGAACGTGCATCCTTGCTCTGGTTCACCGGCGTCACGACGACCGCGTTGTTTTCGAGCTTGAGGCTGATTTCGTCATTAGCAACGAAAAACAGCTCGCCCTTCGGGCCCTTTGCAGTGACCTTCTGGCCATCGACCGTAGCCGTGATCCCAGCAGGTACCTGAACGGGCTTCTTACCGATACGAGACATGTTTCAATCCTGTCTGTTCGCTATGGAGATCCCTGCCCGATCTTAGAAGACCGAGCAAAGAACCTCGCCGCCAACGTTCTGTTCGCGAGCCTGGTGATCGGCCATCACACCCTTCGGAGTCGAAAGGATGGTGATGCCGAGGCCGTTCGCGACCTGCGGAATGGACTTGACCGAGACATAAACCCGGCGGCCCGGCTTGGACACACGGCCGATCTCACGGATCACCGACGCGCCTTCATAATATTTCAGCTCGATGCTGAGTTCCGACTTGCCATTGCCGAAATCGACAACGGAATAGCCACGGATGTAGCCTTCGGACTGCAAGACATCGAGAACACGTGCACGGAGCCTGGACGCAGGCGTCGAAACCGACGACTTGCGGCGGGAAGCGCCGTTACGGATACGGGTGAGCATATCGCCCAACGGATCAGTCATTGTCATGTAACCTGCTCCTTACCAGCTCGACTTGACGATACCCGGCACCTTGCCGAAATTGCCCAGTTCACGCAGCGCAATACGCGACATGCGCAGTTTGCGGTAATATGCGCGCGGACGCCCCGAAACTTCGCAACGGTTGCGAACACGGGTCTTCGATCCATCACGCGGCAGGGATGCCAGCTTGATCGAGGCCTTGAACCGCTCTTCGATCGGAAGAGCCTGGTTCATGATGATCGCCTTCAACGCAGCCCGCTTAGCGGACTGGTTGGCGACCGCAGTACGGCGGCGCTTGTTCTTTTCAACTGCGCTTGTCTTCGCCATGTCAGGTTCCTTTTCTACGCTCGTCGTTACGGTTATTGACGGAACGGGAAGCTGAACTCTTTCAGAAGAGCCCGTGCTTCGTCGTCGGTCGTCGCCGTCGTGCAAACGATGATGTCCATGCCCCACATCTGATCAACCTTGTCGTAGTTGATCTCAGGGAACACAATGTGCTCCTTGATGCCCATGGCGAAGTTGCCACGGCCGTCAAAGCTTTTCGGGTTCAGGCCGCGGAAGTCGCGAACGCGCGGGAGCGCGATGTTCACGAGACGGTCCATGAACTCGTACATGCGGGCGCCGCGCAGGGTGACCTTGGCGCCGATCGGCATCTGTTCGCGGACCTTGAAGCCAGCGATAGAGTTGCGTGCGCGGGTGATGACCGGCTTCTGGCCGGCGATCGCTGCGAGGTCGGCGGCAGCTACCGTCGGCTTCTTCGAGTCGGCGGTCGCTTCGCCAACACCCATGTTGATCACGATCTTGTCGAGCTTCGGGATCATCATCTCGTTGGCGTAGGAGAACTGCTCCTGCAACGCCTTGCGGATGCGCTCGACATATTCCTTCTTGAGCCGTGGCTCGTATTTTGCCTCAGCCATCGATCACTTCTCCAGAACGCTTGGCCACACGGACCTTCTTGCCGTCAACAACCTTGAAACCGACGCGGGTCGGCTTGCCGTCCTTGTCGATGATTGCAACGTTAGACAGGTGGACCGGGGCTTCCTTGTTGATGATGCCGGCTTCCTGGGTCTGCGTCTGGCGCTGATGGCGCTTGACGACGTTGACGCCACGAACAACGGCACGATCTTCCTTCGGCATGACCTGGACAACTTCGCCGGTGCGGCCCTTGTCCTTGCCAGCGAGCATGACGACCTTGTCGCCCTTACGAATCTTCTGCATCGCTTCGCTCCTTACAGTACTTCGGGAGCCAGCGAGATGATCTTCATGTGGTTCTTGGCGCGAAGTTCGCGCGGAACCGGTCCGAAGATACGGGTGCCGATCGGCTCTTTTTTGTTGTCGATGAGGACTGCTGCGTTGGTGTCGAAGCGGATGACGGAGCCATCCGGACGACGGATGTCCTTGGCGGTACGAACGACAACCGCCTTCATCACGTCACCCTTCTTCACACGGCCGCGCGGGATCGCTTCCTTGATCGAAACGACGATGACGTCGCCGATCGAGGCATACTTGCGCTTCGAGCCGCCCAGCACCTTGATGCACATGACACGACGTGCGCCGGAATTATCCGCGACGTCGAGGTTTGTTTGCATCTGAATCATATCAGGTCGCCTTCTTGGTTTACCGGAATGGTTGGGCTAGCCCCCTACTCCGGCTTATGAAAATTTTCGCCGGCCGAGATGCCTTGACGGCAGCACAGACGCGGCAATAGCTGAATAGCGCGGGATCGATCGTGCCAGGGTGGTTTCCCGAAGGACCTTCCGTGCGCTCAAAGCAAAAGAACGCCCGGCTTTCGAGCGTTCTGACGCTGCTTCATACAGATATTTCGGCGAGACGCAAGGCCTCGCACAAAATTCTGTTACTGGCCCTGGGCGGAAATCACCGTCCAACGCTTGTCCTTGGAGATCGGCGCGCATTCCTCGATGGATACGGTATCGCCAATCTTGTACTGATTGTTCTCGTCGTGGGCCTTGTACTTCTTGGAACGACGAACGGTCTTCTGGAGCAGCGGGTGAGCGAAACGACGCTCGACGCGAACCACTACCGTCTTCTCGTTCTTGTCGCCAACGACGACGCCCTGCAGGATGCGCTTCGGCATATTTTTCTTCCTTTAGGCCTTAACTTCTGCCGCCTTCTGGCGGGCAATGGTTTTCACGCGGGCGATGTCCTTGCGGACTTCGTTGATGCGCGAGGACTTTTCGAGCTGGCCGGTCGCCTTCTGGAAGCGCAGGTTGAACTGCTCCTTCTTCAGCTTGGCAAGCTCGTCCTTGAGTTGGTCGGCGGTAAACCCGCGAACATCTGAGGCTTTCATGAGCTCAATCCCTTACTCTGCAATGCGCTGAACGAAGCGCGTCTTGACCGAGAGCTTGGCGGAGCCGAGGCGAAGAGCCTCACGGGCGATTTCTTCGCTGACACCGTCGATCTCGAACATCATACGGCCGGGCTTGACCTTGCATGCCCAGTATTCAACGGAGCCCTTACCCTTACCCATGCGGACTTCGGTCGGCTTTTTGGTCACCGGAACGTCCGGGAACACGCGGATCCATACACGGCCGGCGCGCTTCATATAACGCGTGATCGCGCGGCGGGCCGCCTCGATCTCGCGCGCGTTGACGCGGTTGGGTTCCTGAGCCTTCAGGCCGAATTCGCCGAATGCCAGGTCAGAACCGCCCTTAGCGACGCCCTTGATGCGGCCCTTGAACTGCTTGCGGTACTTGGTACGCTTTGGCTGCAACATTTTCTTATTCTCCGAACTTCTCTGCCACGCGCGCTATCAAGCGTTGTCGCGGCGACGGTCTCTGTCGCGGTCACGATCACGGCTTGCCGGACCCTGGGCGTCACCTTCCATCGCACGGCGCTCGGAAGCCATCGGATCGTGCTCAAGGATTTCGCCCTTGAAGATCCAGACCTTGATGCCGCAGATGCCGAATGCGGTTTCTGCTTCAGCCGTGCCGTAGTCGATGTCGGCGCGTAGCGTGTGCAGCGGCACACGACCTTCGCGGTACCATTCCGTACGGGCGATTTCAGCGCCGCCGAGACGACCGGCGCAGGTGATCTTGATGCCTTCGGCCCCAAGACGCATCGCGGACTGAACGGCGCGCTTCATGGCGCGACGGAAAGCCACGCGGCGCTCGAGCTGCTGGGCGATCGACTGAGCGACCAGCGTCGCATCGACTTCGGGCTTGCGCACTTCGACGATGTTGAGGTGCGTTTCCGAATTCGTCATCTCCGACAGCTTCTTGCGGAGCTTGTCGATGTCTGCGCCCTTGCGGCCGATGATCAGGCCCGGACGTGCCGAGTGGATCGTGACGCGGCACTTCTTGTGTGGACGCTCGATGACCACCTTGGAAATCCCGGCCTGCTTCAGTTCGCTCATGACGAACTTGCGCATCTTCAGGTCTTCGTGCAGCAACTGGCCGTACTCGGCATTGTCCGCAAACCAGCGGCTATCCCAGGTACGGTTGATGCCAAGACGGAAACCGATTGGATTGATTTTCTGACCCATTATGCGGCCTCCTCTACTGCCTGCACTTCACGAACGACGATCGTCAGGTGCGCGAAAGGCTTTTCGATGCGCGACGCGCGACCGCGGCCACGAGCGTGGAAACGCTTCATGACGATCGACTTGCCGACATAGGCCTCGGCGACGACAAGCGAGTCGACGTCGAGATCGTGGTTGTTCTCGGCATTGGCGATCGCAGATTCGAGCGTCTTCTTGACGGCACCTGCGATGCGCTTGCGGGAGAACTCCAGCTCAGCGAGTGCGCGCTCGACCTTCTTGCCGCGGATAGCCGCAGCAACCAGGTTGAGCTTCTGGGGGCTGACGCGGAGCGTGCGGGCGACTGCTTGCGCCTCGTTGTCCTTCAGCCGGCGTTCGGCTTTTGCCTTGCCCATTGTTACTTCCTCTTCGCCTTCTTGTCCGCGCCGTGACCGTAATAGGTGCGGGTCGGAGAGAATTCACCGAACTTGTGGCCGACCATGTCTTCATTGACACTGACCGGGATATGCTTGCTGCCGTTGTAGACGCCGAAGGTAAGACCGACGAACTGCGGCAGGATCGTGGAGCGACGGCTCCAGATCTTGATCACTTCTGCACGTCCGCCTTCACGAACCTTCTCAGCCTTCTTGAGAAGATAGCCGTCAACGAACGGACCTTTCCATACTGAACGAGCCATTGGAGACTTCCTCTCTTACTTCTTACGCTGATGACGCGAGCGCATGATCATTTTGTCGGTCGACTTGTTCGACCGGGTGCGCTTGCCCTTGGTCGGCTTGCCCCACGGAGTAACCGGGTGACGGCCACCAGAGGTGCGACCTTCACCACCGCCGTGCGGGTGGTCGACCGGGTTCATGACAACACCGCGGTTGTGCGGACGCTTGCCGCGCCAAACGGTACGACCGGCCTTGCCGTCGTTGATGTTGGCGTGGTCAGGGTTGGAGACGGCGCCGATCGAAGCAAGGCAGGAGCCATGAACGAGACGCTGTTCACCGGAGTTCAGGCGAAGGATCGCCATGCCCTGGTCACGGCCGACGAGCTGTGCGTAACCACCGGCGGAGCGAGCGATCTGACCACCCTTGCCCGGCTTCATTTCCACATTGTGGATGATGGAGCCGACCGGGATGAACTGCAGCGGCATGGTGTTACCGGGCTTGACGTCGACAGCCTTCTCGGAAGCGATGACCTTGTCGCCGGGAGCGAGGCGCTGAGGAGCGAGGATATAAGCCTTCTCGCCATCAGCATAGTTCACCAGCGCGATGAAAGCGGTGCGGTTCGGATCGTATTCGATACGCTCGACCGTGCCTTCGACCTCAAACTTGCGACGCTTGAAGTCGATCAGACGATACGTGCGCTTGTGACCGCCGCCGATGAAGCGGGCGGTGATGCGACCGAGGTTGTTACGACCGCCGCTCTTGGTCAGGCCTTCCGTCAGCGCCTTGACCGGCTTGCCCTTGTAGAGGGCCGAACGGTCGACGATGACCAGCTGGCGCTGGCTCGGGGTGATCGGATTGAATGTTTTCAATGCCATTTTCTTATACCTCAGAGACCGGTGGAGACGTCGATCGTCTGGCCTTCAGCCAGGGTCACAACAGCCTTCTTCACGTCCTTCTGCTTGCCGACGAAACCGCGGAACCGCTTGGTCTTGCCCTTGCGCAGCAGAGTGTTGACGGCCGTAACCTTGACGCCAAACAGCGCCTCGACAGCAGCCTTGATTTCCGGCTTCGTCGCCTGCTTGGCGACATTGAAAACAACCTGGTTGTTTTCGGATACCAGCGTGGACTTTTCGGTGATCGCCGGAGAGACGATCACATCGTAGTGGCGAAGATCGGTCACTTGAATCGCTCCTCTAGCGCTTCAACCGCAGCCTTGGAAAGCACGAGCTTGCCGCGGCGCAGGATGTCATAAACGTTGATGCCCTGGATCGGAAGAACATCGATGTTCGGGATGTTCTGAGCTGCGAGCTTGAAGTTGCCATCAAGTTCTGCGCCACCGATGAAGAGGGCGTTGGTCAGGCCGAGTGTCTCGAATACAGACGCGAGAGCCTTGGTCTTGGCTTCGGTGGCAACCAGGTTGTCGATGACGATGACGTCATCGGCCTTGATCTTGGCCGAAAGAGCGAGACGCAGGCCGAGTGCACGAACCTTCTTCGGAAGGTCATGCTCATGGCTGCGGACGACTGGGCCGTGAGCCTTGCCGCCGCCGCGGAACTGCGGAGCGCGAGCCGAATGGTGGCGGGCGCGGCCCGTACCCTTCTGCTTGTACATCTTGGCGCCGGTGCGCGAAATTTCAGCGCGGCCCTTTGCCTTGTGCGTGCCCTGCTGCTTCTTGGCAAGCTGCCAGCGGATGACGCGGGCGATAATGTCTTCGCGGGGCTCGAGGCCGAAAATCGCGTCCGAAAGGGAAACCTTCCCGGCGTCTTTTCCCTCGAGGGTTTTGACGTTAAATTCCATTGATCTGGCTCCCTTACTTCGCGGCCGACTTGACGGCGTCGCGCACGATGATCCAAGCACCCTTGGAACCAGGAACAGCACCCTTGATCAGGATCAGACCACGATCTTCGTCGGTCGAAACCACTTCCAGGTTCTGCGTCGTGACGCGCGTCTGGCCCATGTGACCAGCCATCTTCTTGTTCTTGAAAACCTTGCCCGGATCCTGGCGCGAGCCGGTCGAACCGTGCGAACGGTGCGAAACCGACACACCGTGCGTGGCGCGGAGACCACCGAAACCATGGCGCTTCATGGCGCCGGCAAAACCCTTACCGATCGTCGTGCCCGTCACGTCGACGAGCTGACCGGCTGCAAAGTGACCCGCCTTGATCTCAGTGCCGATCTCAAGCAGTTGGTCTTCCGACACACGGAATTCTGTGACCTTGGCCTTCGGCTCGACGTTGGCAATGGCAAAATTGCCGCGCATCGCCTTCGACGTGTTCTTCACCTTCGCCTGGCCGGCACCGAGCTGAACTGCGGTATAGCCATTCTTTTCGACAGTACGCGTAGCGACGACCTGGACGGCCTCCATGCGCAGTACCGTTACCGGGACATGCTCGCCGGCGTCGTTATAGACGCGGGTCATTCCCACCTTCTGTGCAATCACACCTGAACGCATCGGTTCAATCCTTCTCACTCAGCCCGAAGACCCGAGGTCTCAGAGCTTGATCTCAACATCGACACCGGCGGCGAGATCGAGCTTCATCAGCGCGTCTACCGTCTGCGGGGTCGGATCAACGATATCGAGAAGGCGCTTGTGCGTGCGCATCTCGAACTGTTCGCGGCTCTTCTTGTCGATGTGCGGGGACCGGTTGACCGTGAACTTCTCGATGCGGGTCGGAAGCGGAACGGGGCCCCGGACGCTTGCACCGGTGCGCTTAGCCGTCGATACGATCTCGCGCGTGGAGGCATCGAGAATCCGGTGATCGAACGCCTTCAGGCGGATGCGGATATTCTGGCCGTTCATTCGACTTTATCCTTGTGTCTGTTATCCGCGTGTCACCATTGAGGGACACGACTTACCTTCAGTTACGTTAGCGGGTCACCGGTTTCAAAGATCGAGAGGGACACCGAGGTCGGCGTCCCTATCCTTTCCTTGGGCCTGGTGGCCCAGCCGCTAGTTACTCGACGATCGAAGCAACGATACCGGCGCCGACGGTGCGGCCACCTTCGCGGATCGCGAAGCGCAGCTTTTCTTCCATCGCGATCGGAACGATCAGCTCGACCGATACCGTGACGTTGTCGCCCGGCATGACCATCTCCGTGCCTTCCGGCAGCGATACGATGCCCGTCACGTCGGTCGTGCGGAAGTAGAACTGCGGACGATAGTTGGTGAAGAACGGCGTATGACGGCCACCCTCTTCCTTCGTCAGGATGTAGGCTTCAGCCATGAACTTCTTGTGCGGCTTGACAGAGCCCGGCTTGCACAGAATCTGGCCACGCTCAACGCCGTCACGGGTGACGCCGCGGATCAGCGCGCCGATGTTGTCGCCAGCCTGGCCCTGGTCGAGCAGCTTGCGGAACATTTCAACGCCGGTCACCGTCGTCTTCGTCGTCGGGCGGATGCCGACGATCTCGACTTCTTCGCCAACCTTGACGATGCCACGCTCGACGCGGCCGGTCACAACCGTACCGCGGCCAGAGATCGAGAACACGTCTTCGATCGGCAGCAGGAACGGCAGGTTGATCGGACGCTCAGGCGTCGGGATGTAGGCGTCGACAGCGGCCATCAGTTCGCGGATCGAATCCTCGCCGATCTTCTTGTCCGAATCTTCAAGGGCGGCCAGCGCCGAACCCTTGACGATCGGGATGTCATCGCCCGGGAAGTCGTAGGACGACAGCAGTTCGCGAACTTCGAGCTCGACCAGTTCGAGAAGCTCGGCGTCGTCAACCTGGTCGACCTTGTTCAGGAACACCACGATGGCCGGAACGCCGACCTGACGGGCCAGCAGGATGTGTTCGCGCGTCTGCGGCATCGGGCCGTCAGCGGCCGAGCACACCAGGATCGCGCCGTCCATCTGGGCAGCACCGGTGATCATGTTCTTGACGTAGTCGGCGTGGCCGGGGCAGTCGACGTGTGCATAGTGGCGGGCCGGCGTCTCATACTCGACGTGTGCCGTCGAAATGGTGATGCCGCGGGCCTTTTCTTCCGGAGCAGCGTCGATCTGGTCGTACGCCTTGTACTCGCCGAAGTACTTCGTGATCGCTGCCGTCAGAGACGTCTTGCCGTGGTCAACGTGGCCAATCGTGCCAATGTTGACGTGCGGCTTGTTGCGCTCAAACTTACTCTTTCCCATTTTCGGGTCTCCATTTTGCTAGTCCCCGAAGGGATCTAATTCTTGTTATCGGTCAATTGGTATTCCGGTCACTTCTGACCGGAATACTTTGCCTGGATTTCTGTTGCGACGTTCGACGGGACCGGCGAGTAGTGATCGAAGGTCATCGTGTACTGAGCGCGGCCCTGGGACATGGAGCGCAGGTTGTCGACGTACTTGAACATGTTCGCGAGCGGAACGTTCGCGTTGATGACGACGGCGATACCACGGCTTTCCTGGCCCTGGATCTGACCGCGACGGGAGTTCAGGTCGCCGATGACGTCGCCGACATAATCTTCCGGGGTCACGACTTCGACCTTCATCATTGGCTCGAGCAGCTGAGCGCCGGCCTTCTTGGCTGCTTCACGGAAGCAGGCACGCGATGCGATTTCGAAAGCGAGAACCGAAGAGTCGACGTCGTGGAAGGCACCATCGATGAGGGTCGCCTTGACGCCGAGCATCGGGAAGCCAGCGAGCGGACCCGAAGACAGAACACTTTCGATGCCCTTCTGGACGCCCGGGATGTATTCCTTCGGAACGGAGCCGCCGACGATCTTCGATTCGAACTTGAATTCCTCGCCGTCCGGGTTCGGTTCGAAGACGATTTTGACGCGCGCGAACTGGCCGGTACCACCGGACTGCTTCTTGTGCGTGTAGTCTTCTTCGTGCGTTCTGGTGATGGTTTCGCGGTAGGCAACCTGCGGCGCACCGACGGTTGCTTCGACCTTGAATTCACGACGCATGCGGTCGACGATGATGTCGAGATGCAGTTCGCCCATGCCGGCGATGATGGTCTGGCCGGATTCCTGGTCGGTCTTGACGCGGAAGGACGGATCCTCAGCAGCCAGGCGGTTGAGCGCGAGGCCCATCTTTTCCTGGTCGCCCTTGGTCTTCGGCTCGATGGCGATCTGGATGACCGGCTCGGGGAATTCCATGCGCTCGAGGATAACCGGCTTCAGCGGATCACAGAGCGTGTCGCCCGTCGTGGTTTCCTTGAGGCCGGCGAGAGCAACGATGTCACCTGCGAAGGCTTCTTCGATGTCTTCACGCGAGTTGGAGTGCATCTGCAACATACGGCCGACGCGCTCGCGCTTGTCCTTGACCGTGTTGATGACCGACGTGCCCTTTTCGAGCTTGCCGGAGTAGATGCGGGCGAAAGTCAGCGAACCGACGAAGGGGTCGTTCATGATCTTGAAGGCGAGCATGGAAAGCGGCTCGCTGTCGTCGGCGTGACGTTCGATTTCAGCTTCAGTCTTGAAGTCGATGCCCTTGATCGCCGGGATGTCCATCGGCGACGGCAGGTAGTCGACGACGGCGTCGAGCAGCGGCTGCACACCCTTGTTCTTGAAGGCGGTGCCGCAGAACATCGGGTGGAACTTGACGTCGATCGTGCCGCGGCGAACGAGTTCGCGGATCTTCTCGTTGTCGGGCAGAATGCCCTCAAGATAGGCTTCCGTCGCGGCTTCGTCGATGTCGACGACCGTCTCGATCAGCTTTTCGCGATACTCTTCAGCCTTGGCCTTCATGTCGTCGGGGATCTCGACGACATCCCACTGGGCGCCGAGCGACTCGTCGCGCCAGATGAGAGCGTTCATCTCGATCAGATCGATGACGCCCTTGAATTCGGTTTCCGCACCGATCGGCAACTGCATGACGACAGCCGTTGCGCCGAGACGGGTCTTGATCATCTCGACGGAGCGATAGAAGTCCGCGCCGGTCTTGTCCATCTTGTTGCAGAAGATCATCCGCGGGACGTTGTACTTCTCGGCCTGGCGCCAGACGGTTTCCGTCTGCGGTTCAACACCGGCATTGGCGTCGAGCAGCGCGATGGCGCCGTCGAGAACGCGCAGCGAACGCTCGACTTCGATGGTGAAGTCGACGTGGCCGGGGGTGTCGATGATGTTGAAGCGACGCGTCTTGCCGTCACGGCCCTTCCAGTAGGTCGTGGTGGCAGCGGAGGTGATCGTGATGCCACGCTCCTGCTCCTGCTCCATCCAGTCCATGGTGGCTGCGCCGTCGTGGACTTCGCCGATCTTGTGCGACTTGCCGGTGTAATAAAGGATACGCTCGGTGGTCGTGGTCTTGCCGGCGTCGATATGCGCCATGATACCGAAATTGCGGTAGTCTTCGATTTTATATTCGCGAGCCATTATGGACTGCCTTTCGATACCGTTCGGAATTACCAGCGATAGTGCGAGAACGCGCGGTTGGCGTCAGCCATCTTGTGCGTGTCTTCGCGCTTCTTGACGGCGGAGCCGCGGTTGTTGGACGCATCGAGCAGTTCGCCGGAAAGGCGGTCAACCATAGTCGTTTCATTGCGCTTGCGGGCAGCAGCGATCAGCCAGCGAATGGCGAGAGCCTGGCGGCGCTCCGGACGAACATCGACCGGGACCTGATAGGTCGCACCGCCGACGCGGCGCGAGCGGACTTCAACGTGCGGGGCAATGTTGTCGAGTGCAGAATGGAAAACCGTGAGCGGCTCCTGCTTGGACTTGCCCTGGACGACGTCGAACGCGCCGTAGACAATGTTTTCAGCAACGGACTTCTTGCCGTCGAGCATGATGGCATTCATGAACTTGGTGACGACGAGATCACCGAACTTCGGGTCCGGATTGATCTCGCGCTTTTCTGCTTTATGACGTCTGGACATAATTTTCGTCTCTTCAACCGTTAAGGCGCTTCATCACGCGGAGGACCTCGCGCAGCGCCGAATTACTCAAAACCGAATTACTTCGGACGCTTCGCGCCGTACTTGGAGCGGCGCTGCTTGCGGTTCTTGACACCTTGGGTATCGAGAACGCCGCGAATGATGTGATAACGGACACCCGGAAGGTCCTTGACGCGGCCGCCGCGGATCATGACGACGGAGTGTTCCTGAAGGTTGTGACCTTCGCCGGGGATGTAACCAATGACTTCGAAGCCGTTGGTCAGGCGGATCTTTGCGACCTTACGCAGAGCCGAGTTCGGCTTCTTCGGCGTCGTCGTATAGACGCGCGTGCAAACGCCGCGCTTCTGCGGGTTCTCCTGGAGTGCGGGAACCTTGTTACGCTTTACGTTCGCCTGGCGAGGCTTGCGGATCAGCTGGTTTACGGTAGGCATTCAACCATCCCTTACGTTTTATCTCAGTACCCTTGCGGGCTTGAACTCGCGCCGTCTCCGGCAGTGACGCACGCTTTCCGTCAATGCGCAAAATATGGCCCGATCCGCTTCCGCAGATGGACCACAAGGAGCAGAGGACGCATATAATTTGCGTCGTGCGTGCAGCATCATGACTTCAACGTGCGTTTAGAACCTTGTTTGAGGTGAACTTCAGGGCGCGTCGCCCCGAACAGCCAAGCCTCACATGGGATCTGATGGCCGGGGTACTACTGGTTTCCACCGATCTCGTCAAGGCCGGTTAAGAAATAAACTCGCCGTATCGCCTTGATCTGCGGGCCTAAGGCCCTGTTTCCAGGCTTCTAGACGAAATCAGGCCCGAGCACCAAGATAAAAACTTGGGCATTGCAGCAAAAGCAGTTAAGGAATCAGCAATTGCGGCGTGCGGCCCTCACAGCAGGATTCGAGCGACCGAATCGTCAAAGAGCCGAAGGACAGGCGATGATTACGACACCTGACAACGACAATAATTTCGACGGGCCGATGATCTTCATCATCATCGGCAAAGGCTACGAGTCCGACGGCAGCGAAGGCATCGACCTGCACATCATGTTGAAGGCGCCCGACGACGACACTGCCGTACGCGAGGCCTTGAACGCCCTTGCCGAGGAAGGCTTCATCGAGGCCGATCTCGACCAGATCGGCATGCTGACCGAGGTGCCGGCCGAAGAGCCGCACGCCTCCGCCTATCAGGGTGCCGTCGATGGCGAGGTCGCGATCATCCGCTTCAACTGAAGGGAGCCGCCGCTTGCGCTGCGGGTCGCCAAAGGCAGCATAAGCGGAAGCAGCGCCTTCCCTCACCCCGACCAACCAAAGCCGACTAAAAACGAAAACCGCCCGGATCGCTCCGGGCGGTTTTTCAATTCGCGTGCCACCAAAGTGGCGGCTTCCGCTGCGGATTATTCCGCAGCCGGAGCCTTTTCGGCCATGTCCTCCAGCATCGGCGTGGCAACGGCTGCGCCGCTGCCCTTGCGGCGCTCTTCGAGGATCATCTCGTCGCGCGACGTGGCGATGCGACGGATCTGGGTCATGGTGCCGCCGGTGCCGGCCGGGATAAGGCGGCCGACAATGACGTTTTCCTTCAGACCCTGCAGGCCGTCGGTCTTGCCGGCGATTGCCGCTTCCGTCAGCACCTTGGTCGTTTCCTGGAAGGACGCGGCCGAGATGAAGGACGGGGTCTGCAGCGACGCCTTGGTGATGCCGAGAAGAACCGGATCGCCGTAGGCAGGCTTCTTGCCCTGCTCGATCAGATGATCGTTGACGTCTTCGAGCTCGATCCGGTCGACATTGTCGCCGACGATATAGGTCGAGTCGCCTGCATCGGTGATTTCCACCTTCTGCAGCATCTGACGGACAATCACCTCGATGTGCTTGTCGTTGATGACAACGCCCTGCAGGCGGTAGACTTCCTGGATCTCGTTGACGAGGTAGGAGGCCAGAGCCTCCACGCCCTTGATCGCCAGGATGTCGTGCGGAGCCGGGTTACCGTCGAGGATGTAGTCACCCTTTTCGATATAGTCGCCTTCCTGAAGGTGGAAGGGCTTGCCCTTCGGGATCAGGTATTCGACAGGCTCGACACCGTCTTCCGCCGGTTCGATGATAACGCGACGCTTGTTCTTGTAGTCGCGGCCGAGGCGGATCGTACCATCGATCTCTGCGATGATGGCGTGGTCCTTCGGACGGCGGGCTTCGAAGAGCTCGGCAACACGTGGCAGACCGCCGGTGATGTCCTTGGTCTTGGCGCTTTCAAGCGGCGAACGCGCGAGGACGTCACCCTGAGAGACCTTGGTGCCCGAATCGACCGACAAGATGGCGTCGACCGAGAGGAAGAAGCGGGCGTCACCACCACGCGACAGCTTCATGATGTTGCCGCTGGCGTCCTTGATGACGATCGCCGGCTTGAGGTCCGAACCGCGCGGGGTCGAACGCCAGTCGATGACCTGACGCTTGGTGATGCCGGTCGACTCGTCCGTGGCTTCCAGAACGGAGAGACCGTCGACCAGGTCTTCGAACTGAACGGTACCAGCCACTTCGGTCATCATCGGACGGGTGTAAGGGTCCCACTCTGCCAGACGCTGGCCGCGCTTGACCTTGTCACCTTCGTCGACATGCAGTTTCGAACCGTAAGCCACACGCTGCGAAGACCGCTCGACGCCACGCTCGTCCAGGATCTGGACGGTCATGTTGCGGCCCATGGCAACGAGGTTGCCATCGGAGTTGCGCAGGATGTTGCGGTTCTTGATCTGCACCGTACCTTCGTACGAAGCTTCGAGGAACGACTGGTCGACCACGGTTGCCGTACCACCAAGGTGGAAGGTACGCATGGTGAGCTGGGTGCCCGGTTCACCGATCGACTGAGCAGCGATGACGCCGACGGCTTCGCCCATGTTGACAGGCGTACCACGCGCGAGGTCGCGGCCGTAGCAGACTGCGCAGACGCCGGTCTGGATTTCGCAGGTCAGCGCCGAGCGGATGCGGATCGACTGGATACCGGCCTTCTCGATTTCGACGACATCGGGCTCGAGGATCATCCTGCCGGCATCGACGATGCGCTCACCCGTGATCGGATGATCGATGTCATCAAGCGCCGTGCGGCCGAGGATGCGGACGCCGATCGAAGCAACCACCTGGCCGGCATCGACGATGGCGGTCATGGTGAGGCCCGTCTGCGTTCCGCAATCGACGTGCGTGACGATGCAATCCTGCGCGACGTCGACGAGACGACGGGTCAGGTAGCCGGAGTTGGCGGTCTTCAGGGCGGTGTCTGCAAGACCCTTGCGGGCGCCGTGGGTCGAGTTGAAGTACTCGTTGACGGTCAGGCCTTCCTTGAAGTTCGAGATGATCGGCGTCTCGATGATTTCACCCGACGGCTTGGCCATGAGGCCGCGCATGCCGCCCAGCTGGCGCATCTGGTTCGGAGAACCGCGGGCACCGGAATGGCTCATCATGTAGATCGAATTCATCGGCTTCTGGCGACCGGTGCTCTCATCGAATTCGACCGCCTTAATGCGGGCCATCATCTCTTCGGCGACCTTTTCGGTGGCCTTGCCCCAGGCGTCGACAACCTTGTTGTACTTTTCGCCCTGCGTGATCAGGCCGTCATTGTACTGCTGCTCGTATTCCTTCACCAGGCTTTCGGTGTCGGCAACGATCTTGGCCTTGGCATCCGGAATGACCATGTCGTCCTTGCCGAACGAAATGCCGGCGCGGCAGGCATGGGAAAAGCCGAGCTGCATGATGCGGTCGCAGAAGATGACCGTGTCCTTCTGGCCGCAGTGGCGGTAGACCGTGTCGATCATCTTGGAGATGTTCTTCTTGGTCATTTCCTGGTTGCAGATGTCGAAGAGCACCTTGCCGTTTTTCGGCAGAAGTTCGCCGATGAGCAGTCGGCCAGGCGTCGTCTCATAGATCTTCGAGTAGGGCTTGCCATCCTCGTCGATCGACTTGAACCGGCCGCGGATCTTGGTGTGCAGCGTCACGACCTTGGTTTCGAGGGCGTGATGCAGTTCGCCGAGATCGGAGAAGGCCATGCCTTCGCCAGGCTCGTTCTGGTTCAGGATCGACAGGTAGTAGAGGCCGAGAACCATGTCCTGCGAGGGAACGATGATCGGCGCGCCGTTGGCCGGATGCAGGATGTTGTTGGTCGACATCATCAGCACGCGGGCTTCGAGCTGGGCTTCGAGCGACAGCGGCACGTGAACGGCCATCTGGTCACCGTCGAAGTCGGCGTTGAAGGCCGTGCAGACGAGCGGATGCAGCTGGATCGCCTTGCCTTCGACCAGGGTAGGTTCGAAAGCCTGGATGCCCAAGCGGTGCAGCGTCGGTGCGCGGTTCAGCAAAACCGGATGCTCGCGGATGACCTCGTCGAGGATATCCCAGACTTCCGGCTTTTCCTTTTCGACCAGCTTCTTGGCCTGCTTGACGGTCGAGGAGTAACCCTTGGCATCGAGGCGGGCATAGATGAACGGCTTGAAGAGTTCGAGCGCCATCTTCTTCGGCAGGCCGCACTGGTGCAGCTTCAGTTCCGGACCGGTGACGATGACCGAACGGCCGGAATAGTCGACGCGCTTGCCGAGCAGGTTCTGGCGGAAGCGGCCCTGCTTGCCCTTCAGCATGTCGGAGAGCGACTTCAGCGGACGCTTGTTGGCGCCGGTGATGACGCGGCCGCGACGGCCGTTGTCGAACAGCGCGTCAACCGATTCCTGCAGCATACGCTTTTCGTTGCGGATGATGATGCCAGGCGCACGAAGCTCGATCAGACGCTTCAGACGGTTGTTGCGGTTGATGACGCGGCGGTAGAGGTCGTTCAGATCCGAGGTGGCGAAACGGCCACCGTCGAGCGGAACCAGCGGACGCAGATCCGGCGGAATGACCGGAACGACCTTCATGATCATCCATTCCGGACGGTTGCCCGATTCCATGAAGTTCTCGACGATCTTCAGGCGCTTCATCAGCTTCTTCTGCTTGAGATCCGACGTGGTCTCGGCAAGCTCAGCGCGCAGATCGCCAGCGATCTTTTCGAGGTTCATCGAGGCCAGCATCTCGTAGATCGCCTCAGCGCCGATCATCGCGGTGAACTGGTCTTCGCCGTATTCGTCAACGGCAAGCATGTACTCTTCTTCCGAGAGGAGCTGGTGCTCCTTGAGGGCAGTCAGGCCCGGCTCGGTGACGATGTAGTTTTCGAAATAGAGGACACGCTCGACATCCTTCAGCGTCATGTCGAGCAGCGTCGAAATGCGTGATGGCAGCGACTTCAGGAACCAGATGTGGGCAACGGGAGCGGCGAGCTCGATATGGCCCATGCGCTCACGGCGAACGCGCGACAGCGTAACTTCGACGCCGCACTTTTCGCAGATGATGCCCTTGTACTTCATGCGCTTGTACTTGCCGCACAGGCATTCGTAGTCCTTGATCGGCCCGAAGATGCGCGCGCAGAAGAGACCGTCGCGTTCCGGCTTGAACGTACGGTAGTTGATGGTTTCCGGCTTCTTGATCTCACCGTAAGACCAGGAGAGGATCTTCTCCGGAGATGCGATCGAAATCCGAATCGAATCGAAATTCTGTGCAGGCACCTGCGGATTGAAAAGATTCATGACCTCTTGGTTCATGCCTGTCTCCTTCATGGGCTGAGAGCCCTCAAAATGCGATGGTCGGCGGCAATTTCCCGGGAGCCGCCTCCCTCGCTTAAACGAGAATAACCGCAAGATGCGGCGAAACTTCCCTTCCGGGCCGACACGGATACGGCGCCCGGTGGGACCGGCGTGCGCCGCGTTGGCAGCGCACGCCCTATCAGGTGCTTACTCGGCCGCATCGGGCAGCTGGGCTGCCTGCGCCTCATCAAGCTTGGTGTTTTCGAGCTCGACACTAAGGCCCAGCGAACGCATTTCCTTGACGAGAACGTTGAAGCTTTCCGGAATACCGGCTTCGAACGTGTCGTCTCCGCGGACGATGGCTTCGTAGACCTTGGTGCGGCCGGCGACGTCGTCCGACTTCACCGTCAGCATTTCCTGCAGCGTGTAGGCCGCGCCATAGGCTTCGAGTGCCCAGACTTCCATTTCGCCGAAGCGCTGACCGCCGAACTGCGCCTTGCCGCCCAGCGGCTGCTGGGTAACGAGCGAGTATGGACCGATCGAGCGGGCATGGATCTTGTCGTCGACCAAGTGGTTGAGCTTCAGCATGTAGATGTAGCCCACGGTCACCTGGCGGTCGAACTGCTCACCGGTACGGCCGTCATAAAGCGTCGACTGGCCGCTGTCCTTGAGACCTGCCAGACGCAGCATGTCGTTGACGTCGGCTTCGTTCGCACCGTCGAAAACAGGCGTCGCAATCGAAACGCCGCGCTTCCACTGATCGGCAAGACGCAGAACCGAGTCGTCGTCGAAATCCTGGACCTGTTCGGCCTTCGGACCGTCACCGACGACATCGCCGATGGTCTTGCGCAGCGGCTCGATGTTGCCATTGGCCTTGTATGCGTCGATCAGTTCGCCGATCTGGCGACCCATGCCGGCGCAAGCCCAACCCAGGTGGGTTTCGAGGATCTGGCCGACGTTCATGCGCGAGGGCACGCCGAGCGGGTTCAGAACGACGTCGACATGCGTGCCGTCCTCGAGAAACGGCATGTCTTCGACAGGCACGATGCGCGAGACGACGCCCTTGTTGCCGTGACGGCCAGCCATCTTGTCGCCCGGCTGGATCTTGCGCTTCACGGCGACAAAGACCTTGACCATCTTCATGACGCCAGGAGGCATTTCATCGCCGCGCTGGACCTTTTCGACCTTATCCATGAAGCGCTGTTCAAGGCGCGACTTGGATTCGTCGTACTGGCCACGGAGTGCTTCGAGCTCGCTCTGGACCTTTTCGTCCTCGACCGCGAACATCCACCACTGCGAGCGGGGATATTCGGAAACGACGGCGTTGGAAAGCTCGGCGCCCTTCTTGAAACCCTTCGGGCCGGCGATGGAAGCCTGGCCGCGCAGCATTTCGATCAGACGGCCGTAGACGTTACGGTCGAGGATCGCCTGCTCGTCGTCGCGGTCCTTTGCAAGACGCTCGATCTCTTCGCGCTCGATCGCCATCGCGCGCTCGTCCTTCTCGACGCCATGGCGGTTGAAGACGCGCACTTCGACGATCGTGCCGTAGGTGCCAGGCGGCATGCGCATGGAGGTATCGCGCACGTCGGAGGCCTTTTCGCCGAAGATGGCGCGCAGAAGCTTTTCTTCCGGCGTCATCGGGCTTTCGCCCTTCGGCGTGATCTTGCCGACCAGGATATCGCCCGGCTGAACTTCAGCGCCGATATAGACGATGCCGGCTTCGTCGAGGTTCTTCAGAGCTTCTTCCGAAACGTTCGGAATATCGCGGGTGATTTCCTCAGGACCAAGCTTGGTGTCGCGCGCCATCACCTCGAATTCCTCGATGTGAATGGAGGTGAACACGTCGTCGGCAACAATGCGCTCGGAGAGCAGGATCGAGTCTTCGTAGTTGTATCCGTTCCAGGGCATGAACGCGACGAGCGCGTTGCGGCCGAGCGCCAGGTCGCCGAGATCGGTCGACGGACCGTCGGCAAGAATGTCGCCGCGGTTGACCTCGTCACCAACGGTGACCAGCGGACGCTGGTTGACGCAGGTGTTCTGGTTCGAACGCTGGAACTTCTGCAGCCGGTAGATATCGACGCCGGACTTGCCGGCTTCGAGGTCTTCCGTGGCGCGGATAACGATACGCGTCGCGTCGACCTGGTCGACCACGCCGCCGCGGCGGGCGCCGATAGCAGCGCCTGAGTCACGGGCAACGACCGGCTCCATGCCGGTACCGACGAACGGAGCTTCGGCACGCAGCAGCGGCACTGCCTGACGCTGCATGTTCGAGCCCATGAGCGCGCGGTTGGCGTCGTCGTTTTCCAGGAACGGGATGAGCGCGGCTGCGACCGAAACCACCTGCTTCGGCGAAACGTCCATCAGGTTCATGCTGTCGCGGGGCGCGAGCATGACTTCGCCGGCATGACGGCAGACGACGAACTCGTCGACGAAGGAACCATCAGGGTTCATTTCAGCGTTGGCCTGGGCGACGTAGTACTTCGCCTCTTCCATGGCGGAGAGGTAGAGCACGTCGCTCGTCACCCTGCCTTCGACGATGCGGCGGTACGGGCTTTCGATGAAGCCGTATTTGTTGACGCGGGCAAAGGTCGCAAGCGAGTTGATCAGACCGATGTTCGGGCCTTCCGGCGTTTCGATCGGGCAAATGCGGCCGTAGTGGGTCGGATGCACGTCGCGGACTTCGAAGCCGGCGCGCTCGCGGGTCAGACCGCCCGGACCAAGGGCCGAAAGACGGCGCTTGTGGGTGATTTCCGAGAGCGGATTGACTTGGTCCATGAACTGCGAGAGCTGCGAGGAACCGAAGAATTCGCGGACGGCGGCAGCAGCCGGCTTGGCGTTGATCAGATCCTGCGGCATCACCGTGTCGATCTCGATCGAGGACATGCGTTCCTTGATCGCGCGCTCCATGCGCAGCAGGCCGAGACGGTACTGGTTTTCCATCAGCTCGCCGACCGAGCGGACGCGGCGGTTGCCAAGGTTGTCGATGTCGTCGATCTCGCCCCTGCCGTCGCGCAATTCGACCAGCATCCTGACCACGGCCAAGATGTCGTCCTTGCGCAGGATGCGGACGGTGTCTTCGACGGTCAGGTCGAGACGCATGTTCATCTTGACGCGGCCGACGGCGGAGAGGTCGTAACGCTCCGCATCGAAGAACAGCGAGTTGAACATGGCTTCGGCCGATTCCATGGTCGGCGGCTCACCCGGACGCATGACGCGGTAGATGTCGAACAGAGCGTCCTGACGGTTCTCGTTCTTGTCGGCGGTCAGCGTGTTGCGGATATAGGCGCCGACATTGATGTGGTCGATGCCGAGAACCGGGATCTCGTCGAAGCCGTTCGCCAGGATGATGCCGAGCGTCTTCTCGTCGATTTCATCGCCGGCTTCGAGGTAGATTTCACCGGTGGAGTAGTTGACGATGTCGCCGGCAAGGTAGTTGCCGTAAAGATCGTCGTCGCCGGCCTTCAGCGCCTTCAGACCCTTATCGGAAAGCTGGCGCAGCAGGCGCGGGGTCAGCTTCTTGCCGGCTTCCACGACGACTTCGCCGGTGTCGGCGTCGACCATCTCGGTGATCGCCTTGGCACCCTTCAGCGTTTCCGGCTTGAAGGGAATGCGCCAGCCTTTGCCGTCGCGTTTGTAGAGCGACTTCGTGTAGAAGGTGTCGAGGATTTCCTCGCCGTCCATGCCAAGCGCCATCAGCAGCGACGTGACCGGAATCTTGCGGCGACGGTCGATACGGGCGTAAACGATATCCTTGGCGTCGAATTCGATATCGAGCCAGGAACCGCGATAGGGGATAACGCGGGCAGCAAAGAGCAGCTTGCCAGAAGAATGGCTCTTGCCCTTGTCGTGGTCGAAGAAGACGCCCGGCGAACGGTGCATCTGGGAAACGATCACGCGCTCGGTGCCGTTGACGATGAACGTGCCGTTATTGGTCATGAGCGGCATGTCGCCCATGTAAACGGACTGTTCCTTGATGTCCTTGATCGACTTCGCGCCCGTATCCTCGTCGATATCGAACACGATGAGGCGCAGCGTCACCTTCAGCGGCGCAGCATAGGTCAGATCGCGCTGACGGCATTCGTCAACGTCGAACTTCGGCGGTTCGAATTCGTAGGACACGAATTCCAGCATGGAGGCGCCGGAGAAATCGGTGATCGGGAAAACCGACTTGAAAACGGCCTGAAGACCCTCGTCGGGCCGGCCGCCTTTCGGCTCTTCAACCATCAAAAACTGGTCGTAGGACGCCTTCTGAACCTCGATGAGGTTCGGCATTTCTGCGACTTCGGGGATCTTACCAAAAAACTTGCGTACGCGCCTACGACCGTTGAACGAAAGGGTCTGAGCCATCGTCGCTCCTTCAAAATCTTGCACCCGGGCCTGCAACGGACGGGAACCGATGGCCAGTCGATCCCGTCAATCAATGAGTAATCCAATCTCGTCCGACACCCGAAAACGCTCAGCTCGGATTGCTGTGCTGCCCTCTGTGCGAGACTATCCTTTTGAAGAACCCATTACCCAAAAGCCGGTTTGACGCGGCTTTTGGGTAATTCGTTCAGAAAAACGGCAAATGGGAGGCAGCAGAGACTGCCTCCCAAAAGCAATTCAAGATTACTTGACGTCGGCCTTGGCGCCAGCATCTTCAAGCTTCTTCTTGATGTCAGCGGCTTCAGCCTTGTTGACGCCTTCCTTGACAGCCTTCGGAGCGCCTTCGACGAGGTCCTTGGCTTCCTTGAGGCCGAGACCGGTGATGGCGCGGACTTCCTTGATGACGTTGATCTTGTTGGCGCCGACATCCGTGAGGATGACGTCGAACTCGGTCTTTTCTTCTTCAACGACAGCAGCAGCAGCACCGCCGCCAGCAGCAGCTACAGCTACCGGAGCAGCAGCGGAAACGCCCCACTTTTCTTCAAGAAGCTTCGACAGTTCTGCGGCTTCCAGAACGGTCAGCGCGGAGAGGTCGTCAACGATCTTTGCGAGATCAGTCATTTTACTAGTTCCTTTTGTTCGGTTCGAACCGGTTGATTATAAACAGCGAAAAACCGCCTTAAGCGGCTTCGTCCTTCTTGGCGTAGGCCGCGAACACGCGGGCAAGCTGGCTTGCCGGTGCTGCAACAACTCCAGCGATGCGGGTAGCCGGTGTCTGGATCATGCCCAGCAGCTTCGCACGCAGCTCATCGAGCGAAGGCAGGGTCGCAAGCGACTTGACTGCATCGGCGTTGAGCGTGGTTGTTCCCATGGAACCACCCAGAACAATGATTTTGTCATTGGTCTTGGCGAAATCCATGACGACCTTCGGAGCGGTGATCGGATCGGTGCTGTATGCAATCAGCGTCTGACCCTTGAAGAGATTGGTAATCCCTTCCGCTTCCGTACCCTGAAGGGCAATTTTGGCCAGGCGGTTCTTCGCGACTTTGACGGTACCGCCAGCTGCACGCATCTTCGAACGAAAATCGTTCATCTGCGCGACTGTGGCACCAGCATAGTGGGCCACGACAACTGAGCCCGAAGCCTTGAAGACTTCACTCAGTTCCGTGACGAATTCGCGTTTTTCCGCTCTTTCCACTGCCTATCTCCAGTTGGCGGGACCGAGAATGGGCCCGCCGGGTTGCCTTTGCCTCCTGGGATCATGCGAGATCCCAAGCGACGCTTGAGGATCCTGTCCCCCCGCGCTCTCGCGCCAATCAAGGCTAAAGAGGCACAAGGCATCCAAGGCTCGAACCGATTTCCTAGAAGCGAACTTCATGCAATTCGGGTCTTACCCGTCTCATGCAGGCAAAGTGATTAAGGGAAAACCACCTGCAATCTCGGACAGGATTCCGGATTTCTCCGGAATATTCCGGCCCCTTTCGAGGCCGGAAATTCAGTCGCCGGACATAAAGCCCGGCAATAATTTACGCAGTCGGGCTTGCGGTGACCGAGCCGACTTCGATCTTGACGCCGGGGCCCATGGTCGAAGAAATCGCCACGCGCTTGACGTAGTTGCCCTTGGCGCCAGCCGGCTTCGCCTTGATGACGGCGTCGGCAAAAGCGCGGATGTTTTCTTCCAGAGCCTTGGCGTCGAAAGAGGCCTTGCCGATGCCGGCATGGACGATGCCAGCCTTCTCGACGCGGAACTCGACAGCGCCGCCCTTGGAAGCCTTGACGGCTCCGGCGACATCCATGGTGACGGTGCCGACCTTCGGGTTCGGCATCATGCCCCGCGGGCCGAGAACCTTACCGAGACGACCGACGAGCGGCATCATGTCGGGGGTGGCGATGCAGCGATCGAATTCGATCTTGCCGCCCTGGACGATTTCGACGAGCTCTTCAGCGCCGACGATATCGGCACCGGCAGCCTTGGCTTCATCAGCCTTGACGCCACGAGCGAAGACGGCAACGCGAACCGTACGGCCGGTGCCGTTCGGCAGGTTGACGACGCCGCGAACCATCTGGTCCGCATGGCGCGGGTCGACGCCGAGGTTCATCGAGACTTCGATGGTTTCGTCGAACTTGGCGACAGCCCGTTCCTTGACCATGCCGATGGCCAGGGTCAGAGCGTAGAGCTTGGTGGGATCAACACCTTCGTTGATCTTCTGCGTGCGCTTACCAGCCATGATCTTAACCCACCACTTCCAGGCCCATGGCGCGGGCAGAGCCCTCGATCATCGCCATTGCACCTTCGATATCCGCTGCGTTCAGATCCTTCATCTTGGCTTCTGCGATCGACTTGATCTGAGCCTTTGTGAGGGAGCCGGCCTTGGCGCCCTTGCCGGGCGTCTTGGAACCGGAGGTGATCTTCGCTTCCTTCTTCAGCCAGTAGCTGACCGGAGGCTGCTTCATCGCGAAGGTGAAGGACTTATCCTGGTAATAGGTGATGACGACCGGGATCGGCATACCCTTTTCCATTTCCTGCGTGGCGGCATTGAACGCCTTGCAGAATTCCATAATGTTAATGCCACGCTGACCAAGCGCCGGACCAATCGGCGGGGACGGGTTTGCCGATCCTGCCTTGACCTGAAGCTTGAGCTGGCCTGCAACTTTCTTAGCCATATCTCTCTGCCTTTCATGAACGGCCGGTCGCCCGGCCCGTGATGCCGGATCTCTCCGGCGGCTGCGGTTGCGTGGTGCGGATCATCAGGGTCCGGCTAAGACCCCCTCACCTTCCACGCGGATGCGGACATAGTCCGCAGGAAACAGGCCGCAAGGCCAGCTTCCAATCTCTTGCAATCAGACCTTCTCGACCTGAGCGTATTCGAGTTCGACCGGCGTTGCGCGGCCGAAGATCGACACCTCAACCTTCAGGCGCGAACGCTCTTCGTCGACGTCCTGAACCGTGCCGTTGAACGAAGCGAACGGGCCGTCGGAAACGCGAACCTGCTCGCCGATCTCGAAGGTAATCGAGGCCTTCGGCCGCTCGACACCTTCCTGGACCTGACCGAGAATGCGCTCGGCTTCATAATCCGGAATCGGAACTGGCTTATTGTCGGAGCCGAGGAAACCTGTAACCTTCGGCGTATTCTTGATCAGGTGATAGGCTTCATCGGTCAGATTGGCACGAACCATGACGTAGCCCGGGAAAAACTTGCGCTCGCTGTCGACCTTGCGGCCGCGACGCACTTCCACCACCTTCTCGGTCGGCACGAGGATCTTCTCGAACAGGTGCTCAAGCCCCTTCTGGCGAGCCTTGTTCTCGATGTCCTCAGCGACCTTCTTTTCAAAATTGGAATATGCGTGGACGATGTACCAACGTGCCGCCATTTTCATCTCCACCCGTATCAGTTGCCGGTATTCAGCACGAAGCTCAGAACCCAGCCGATCAGCTGGTCAGCGGCAAAGAAAAAAAGCGCGGCGAAAACTACCATCACAAGCACCATAACCGTCGAGATCATCGTCTCGCGGCGCGACGGCCATGTAACTTTGGACGTCTCGGAGCGAACCTGCTGCAGAAACGCAAACGGATTGGATTTGGATGCCATCGACTGCCCACGCAATTACGGCGCGTAAAGCTGAAACCATCAGCCCCACGCACCGCGTGTCTGTTGAACCCTAAATAAACACCGATTTCCGAATACACAAGAGGGAAACCGAAGTTTAACGAAATTAGTTACCGCCAATCAATCCCCGGCCGGAATGCCGCGAGCATGTCCGCGCTGTCCCGCTTCGAGGAAAATGGCAGGGGCAGTAAGGCTCGAACTTACGACCTGCGGTTTTGGAGACCGCCGCTCTACCAACTGAGCTATACCCCTTCATGCCGATCATTCAGCGCCTGGACCAAAGTCCGCAAATCGCTGATGAAAAGCATGGCGCTCCCTTTAGGACGACGACAGCAGATTGGCAAGCACGATTTTCGATTTTCAAAGCCATTCTGCGCATATGCGAGCGATCGGCTCTTTCATCGCACCACCAATATCCGTTCAGACCGTCACATATTTCCGCCAATCGTGCTCTTCGTTAAAACCCAGCACCTCGCGGATCTTGCGGTTGGAGAGCAGGCCTTCATATTCGCCGATTTCGCGGGTGAAGGGCACGTTCGGGTAGAATCGCTTCGCAAGCTCCTTCGACGGCGTGTTGGCCGAGACGGTGTCGTTGGCCGCGTTGAAGACCTGATAGCCGAGACCGTCCTTTTCGATGCAGAGATGGCAGATCTGCCCGAGATCGCGGGCGTCGATATAGCTCCAGGCAATGCGCTTGCGCATTTCGGGATTGGCGAAATAGGTGGGGAACCGCTCATATTCGTGCGGCTCGATGACGTTGCCGATACGCAGCGCATAGATGTCGAAGCCTGAACGTTCGGCAAAGGCGCGGGCCGTCTTCTCGTTGACCACCTTGGAGAGCCCGTAGGAATCCATCGGATTGACGTCGTAGTCTTCCTCCAGCGGGAACTGGTGGAAATCACGATGGCCTTCGGCGAAGCAGACGCCGTAGGTCGTCTCGCTCGATGCGACGATAACCTTCCTGATGCCGAGCTTCACCGCCGCCTCGATGACATTGTAAGTGCCCATCGTGTTGATGCGGAAAGTCTCATTGTCGGGCTTGATCAGGATGCGCGGGATGGCGGCGAAGTGCACGACGGCATCGAAAGGCTGCACGCCCCTGCCCGCGTCCAGATCAGGAAAATCGCGGTGCATCGACAGAGCGTTGAAGACCTGACCGCTATCGGTGATGTCGGCAATGAGGTTGGTGACGCCGGGACTGTCCAGCGGCACGAGATCGAGGTTGTGAACCTCGTAACCGGCATTGATGAGCCACGGCACGGTATGGCGACCTGCCTTGCCCGAACCGCCCGTGAACAGAATCCGCTTCTTCATGGAATATCCTCCGCATCATGAAATCGGAGGCATAGATAGACGCTTCCGCGCGAAGAGCAAGCGAGCGTCCTGCAAGGGTTCACCCCCGCGTCGCCAGGAGCGCCCTCTTAGGGGCACCTGGCCGATCATTTCCAATCACCGCAGCAGCCTGCGGTGAACTGCTAAATCATCACTTGACGACACTTACCTCGCCGAGCTGCACTCCGGCTGCCTGAACAACCTCTTGCGGAATTGCAGCGATGAAAAACATCGTGAAAACATACATCGCGAATATCGTCGCAACGAACGTGGCCTTTGGAATCATCCGGGCTCTCCTCTTTGCATGAAGGAGTCTGGACTAAAATGAACCAATCACAACTGGTTTCTGAATGTGAGATGAACAAAATACTGTGACGGACGAACTTAACGATATTTTTACAACACGTGTTAATCCCCCTAATAGCATCAAAACGAAAAACCCCGCCGTTTCCAGCGGGGTTTTTCCTGAATTTCGGGTAATCCCAGGATTACTCGACGATCGAAGCAACGATACCGGCGCCGACGGTGCGGCCACCTTCGCGGATCGCGAAGCGCAGCTTTTCTTCCATCGCGATCGGAACGATCAGCTCGACCGATACCGTGACGTTGTCGCCCGGCATGACCATCTCCGTGCCTTCCGGCAGCGATACGATGCCCGTCACGTCGGTCGTGCGGAAGTAAAACTGCGGACGATAGTTGGTGAAGAACGGCGTATGACGGCCACCCTCTTCCTTCGTCAGGATGTAGGCTTCAGCCATGAACTTCTTGTGCGGCTTGACAGAGCCCGGCTTGCACAGAATCTGGCCACGCTCAACGCCGTCACGGGTGACGCCGCGGATCAGCGCGCCGATGTTGTCGCCAGCCTGGCCCTGGTCGAGCAGCTTGCGGAACATTTCAACGCCGGTCACCGTCGTCTTCGTCGTCGGGCGGATGCCGACGATCTCGACTTCTTCGCCAACCTTGACGATGCCACGCTCGACGCGGCCGGTCACAACCGTACCGCGGCCAGAGATCGAGAACACGTCTTCGATCGGCAGCAGGAACGGCAGGTTGATCGGACGCTCAGGCGTCGGGATGTAGGCGTCGACAGCGGCCATCAGTTCGCGGATCGAATCCTCGCCGATCTTCTTGTCCGAATCTTCAAGGGCGGCCAGCGCCGAACCCTTGACGATCGGGATGTCATCGCCCGGGAAGTCGTAGGACGACAGCAGTTCGCGAACTTCGAGCTCGACCAGTTCGAGAAGCTCGGCGTCGTCAACCTGGTCGACCTTGTTCAGGAACACCACGATGGCCGGAACGCCGACCTGACGGGCCAGCAGGATGTGTTCGCGCGTCTGCGGCATCGGGCCGTCAGCGGCCGAGCACACCAGGATCGCGCCGTCCATCTGGGCAGCACCGGTGATCATGTTCTTGACGTAGTCGGCGTGGCCGGGGCAGTCGACGTGTGCATAGTGGCGGGCCGGCGTCTCATACTCGACGTGTGCCGTCGAAATGGTGATGCCGCGGGCCTTTTCTTCCGGAGCAGCGTCGATCTGGTCGTACGCCTTGTACTCGCCGAAGTACTTCGTGATCGCTGCCGTCAGAGACGTCTTGCCGTGGTCAACGTGGCCAATCGTGCCAATGTTGACGTGCGGCTTGTTGCGCTCAAACTTACTCTTTCCCATTTGANCGTGTGCATAGTGGCGGGCCGGCGTCTCATACTCGACGTGTGCCGTCGAAATGGTGATGCCGCGGGCCTTTTCTTCCGGAGCAGCGTCGATCTGGTCGTACGCCTTGTACTCGCCGAAGTACTTCGTGATCGCTGCCGTCAGAGACGTCTTGCCGTGGTCAACGTGGCCAATCGTGCCAATGTTGACGTGCGGCTTGTTGCGCTCAAACTTACTCTTTCCCATTTGAATGCTTCCTGTGAACGAGATGGTGGGCCCCGGCGAACCGGTTTAGTGCCGCCGTTTAAGGCTTTCGGCGAAATTGCGCAAGACTTAATTGCAGGCGCCATTCTTGGTGTGACAGCGCATATGGGGGACAATTTGCCGCCTGCAAGGCGATTCGCCGGAGCACCGTCGAAAATTACTGAAATCCTTGGAGAAAATCGCGTCGACTGCCGGAGATGAGCAACCGCGCCGGCGTCTTCTGAAACATCTGCGTGCCGAATTATCGCGGCGGCGTCGGTCACGTGAATTGGGCTTAGAAAAACTGGAGCGGGTAGCGGGAATCGAACCCGCGTATTCAGCTTGGAAGGCTGCTGCTCTACCATTGAGCTATACCCGCGGGGTGGTCCGATCCGATGACGAATGGTGGAGAGAGTTGGATTTGAACCAACGTAGGCTGAGCCAACGGATTTACAGTCCGTCCCCTTTAACCACTCGGGCATCTCTCCAGTTATTCGTCCGGATCTTGAAGACCAAGTTTGTCAGACTTCGAAGCGTTGCGACCCGTCGTCTGCGCCGCGTATATGACCGGAGCATTTCCGTCTGTCAACACGATGACAACGGAAAAAACACGAAAAATTTCATTCCTTGCCGAAAGCCGGCCGATGAAAGAAAGCCTATGCGGCAGCCAGCGCCATGGCTATAAAGCCGCATGAGCAAAGATAAAAAATCCGGCGGCACGGCCGCGACAGACCCATCGGCCAAGGATACGCATTACGCCACGCTGCGGCGCGCGCACCGTGACGGCAAGCGCGAACGCGGAGAGATTCCCACGCCTCAGCCACAGAAGCGCAAGCGCGGCGGCGAAGACTGGAAGCCGCCGGCGCTAGCGCCCGACCAGGTGCATCTCTACGGCCTGCATACGGTGCGCGCCGCCCTCGACAATCCCGAGCGCAAGAAGATCAAGCTTTTCGTGACGCAGAACGCGCTGGCGCGGCTCGAAGTCGACGTCGAAACACTCGGCATTCCCTTCGAAATGGTCTCGCCGCAGGACATCGACAAGGTGCTCGGCCCAGAGGCGATTCATCAGGGCGTCATGCTGGAAACACGGCCGCTGCCGGTCCGCCGGCTCGAAGCGCTGAAAGACAGCCCTCTCCTGCTCGTTCTCGACCAGGTGACCGATCCGCACAATGTCGGCGCCATCATGCGCTCAGCCGTCGCCTTCAATGCCGGCGCCGTTATCACCACACAGAGACATAGCCCGACCGAATCCGGCGTGCTCGCCAAGTCCGCCTCCGGCGCGCTGGAACTGATACCTTATATACAGGTTACCAATCTCGCCGATGCACTCGGTGAATTGCACAAGCTCGGTTTCTCCACCATCGGCCTCGATTCGGAAGGGCCGGCGCCGCTCGAAAGCACGTTCTCGGGCGGGAAGGTTGCGCTGGTGCTCGGCTCCGAGGGCAAGGGGCTGCGACAGAAGACGCGCGAAACCGTCAACGCGCTTGCCCGCCTCGACATGCCCGGCGCGATCAAATCGCTGAACGTCTCGAATGCCGCGGCAATCGCGCTTTATGCGGCGCGGCTTTACCTGAAGGCATAGGCTGGTCCGCAAGCGGGCCGAGGCGAAGAGAAATTACCATGATCCGTATCATCCCCCGCCTTGCGGCTGCAGCAGCGGCGCTGCTTGTCTGCGGTCTCGCATATGGGCAGGAGATCGATCCCGATATTCTCAAAGCGCAGGCCGGAACCTATCTCGTTGCCCCGGAAGACGGTGGAGCCGGATGCCGGATGACGCTCGAAACCGGCACAGCCATCGGCGGTTATGGGCTGTCTGGACAGGATTCCTGCGCCAAGCCGCTGCCTTCGCTTGCCGAGTCCTATGCCTGGAATTTCGACGGCAATGGCGGCATCATCCTGATCGATCCGCTGCGTAAGGTGCTGGCCCGTTTCGTCGAGAACGAAGGGTCGCCGATGAAGACGGAAGATCGGGTGCCGCTTTTGCTGATCGCCGCACCCGACGGCGTCGATCGATTACCGACCTTCAACAGCCTTGCCGGGATTTGGACGATGCAAAGGCCGGACGGCGAAAAGCTCTGCGGCGTGACACTCGACGGCCACGTCAATGCTGACGGCAACGCGCCGCTGTCACTATCCGGAGACTGCGCCGCCAATGTCGCCAGGCTGAAACTGACAGTCTGGCATATCGAGGGTTTCGGGCTGACGCTGATGGGCGATGACGGCTCATCGCTTGGCTTCGACATGCGCGCCGACGGCAATTTCGACAAATCGAAGGACGAAGGCGGCAAGCCGCTATCGCTCGTCCGTCATTGATTTGAAAGTTGACGGTGTATCCCGTCAACCCACTCGGCTGGGTCAGCTCGGTATCCGGCAGGCAGTCGGTCCGTCCATAGGGCTGCGGACCGCTTCGCCCGCCGCGTAAGTCAGTTCGACGGGATAGACGATCACGCTCGGCAGTTTCTCGATTTCCCTCGCATGCTCGGGGGTACGTTTGATTTCCGCCTTGTAGGCAGCTGTGCAATCCGGCAGTTGCTGCGGCGACAGACCCGTGTCGGCGGCGATCGTCTTGGCGCAGGCAGTGCCCTCCAGATAGAGCGAACAGGAGGCCGTGTAGACGCGACGGAAATCGAGGGCCAGCTCCCCCTTCCCGCTCCTTATCGCAGAAAAATCGTCGCCCTCGAGGGAATCGTCGAGCAGCCGCTCGCCCGCCGCCGCATCGTAGACGACAAAGGGCAACCCGCCGTTCCATCCGTCCGCCGCACGGAAAAACACGAAACCGCCGCTGACGCCGATGAGATAGCCGGCGGTATCATCCTCGATCACCCGCTCGCGCTCGCCGGTGCGTTCACAGGGGGCATCGGAGGCAAGCAGCGCCAGCTTTTCGGCTCCGACCTCACCGAGACCGACCTCCTTGACCATGAATGCGGGATAGCGGCTGCAGGTGATCTTCGGTTTCGCATCAGGATTGAGCTCATCCTTCGGCAACACGACAACATCCAGCTTTATCGGCTTGTCGAAAAGGCCCGCATTTTCGGACGCTCCGGCCCATGAGACGAATGCCGCGACAATGACCGATGCTGTAACCATCCGCTTCATGATGCCCGTCCCCAACTGTTTCAGGCATCCGTGGCACAGTTTAACCCGGTGCGACAGCTGGAAAAACCGATGCCGGCGATACCGCGCAAGGCTCGACCGAAGCCGGAGAAATTCAATTTTGCCTTGGAAAGACCTCCTGGGGCACTATGATCGGCCGATGACCGATCGTAACGACCGGTCAGAAGCAAGAAGGAACGATCCCCATCATGGCCATTCGACCGCTGATTTTCGGTATCCTCTTCATCGCGGTCTTCGTCGTGATTATCCTCAGCATCATGTGGGTGGACACGTCGCACCCGATCCACCAGCCCGATCCGTTATCGCCAACGGCGCCCGGCCCTGCGACGCCCGGACAGGTGCAATAATGCATATCGCCCGGAAGTGTGCAGCAGTTCCGGGGTAACGACATGCATAAAAACAAAAGGCTAAAGCGCGTCGCATGAATCAAATTCGATGCGGCGCGCTTTAGCCCAGCAGGAACGCGGACGGCGATCAGGCGTTAATCCCGTAATTGAACGAGGATTGAACGCTCATGCGCATAATGATCGCCGTCGTCGCCTTCATGGTCGTCTCAGTGCTCAGCATCGCGATGCTGTCACCTTCCGGCGCGGGCCAGAGCGGCAACGGCAACAGGATTGAGGCAAGCGTCAACGAACCCGCCACGCATTGAAAACGGCCCGGATGATCCGGGCCGTTCTGTAACCGCGCATCTCAGGCGCGCAACGGACGCGTCAGCCGCGGTAGAGCCAGAAAGGCATATCACGATCGCGATGGCGCCACTCGCGGCGTTCCTGCCAACGCTCGGCACGCCACCGGCGCCAGCGCCAGTCATCATCGCGCCAGTCGGACCGACGCCAATCACGCTGATCGCGCCAGCCACGGTCGTCACGCTTATCGCGCCAACCGCGGTCGTCACTTTCGTCACGGTTGCGATCATGTCGCCAGCCATCACGAATTTGAACGATATCGCCCTGGACCGACACGGCCGGCCGATCGACGGGCATGGCGGCGGCCGGGGCGACGGACGCCAAAGCCGCACCAACGGACATGGTTGCGGCGAAAAAGAGATGTGCGAGCTTCATGGCTGCTTCTTCCTCATTGATGATGAGGCGAAGATAAGCTGGCGCGGCTGAATTGGCGCTGAAGCAGCCCTTCAGGCAAGGTTCATCAAGGAGTACGTGATACCTGGCAAATCCGCCGGCGCGATCGAGCGAAGCAACGTCGAACCGAGACTATGGTCTGGACGGGCGGTATCGCGTGGAAAAATGGTGCCCCCACCAGGGTTCGAACCCGGGACCCCCTGATTACAAATCAGGTGCTCTACCAACTGAGCTACAAGGGCAATAGGTGCCCAACTAGCAGATTCTATGATTCTGTAAAGGAAAAATCGTGTCAGTGCGGACAGCTCGACTGCCGCTCAAAACGCTTCGCGATAGAAAACGTCCTTGTCGCGCCAGCCCTTTATCCTTTAGCTAGGACAGCATCATAAAGGGCATTGCATGGGCCGTTCATTTCAGACTCTTTCCTTTCTCGCCTCACCGACGACAGAGGCGCTTGAAGCGCGCGAGGAGTTGATTCGCATTTATGGTGACGTGCCGGCCGACGATGCCGACGTTATCGTCGCGCTGGGCGGCGACGGTTTCATGCTGCAGACGCTGCACAGCACGATGAACTCCGGCAAGCTGGTCTACGGCATGAATCGCGGCTCGGTCGGCTTCCTGATGAACGACTATCGCAGCGAACAACTTCAGGAGCGCATCTGCGTCGCCGTCGAAAACGTCTTCCGGCCATTGCAGATGACGACGGCCAACGCCGACGGCACCAATTCGACGGCACTCGCCATCAACGAGGTCTATCTATTCCGCCAGTCCTATCAGGCCGCCAATCTACGGGTCGCGGTGGATGGGCGCGTCCGCCTGGAGGAGCTGATCTGCGACGGGCTGATGGTGGCGACCCCCGCCGGGTCGACAGCCTATAATCTTTCCGCCCATGGCCCGATCCTGCCGCTCGAGGCCCCACTGCTCGCCATGACGCCGGTCAGCGCTTTCAGGCCACGGCGTTGGAGGGGCGCACTGCTTCCCAACAGGGTGACCGTCGATATCGACGTCCTCGAGCCGGTCAAGCGGCCGGTGAACGCCGTGGCCGACAATACCGAGGTCAAATCGGTGCTGCATGTCCGCATCGCCCAGTCGGAACATATGACGGCACGCATCCTTTCCGATCCCGACCGCTCCTGGTCCGACCGTATTCTCGCCGAGCAGTTCAAGGATTGAGACGATGGCAATGCGACGCCTATTGATGACCACCGTGTTCCTCATCGGGTGGTCGGCCGCAGCCTTGCCGGGGCAGGATGCCATCCTGCCGGCATCGGTGATTTTCGCGACCAGCACCGGCTACTGGCAGGATGACGGCAACGCACCGGATGTCGAGCGGGCGCCGACAGGCGCCGAGCGCGTTGCCAACCCCGAGGGAAAGACCACGCAGCGCCACGGCTACTACAAGCTATTTGCCGTTCGCCAGGCAGACAGGACCTCGAAGGTCTATCTGCAGCAGATTGCCCAGACCGAGACCGGCCCGGCGATCACTTCTACCGTCGAGTTGCAGGAGATCAGCGACCTGAAGCCTTATATTACCGATATACGCCCCGAGAATTCAAACGGCATCATCAAGGAGCCGGGGCTGTTCGCCACGATCTATCTGAAGACCGATCCCTCTGCGGAGCCGGATGGCTGGACCGTACTGATCGATGAATTCGGCGACATCACCGTGGAGAAGGCGACGAATTGAACAGCCGGGAACTGTTCAGAGGGGCATCCGAGAGATGAAATTGGGCTTCCGCGACGGCGTCCTTTACGACGAGAACAGGTCGAACTGGGACGCAGACGGCCCCAGACCCATCAGCTGGTCGCTGTGGTATCCCGCTGCCGATGAAACGCGGAAAAGCGACACAACGGAAAGAGGCTGGTTCCAAAAGGCGAAAGTCGCCCGCGACGCACGCGTCCGGCCGGGTGCCCAACCTTATCCCCTCGTCCTGTTGTCGCATGGCACCGGCGGATCCGCGGCCGGACTGGAATGGCTGGCGCGACGGCTGGTCGATCGCGGATTTGCAGCGCTTGGCGTCAACCATCACGGCAATACCGGCAACGAGCCCTATCGCACTGAAGGCTTTGCCTGTCTTTGGGAGCGGGCGCCGGATCTCAGCTACATGCTCGATCACCGCGATGACTGGCTCAGCGATCTCTCCGGTCATATCGATACGACCCACGTCTTCGCGGCCGGATTTTCGGCCGGAGCATATAGCGTGATGCTGCTTCTTGGCGCCGTCACCCAGTTCTCGCAGTTCGAACCGTCCAGGATGAAGCCGGGTGGCGCGCGCGGACCGAGGGAATTTCCCGACCTTGCCGATCATATCCCGACATTGCTTTCCACCAGCGAGGTGTTTCGCCAATCCTGGTCCCGCATGACAAAGTCCTACCGGGATGAGAGAATCAAGGCCGCACTGCTGTGCGCGCCGGGCCGGTCCGTTCTCGGTTTCAGCGCGGAAACCCTGAAAGCTGTCGATGCGCCCGCCCTTATCCTGGTCGGCGACGCCGACAGGGCTGCGCCGGCCGAGGAATGTTCGGCATGGCTGCATGCGCGGCTCTCACGCAGCGCTCTTAAGATCTTCGTTGGCGGCCTTGGGCATTACGTCTTCGTGCCGGAGGGCACCGCACTCGGCCTTGCCTTTGCGGCAGAGCTCTTTACCGATCCGCCGGGCATCGAGCGCGCGGCCATTCATGACGAGATTGCCGATCTATCGGCAGCACTGTTTCGAGATACCGCCATCGACGCCAGGGGCTGAGTACGAAAAAAGCCCCGGAGCGGGGCTTTCCACGTGCATATGCCGGCTCAAAGCGGAGCGCGGCTCTATCAATCCACATCGTCGACGACCGCGTCGGCGGCGCCGCTGATGCGGTGGGCAAGGGCCGCTTCCATGAACTCGTTCAGATCGCCGTCGAGCACGTCGTCCGGCGCGCTGCTGGCAACGCCGGTGCGCATATCCTTGACCAGCTGGTAAGGCTGCAGCACGTAGGAGCGGATCTGGTGGCCCCAGCCGATATCCGTCTTGGAGGCGGCTTCGGCGCTGGCGGCGTCCTCGCGCTTCTTCAGTTCCGCTTCGTACATGCGGGCGCGCAGCATGTCCCAGGCCTTGGCGCGGTTCTTGTGCTGCGAACGCTCCTGCTGGCACTGCACGACGATGCCGGTCGGGATATGCGTGATGCGCACGGCCGAGTCGGTGGTGTTGACGTGCTGGCCGCCGGCGCCCGACGAACGATAGGTATCGATGCGGCAGTCGCCTTCGTTGATCTCGATCTGGATCGAGTCGTCGACAACCGGATAGACCCAGATCGACGAAAAGGAAGTGTGGCGACGCGCATTGCTGTCGTAGGGCGAGATGCGCACCAGCCGGTGCACGCCCGATTCCGTCTTCAGCCAGCCATAGGCATTGTGTCCCTTGACCAGCAGGGTCGCGGATTTGATGCCCGCCTCTTCGCCGTCGTGGACTTCGAGAAGCTCGACCTTGAAACGCTGGCGTTCGGCCCAACGGGTGTACATGCGCAGCAGTATGTTCGCCCAGTCCTGGCTTTCGGTGCCGCCGGCGCCGGAATGGACTTCGAGATAGGTGTCGTTGCTATCGGCTTCGCCGGAGAGCATGGCCTCCACCTGGCGGCGGGCAGCCTCGGCCTTCAGGGCTTTCAGCGTGTCTTCGGCTTCCTTGACGACACTCTGGTCGCCCTCTTCCTCGCCAAGCTCGATCAGCTCGATATTGTCGTTCAGCTGCTGTTCCAGCTGCTTGACGCCATTGATGCCGTCATCCAGCTGCTGGCGCTCGCGCATCAGCTTCTGCGCTTCGGAAGCGTCGTTCCAGAGGTTGGGATCCTCTGCCTTGTTGTTCAACCAGTCCAGCCGTCTTGTCGCCTGGTCCCAGTCAAAGATGCCTCCTCAGCAGGGTGATAGCCTGCTTGGTTTCATCGACCACGTTTTCGATTTCGGCTCGCATTTTCCTGCTTCTCTGTCTGGGTTCTTCCGGTGCTGCTGGACATAGAGACGCCCGCCGCGGATGTAAAGGCCGCGCGGGCGTTCAAAAATCGGGACGGAGGTCAGAACAGGCCGGGCGTGCCGGTCTGGACGGCCTGGTTTGCCTGCGGCGAGGTCTTCAGGATCTCTTCCGGCGCCATGGTGCTGTCCATGCCGATGACGGAGAAGCTGTCGGCCGGGCCGGTGCCGGGCTTGAAGGCCTCGATGATGGTGTTCGGATCGCCGTCGACGGCGGCCATGCCGGTCTTGCGGTCGATCGAAATCAGATTCATGCCCGGCGGGATGACGAATTTCGATTCCGGCGCATCCTTGACGGCAGCCTGCATGAATTCGTTGAAGATCGGGGCGGAGAGAACGCCGCCGGTGCCGCCGCGGCCGAGCGGGGCCGGTGTATCGAAGCCCATATAGAGACCGGCGACCAGATCCGGCGTGAAGCCAACGAACCAGGCATCCTTCTCGTCATTGGTGGTGCCGGTCTTGCCTGCGACGTCGCGACCGCCGAGATCGACCTTGCCGGCGGCCGTGCCGCGCTGGATGACGCCCTGCATCATCGAGGTGATCTGGTAGGCGGTCATCGGGTCGAGAACTGTTTCGCGATTGTCGACGACATTCGGCTCTTCCTGGTTCTGCCAGGCGCCGGCATTGCAGCCCTCGCACAAACGCTCCTCATGCTTGAAGATCGTCTTGCCGTAGCGGTCCTGGATGCGGTCGATCAAGGTCGGCTTGATCTGCTTGCCACCATTGGCGATGACCGAATAGGCAGAGACCATGCGTAGCACCGTCGTGTCGCCGGCGCCGAGCGACATGGAGAGAACCGGCAGCATGTGATCGTAGATGCCGAAGCGCTCGGCATATTCGGCGACGATGTTCATGCCGAGATCGTTGGCGAGGCGCACCGTCATCAGGTTGCGCGAATGCTCGATGCCCGAGCGCAGCGTCGACGGGCCACTGACTTCGCCGCCGTAGTTTTCCGGCTTCCAGACCTGGCCGCCGGAGACGATTTCGATCGGCGCATCCATGATGACGGAAGCCGGCGTATAGCCGTTGTCCATCGCCGCCGCGTAGACGAAGGGCTTGAACGAGGAACCCGGCTGGCGCATCGCCTGAGTGGCGCGGTTGAATTCGGACTGGCCGTAGGAGAAGCCGCCGACCATGGCGAGCACGCGGCCGGTCTTCGGATCCATGGCGACCAGGCCACCCTGCACCTTCGGCGGCTGTTGCAGGCGATAGGAGCTCGACGCGTCGTCGCCGAGTTTTGCAACATAGACGACGTCACCGGGGGCTACGGCGCCGACCGGCGATTTCGCGGTCTTGCGGGCGCCGTCGGCCGAACGGAAGGCCCACTGCATGTTCTTGGCTTCAATGGTGCCGCGTTGACGGTCGGCTGAAACCTTGCCGCTTCCATCCTTGGCCGGCTGCAGGCCGATATCGACGTTGCTGTCCGAGACGGCGAGCACGACGGCGAGCCGCCATTCCGGCACGTCGGAGAGGGAGGGAATATCGGCAAGCGCCTTGCCCCAATCACCGCTTGCATCGATCTGCTTGATCGGGCCGTGGAAACCACGACGCTCGTCATAGGTCACCAGACCATCCTGCAGCGCCTTGCGGGCCGCAAGCTGCAGCTGCGGATCGAGCGAGGTGCGCACCGAAAGGCCGCCCTCATAGAGAACCTTCTCGCCATATTGGTCGATCAGCTGGCGGCGCACGGCTTCGGCAAAATAGTCCGAAGCAAAGAGCGAGGGGCCGGTCGTGCGGGCGGTGACGCCGAGCGGCTGCTTCTTGGCTTCCTCGCCATCGCTCTGGCTGACATAGCCGTTCTCGACCATGCGGTCGATCACCCAGTTGCGGCGTTCGAGCGCTGCCTCGGGATGGCGGAAAGGATGATAATTGGCCGGACCCTTCGGCAACGATGCCAGATAGGCGGCTTCGGCGACGGTCAGTTCAGTGACGGATTTGTTGAAATAGGTGAGCGCGGCGCCGGCGATGCCGTAGGAATTCAGACCGAAGAAGATCTCGTTCAGGTAGAGCTCGAGGATCTTGTCCTTGCTGTAGGCCTGCTCGATACGGAAGGACAGGATTGCTTCCTTGATCTTGCGGTCGATCGTCTGGTCAGAGCTCAAAAGAAAGTTCTTGGCCACCTGCTGGGTGATGGTGGAAGCACCGACCGGCCGGCGGCCGGAACCGAAATTCTGCAGGTTGACGAGGATTGCGCGGCCGAGACCGGTGAGATCGACGCCCGGATGATTGTAGAAATTCTTGTCTTCGGCCGACAGGAAAGCGGCCTTCACGCGGTCGGGGACGGCCTGGATCGGCAGGAAGAGACGCTTTTCCTTGGCGTATTCAGCCATCAGAGCGCCGTTGCCGGCGTGGACGCGGGTAGTCACCGGCGGCGCATAGCTGTTCAGGACGGCATAGTCCGGGAGATCCTTCGCGACGTTGGCGAGATAGATAGCAACACCCGCCGCCGCGACCAGAAACAGGACGCAGGCCATTCCGAAGAAATATCCAAAAAGTCTAACCATATTTTCAGCTACCGGTCTCTTCGATCGTCAATCGGCGCAGACACAACGATTGTATGGATCAAGGCAATTTGCACGTTGCGCGGCTTACTCCATGAGCGCTACCGCCACAAGCCGATTCCGCGCCTCAGGCTGCGAAACATAAGCCGGAGTAACGGCGCGATTGTGAGGAAAATAGGGCTCTCGCCGCCGCATTCGCCGCTGCGGGCGCGTTTCACTAGGACTGTCACATCCAAGCAACGCCCGTTCCCGCCGCCAAGCTGAGCCATCCTGCTCAGAATTCGATTCATGCAACGCAGTTTAAGTCTTTGTTTTCATGGATACGGCCGTCCCGCAACCGCAACTGAATTTCGGGCAAAAAGCGTTAGCCGCCATTCGCCATCACGCCGGCGCGGTATCGCTTCACCGCCTCGGTCAAAAGCCCGACGATCTTGCCGCGCCAGGTGTCGTCGAGCAGCAGTTTCTCGTCCTCGGCATTCGAGAGAAAGCCGAGTTCGAGAAGGATCGACGGCACGTCAGGGGCCTGTAGCACGCGGAAACCGGCATGACGGTGGGGATTGTTGATGGTGCCGACCTGATCCTTGAAAGAATTCAGCACGCTTTCGGCCAGCGAGATCGAGAAGGCCTGGGTTTCGCGCCGTGTCAGATCGAGCAGGATATCGGCGACCTCGGGCGGCTCGGCGACCGTTTCCTTGCCGGCGATCTGGTCGGAGAGGTTTTCACGTTCGGCAAGGTCGGCGGCGAGTTTGTCGGATGCCTTGTCGGAGATCGTGTAGACGGTGGCGCCACGGATATCCTTCTGCTTCAGCGTGTCGGCATGCAGCGAAATGAACAGCCCGGCATGGTTCTGGCGGGCGATCAGTACACGCTGCGACAGCGACAGGAACTCGTCGTCCTCGCGCGTCAGGAAAGCCTTGATGCCCGGCTCCTTGTTCAGGAGGTCGGTCAAGGCCTTGGCGAAGGCAAGCGTCACCTGCTTTTCCTCGGTCTTGGTGTCGACGCCGATCGCGCCGGTGTCGATGCCGCCATGGCCGGCGTCGACGGCGATGACGAAATCGCCGGGCGCGGCTTTCTCAGGCGCCGGAATGGCGCTGGTCGTCTGCGCCGCTTCGCTCCCATCGTTCGAGGCCCGATCGCTCCAGGCCCGATCGCTCCACGATTGCGTCTTCACCAGTTCGGCGAAGGCCTGCTTATCGATCATCTCGGCATCGAGCACGAGACGATGACCCTTGCCGGCCTCGTCGGCCTGCACCTTGGCGAGCGCCAGCTTCACCGGCCCTGCCGTCGTCAGAACGATGCGGGCGCTCTCCTCGTCCATCTTGCCGTAACGGATATCCTTGAACAGGCCGCGGGCAGCGAGATCCTTGGCCGGAAAACCGAAGGCGGTCGCCGGCAGGTCGATGACGATGCGCTCCGGATTGGCGATATAGTGGACGGAGAAGCGCGGTTCGCGATCGAAATCGATGACGATGCGGGTTCTTGCGTCGTCGCCGACGATACGCGCGCCATAGGCAAGCAGCGGATCCCTGGCCTCGACGGAACCAACAACGGCCGGCAGGAAACCAACCGCCAGAAGCGCCGTCAGAACCAACCTTGCGAATATCGATCGCCGCACTGGGGATTTCGCCGCGATCCGAGCCCTCTTAAACAATGAACCGCCACACCCTATCTGTACTGCGATGGAGCCGACGCGGCCGCGTCGAACGTCGCTAGACGAAACACCCGTTGCGGCCCGCCGAATCGCGATCACTTTATCCCCAACTTCTATGCGTTACGAAATCCATCAATATTATGGCACATTTGGCTTTTCCCTTGCTATTGTGACACGGAAAACCTACAACGAATTTTAGGGTAAAGTGTTGACGGGATAGAGTCGCCGCAGAGGCTGCCAGCCAGATCAGGACCTGGCGCCACACCGGTCATCGTCCGCCGTCTCATGCGCTTCATCCTTAGAACTGGATCCTGATTTTCCGGCTCATTGTCGGAATTCATTGGTGGATCAGCCACCACGCTCTCAGGGAGCAAACTCATCGGACCCGAATGGGTCTTCGTATTTGTCGATCACGCTTGGTTGTTGATGGTTTCGCAGCAGGTTTTATCTGAAGTGTACAGGCCCCGGACCGAAATGGTTCCGGCTGCGGTCTGGCTGCTGCCCTCCCCCTCGCATCAGGCGCGACTTTCATTATCCGGCGCGGCCACTGCGGACCGCATTCTTTCTGTTTCAACAGCAGTCGGGAATGCGCTCTCGCGGCCACGCCGAGGAGCACAGCTTACATGGCAGACAAAATGCTTATCGATGCGTCTCACGAGGAAGAGACGCGCGTCGTTGTCGTTCGCGGGAACCGCATAGAAGAATTTGACTTCGAGTCTCAGCACAAGAAGCAGATCCGCGGCAACATCTATCTTGCAAAGGTAACGAGGGTCGAGCCCTCGCTGCAAGCAGCCTTCGTCGATTACGGCGGCAACCGGCACGGCTTCCTGGCCTTCGCCGAAATCCATCCCGACTATTATCAGATACCGCTCGCCGACCGTCAGGCGCTGCTTCGGGCCGAAGCCGAGGAGCATCGCCGCGACGAAGATGTCGAGCATGTCGAAACCGCGCCGATGGTCGATCTTTCGACCCAGGACCAGCCGGATGTCGGCATCGTGCCGGAGGCGCCGGAAACGGCTGCCGTAACCGACGAGCCGGCAGCGGTGGAGGCCGCGGCATCGCCCGAGGCCGCCGAGGAAGCTCCGGCCAAGAAGGCCAGGCCGCGCCGCAGCCGCAAGAAGGTGACCGAACCGGCTGCTGAGACAACCGCCACCGAGGACGCCGTTCCCACGGACGTCGAAGCCGAAGGCGCTTCGAGCGTCGATAACGAGGATGACGGTTCGACCGGCGGCGCGATGGCGGCCATGGTGGAAACCGACTCGATCTCCGAGGACGTCGATAGCGGCAAGCGTCGCCACGATGATGACGACGACGATGACGATCATGGCGAAGAGGAAATCATCGAATCCGTCGGCGCCGAAGACGCGATGGAAGAAGTGCCGGAACGGGTGCAGCGCAAGCCGCGCAAGCAGTACCGCATCCAGGAAGTCATCAAGCGCCGCCAGATCCTGCTCGTGCAGGTCGCCAAGGAAGAGCGCGGCAACAAGGGTGCAGCCCTTACTACCTATCTCTCGCTCGCCGGCCGCTATTCCGTGCTGATGCCGAACACGGCGCGCGGCGGCGGCATTTCCCGCAAGATCACCAACCCTGCCGACCGCAAGCGCCTGAAGGAAATCGCGCGCATGCTCGAAGTGCCGCAGGGTATGGGCGTCATCCTTCGCACCGCCGGCGCCAACCGCACCAAGGTCGAGGTCAAGCGCGACTTCGAATATCTGATGCGCCTCTGGGAGAACGTCCGCACACTGACGCTGGCGTCCACGGCTCCCTGCCTCGTCTACGAGGAAGGTTCGCTGATCAAGCGCTCGATCCGCGACCTTTACAACAAGGATATCAGTGAAGTCATCGTCTCCGGCGAAGAAGGCTATCGTGAAGCGAAAGACTTCATGAAGATGCTGATGCCGAGCCATGCCAAGGTGGTTCAGCCCTACCGCGACATCCATCCGATCTTCTCGCGTTCCGGTATCGAAGCGCAGCTCGACCGCATGCTGCAGCCGCAGGTGACCCTGAAGTCCGGCGGCTACCTGATCATGAACCAGACCGAAGCGCTGGTCTCGATCGACGTCAACTCCGGCCGCTCGACCCGCGAACACTCGATCGAAGATACCGCGCTGCAGACGAACCTCGAGGCTGCCGACGAAGTCGCTCGCCAGCTTCGCCTGCGCGACCTTGCCGGCCTGATCGTCATCGACTTCATCGACATGGAAGAGAAGCGCAACAACCGCGCTGTCGAGAAGAAGCTGAAGGAATGCCTGAAGAACGACCGCGCCCGCATTCAGGTCGGACGGATCTCGCATTTCGGCCTGCTCGAAATGTCGCGCCAGCGCATCCGCGCGTCGGTTCTCGAATCGACCACGCAGGTCTGCTCGCATTGCGGCGGCAGCGGCCATGTGCGTTCGCAGTCCTCCGTCGCCCTGCATGTCCTGCGCGGTATCGAGGAATATCTGCTGAAGAATACCACGCACAATATCAGCGTGCGCACCACGCCTGACATTGCGCTCTACCTGCTCAACCACAAGCGCCAGACGATCATCGATTACGAAAACCGTTTCGGCGTCGCTATCGTCATCGATGCGGACGGTTCGGTCGGCGCCCAGCATTTCGCGATCGATCGCGGCGATCCGGTGGAAAACCCGGTCAAAATCGAAACGCTCTTCAACTTCGCAGCCATTCCTGAAGATGACGACGACGACATCGTCATCGAAGTGGATGAGGACGAAGACGAAGAGCTCGAGGAAAAGCCGGCCGCTGCCGAGCGACCCGTCGCAGCACGCTCGGAAGGCGAAGCTGACGGCAATCGCAAGCGCAAGCGCCGCCGGCGTCGGCGTGGCCGCAACGGCAATGCCGAGCATCCGACGTCTGCCGCTGGCGAAGCCGGCGACGAAGATGAGGACGGTGACGACGAGGGCGGTGAAGGCGTTGAAACCGCCGAATCCACGTCCGAGACGCTGGCTGAAAGCGAGGAATCGCAGCGCCGCAAGCGGCGCCGTCGCGGCAAGCGTGGCGGTCGCCGCAATCGGGCCGAGGATGGCTCCGAACTGACGGCCAGCGAAGCTGGTGAGGACAATGGCGAGGACGAAGGCGACGACGTTTCGAACGACAGCGCTCCGAGCGAAGTCGTCGCCGAAACTATCGAAGCAGTTGCCGATGCCGGCGAAGGCCAGGCCGCGATGGCAGCCGTCGAAAGCGCACCTGTGATAGCCGAGGATGTAAAGCCCGCCCGCAGCCGCGGCCGCCGCAAACCGGCCGCAGTGCCGGTCGAGGAACCGGTGGCAGAGACGGCACCTGCGGCCGAGGCCGAACCGGAGTTGGTTGAAGCCACCGCCGATCTCGGAACACCCGTTCAGGAAGAGGTCAAGGAAGAGGCAAAGCCGGTTCGCGCCAACCGCGAATCCAATATCACCTCCTCCGAACCGACTGTGAAATCCACCCGCGTCGAGAATGGCGAAGCTGACGACGGCAAGCCGAAGAAGGCCGGCTGGTGGCAGCGCCGTGGCTTCTTTTGAACGCTGATTTTCGGACGTAAATGATCAATCCGGCCGCGGCGACGCGGCCGGATTTTTGTTTGTGGCGATGCTTCTTCAGCAAGTCGAACCCTGAGGGCTGGGCGTGTACCTTCACCCATTGGCACACTCGAGGTGGTCATGCGGACGACGATCGATATCGATGATGGCTTGCTCGACGCAGCAATGATCGTCACGGGATTGGCGACAAAAGAGGCCGCCGTCGAACAGGCTTTACGAAGCCTGATCGAGAGGCGCCGCCGGAAAAATGCGAACACAGACCTCGCAGGGATAGGCTGGGAAGGCGACATGGAAGAGATACGTTGCGACCAGCCGAACGGAAGACGGTGATTGTCGTCCACAGTTCGGTCTTGGATCGTGCGTCTGCGCGGGATAAGTGCGGCCAACCCGGTCCGGGAGATCGCCGATGCCGGCCCCTCATCCGCCTGCCGGCACCGACCGGGGTCGAGCCACGGGTCTCGACCCGTCCTGCGGCCCCCCGTAAACGGGGCGAAGGGACATGCCGCGCCCTCTCCGTTCCCACCTCGCTCTTGCAAGGCACGTGCCCTCGCCCCGTTTACGGGGAGAGGGTTATGGTGAGGGGCAGCCGTCGGCGCGAATCGCTTCGATATCGCTGCTCGATGCCGGCGAAGAGCGATCATCGTCCGCTACGGTCAGGCCGCCGGCGGATAGAGCAGATCGACGATGTAGCTGGCGTCGAAGCGAGAATCGAGCATGCCGTAGGTGGAGCGCCAGCCGCCGGCAAGGCGCGTCTCGATGAAGGCATCGGCAATGCGCCCTGCCCCGAGCCGATAGAGTTCGGCGGCACCGGCGGCGAGCGCCAGCTGCTCGACGAGCAAGCGCGCGGCGCCCTCATCCTGTTCACAGAGCGCGACAGCGGCGCGTAGCACGTCGATCGTCTTCTTGCCGGCCGGGCCGAGATCGCGGGCAAGGCCGGCGAACACCGTTTCGAACAGATCCTTGCCACGGTTGAGCACGCGCAGCACGTCGAGCGCCATGACGTTGCCGGAGCCTTCCCAGATGGCGTTGACCGGAGCCTCGCGGTAGTGGCGGGCGATCGGGCGTTCTTCGATATAGCCGTTGCCACCGATGCATTCCATCGCCTCGTAGATCAGCGCCGGCGCGATCTTGCAGCACCAGTATTTGGCGACCGGCGTCATGACGCGGGCATAGGCCGCTTGCTCGGCATTGCCGCGCGCCTTGTCGAAGGCATCGGCAAGACGGAAGGACAGTGCCGTCGCGGCGGCGACATCGAGCGCCATGTCGGCCAGTACGCGCGTCATGATCGGCTGGTTGACGAGCATCTTGCCGAAGACGCTGCGGCCGCGGGTGTGGTGTACGGCTTCGGCCAGTGAGGCGCGCATCATGCCGGATGAGGCCAGCGCGCAGTCGAGCCGCGTCAGTGTCACCATGTCGAGAATGGTGCGGATGCCGGCATCCGGGCCGCCGAGCAGGAAACCGAACGTGTCGGTGAACTCCACTTCGGCAGAGGCGTTTGAGCGGTTGCCGACCTTGTCCTTCAGCCGCTGGAACTGCAGGCCGTTGGCGGAACCGTCCTCCAGCAGGCGCGGCACGAGGAAGCAGCCCATGCCCTCCTTCGTCTGCGCCAGCATGATGAAGGCATCGCTCATCGGAGCCGACATGAACCATTTATGGCCGGACAGCCGGTAGATGCCCTCGCTGACCTTTTCGGCAGCGCTGCGGTTGGCGCGCACATCCGTGCCGCCCTGCTTTTCCGTCATGCCCATGCCGATGGTCACGGCAGACTTCTGCATGGCGGGCTTGTTCGACGAATCATATTTGCGCGAGAGGATTTTGGGGGCCCAATCCTTCTGTATTGCCGGCGAGGCCGAGAGCGCGGCGACCGAGGCGCTGGTCATCGTCAGCGGGCAGAGATGGCCGGATTCCAGCTGCGACGACAGATAGAAGCGGGCGGCGCGAACCTTGTGGGCCTCATCCTTGGCTTCGCTATCGGCCTGCGGATCCCAGACCGAGGAATGCAGGCCGACCGACATGGAGCGGCGCATCAACGCGTGCCAGGCAGGATGGAACTCGACGACGTCGAGGCGCTCGCCGCGCGGACCGTGGGTACGCAGCTGCGGCGGACCCTGGTTCGCCATGCGCGCCAGCTCCTGCGCCTCCGGCGAGGTGACGTAGCGGCCCATGTTTTCCAGGTCTTCGCGGATGCCGCGCGGCAGGGCTGCCGTCAGATCGACGATCAGCGGATCGGACCGATAGGCGTTGATGCCGGACCACAGGCTCGGCTGATTGAGTTCTGCGAGTTTTTCTTCAGTCCGGTTGGCGGAGGTCATAATTCGCTTCTAGTGTAAGAGCCCGGCAAAGGGAAACCGGAAGTTATGATTCGGTTCATTCTGCTCTATCGGAATTTTGGCGAAAATGCATGGGGACATAAGCCTTTGCCCACAGCGCATGCTTGCCCCGGCGGGCAGCACTCTTTATAGACCCGCCAGAGACAGCAAGAGGCAGGGTCATGGTCTTTTTTCCCCACCGCCACCTCATCGGCATCAAGGGCCTCACCGAGCAGGATATCACCTATCTGCTCGACAAGGCCGACGAGGCCGTCAAGATCAGCCGCCAGCGAGAGAAGAAGACGTCGACGTTGCGCGGGCTGACACAGATCAACCTGTTCTTCGAAGCATCGACCCGCACGCAGGCCTCCTTCGAGCTGGCCGGCAAGCGGCTCGGCGCCGACGTCATGAACATGTCGGTCGGCAACTCCTCGGTGAAGAAGGGCGAAACGCTGATCGACACGGCGATGACGCTGAATGCGATGCGCCCCGACGTGCTTGTTATTCGCCATTCGAGCGCCGGTGCTGCCGCCCTTCTCGCCCAGAAGGTCTCCTGCTCCGTCGTCAATGCCGGCGACGGGCAGCACGAACATCCGACCCAGGCGCTGCTCGACGCGCTGACGATCCGCCGCGCCAAGGGCAAGCTCTCGCGCATCATCGTGGCGATCTGCGGCGACGTGCTGCATTCGCGGGTGGCGCGCTCCAATATCCTGCTGCTCAATGCGATGGGCGCCCGCGTGCGCGTCGTCGCGCCCGCGACCCTGCTGCCCGCCGGCATCGCCGAGATGGGCGTCGAGGTCTTCCATTCGATGAAGGAAGGGCTGAAGGACGCCGACGTGGTGATGATGCTGCGGCTGCAGCGCGAACGCATGTCCGGCGCCTTTGTGCCTTCGGTGCGCGAATACTATCATTTCTACGGGCTCGACGCCGAAACGCTGAAGTCGGCGAAGGAGGATGCGCTGGTCATGCATCCCGGTCCGATGAACCGCGGCGTCGAGATCGCCTCCGAGGTGGCGGACGGGCCGCAGAGCGTGATCGCCGAACAGGTGGAAATGGGGGTCGCGGTGCGCATGGCGGTGATGGAGACGCTGCTCGTCTCGCAGAACCAGGGTCCCCGAAGCGATGGAATGATGGCATGAGCAACCCGATCGTCCTCAAAAACGTCCGCATCATCGATCCGTCGCGCAATCTTGACGACGTTGGCACGATCATCGTCGAAAACGGTGTGATCATTGCTGCCGGTTCCGCGGCACAGAACCAGGGCGCGCCGGAAGGTGCGACCATCCGCGACTGCGCCGGCCTTGTCGCGGCCCCCGGTCTCGTCGATGCGCGCGTCCATATCGGCGAACCCGGCGGCGAACATCGCGAGACCATCGCCTCGGCAAGTCGGGCGGCAGCAGCCGGCGGCGTCACCTCGATCATCATGATGCCGGACACCGATCCTGTCATCGACGACATTGCGCTCGTCGAATTCGTCAAGAAGACGGCCCGCGATACCGCCGCCGTCAACGTCTATCCGGCAGCCGCTATCACCAAGGGCCTTGCCGGCGCGGAGATGACGGAGATCGGCCTGTTGATGCAGGCGGGCGCCGTCGCCTTCACCGATGCCCATTCGAGCGTGCACGACACGCAGGTGCTGCGCCGGATCATGACCTATGCGCGTGAATTCGGCGCCGTCATCTCCTGCGAAACCCGCGACAAATATCTCGGCGCGAACGGCGTCATGCATGAAGGGCTTTTCGCCAGCTGGCTCGGGCTCTCCGGCATTCCAAGGGAAGCCGAACTGATCCCGCTCGAACGCGATCTCAGGATCGCAGAACTGACGCGCGGCCACTATCACGCCGCGATGATCTCGGTGCCGGCCTCGGTCGAGGCTATCGAACGCGCCCGCAGCCGCGGCGCCAAGGTGACCTCAGGCATATCGATCAACAATCTGGCGCTCAACGAAAACGACATCGGCGAATACCGCAGCTTCTTCAAGCTCTATCCGCCGCTGCGCCCGGAAGACGACCGGGTCGCCATGGTCGAGGCGCTTGCGAACGGCGCGATCGACATCATCGTCTCCTCGCACGACCCGCAGGACGTCGATACGAAGCGCCTGCCCTTCGGCGAGGCGGCGGACGGCGCGATCGGCCTTGAAACCATGCTGGCGGCGGCTCTCAGGCTCCACCATGGCGGTCAGGTGAGCCTGATGCGCCTGATCGACGCCATGTCCACCCGCCCCGCACAAATCTTCGGCCTCGCCGCCGGCACGCTGAAACCGGGTGCTGCGGCCGATATCGCGCTGATCGATCTCGATGAGCCTTGGCTTGTCGCCAAAGACATGCTTCTCTCCCGCTCGAAGAATACGCCGTTCGAAGATGCGCGCTTCAGCGGGCGGGCCGTCGCGACTTATGTCTCGGGAAAGCTTGTCCACGCACTTTAAGAACCGGCTGGACTTAAGAAACGGCATACTGGGGATAGGCCACGGAGGGGCTGAGGCGGCGTATGTTATCCAATCTCATGTCATGGCAGATTACGCTGCCGATCGCGCTTGCCGCCGCCATCATCGGCTACCTCTTCGGCTCGATTCCCTTCGGCCTGATCCTCACGCGTGCCGCCGGCCTCGGCGACGTGCGCAGCATTGGCTCCGGCAATATCGGCGCGACCAACGTGCTGAGAACAGGAAACCGCAAGCTCGCGGCTGCGACACTGCTGCTCGATGCGCTGAAGGCGGCGGCAGCGGCCTGGGTTGTCGGTTATTTCCTCGGCGAGGAGGCGGCGATCATCGCCGGCTTTTTCGCCTTCATCGGCCATCTCTTCCCGGTCTGGATCGCCTTCAAGGGCGGCAAGGGTGTCGCCACCTATATCGGCACCCTGCTCGGCGTCGCGCCGATCATGGTCGTGCTCTTCGCCGCCGTCTGGCTGGCGGTCGCCTTCACCAGCCGCTACTCGTCGCTATCGGCGCTGGTTGCCATGCTTGTCATTCCGGTTGCGCTATGGATACTGGGTAACGAAAAGGTTGCTGCTGTCATGGCGATCATGACGCTGATCTCCTACTGGAAGCACAGGGCCAATATTTCCCGCCTGATGCACGGCACGGAAAGCAAGATCGGAGCAAAGGGATAATGGATGCGCCGGGCGCGGGATCAAAAGGCGTGGCGCTGAGCGAACGGCAACGCATCGCCTGGCTGCGCCTCATCCGTTCCGACAATATCGGCCCGGCCACCTTTCGCGACCTGATCAATCATTTCGGATCGGCCGAGGCAGCGCTCGCAGCACTGCCGGAGCTTTCGGCGCGCGGCGGCGCGACGCGGGCAATCCGCATCGCCAGCGAGGCTGAGGCACATCGGGAACTGGAGGCGGCTCGCCGTTTCGGCGCCCGCTTCGTCGGCATCGGCGAGCCGGACTATCCGCAGGCCCTGAAGCAGATCGACGGCGCGCCACCGCTGCTTGCCGTCAAGGGCGCTCTTACCGCCGCCAAACGACCGGCCGTCGGCATTGTCGGCTCGCGCAACGCCTCGATCGCCGGCGCGAAATTCGCGGCGATGGTGGCGCGCGACTGCGGCCGGGCCGGTTATACCGTGGTCTCCGGCCTGGCCCGCGGCATCGACACGGCAGCGCATCGGGCAAGCCTCGACACGGGCACGATCGCAGCGCTTGCCGGCGGTCTCGACCAGCCTTACCCACCGGAGAATATCGGCCTGCTCGAGGAAATAACCGGTGGCAACGGCCTGGCGGTGAGCGAGATGCCCTTCGGCTGGGAACCGCGCGCCCGCGATTTCCCGCGCCGAAACCGGCTGATCGCCGGCATCGCGCTCGGCCTTGTGGTCGTCGAAGCGGCAACGCGCTCAGGCTCGCTGATCACCGCACGGCTTGCCGGCGAGTTCGGCCGCCTGGTGTTTGCCGTGCCCGGCTCACCGCTCGATCCGCGCTGCCACGGCAGCAACGGCCTGCTGAAGGACGGCGCTTCGATCGTCACCACACCTGCCGATGTCGTCGAGGCTTTGGCGCCGCTTACGCAATTCGAGCTGTTCCCGTCATCGATGGCCGAGCAACCGGCACGTGACGGCAAGGCGATGACGATGCCGCCCGGCGATTCAGACCGGGCTCGCATCATCGATGCGCTCGGACCAACCCCGGTCGAGATCGACGACGTCATCCGCCATACCGGTCTGTCAGCATCCGCGGTCTATCTCATCCTTCTGGAGCTCGACATCTCAAGCAGGCTGCATCGGCATCAGGGCGGTCTCGTCTCGCTTGCCGATTGAATTTCGCGCGATATCTCGGCGCGGCGCTGAGAATGGCGAACCATGCCGAAAATGATCGGCAACCTATCTCAAGGTGTATTTTTCCGACGATCCTCTTTCGGCTGCAACAGACGCAAGACGTAAAATTGTACCAAACCCCTTGACCGCGGCGATTTCCCTGTCCATGTCGGAGGGCCGGGCATCCATGTTGCGGTGTGTGTTGCGCTGGCTTCAATGCTGGCGTCGTTTCCTTTTTAGAGAATCATCATGAATGTTGTAGTGGTGGAATCGCCTGCCAAGGCCAAGACGATCAACAAGTATCTGGGTCCGGGATACAAAGTGCTCGCCTCCTTCGGCCATGTGCGCGATCTGCCTGCCAAGGATGGCTCGGTCCTCCCCGATCAGGATTTCGAAATGCTTTGGGAGGTCGATAGCGCCTCGGCCAAGCGGATGAAGGACATTGCCGACGCGGTGAAATCCTCCGACGGCCTTTTTCTCGCGACCGACCCGGATCGCGAAGGCGAAGCGATTTCCTGGCACGTTCTCGACATGCTGAACAAGAAGCGCGTGCTGAACGGCAAGCCGGTCAAGCGCGTCGTCTTCAACGCCATCACCAAGAAGGCGGTGCTCGACGCGATGGCCGATCCGCGCGACATCGACGTGCCGCTGGTCGACGCCTATCTCGCGCGCCGCGCACTCGACTATCTCGTCGGCTTCAATCTTTCGCCGGTCCTGTGGCGCAAGCTGCCCGGCGCACGTTCGGCCGGCCGTGTCCAGTCTGTGTCACTTCGCTTGGTCTGCGACCGCGAATCCGAGATCGAGCGCTTCATTTCGGAAGAATACTGGAACATCTCGGCGCTTCTGAAGACACCGCGCGGCGACGAGTTCGAGGCAAGGCTGGTTTCGGCGAACGGCAAACGGCTGCAGCCGCGCGCGATCGGCAACGGCGAGGATGCAGGCCGGCTGAAGGCGTTGCTCGACGGTGCGAGCTATGTCGTCGACACGGTCGAGGCCAAGCCGGTCAAGCGCAACCCGGGACCGCCGTTTACGACCTCGACGCTGCAGCAGGCCGCTTCCTCCAATCTCGGCTTCTCCGCCTCGCGCACCATGCAGATCGCTCAGAAGCTTTATGAGGGCGTCGATATCGGCGGCGAGACGGTCGGTCTGATCACATATATGCGAACCGACGGCGTGCAGATGGCACCGGAAGCGATCGATGCGGCGCGCAGCGCCATCGTCGACCAGTTCGGCGAGCGCTACATGCCTGAGAAGCCGCGCTTCTATTCCACCAAGGCCAAGAACGCCCAGGAAGCGCATGAGGCGATCCGTCCGACCGATTTCTACCGGTCACCCGACCGCGTGCGCCAATTCCTCGATGCCGACCAGATCCGGCTCTACGACCTGATCTGGAAGCGCGGCATCGCCAGCCAGATGGCCTCGGCCGAGATCGAACGCACGACGGCTGAAATCACCGCCGACAACAAGGGCGAGAAGGCCGGCCTGCGCGCCGTCGGTTCGGTCATCCGCTTCGATGGTTTCATCGCCGCCTATACCGACCAGAAGGAAGACGGCGAACAGAGCGACGACGGCGATGAGGATGGCCGCCTGCCGGAGATCAATGCGCGCGAGACGCTCGCCAAGCAGAAGATCAATTCGACCCAGCATTTCACCGAGCCGCCGCCGCGCTACTCGGAAGCTTCGCTGATCAAGAAGATGGAAGAGCTCGGCATCGGCCGCCCGTCCACCTATGCGGCGACGCTGGCGACATTGCGCGATCGCGACTATGTGACGATCGACAAGCGCAAGCTGATCCCGCAGGCCAAGGGCCGGCTGGTGACGGCTTTCCTCGAAAGCTTCTTTACCAAATATGTCGAATACGACTTCACCGCCGATCTCGAGGAAAAGCTCGACCGGATTTCCGCCGGCGAGCTGAACTGGAAGCAGGTGCTGCGCGATTTCTGGAAGGATTTCTTCGCGCAGATCGAAGACACCAAGGAATTGCGCGTCACCAATGTGCTGGATTCGCTGAACGAGTCGCTGGCACCCCTGGTCTTCCCGAAAAGGGAGGACGGCAGCGATCCCAGGATCTGTCAGGTCTGCGGCACCGGCAACCTGTCGCTGAAGCTCGGCAAATATGGCGCCTTCGTCGGCTGCTCGAACTATCCGGAATGCAACTACACCCGCCAGCTCTCTTCTGAAAACGGCGGGGAAGCGGATGGTGCCGGATTGAACGAGCCGAAGAACCTCGGCACCGATCCGACGACCGGCGAGGAGCTGACGCTGCGTTCCGGCCGCTTCGGCCCCTATATTCAGCGCGGCGACGGCAAGGAAGCAAAGCGCGCTTCGCTGCCGAAGGGTTGGAAGCCCGAAGACATCGACTATGAAAAGGCGATGGCTCTGATTTCGCTGCCGCGCGATATCGGCAAACATCCGGAATCCGGCAAGATGATCTCGTCGGGCATCGGCCGCTATGGGCCGTTCCTGCTGCATGACGGCTCCTATGCCAACCTGGAAACCATCGAGGACGTGTTCTCAGTCGGCCTCAACCGCGCCGTGACTGTCATTGCCGAAAAGGCGAACCAGCCGCCAGGCCGGGGTTCGCGCGGTACGCCGGCGGCGTTGAAGACACTCGGCGACCATCCCGACGGCGGCGCGATCACCGTTCGCGACGGCAAGTACGGCCCTTACGTCAACTGGGGCAAGGTCAATGCCACCCTGCCGAAGGGCAAGGATCCGCAGGCGATCACCGTCGAGGAGGCGCTCGTGCTGATCGCCGAGAAGGCCGGCAAGGCGCCTGCTGGCAAAACCATCAAGGCGAAAGCCAAGCCGAAGGCGGCGGCCGCCGAAGCCAAGACCACCAAGACGGCGGCCAAGCCGAAGACAACAAAGGCGAAGGCGCCCGCGAAATCGAAAAAGAGCTGACGTGAGCAGAATACCGCGCGACAGAACGAACCCTGCGGGAACGCGCCCTGGCAAGATCGGTCGTGCCGGCAAGGATGCTTCCGCGGTCGAGCCGCTGAACATCGTCCACGGCGCGCTGCCCTCGCGCGAGGTGATCCTGCGCTTCATCGCCGATCATCCGCAGAAGGCCTCCAAACGGGAACTCGCCAGGGCCTTCGGCCTGAAGGGCGACAACCGCGTCGAGCTCAAGCACCTTCTGCAGGAGCTTGAGCAGGAAGGCATGCTGCAGAAGAACCGCAAGTCGCTGATCCGTCCCGGCGCGCTGCCGCCGGTCACTGTCCTCGATATCACCACGCGCGACAAGGATGGCGATCTGATCGGCCGGCCGGCGGAATGGCCGGAAGACCAGGGTGTCGCACCTGCCGTCGCCATCCGCCAACAATCGCCTGCTGGCCGCCAGGGCAAGGGCAAGGCGCCCGTCGCCGGTCTCGGCGACCGCATCCTGGCGAAGATCTTCCCGGCCGTCGATCGCGGCGGGCCGGCCTATACGGCGCGGATCATCAAAGTGATCGACAAGCGCCGCGGCGCCTCGATGGGCGTTTTCCGCACGGCGCCTGGCGGCGGCGGCCGGCTGCTGCCGATCGAGCGGCGTGGCGAGGAGATGGTCATCGATCCAGACTTCACCGGCGGCGCCACGGACGGCGACCTGGTCGAAGTCGAAATCGCCCGCCTCGGCCGTCTCGGCCTGCCGCGCGCCAAGGTGCTTTCCGTCGTCGGCTCCGTCGGCTCGGAAAAGGCGATCTCGATGATCGCCATTCATGCGCATGGCATCCCGCATGTGTTCCCGCCAGCCGTCGTTGACGAGGCGGACGCAGCAAAACCCGCCACGATGTCGCATCGCGAGGATTGGCGCGACGTGCCGCTGATCACCATCGACCCGGCCGACGCCAAGGACCATGACGACGCCGTCTATGCCGAACTCGACCCCTCGCCCGACAATCCCGGCGGCGTCGTCGTCACCGTGGCGATTGCCGATGTCTCCTGGTATGTCCGCTCCAAGTCGGCGCTCGACCGCGAGGCGCTGAAACGCGGCAACTCTGTCTATTTCCCGGATCGGGTGGTGCCGATGCTGCCGGAGCGCATCTCCAACGATCTGTGTTCGCTGAAGGAAGGTGTCGACCGCCCGGCGCTTGCCGTGCGCATGAGCTTTTCCGGAGAAGGCCGCAAGATCGGCCACACCTTCTATCGCATCATGATGAAGAGCGCGGCCAAGCTGTCCTACCAGCAGGCGCAGGCGGCGATCGACGGCAAGCCGGACGATCAGACCGGACCGATGCTCGAGCCGATCCTGAAGCCCCTCTGGCACGCCTATGAGGTTATGAAGCGCGGACGCGACCGGCGCCAGCCGCTGGAACTCGACATGCCGGAGCGCAAGATCCAGCTGAAGCCCGACGGCACCGTCGACCGGGTCGTCGTGCCGCCGCGCCTTGAGGCGCACAAGCTGATCGAAGAGATGATGATCCAGGCGAACGTCTGCGCCGCCGAGACGCTGGAAAAGGCACGTCAGCCGCTGATCTACCGCATCCATGACGGCCCGACGCTTGCCAAGCAGGAAATCCTGCGCGAGTTCCTGGCGACGCTCGGCATCCCGCTTGCCAAGGGCGGCAACATGCGCGCCAACAACTTCAACGGCATCCTGGCGAAAGCGGACGGCACGCCGCACCAGACCATGGTCAGCGAGATGGTGCTGCGTTCGCAGAGCCAGGCGATCTACGGCCCGGAGAATATCGGCCACTTCGGCCTCAACCTGATGAAATACGCGCATTTCACCTCACCGATCCGCCGTTACGCCGATCTCATCGTGCATCGCGCCCTCGTCGGCTCGCTGGGCTTCGGTGAAGGGGGCATCACGCCCGAGGAAGAGGCGGCTCTCGACGATATCGCCGCCGAAATCTCGACCTTCGAGCGCCGCGCCATGGCGGCCGAGCGTGAGACGGTCGACCGGCTGATCGCCCACCATCTCAGCGGCCGCGTCGGCGAGGAGTTTGCCGGCCGCGTCTCGGGTGTGACGAAATCGGGGCTTTTTGTCGTTCTGCCGGACTATGGCGCCGACGGTTTCGTCCCCATATCGACGCTTGGAACCGATTATTTCATCTATGATGAGGCGCATCAGGCGCTCTCCGGTGAACGGACAGGGCTTGGCTATCGCCTTGGCGACAGCGTCACGGTGAAGCTTGCCGAAGCGATTCCGCTCGCCGGCGCGCTGCGTTTCGAAATGGTCAGCGAAGGGCGCGAAATGCCGACGGCGGTGCGCTCCTTCCACAAAGCGGGCCGCCGCGACAGGGGCCAGGTCCGCAAGAAGCCCGGAACGAGGCCGCCGCGCGGGCGGCATTAGTACCATTCCGCAAGAGATCCGCCGAGAAACATGAATCCCCATATACCCCGTTGAGACGACCACGGGCTTCAGGTTGGAGTAGCATGGGCGGAATGGTCAGAAGCCCCGTCAGCCGTCTACAATCAGTTCGGATCACGGCGAGGACTGCTTGAAACCGTTTTCGATGAGATTGCGCTTCAGGGTGGCCTTACGCGGATCGCCCAGGCGATGGCGATGCCGAATGCCCAAGCGGGACTCGATCATTTGATCGAAATCTTCTGCAATTTCTGGAACGGCCGTCGGTCGGTTGCATGATGCAATGGTGCTCGACGCCGAATTCGCGCAGGCATTGATCGAGCGAAACGAGCGCCGGCGGCAAACCATCGAAGTGCTGGTTGGGCGAATAACAAAGGGCAAGGCGTTTTCAATCAGCCAACGCGATGCTGTCGCATCTAATCTTTGCTTTTACGAGCTTCGCAATAGTTCGAATGCTGGGGGTGGGACGATCCCAAGAGGCGGTTGTCCTCCTGATCAAGGCTGCATGCAAGGATGCGATCGACCGAATCACATCGGAGGATTGAAATCCGCCAAACCTGTTGCAGTTGGGGGATGATCGATTGGCCCGTGCTGCTAGGGTGCGAATATTCCGCGACCGCGATCGCGCTACCGGCCGCGTCAGCTCTCAGTACCCACGACCACTAGCAGGCTGCTGAAAAACCCACTGGCTTTTGGGCTGGACACATGATTCCATCTTGCAAGTGATTTCGAGGGAATTTGGATGCGCGGCGGGGATGATCGGACGGGGTCGCTGTTTTCGTATGTCGACCTT